>NZ_JBSFCK010000003.1:0-121638 GCF_053593435.1 Streptomyces sp. NPDC002306
TCGGCGCCGGCCATCAGCGCCAGCTCGGCCGCGGCGACGGCCGTACCGCGGTCGTTGTGCGGGTGGACGGACAGGCAGACGTGCTCGCGGCGGGAGAGGTTGCGGTGCATCCACTCGAAGCGGTCCGCGTGCGTGGAGGGCGTCGAACGCTCGACCGTCGCGGGCAGGTTCAGGATGATCTCGCGGCCCGGTCCGGGCTGCCAGACGTCCATGACCGCCTCGCAGACCTCCAGGGCGAAGTCCAGCTCGGTGTCGGTGAAGATCTCGGGGCTGTACTGGTACCCGAACTCTGTCTCGGGGCCCAGCAGCTTCTCCGCGTACTCGACGACCAGACGGGTGCCGTCGACGGCGATCTGCTTGATCTCGTCCCTGGAGCCGCGGAAGACGACCCGGCGGAAGACCGGGGCGGTGGCGTTGTACAGGTGGACGGTGGCGCGGCGGGCGCCCTTCAGCGACTCCACGGTCCGCTCGATCAGGTCCTCGCGGGCCTGGGTCAGTACGGAGATCGTCACGTCGTCCGGGATCGCGCCCTCTTCCTCGATGATCGAGCGCACGAAGTCGAAGTCGGTCTGTCCGGAGGCCGGGAAGCCGACCTCGATCTCCTTGTAGCCCAGCTTGACCAGCTGGTCGAACATCCGGCGCTTGCGCTCGGGCGACATCGGGTCGATCAGTGCCTGGTTGCCGTCGCGCAGGTCGGTGGAGAGCCAGCGGGGGGCCTCGGTGATCCGCCGGTCCGGCCAGGTGCGGTCAGGGATGTCGACCTGCTCGTAACGGCCGTACTTGTGGGTCGGCAGGGAACTGGGCTGCTGACGGTTCGCCATGATTGCGTGGGCTCCTCGAGAAGGTGTCCGACAGGACGGCCGACGACGCAACGCCAAGCTCCGCGGGGAGGGGGTCGGCCTCGACTACAGGCCCTCGCCGCGGCAGCTAAGGAGAAGCAGCCCGAAACGCATGATGCTCCGCAGCCTAGCCGAGCCGCACCTGATGTGCGGGCCTGTTCCAGTATGCGGGACCGGCGGAACATAGCGAACAAAAGAGACAAAGAGTGCTCCATACCACTCCGTGACCTTCACCAGAACCCTTTGTCCCCGTATTTCACCAATCATGGTTGCGGGTAGTGACAGCGGCATAACGCAGTGCAAAGGTGCCGGGCATGACGACACACGGGGGCTCCGAGCCCGTCTTCTGCACAATCGTCCCGCCCCACGTCCTCGACAAGCTCGCCCAGCACGAGGACCCCGCGCTGTCCGGTCCCGCCCGCCGCTCCCTGGAGCGCGACGCCTTCGAGCGCACCCACCGCCGGCTGACCACCGTCGTGGGCGCCCCGGCGGTCGCCCCGGCGACCGCGCCCGACAAGCCGCAGCGCACCCTGTACGACGCCCGCCACCACACCGACCTGCCCGGCAGGAAGGTCCGCGGCGAGGGCGACGACCCGACCAGGGACGCCACGGTCAACCGCGCCTACGCGGGCCTGGGCGCCACCTTCGAGCTGTACCTGAACGCGTACGCGCGCGACTCGATCGACGGCGCCGGCCTGCCGCTGGACGCGACCGTGCACTACGACCGCGACTACAACAACGCCTTCTGGAACGGCGAGCAGATGGTGTTCGGGGACGGCGACGGCGAGATCTTCCTCGACTTCACCCTCCCGATCGACGTCATCGGACACGAACTCACCCACGGCGTCACGCAGTACACGGCCAACCTCACCTACTTCGGCCAGCCCGGCGCCCTCAACGAGTCGCTGTCCGACGTCTTCGGCTCGCTCATCAAGCAGTACACGCTCGGCCAGACGGCCGCCGAGGCCGACTGGCTGATCGGCGCGGGCCTGCTCGCCCCGCGGGTCACCGGCACCGCGCTGCGCTCGATGAAGGAGCCGGGCACGGCGTACGACGACGACGTCCTCGGCAAGGACCCCCAGCCCGCGACGATGGACGACTTCGTGCGCACCGGCCGCGACAACGGCGGTGTCCACATCAACTCCGGCATCCCCAACCACGCCTTCTACCTCGCCGCCACCGCCCTCGGCGGCCACGCCTGGGAACGGGCGGGCCAGGTCTGGTACGACGTGCTGACCGGCGGCGAACTGAAGGAGGACGCCCTGTTCGCCGACTTCGGCACGCTCACGGTGTCCGCCGCGCGGGCGCGGTACGGCGAGGGCGAGGAGCTCCAGGCGGTGCTGAAGGCCTGGGAACAGGTGGGGGTGCGCACGCTCTAGTTCCGTACTAGACACGGACCCATGCGTATTCAGATCAGGCGCACGGGCGGATTCGCGGGCATCGAGCGGCACGCCGAGGTGGACACCTCGGGGCGGCCCGACGCGCACGAGTGGCAGGCCCTGGCCGAGAAGGCACTGGCCGTGGGCCGGGGCACGCCACCGGCCGGGGTACCGGACGGCTTCGGCTACGAGATCACGGTCGACGGCCGGACGGTGTACGCGGCCGACCCCCGGCTGACCGCGGAACAGCGGACGCTGGTCTCCCGCGTACTGAAGGAGGGAGCCTAACCGCTTGTTCACGCCTGCCCGTTGACTTCCGTTACCGACGGTACGGATGATCCGGCCCATGGCGACTGAATCGCGCGACGCGGCGCATCCGATGCCCCAGTTCCCGGCCGGCTTCCTGTGGGGCGTGTCGACCTCGGCCCATCAGATCGAAGGGGCGGCCGACCAGCGTGAGCCGTCCGTGTGGGACGCGTTCACGGCCGAGCCCGGGCGGGTGAAGGACGGCTCGACGGCGGCGGTGGCCTGCGACCACTACCACCGCTACGGCGAGGACGTGGCCCTGCTCGCCGGCCTGGGCGTGGACGCGTACCGCTTCTCCGTCTCCTGGCCGCGGGTCCGCTTCGGCGACGGCAGCGGCCTGGACTTCTACGACCGTCTGGTGGACGAGCTGTGCGCGGCGGGCGTCCGGCCCGTGCCCACCCTCTTCCACTGGGACCTCCCGGCCGGACTGGACTGGCTCGACCGGGACACCGCGGCCCGCTTCGCCGACCATGTGGCACGGGTCGCCGACCGGCTCGGCGACCGCGTCGGCAAGTGGATCACCCTGAACGAGCCCGCGGAGCACACCCTGCTGGGACACGCCCTCGGCGTCCACGCCCCCGGCCGGAAGCTGCTCTTCGACGCCCTGCCGGTCGCCCACCACCAACTGCTGGCCCACGGGCTGGCCGTACGGGCGCTGCGGGCGGCCGGCGCCACGGACATCGGCATCGCCAACTCGCACGGCCCGGTCTGGCCCGCCTCACCGGAACCGGCCGATCTGGAGGCCGCCGCCTTCTACGACGTCCTGCTGAACCGCCTCTTCGCGGAACCGCTGCTGCTCGGCCAGTACCCCGAGGGGCTGGGCGAGTTGATGCCGGGTGACGTGGAGTCGGACCTGAAGGTCATCGCGGAACCCATCGACTGGTACGGCGTCAACTACTACGCCCCGACGAAGGTGGGCGCCCCGCAGGGCGCGGAGATCGAGTTCGGCGGTGTCGTCATGCCGGCCGAACTCCCCTTCTCCGTGCAGGAGATCGAGGGCACGCCGGTGACGGACTTCGGCTGGCCGGTGGTGCCGGAGGGCCTCACCGAAGTACTCACCACGTTCCACGAGCGCTACGGCGACCGGCTCCCGCCCGTCGTCATCACCGAGAACGGCTGCTCCTACGAGGGCCTCGACGACCAGGACCGCATCGCCTACCTGGACGGCCATCTGCGGGCGCTGCACCGCGCGGTGGAGGCGGGCGTCGACGTGCGGGGCTACTTCGTGTGGTCGCTGCTGGACAACTTCGAGTGGGCGGAGGGCTACGCGCGCCGCTTCGGTCTCGTCCACGTCGACTACCGGACCCTGGCGAGGACCCCGAAGGCGTCGTACGCCTGGTTCCGGGACGTGCTGCGGGCCCAGAGATGACGGACACCCGGCCCCCGCGGGCGCTCGCCGAGCCCGTCGAACGGGTCGGCCGGGGCTGGACCGCGGCCCTCGCGCTCGCCAACGGGGCCATCTGGGTCGGCTGGTTCGGCCCGCTCCAGATCCTGCTGGCCTCCCAGACCGAGGACTTCGCGCCCGGCTCCGGCCTGTCGAAGGAGGCGATGCTGGCCTGGGTGACCGGCGTGGGCGCGGTCGTGTCCCTGGTCGCCAACCCGCTGTTCGGCGCCCTGTCGGACCGCACCACGGCCCGCCGGGGCCGCCGTACACCGTGGATCGTGGCCGGCGCGGCGGGCGGCGCGCTGTCGTTGCTGCTGCTCGCGGGCGCGGACGGCGTGTGGACCATGACGGCGGCCTGGTGTCTGGTCCAGCTGACCCTCAACGCGGCCTTCGCGGCGATCACGGCGGCGGTCCCCGACCACGTGCCGCGGTCCCAACGGGGCGCCGTGGGCGGCTGGCTGGGCGCGGCCCAGATCCTGGGCGTGGTCGGCGGCACCGGCCTGGCGACGGCGGCGGGCGGCATCGGGGCGGGCTACGCGGCGTGCGCGGTGTTCACCGCCGTGGGCGTCCTGCCGTACGTCCTGTGCCACGACGATCCGCGTCTGTCGCGCGCGCGGCGGCCGGCCTGGTCCGCGCGCGCCTTCCTGGCCGGCTTCTGGCTGAGCCCGCGCCGCCATCCGGACCTGGCCTGGGCCTGGCTGACCCGCTTCCTGATCAATCTGAGCAACGCGCTGGTGCTGCTGTACCTGCTCTACTACCTGCGGGACCGTCTGCACCACCCCGACCCCGACCAGGGCGTCCTGATCCTCACGGCGGTCAACGCCCTGACCCTCCTCGCGACGGTCGTCGTCGGCGGGGTCTGGTCGGACCGGGTCGGCCGCCGCAAGCCCTTCGTCATCTGGTCGGGCGTGCTGATGGCGGTGGCCACGGCGGCGCTGGCCGGCTGGCAGACCTGGGCGGGCGCGATCGTCGCGGCGGCGGTCCTGGGGATCGGCTTCGGCGTGTTCACCTCCGTCGACTTCGCCCTGATGACCGACGTGCTGCCCGAGGCCCTGAACCGGGGCAAGGACCTGGGCGTGATCAACATCGCCAACGCCCTCCCCCAGGTCGCCGCCCCCGCCCTGGCCGCGCCGATCGTGACGTATCTCGGCGGCTACCGGGTTCTGTACCTGGTGGCGGCGGTGATCGGGTTGGCCGGGGCGGTGCTGGTGGGGCGGATCCGGGGGGTGGACTGAAAAACAGGGCCCGCGGACGGAGAAGCCGGGGCCCGCGGACGGAGCGGCCGGGGTCCGCGGGCTCGGAAGCCGGGGAGCGCCGGCTCAGAAGCCGAGCTTGCGCAGCTGCCTCGGGTCGCGCTGCCAGTCCTTCGCGACCTTCACGTGCAGGTCCAGGAAGACCGGCGTGCCCAGCAGTGCCTCGATCTGCTTGCGGGACTTGATGCCGACCTCCTTGAGCCGCTTGCCCTTGGGGCCGATGATGATCCCCTTCTGGCTGGGCCGCTCGATGTAGACGAAGGCGTGGATGTCGAGCAGCGGCTTGTCGGCGGGGCGGTCCTCGCGCGGGAGCATCTCCTCCACCACGACCGCGATGGAGTGCGGCAGCTCGTCGCGCACCCCTTCCAGCGCCGCCTCGCGGATCAGCTCCGCCACCATCACCTGCTCGGGCTCGTCCGTCAGGTCGCCCTCGGGGTAGAGCGCGGGTCCCTCGGGCAGCAGCGGGACGATGAGGTCGGCGAGCAGGTCGACCTGCTGGTCCGCGACCGCCGACACCGGGACGATCTCGGCCCACTCGAAGCCGAGCTCCACGCCGAGCTGGTCGATCGCGATGAGCTGCTCGGCCAGTGTCTTGCCGTCCACCAGGTCGGTCTTCGTGACGATCGCGATCTTCGGCGTCTTCTTGATCGACGCCAGTTCCTTCGCGATGAAGCGGTCACCAGGACCGAGCTTCTCGTTCGCCGGCAGACAGAAGCCGATCACGTCGACCTCGGCCCACGTCGTGCGCACGACGTCGTTGAGCCGCTCGCCCAGCAGCGTGCGCGGCTTGTGCAGCCCGGGGGTGTCCACCAGGATCAGCTGGGCGTCGGGCCGGTGCACGATGCCCCGCACGGTGTGCCGCGTGGTCTGCGGCTGGTTCGCCGTGATGGCCACCTTCTGGCCGACCAGAGCATTCGTGAGGGTGGACTTGCCCGCGTTGGGACGGCCCACGAAGCAGGCGAAGCCGGCGCGGTGGGGGGCCTCGGCCGGCTGTTCGGATGACTCGGTACGAACGCTCATGGCGCCCATTGTCCCTGATCCACGAGCCCCCGCTGCACGCAGCGCGGATCGCCGCCGGCGGCGGGGTTCGGCGGGCCTTCGCGGTCGCGCGCGCGGGACCGGCGCGAGCACACCGGCCGGGACCTTACGGTGCGCGTCGCGACGGCTTACGATCACGTGGCCCGGGCCACGGCGCCCCGGTCGGCCCCGCCGTCCCCTCCGCCCAGAAGGTCGTGCCGCAGGCATGAAGCTCATCACCGCGATCGTCAAGCCGTTCCGCCTCGACGAGGTCAAGACCGCGCTCCAGGAGCTCGGTGTACACGGTCTGACCGTCACCGAGGCCAGCGGCTACGGCCGTCAGCGCGGCCACACCGAGGTGTACCGCGGCGCCGAGTACCAGGTCGACCTCGTGCCCAAGGTCCGGATCGAGGTCGTGGTGGAGGACGCCGACTCGGACGCCGTCATCGACGCGATCGTCAGCGCCGCGCGGACGGGGAAGATCGGGGACGGGAAGGTGTGGTCGGTGCCGGTCGAGACGGTCGTACGGGTACGGACCGACGAGCGCGGCCCCGACGCGCTCTGACCAGCAGCACTCCACCCGCCACCGCCACGGCGGAGGCCACCGCCAGCAGCAGCCACGGCAGCGCCAGGAACGACGCGCCCGCCGACTCCCGCGTGCCCTGGGCGCTGGCCGTCAGCGTGACGTCGGCCCGGTCCAGCTGCGGCGCCCCGGACCAGGGCTCACTGAGCCGGACACGCTGGCCGGGCAGCAGCTCGGCGGGGATCCTCGTCAGTGCGCGGGACAGGAGCGTACGGCCGAACAGGCCCCGCGCCCGCAGCTCCACCTTCGGGTCGAGGGTGATGTTGCCGGTGTTGTGCAGGGTGTAGGAGATCCTCGCCGTGCTGTCCCCGAGGCCGGGCACGAGCGGCTGGTGATGCGTGACGTGGACGTCCTCGACGGAGATCGCGGGGAGCGTGGGGCCGCTCACCCGCAGGTAGACACGGGCGCCGACGGCCCGCTGCACTCCGACGGCGACCGATCCGCCGCCGGTGTCGACGCGCTCGTCGAGCGCCACGACGGCCCCCGGGTGGTCGCCCGGTTCGGCGTCCTTCGGCACCCGGAGCGTGACCGGGACGGTGACCGCCGCGTGGGCGGGGACGGTGACCCGGGAGCGCGCCGGCTTCGCCCAGGCACCGACCCCCCGCATCGTCTCCTTCACCGTCCGCACGGCGAACCCGCCGTCCCGGGCGGTGTTGTAGGCGTCGGCCGCGTAGAGGCGGAAGGTCAGGGGCGCGCCGGTCTTGTTGGCGACGACCACCTCGTCCTCGATCGTCTGGCCCGGGTCGGCGGAGAGGTAGAAGTAGGGGCGCGCGGCGACGGCCGAGGAGGCGGGGTAGACGGACCAGCTGCCGTTGTCGGCGGCCTGCGCGGGCGCGGCGGGGCCGACGAGGAAGAGGCCCAGCAGGAGGGGGAGCAGAAGGAGAGGGGCGCGGAGACGGGAGAGGAAGGGGGCGGGGAGGCGGGAGAGGAAGGGGGCGGGTGCGGGCATGAGTGCGGACTCCCCACGGACGTACGGACGTGACGAGACCCAGGTGGACGGGCGGGTGCGGACCTGTGGTGCGGCGCCCGGCCACCGCGGGTGTGCGGCTCAGGTGAGCGTGAGCGTGAGGATGCCGGAGTACGCGCCCGGCGGGGTGAACTCAGGTACGTTCAACGACAGTTGTGCGTCGACGGTGAACTCGCCGCCGGTGAGCGTGCCGTCGGGGGTGCCGGCCAGCGTCGCTCCCGAGGCGCCCACCGTGCCCGTCGAACCGGCCTGGCAGGTGCTCGGGCTGCCCGCCTTGGTGGCGCAGGCGGGGGTCCAGCTCAGCTTGCCGGCGTCGATCGAGGCGCCGGGACCGGTGAAGGCGGTGACCTTGCCGGTCAGGGACCAGCCCGCGGGGCCGCCGCGGAAGTCCTTGACGGTCACCGTCCGCAGGGACCCGGTCGAGGCCCCGCCCTTGCCGAAGTCGACCGCCGTCAGCTGCACGGCGTCCCCGGCCTGGGACATGGACAGCGTGCCCGCGTTCACGGTGGCGGTCAGCTTCTGACTGCCCTCGGGTACGGGGGTGTCGTCGATGACGACATAGGCGGCGGGCCCGGCGCCCTTGTCCGGATTCCACGCGCCGCCCTCGTACGCGACGACCCCGGTGGTCGTCTTGTCGTGGACGACGAGTGAGCCGCTGAAGGCGCCCTGGGCGTCGGCGGTCACGGTCGCGGTGTCCGCGGTCTGGGCGCTTCCGGCCCGGCCGGCCAGGGTGACGGTCGCCCCCGGCGTGAAGTTGCCACCGTTGACGGTGACGCTGTCACCGGGGTTGCCGGAGGCCGAACCCAGGCTGATGGAACGGGTGTTGGGCTGGGTCACGTCCGTCGCGGTGACGGTCTCGGAGACCGGCGCGGGCGGGGTGATGACCGTGCAGGGGGTGTCCAGTTCCAGGATGTAGCTGGTGTGGATGTTGTAGTCGCCGGGCGAGAGCGTGATCGCGCCGGCCGCGGTGACCGTGAACGTGCCGGTCATGGAGAACGACGGGAAGGCTCCCCGCCCCGGCACCGGGTCGTTCTTCTTCGGTCCCGTGACCGTGACGCTGCCCGTCTGCGCCCCGCCCAGGGTGACCTTCCCGGTCGGCGTCATGATGTCGGCCGGCAGGGCGAGATCGGTGGGGTTGCTCGCGGCGGGTGTGACCACCGTGTAGGTCACGGTGACGGTGTCGCCGACCTTGGGGCTGGCCTTGTCCACCGCGACCTTCGCGGTGGTGGTGCCGTCGATCGGCGGGATGCCCGCGATCGCGGGCGGGATGCAGTGCGTGGCGAAGTCCACGTTCGTGGACGCGGCTCCGGCCGGACAGGCCAGTGCGCCCCCCGCGGTGACCGCGAGCGCGGTCGCCCCGAGCAGCGACGCCCACCGGCGCCATCGGGATCTTCGGGGTGTCGGACCCATGCTTGCCCCCTCTGAGGGATGCGGGCGCAGCG
Organism: Streptomyces sp. NPDC002306; assembly: GCF_053593435.1. Taxonomy (NCBI): domain Bacteria; kingdom Bacillati; phylum Actinomycetota; class Actinomycetes; order Kitasatosporales; family Streptomycetaceae; genus Streptomyces; species Streptomyces sp. NPDC002306. The sequence goes on from NZ_JBSFCK010000003.1 coordinate 9,171, forward strand.
GCTCGTCTGCGCCGACAGGGGGCCATTGATGTGCAGCCGACGTGAGAAGTCAATGGAGATGCGGCAGGGAAACTGACGATCCATCAGTTTCCCTGCCACTGAGCCGGGTTCGCGCTCAGTCGAAGACGAACGGCCCCGGCGACTGCGCGCCGCTCGCCGTACAGGTGACGGTGATCCCGAAGATCGTCATCCGGACCTGTCCCCCGTACGCCTCCAGGCTGTCGCCGGAGGCCACGGTCCCGTCGAGCGGGCCGACGGTGATGTCGTCCCCGGCGGCCATCGCCGGGTTCCTCGCGCCGGTGAAGGCGGTGGTGCCGGACGCCCCGCCCCGCAGGGTGAGGACGGTGCTGATCGAGTCCTGCGCGATCCCGATCGGCGCCTTGATCGCGGAGGACGTCAGGGTGATGGTGGCGGCGGTGCCGCTCTGGGTGGCGGTGAGCGTCGCCGCCCCGCCGCCGAAGAAGCCGCAGTTCGCGGTGATCGTCGCCGTCTGCGGGGTGACGGCGGCGGCGGTGGGCGCGAACGCGAGCCCCGTGACCGCGAGGGCCCCGACCGCGAGTGCCGCACCCGTGCGTATGCGCTTTCCTGTCATGTGGATCCTGGTCCCTTCCCTGTTCCGGGAATGTCCTGTGGGGTGGACGGGAGGTGCTCCGACGCGACCGTCCCGGGCAGGTGGGTGCGGACACACTGCGCGGCGTCGGATCTGACGGACCGTCGGAACCACCGGTTCCATTGATGCGCGAGAGACAGGGAAGGGCAAGGACGAATTCCGGACTGCTCCTCAGCCCGCCGTGACCGTCGCCCGGACCGTCCCGTCCGGCGAGGCCACCAGCACCGGCGTGGCCGGTCCGCCCAGATCCCGGACCGCCGCCCGGTCCGCCGCGGACGCGGACTCCGCCTCGGTCACCACGGCCGCCGCCTCCAGCGACTTCGCGCCGGACGCCACCGCCATGGCCACCGCCGTCTGCAGGGCGCTCAGCTTCAGCGAGTCGAGCGCGACGGTTCCGGCCACGTACGTACGTCCGGTCTCGTCCCGTACGGCCGCTCCCTCGGGCACGCCGTTGCGGGCGCGGGCGGACCGGGCCAGGGTGACGATCTTGCGGTCCTCGGGGTCGAGCGCGTTGCTGTCAGTCATGCCCCGAGCATACGAAGAACCGCGCGGGGCCCGGCCGAGGGTCCGCGCGCGCTGACGTGACGGCGCCGGCCGGGGAGGTCACGGCCGGTCCAGCCGCAGCCGCTCCGCCCTCGGCAGCCCCGCCACCACCAGGTCGTAGGAGTCCTCGACGAGCTCGCGGACCAGCCGGTCGGGAAGCTCGCCGCCGGCCGTCACGGTGTTCCAGTGGCGCTTGTTCATGTGATAGCCGGGGACGACCAGACCGGGGTGCAGGCCGCGCAGCCGGACCGCGTCGTCGGGGTCGCACTTGAGGTTGACCGTCAGGGGCCGCGCGTCCAGGGCCGACAGGGCGAAGAGTTTGCCCGCGACCTTGAAGACGGAGGTCTCCGGGTTGAACGGGAAGTCCTCCACGGCCGCTTCGAAGGACAGGCACAGGGCGCGCAGCTCCTTGGGGGTCACTCCGGTTTCGTCTCCTCGTCGTCCGCCGGACCCGCCGGGCCGACCGGCTCCACCAGCACCGTCACGATCTTGTTCCGGCGGCCGGCGGACGCCTCCGCGGTCAGCCGCAGTTCCCGTCCGTCGGGGAGTTCCACCGCGGCCGACGCCCCGGCGATCGGGACCCGGCCCAGCGCCTTCGCGAGCAGTCCGCCGACGGTCTCCACGTCCTCGTCGTCGTACTCCTCCAGCCCGTACAGCTCGCCGAGGTCGGTGATGTCGAGGCGGGCGGTGACCCGGTAGCGGTCGTCGGCCAGCTCCACCACGGGCGGGATCTCACGGTCGTACTCGTCGGTGATCTCGCCGACGATCTCCTCGAGGATGTCCTCGATGGTGACGATGCCGGCCGTGCCGCCGTACTCGTCGATGACGACGGCGACGTGGTTGCGGTCCTGCTGCATCTCGCGCAGCAGGTCGCCCGCGTTCTTGGTGTCGGGCACGAACGCGGCCGGCCGCATGGCCGTCGACACCAGCTCGCTCTCCGCGTCCCGGCTGATGTGCGTCTTGCGGACCAGGTCCTTCAGATACACGATCCCGACGACGTCGTCCTCGCTCTCGCCCGTGACGGGGATGCGCGAGAAACCGGACCGCAGGGCCAGGGTGAGGGCCTGGCGGATGGTCTTGTAGCGCTCGATGACCACGAGGTCGGTGCGCGGGACCATCACCTCCCGCACGAGCGTGTCGCCCAGTTCGAAGACGGAGTGCACCATACGGCGCTCGTCGTCCTCGATCAGTGACTCCTTCTCGGCCAGGTCCACCAGCGCCCGCAGCTCCGCCTCGGAGGCGAACGGACCCCGGCGGAAGCCCTTGCCGGGGGTGAGCGCGTTGCCGATGAGGATGAGCAGCGAGGGGATCGGGCCCATGATCCGCGCCAGCGGCAGCAGGACGTACGCCGCCGCCGTCGCCGTGTTCAGGGGGTGCTGGCGGCCGATGGTGCGCGGGGAGACGCCGACGGCGACGTACGACACGAGGACCATGACCGCGATGGCCACCAGGAGCGCCTCGGCCGTGCCGTCGAACTCCTTCAGACAGGCGTAGGTGACCAGCGCGGCCGCCGCCATCTCGCAGGCGACGCGGGCCAGCAGCGCCACGTTGAGGTAGCGGGTCGGGTCGGCGGCGATCTGGGCCAGCTTCGCGCTGCCGCGGCGGCCGGACTTGACCGCCTCCTCGGCGCGGAAACTGGAGACGCGCGCGAGGCCCGCCTCCGCGCAGGCGGCGAGCCACGCGACCACGACCAGGGCGATCGCGCCGAGGACGAGTTGCGCGCTCATGAGACGGTCGGAGCCGGGGACGGCCCGGTCAGGCCCTTCTCCGCGCGCCAGCCGTCCACGATGGCGGCCTGGAGGCCGAACATCTCGGCCTTCTCGTCGGGCTCCTCGTGGTCGTAGCCCAGCAGGTGCAGCACTCCGTGGACGGTGAGCAGCTGGAGCTCCTCGTCCATGGAGTGCTGGGTGGCCGCCTCCGCGCCCTGCCGTTCGGCGACCTCCGGGCAGAGCACGATGTCGCCGAGGAGGCCCTGCGGGGGCTCGTCGTCGTCCTTCGACGGCGGACGCAGTTCGTCCATCGGGAAGGACATGACGTCCGTGGGCCCCGGCAGGTCCATCCACTGGATGTGCAGCTGCTCCATGGCGTCGGCGTCCACGGCGATCACCGAGAGCTCGGAGAGCGGGTGGATGCGCATCCGCGCGAGGGCGTAACGGGCGATGTCGAGGATCGCCTGCTCGTCGACCTCGGTTCCGGACTCGTTGTTGACGTCGATCGACATGGTGCTGGCTTGTCTACTTCCGCTTGTTACGGCCGCCCTTGTGGGTGCCGTTCTCCGTACCGTTCTCGCTGTCGTACTTCTCGTACGCGTCGACGATACGGCCGACCAGCTTGTGCCGGACGACATCCTGGGACGACAGCCGGGAGAAGTGGACGTCGTCCAGCCCCTCCAGGATGTCCTGCACCTGGCGGAGCCCGGACTTCGTGCCGTTCGGGAGGTCCACCTGCGTCACGTCACCCGTGATCACGATCTTCGACTCGAAGCCGAGCCGGGTGAGGAACATCTTCATCTGCTCGGGGCTCGTGTTCTGGGCCTCGTCCAGGATGATGAAGGCGTCGTTGAGCGTACGGCCACGCATGTAGGCCAGCGGCGCCACCTCGATCGTGCCCGCCGCCATCAGGCGGGGGATCGAGTCGGGGTCGAGCATGTCGTGCAGCGCGTCGTACAGCGGGCGCAGATACGGGTCGATCTTCTCGTAGAGCGTGCCGGGCAGGAAGCCGAGGCGCTCGCCCGCCTCCACCGCGGGGCGGGTCAGGATGATGCGGTTGACCTGCTTGGACTGCAGGGCCTGCACCGCCTTGGCCATGGCCAGGTAGGTCTTGCCGGTGCCGGCGGGGCCGATGCCGAAGACGATCGTGTGCTTGTCGATCGCGTCGACGTACCGCTTCTGGTTGAGGGTCTTGGGGCGGATCGTGCGGCCTCGCGAGGACAGGATGTTCTGCGTCAGTACCTCGGCCGGGGTCTCCTGGCCGTCGCTCGTCCCGTTCTCGCTCGCCCTCAACATCGCGATCGAGCGTTCCACTGCGTCCTCCGTCATCGGCTGCCCGGTGCGGAGCACCAGCATCATCTCGTCGAACAAGCGCTGGATGAGGGCGACTTCCCGCGGGTCGCCGACTGCGCTGATCTCGTTGCCCCGGACGTGGATGTCGGCCGCCGGGAAGGCCGTCTCGATCACGCGCAACAGGGAGTCGCCTGATCCCAGCACGGTCACCATGGGGTGCTGGGCGGGGACGGTGAACTGTGCTCTCGCCTGCGGCTGCGCAGGCGTGCGAGCTGTGGGTGTCTGAGTCATGGGCCGGCGCTGTAGGCCTGCGGTTCCTCCTCGTCACGGCCGCGTAGCTGAGGGCGGCCTCGCGATTCCAAGAGTACGACGGGGGGCCGACAACGCCGTAGGGCTTTTCGGCACGGACGTCGCACGGACACCGCCCGTACCGCTACCCTCCGACCCGCCGTACCGCTACCCACCGACCGCCGTACCGCTCACGCCGACCGGCCGAACCGCTCACGCCGACCGGCCGAACCCGATCGTCGGCACCGCCCTGCGCAGGGGCCACGGCCTGACCGGCTCCTCCTCCGGGATGAGGCCGTCCAGGAACGCGTACCGGCGCAGGGCGGCCGGATCCTGCCCCTCGACCGACTGCACCCGGCGCCACCAGGCCGCGATCTCCGCCCAGCCGGGGGCGGACAGGGAGCCGCCGAACTCCTGGACGGAGAGGGCGGCGGTCAGGCCCGCGAAGGCCAGCCGGTCGGCCAGCGGCCAGCCCGCCAGGGTGCCGGTGACGAAGCCGGCCACGAAGACGTCGCCGGCGCCGGTCGGGTCGAGGGCCTCCACGGCGATCGCCGGGACCTCGGCGCTCTCGCCGGTGCGCCGGTCCACGGCGTACGCGCCGTCCGCGCCGAGGGTGACGACGGCGAGCGGTACGTGCGCGGTGAGGGCGTGGGCGGCGGCGCGGGGGCAGTCGGCGCCGGTGTAGCGCATCGCCTCTTCCGCGTTCGGCAGGAAGGCCTCGCAGTGCCGGAGGTCGGCCAGCGCCGCCAGGTCCCAGGCACCGGTGTCGTCCCAGCCGACGTCGGCGAAGATGCGGGTGCCCTCGCGGGCGGCCTGGGCGATCCAGTGGGCGGTGCGGCCCGGCGTGAGCGAGGCGACGGCGGCACGCGCGCGGGGGGCGTGCTCGGGGGCGGTCTCCTCGGGGGGCGGCTCGTGGCCGTGGGAGACCATCGTGCGCTCGCCCTCGTAGGCCATGGAGACGGTGACCGAGGAGTGCCAGCCGGGGACCGTGCGGGACGGCGAGAGGTCGATGCCCTCACCCTGTGCCAGGGCGTCCCAGCAGTACTCGCCGTAGTGGTCGTCGCCGAAGGCGGCCGCGAGGGACGTTCTCAGGCCGAGGCGGGCGAGCGCGGTCGCCATGTTGGCGACGCCCCCGGGGCTCGACCCCATGCCCCGGGCCCAGGACTCCGTCCCGCGCACCGGGGCGGAGTCGAGCCCGGTGAAGATGATGTCCAGGAACACCGTGCCGGTCAGGTACACGTCCCAGGGTGGGTCGCCCGGTGCGCGCAGGGCGGACAGCGGATCGACGTGGGCCTGGCAGTGCTGCGGTCCCTCTCCGTGCACGTGGCGCTCCCTGACGTGGTGCGGATCTGGCCAGTGTGCACCACAGCACTGACGAAACACCGCGCAGCACGTCGGCCGACGGCGGGCCGAGTCCCCGGGCCGCCGCCGGCCGCCTCCCGTCCCGGACCGGCCCCGGAGTCACCAGCGGGGCACGGCGGGGGTGGTCCAGCCGGGGTCGGCGACGCGCATCGCCGCCGCGTCGTCGCGGTCGCGCAGCGCGCTGTCGGCTTCCAGCCAGCGCCGGTGGAGGAAGTCCAGGCGCTCGCGGTCGAGTTCGACGCCGAGGCCGGGGGCGTCCGAGACGGTGACCGCGCCGCCCTCGAAGGTGAGGCGCTCGGTGAGCACGTCCTCCGACTGCCAGGGGTAGTGGGAGTCGCAGGCGTGGTGGAGGCCGGCGACGGTGGCCGCCACCTGGGTCATGGCGGCCAGGCTGATGCCCAGGTGGGTGTTGGAGTGCATGGAGATGCCGACGCCGAAGGCGCTGCAGACGGCGGCCAGTCGCTGGGTGTTGCGCAGTCCGCCCCAGTAGTGGTGGTCGGAGAGGACGACCTGCACGGCGCCCTTGGTGAACGCTTCCTGGATCTCGCCGAAGGTCGTCACGCACATGTTGGTGGCGAGCGGCACGTCGGTCCCGGCGGCCACCTCGGCCATCGCGGGGGTGCCGAGCGCCGGGTCCTCCAGGTACTCCAGGACGTCGCCCAGCTCCTTCGCCACCTTCAGCGAGGTCTCCACGCTCCAGGCGCCGTTGGGGTCCAGGCGGAGCGGATGCCCGGGGAACGCCTTCGCGAGGGCGCGTACGGCGGCGATCTCCTCGTCCGGCGGGAAGACACCGCCCTTGAGCTTGAAGGAGGTGAAGCCGTACCGCTCGGTGAACCTGCGGGCCTGTTCGACGATCCCGGCCGGGTCGACGGCGGCGCCCCAGTCGTCCTGTTCGCCGGCCACGCCCACGGGGTGGCCGGCCCACTTGTAGAACAGGTACGCGCTGTACTCGACCGTGTCGCGGACCTTCCCGCCGAGCAGCGCGTGCACGGGCAGGTCCAGGGCCTTGCCGAGGGCGTCGAGGCAGGCCACCTCGAAGGCGGAGACGACGGACAGGCGCAGTTTGCCGGCGGTCTGCACACCGCGCAGGCCGCCGACGTCGACCTGGCGCGAGACGCGGGAGCCGTCGACGGCGACCTCGTCCGCGAGGTCGAACAGCGCGTTGAGGTCGCTGACCCGCCGGCCGACGAGCCGGTCGGCGAAGGGCCGGGCCAGCTCCAGGTACTTGGTGTCGCCGTAGGTCTCGCCGAGTCCGGTGACCCCGTCGGCGGTGACGATCTCGACGATCAGTCGTGGGGTGTACGGCTGGTGCACGCCCTGGGTGTTCAGCAGCGGCGGGTCGGCCACCAGGATCGGGGTGAGCCGTACTTCGGTGATGGTCAGGTCGCGGGTCACAGCGTGGCTCCTACGAGGTCGAGTCCGGCGGTGAGCAGGGTGCGCAGCTCGGCCAGGTCGGCGGCCGAGGGGTCGGTGAGCGGGGCGCGGACGGGCCCGACGGGGCGGCCGCGCAGCCGGGCCGCGGCCTTGACGAGGGACACGGAGTAGCCGGGCACCCGGTCGCGCAGTTCGACGAAGGGGACGTAGAAGTCGCGCAGCAGCCGGTCGGCGGTCTTGTCGTCGCCGTCGCGCAGGGCGGCGAAGAAGGCGTCGGCGATCTCGGGCGCGAAGGCGTGCACGGCGGAGGAGTAGGCGGGGACGCCGACGGTGGCGTAGGCGCGGGCCTGGATCTCGGCGGTGGCGGCGCCGTTGAAGAAGAGGAAGCCGTCGGGGGCGGCGAGGGTGAGGCGCTGGAGTCGGTCGAGGTCGCTGTGGCCGTCCTTGAGCCCGATCACGGCGGGGAGGGCGGCGACGCGGCGCAGGGAGGCGGGGGTGAAGGTGACCTGGCCGCGCTGGTAGGCGATGAGCGGGAGCCGGGTGCGGGCCGCGATCTGTCCGAGCTGGGCGACCAGGCCGTCCTGCGGGGCGGCGACCAGGTAGTGGGGCAGGACGAGCAGGGCGTCGGCGCCCGCCTCCTCGGCGATCCGGGCGAACCGCACGGCCTGGGCCCAGCCGTAGCCGACCCCGGCGACGACGGGCACGCGGCCGGCCGTCTCCTGGACGGCGAGGGTGACGACCTGGCGGTACTCGTCCTCGTCGAGCGAGAAGAACTCGCCGGTGCCGCAGGCGGGGAAGAGGGCGCCGGGTCCGGCGGCGAGCTGGGCCGCGAGGTGCGCGCGGCAGCCGTCGGGGTCGAGGGAGCCGTCCTCGTGGAAGCTGGTCAGCGGGAAGGACAGCACACCGCGCGCCATTCCCTCCGCCAGCCGCTCGGTCACGTCCGTGGCCGCCGTACCGGTGTCGGGGCTCACCGTCAGTCATCTCCCTCTATGGATGTCATCTACGTATGGAGATGAAGGTTAGATAGGCGAACGAGGGCAGTCAATGGTCCGGGATGTGGCCGGCCGGCCCGCATTACCATCGGCGCATGTCGGAGACAGGGGGCGTGCGCGAGGTGAAGTCCGCGGCGCGGACGGTCGAGCTGCTGGAACTGCTCGCGGCGCGCGGGGACCGGCCGGCCCGGCTCCAGGAGCTGGCGGACGCGCTCGGGGTGCCGCGCAGCTCGATGTACGCGCTGCTCCAGACGCTGATCTCGCGCGGCTGGGTCCGCACCGACGACACCGGCTCGCTCTACGGCATCGGCATCCACGCCCTGCTCACCGGCACCGGCTATCTCGACTCCGACCCGCGCGTCCGGCTCGTCCACCCCTACCTCGACGAGGCCTCGGAAGCGCTCGGCGAGACGATCCACCTCGGGCGGCTGGACGGCCGTGACGTGGCCTATCTGGCGACGCGCGAGTCGCACGCCTACCTGCGCACCATCAGCCGGGTGGGCCGCCGGCTCCCCGCGCACGCGGGCGCGCTGGGCAAGGCGCTGCTGGCGGAACGGCCCGACGGGGAACTGCCCGGGGGCCCGTACGAGGCCCTCACCCCGCACACCCGCACGACCCGCGACGCGCTGGCCGCCGACCTCGCCGGAGTGCGGGCCCGCGGCCACTCCGTCGACCGCGAGGAAAGCGTCCTGGGCATCACCGGCTTCGGCTTCGCCCTGCGCTACGACGTGCCCGCGCAGGACGCGATCAGCTGCTCGGTGCCGGTGGCCCGGCTCACGCCGGAGCACGAGGAGCGGATCGTCGCGGTGATGCGGGAGACCCGGGCGAAGATCGAGACGGTGGCGCCGGGAGCGGGCGCGCGAGGCGCGGTGAGCTGGCGGTAGGCGCCGCCTCCACCCCCTGGAAGGCGGGCCCTCATACCCGGCCTTCCCCGCCCCAAACCCAACGTGTTCCACATCACGCCCCCCACCCTTCTGCTCGCAGCGCGTGCTTGATACAAATTGCCCGCGCGTTCCCGTCCGTCGACGGTCGGCGCCCCACCCCCCTCTTGTGCCGCCCCCTTCGCATGCCCCGGGAACGCCCGTGTTCGCCCCTCGCACCACTCCCTGGCCCGTCGTCGCCCTGTTCGCGACCGGGTACCTCGCCCCGTATCTGCTGCCCACCACCGTCGGCAGGCTGGACTCGGGGCTGCCGCTGTCGGCCACCCAGGCCGGAGCCGTCGGCAGCGCGCTGCTGCTGAGTTCGGCGGCGGCCGGGTTCGTCCTCGCGTCCCGGGTGGAGCGGATCGGGGCACGCCGGCTGGCCCGCGTCGGCATCGTCCTGGCCGTGCTCGGCTACGGCGGCGCCGCCCTCACCGGCGTCGTACCGGCCGTCGTCCTCGGCGCGCTGGTGGGCGGGTTCGGCTCCGGTACGGTCACCGCGGTCGCCGCCACCCGGATCGCCGCCGAACGCGATCCGCACCGCGCCTCGACGCTCGGGCTGCTCGGCGTCTCCGCGCTCGCGGGCGCCGTCTACCTGACGGTGCCGCACCTCGGTCCGGGACACGGCCAGCCGCTGGCCGCGATCGCCCTGACCGCGCTCGCCGTCTGGCCCCTGACGGGCCGTCTCCCGGGCCGTACGGCCCCGCCGCCGGCCCGGCGCGAACGGGCCCGGCTCCCCCAGCTGCGCGCCGGGCTCGTCCTCGCCGCGGCCATGCCCTGCTGGTCCCTCGTCCAGAACTCCCTGTGGGGGGTCAGCGGCCGGATCGGGCTGAACCAGGCGCACCTCACCGAGACCACCGTCGGTGTCGTCTTCGCCGCCGCGCTGGGGGCCGGGCTGCTCGGGGTCCTGGGCGCGGGGGCGCTCGGGCCCCGGCTGGGGCGGGCGCTGCCGATCGGGGCGGGCACCGCGCTGATCGCCGGCTGTGTCGTGGTCAGCGCGTCCGCGACCGACCTCACGACCTTCGCGACGGGCGAGATCGCCTGGAACGCACTGTATCCGGTGGTGCTCTCGTACCTCATCGGCCTCGCCGCCTCCCTGGACCCGCGCGGCCGCTGGGCGGTGCTCGTCGGGTCGGCGTCCTCGCTGGGCACGGCGGCCGGTCCGCTGACCGGGAGTGTGCTCTCGGCGCGGGCCGGGTTCCCCGGCATGGGGGCGATGCTCGCGGTCGGGCTGCTCGCGGTCGCCGTGCCCATGACCGCGGTCGCCCTGCACACCGCCGGGCGCCCGCTGCTGGCGAGCGTGGTCCGGCGGCGGGGCGGCGCGCTGCCCGTCGTCGAGGTGACGGTGGACTCCCCCACGGTTCCCGCGCGGGGGGCCTACGGCACGACGGACTGACCGCGGCGACACCCGGCGGGTGAGGCCGCCATCTGGCCTCCGGGCCTGGGTAGTCGCCTGGCTGCGGGCCGGTGGGGGCCGGGCGCGCAGTTCCCCGCTCCCCTTTCAGGTCGGCCGACTCGCCTCGGTCGTGTCGCGACGTCCTGCGGCCGTGAGGAGTCGTCGGCTGCGGGTCCGTGGGGGCCGGTCGCGCAGTTCCCCGCGCCCCTTTCAGGTCGGCCGACTCGCCTCGGTCGTGTCGCGACGCCCTGCGGCCGTGAGGAGTCGTCGGCTGCGGGTCCGTGGGGGCCGGTCGCGCAGTTCCCCGCGCCCCTTTCGAGTCGGCCGACTCACGTCCGTCGTGAAGCGACGCCCTGCGGTCGTGAGGGGTCGTCTGGCTGCGGGCCGGTGGGGGCCGGTCGCGCAGTTCCCCGCGCCCCTTTCGGGGGCCGCCCGGTCGTGTGGTTCTCCGGGGTCGTCAGGTCGTGAAGTCGTAGGTCTCGACCTCGGCCAGGTAGCGGGCTCGGCGTTCCTCGTCGTCGTCCAGGAAGGAGGCGAGGAAGGAGTTGCGGGCCAGTTCGCGCAGCCGGTCGTCGGTCAGGCCGAGGGCGGCGCGCACGGCGTCGAAGTTGTCGCCCGCGTAGCCGCCGAAGTAGGCGGGGTCGTCGGAGTTGACCGTGCACAGCAGGCCCGCGTCCAGCATCGCGGGCAGCGGGTGGTCCGCGAGGACGTCCACCGTGCGCAGCCGGACGTTCGACAGCGGGCACAGGGTCAGCGGGACGCGCTCACGCACCAGCCGCTCGACCAGTTCCGGGTCCTCCATGCAGCGCAGGCCGTGGTCGACGCGCTCGACGCCGAGCACGTCCAGGGCCTCGGTGATGTACCGCGGCGGGCCCTCCTCACCGGCGTGCGCCACGCGCCGCAGCCCGAGGGCGGCGGCGCGCTCGTACACCTCGCGGAACTTCACCGGCGGGTGGCCGACCTCGGCCGAGTCCAGGCCGACGCCGGTGATCCGGTCCAGGTACGGCCCGGCCGCCTCCAGGGTCGCCAGGGCCGACTCGGCGGAGTCGTCGCGCAGGAAGCACAGGATCAGCCGGGTGGAGACGCCGTGGTTCTCCTCACTGCGGCCGAGCGCCCGCCACAGCCCCTCGACGACCGTGCCTATCGCCAGCCCCCGGGCGACGTGGGCCTGCGGGTCGAAGAAGATCTCCGCGTGCCGCACCCCCTGCGCGGCGGCGCGGGCCAGGTAGGCGTTCGCCAGGTCCTCGAAGTCCCGCTCGGTGCGCAGCACGGCCATGAGCTCGTAGTACAGGTTCAGAAAGGACTGGAGATCATCGAACCGGTACGCCGTGCGGAGCTCTTCCGTGTCGGCGTACGGCAGGGTGACACCGTTGCGCGCGGCGAGCGCGAACGCCAGCTCGGGTTCCAGGGTGCCTTCGATATGGAGGTGCAGCTCAGCTTTGGGGAGGGGCATCAAAGCATCGTACGGGTGTTTTATCGTCGTTTCGGAACCGGTACCCGCAGCAGATCGTGGGCGACGGTCAGCTCTCCCTCGAAGCCGGCCGCCCGTGCCTGCCGTTCGAACTCGTCGGGGTCGTCGTAACGCTGGCTGAAGTGCGTGAGCACGAGATGCCGTACGCCCGCCTCGCGCGCGACCCGGGCCGCCTGCCCGGCGGTCAGGTGACCGTGTTCGACGGCGAGGCCGGTGTCCTCGTCGAGGAAGGTCGACTCGATGACGAGCAGGTCGCAGCCCTCGGCCAGCGCGTACACGCCGTCGCACAGCCGGGTGTCCATCACGAACGCGAACCGCTGGCCGCGCCGCGCCTCGCTGACGTCGTCCAGCGTGACGGCTCCGATCGCGCCCTCGCGCTGGATCCGGCCCACGTCCGGGCCCTTGATCCCGTGCGCCGCGAGCCGCTCGGGCAGCATGCGGCGGCCGTCGGGCTCGACGAGCCGGTAGCCGTAGGACTCGACGGGATGCGACAGCTTGCGGGCCTCCAGCGTGTACGACGGGGTCACCGCGAGGTGTCCGTCGGAGTCCACCGGTGCCTCGGTGAGCCCGACCGACTCCCGGTAGGCGGTCGCGTACCGCAGCCGGTCGAAGAAACGCTGCCCGGAGCGCGGGTAGTGCGCGGTCACCGGGTGCGGCACCCGGTCGAGATTGATGCGCTGGATCACCCCGGGCAGGCCGAGGCAGTGGTCGCCGTGGAAGTGGGTGACACAGATCCGGTGCAGGTCGTGGGCCGCGACCCCGGCACGCACCATCTGGCGCTGCGTGCCCTCGCCGGGATCGAAGAGGAGACCCTCGCCGTCCCAGCGCAGCAGGTAGCCGTTGTGGTTGCGATGCCGGGTGGGGACCTGGCTGGCGGTGCCGAGGACCACCAGTTCGCGTACGGACACGGTGGCCTAGCCGGGGGGCCAGTGCATGCCGCGCCCGCCGAGGACGTGCGCGTGGGCGTGGAAGACGGTCTGGCCCGCGCCGGCACCGGTGTTGAAGACGACGCGGTAGCTGTCCAGCTTCTCCTCGTCCGCGACCGCCTTCGTCTCGCGCAGCACGTCGGCGGCGAGCGCCGGGTCGGCGGCGGCGAGCTCGGCCGCGTTCGCGTGGTGCGCCCTGGGGATCACCAGGACGTGCGTGGGCGCCTGGGGGTTGATGTCCCGGAACGCGACGGTCGTCTCCGTCTCTCGGACGATCGTCGCCGGGATCTGTCCCGCGACGATCTTGCAGAACAGGCAGTCGTCCTGCGGCTCCCCTGCCATACGTGTGCCCTCCTCGCGCGGTCGACGTCGTACCGGAGCATCGTAGCGAGCCCCTGTGTCACTCCAGGCCCGGCAGGCTCGGCGGGGTCTTGGCGGGCGTCTCCTCCAGCGCCTCCAGCGCGATCCGGACCGCCTCCTCCAACTGGACGTCCCGGCCGGCCGCGTGGTCCTGCGGGCGCTGCACCACCTCCACGTCGGGATCCACGCCGTGGTTCTCCACGCCCCACCCGTAACCCTCCAGCCAGAAGGCGTACTTGGGCTGGGTGATCAGGGTCCCGTCGACCAGGTGGTAGCGGCTGTCGATGCCGACGACACCGCCCCAGGTGCGGGTGCCGACGACCGGTCCGATGCCCAGCGCCTTGATGGCGGCGTTGACGATGTCGCCGTCGGAGCCGGAGAACTCGTTGGCGACGGCGACGACCGGTCCGCGGGGCGCGTCCTGCGGATAGCTCATGGGCCGCATGCCACGCGGCAGGTCCCAGCCGACGATCCGCCGCGCCAGCTTCTCCACGATCAGCTGGGAGGTGTGGCCGCCCCGGTTCTCCCGGACGTCCACCACCAGCCCGTCGCGGATCACCTCGACGCGCAGGTCCCGGTGGATCTGCGCCCAGCCGGGCGCCTGCATGTCGGGGATGTGCAGATAGCCGAGCCGGCCGCCGGAACGCTCGTGCACGAACGCCCGCCGGTCGGCGACCCAGGCGTGGTACCGCAGCGGTTCCTCGTCCGCGGTCGGGACGACGACCGCGTGCCGGAGGTCGCCGCCGCCGGCCGGGGAGACCGTCAGCTCCACCGCCTTGCCCGCGGTGCCGACCAGCAGCGGTCCGGGGCCGGTCACCGCGTCCACCGGATGCCCGGCGACCGCGACGATCGCGTCCCCGGCACGCACCGCCACACCGGGCGCGGCCAGCGGGGAGCGGGCCTTCGGGTCGGAGGTCTCCGAGGGCAGCACGCGGTCGATGCGCCAGACGCCGTCCGGGTGCCGGGAGATGTCGGCGCCGAGCAGACCCTGACGGGCGCCGTGGCCGTGACCGCCGTTGGGGGTGACGTAGGCGTGCGAGGTGCCGAGTTCGCCCTGTACCTCCCACAGCAGGTCGACCAGGTCGTCGTGGGTGGCGAGGCGGTCCAGGACCGGCCGGTAGCGGTCCAGGACGCCGTCCCAGTCGACGCCGCCCAGGTCCGGGCGCCAGAAGTTGTCCCGCATGACCCGGCCGGTCTCGTCGTACATCTGCCGCCACTCGGCCGCCGGGTCGACGGTCTGCCGTACCCGGGAGAGGTCGACGGTGATGTTGGAGTCGCTGTCGTCGTCCGTCGAGGCCCGCCGGTCGCTGGGGACGACCTTGAGGCGGCCGTCGGTCCACAGCAGCAGCCGCTTGCCGTCGCCGGTGACGTCGAAGTCGTCGACGTCGGCGGCGAGGTGCTCGATGCGCTGCTGGGCCAGGTCGTAGCGCTCCAGCTCGGTCTTGGGGTCGGGCGTGTCCGGGGTGGCGCGGGAGGCGCCGAGGACACCGCGCACCGGGTGGCGCAGCCACAGCACACCGTCCTTGGCGGCGCGCAGGGTGGAGTAGCGGGCGGCCTCGACCGGGAAGGGCACGATGCGGTCGGCGAGGCCTTCGAGGTCGATCCGGGTCGCCGGGGTGCCCTCGCTGTCGGGCGTCTCGTCCTTGTCGGGGGCCTCGAAGGGGCGGCCGTGGCGCTGCGGCCCGAACGGCGACGGCGTGGTCGCGGCGAGCGTGATCAGGTGCGGCCGGGCGCCCTCCACGAACGCCAGGTCGAAGACGTGCTCGTCGTAGACCGGGTCGAAGGAGCGGTTCGACAGGAAGGCGAGGTGCTTGCCGTCGAGGGTGAACGCGGGGGCGTAGTCCTGGAAGCGCAGCGGGGTCGCCTCGGTCACCGACAGATCGGTGGTGTCGGCGAGCCTGAGCTGGGTCAGCGGGTACGGGCCGGGGTGCGACCAGGCGAGCCAGGCGGAGTCGGGCGAGAAGGTGAGGCCCGCCACGTCGCCGTACTCGCTGCGGTCGACCTCGCGGACCTCGCCGGTCTCCCGCTCCACGACCAGCAGCCGCCCGTCGTGCGCGGCGACGGCGGCCCGGGTGCCGTCGGGCGCCATCGCCAGGTCGAGGACGCGGCCGAGCTGTCCGGCGGCGATCCGGCGCGCGGTCGCGCCGGGGGCGAGGCCCGTGGAGGGCGCGAACTCCAGGGCGTCGTCGCCCTCGGCGTCCGTCACCCACACCACCCACTCCTCGCCCTCCGCGCGGAAGGTCCGGGGCAGCCGGGCCCGTACGCCGGGCCGGGCGGCGAGCGCGCGGGCCGGTCCCGCGCGGTGGGTGACCCAGTGGACGGCGCCGCGCACGGCGACCGCGCTGCCGCGTCCGGTGTGGTCGGGGGCGGCCGAGCCGAACCAGTGGGCGGCGTTCACCGGGCGGGGCCGGCGGTCGGTGCGCTGTCCGCCGAGCCGGATGTCGAGCCGGCGCGGCTCGGCCCCGTCGAGGTCGTCCAGCAGCCACAGCTCACCGGCCGAGACGTAGACGACACGGCGGCCGTCGCTCGCGGCGTGCCGGGCGTAGAAACCGTCGCCCTCGGGGGTGTGCCGGCGCAGGCCGGAGCCGTCGGCGAGGGACGAGTACAGGGCGCCGGTGCCCTCGTGGTCGGAGAGGAAGGCGATGCGCTCGCCCGCCCACGCCGGGAACTCCAGGTTGCCGTCCAGTTCCTCGTGCAGCCGTGTGAACGAGCCGTCGCCGTCGCGGTCGATCCACAACTTGCCCGCCGTACCGCCCCGGTAGCGCTTCCACCAGGCGGCCTCGCGGCCCATCGGCGCGGACAGCAGCACGGTGTGCGGCCCGAACGCCACGTCACCGACGGGCCCGTAGGGCAGGACGGCCGCCGGTCCGCCGTCGAGCGGGACGGCGCGCGCCCAGCTGCGGCGCGGGCTCGCCTGCCCCTCGCTGCTGGTGACGAGGACCTCGCCGTCCGGGGTCCAGCCGCGCACCCTGGTCGTCGAACTGCCCCAGTATGTAAGCCTCTTGGCGGGGCCTCCGTCGACGGGGGCGATGTGCACCTCGGGGGCGCCGTCCCGGGTGGAGGTCCAGGCGACGGTGGTGCCGTCGGGCGAGATCCGCGGCAGCGTCACGGGCATGTTGTCGGCGCTGACCCGCCAGGGCCGTCCGCCGTCGAGGGGCGCGAGCCACACGTCGTCCTCGGCGGTGAAGGCGACCAACTCGCCGTGCAGGTGCGGGAAACGGGGATAAGCCGACGTGGGCGCGGAGGCAGCAGGCTGGGTCACACGATCACCCTATGCAGCGGCGCCGCCCGCCGACAGGGGGCCGTTCACTTGCCTTCGACCGGCCGGCAATGCGGATCGTCCACGCACCAGACGGTCCTGGTGACGGTCACCGTGGTGGTGGGCCGCCCCTGCTGACCGCCGGGACCTCCGCCGACGGGCGAGTGCGTGGCGTCGCAGTCACCGAGGCCGCTGACCCGGAACACCTCTTTGCCGCCCACCCGGGCGGTCAGGTCCCCGCGCACACAGGCCCCGTCGACGGCCCGGGTGACCTTCCCGGTGACGGTGATGTCCCGGCCGTCGTCCGTCCGGCCCTGGCAGTCGACGGTGGCGACGGTGTTCGCGCCGGCCGTGGCCGTCGCGTCACCGAAGTCGGCGGTGCAGCTCAGCCACTGCACGTCCACCTTCCGGCGCTGGAGTTCCTTCGTCGCGGTCTGGTCGGTCGTGTACGCCACCGAGGCGGAGCCCAGGCCGCCCGGATCGCACGCCACGACACC
Source organism: Streptomyces sp. NPDC002306 (assembly GCF_053593435.1). NCBI lineage: Bacteria > Bacillati > Actinomycetota > Actinomycetes > Kitasatosporales > Streptomycetaceae > Streptomyces > Streptomyces sp. NPDC002306. The sequence goes on from NZ_JBSFCK010000003.1 coordinate 26,171, forward strand.
GGCCGCGGCGGTCACCGCGAGCACCGTCACGGCCATCGCCCGCGTCCCGCGCGGGCGGGCCCGAATCCGTCTCAAAGCCCCCATGGACGGCAGCGTGCCACTCCTGGCCGCCGGGCGGTAGACCGCGTGCCGTCACCGAAGGGACGAGGTTGCGCCGGACTGTTCGACTCCGCCGGTGTCAGCCGCGCAGCAGCTGCCACTCCTGAAGCTCCACGAGGTTGCCCTCCGGGTCCTTGAGGTGGGCCACCCGCATCCGGTCGGTCAGGGCGGCCGGGCCGTGCAGCAGGGTCGCGCCCCGGGAGGCGATCCGCGCGCAGTAGGTGTCCAGGTCGTCGACGCGCAGCACCACCAGGGAGCGGTGGCCCGTCGCCGAGTCGCCCAGCTCGCCGAGCACGCCCGCCATCATCGCCCGGTCCTGGAGGGCAATGCCCGCGGATCCGGCGGCGGGGCTGAACTTCTCGTACGGCCCGTCGGTGGCCCCCGACTGCGGTTTCAGGCCGAGGACGTCGGCGTAGAACCGGTAGCAGGCGGCGAAGTCGGTGACGAGCAGCCGGACCTGGGCGAGTTCCACGGTGTCCTCCAGGCGGTCATGACCAGCGGCCGGTGCGGCCGAGAAGCAGGGCCGCGGCCGCGGTCCCCGCGGTGGAGGTGCGCAGCACGCTGGGGCCGAGGCGGTACGGCCGCGCCCCCGCCTCCTCGAACAGTGCCAGCTCCTCGGGGGAGACCCCGCCCTCGGGCCCGACCACGAGCACGATCTCGCCCTCGGCGGGCAGTTCGGCGGCGGCCAGCGGCGCGTCACCGCTCTCGTGCAGTACGGCGGCGAAGGCGGCCCCGGCCAGCAGCGCGCCCACCTGCTTGGTCGACAGGGCGTCCGCGACCTCGGGGAACCGCACCCGCCGGGACTGCTTGCCGGCCTCGCGGGCGGTGGCCCGCCACTTGCCGAGCGCCTTCAGCCCGCGCTCGCCCCTCCACTGCGTGATGCAGCGCGAGGCGGCCCACGGCACGATCGCGTCGACCCCGACCTCGGTCATGGTCTCGACGGCGACCTCGCCCCGGTCGCCCTTGGGCAGCGCCTGTACGACGGTGATGCGGGGCTCCCGGGCCGGCTCCTCCGACACGGTGTCCAACTGGACGATCAGCCGGTCCTTGCCCTCGGTGTCCAGCACGACGCAGTCCGCCCAGCGCCCGGCGCCGTCGGTGAGGATCACGTCCTCCCCCGGCCGCAGCCGCTTCACCGAGACCGCGTGCCGCCCCTCGGCGCCGTCGAGGACGTACCGTCCGCCGCCGCCCGCGTCGAAGTGCCCGACCACGAACACCGGCGCGGTCATCGGGCACCCTCCCCGGGAAACGCGGTCGACCCCGGCAGGGCCGACGAAGCCGTCACCGCCGCGTCCAGTTCGGCGGCCAGCACCTCGACCAGCCGCCCGGCGGGCAGTTCGCGGGCCATGCGGTGGCCCTGGCCCGCCCACAGCGCCATGCCCTGGGCGTCACCGGCCTTGGCGGCGGCCTTGCGCAGCGGCGAGGTGAGGTGGTGGACCTCCGGGTAGGCGGCGGGCGCGTACGGCCCGTGCTCGCGCAGGAAGCGGTTGACCAGGCCGCGGGCCGGCCGTCCGGAGAAGGCGCGGGTCAGCTCCGTGCGGACGAACAGCGGGTTGGTGAGCGCCTGCTTGTGCACGGCGGCCGCGCCTGACTCGTGGGTGGCGAGGAACGCCGTGCCGAGCTGCGCGGCGGCGGCGCCGGCCGCGAGCACGGCGGCGATCTGGCCGCCGCGCATGATGCCGCCGGCGGCGACCAGCGGCAGGCTCACCGTCTCGCGGATCTGCGCGAGCAGCGCGAGCAGTCCTATGCCGGAGCCGTCGATCTCCTGGAGGTCACGGTGGGTGCCCTGGTGGCCGCCCGCCTCCACGCCCTGCACGATGACCGCGTCGGCGCCCGCGCGCTCCACGGCGAGGGCCTCCTCGGCCGTGGTGGCGGTGACCAGGGTGAAGGTGCCGGCCCGGCGCAGCGAGTCCAGCACGTCCCGGCTCGGGACGCCGAAGTGGAAGGAGACGACCGGCACCGGGTTGTCCAGCAGCACCGCGAGCTTGGCGTCGTATCCGTCGTCCCGGCCGCTCTCCGGGTCGCCGAGTTCCGTGTCGTACCAGGCGGCCTCGCCGGCCAGCTGGTGGGCGTAGACCTCTACGGCTCCGGTCTCCGCGTACTCCGGCTGCGGCATGAAGAGGTTCACGCCGAAGGGGCGGGCCGTGAGGCTCCGCAGCTCCTTGATCTCCTGGTACATGCCGTCGGTGGTCTTGTACCCGGCGGCCAGGAACCCGAGACCGCCCGCCTCGCAGACGGCGGCGGCGAGCCGCGGCACGGAGACACCGCCCGCCATGGGGGCCTGCACGATCGGACGGGCGCAGAGATCGGTCAGTGCGGAGGACATGACGGCATGTTGTCACGTCCTTCGAACAAGTCCGAATCGGGCCTTCACCGCGGCGCGGGGCCGGTCTCGGCCCGTCCGGAGGCGGGCGGACACCGGCGGCGAACCGGCGTCGGTCGTGGACCGACGCCGGTCGCGGACCGGCCGTCAGCGGCCGTTGAACGCGTCCTTCAGCCGGGAGAACAGCCCCTGCTGCCCGGGCTGGAACTGCCCCTGCGGGCGTTCCTCCCCGCGCAGCTTGGCCAGCTCCCGCAGCAGGCGCTCCTGCTCGGGGTCGAGCTTGTTCGGGGTCTGGACCTCGACGTGGACGATGAGGTCGCCCCGGCCACCGCCGCGCAGATGCGTGACGCCCCGGCCGTGCAGCGGGATCGACTGGCCGGACTGGGTGCCGGGCCGGATGTCGACCTCCTCCATGCCGTCCAGCGTCTCCAGCGGCACCTTCGTGCCGAGGGACGCCGCCGTCATCGGGAGCGTCACCGTGCAGTGCAGGTCGTCCCCGCGCCGCTGGAACATCGCGTGCGGCATCTCGTGGATCTCGACGTACAGGTCTCCGGCCGGACCGCCACCGGGCCCGACCTCGCCCTCACCGGCAAGCTGGATCCGCGTGCCGTTGTCGACACCGGCCGGGATCTTCACCGTCAGCGTCCGACGGGAGCGCACCCGGCCGTCGCCCGCGCACTCCGGGCAGGGCGTCGGGACGACGGTCCCGAAGCCCTGGCACTGGGGGCAGGGGCGGGACGTCATGACCTGGCCCAGGAAGGACCGCGTGACCTGCGACACCTCACCGCGACCGCGGCACATGTCACACGTCTGGGCACTCGTCCCCGGCGCCGCGCCCTCACCGTTGCAGGTGGAGCAGACGATCGCCGTGTCGACCTGGATGTCCTTCGTCGTGCCGAAGGCCGCCTCGTCCAGCTCGATCTCGAGCCGGATCATCGCGTCCTGGCCGCGGCGCGTGCGCGAGCGCGGCCCGCGCTGCGACGCCGTGCCGAAGAAGGCGTCCATGATGTCCGAGAAGTTGCCGAAGCCACCCGCGCCGAAGCCACCCGCGCCGGCCCCGCCGGCCTGGGAGAGCGGGTCGCCGCCGAGGTCGTAGACCTGCTTCTTCTGCGGGTCCGACAGCACCTCGTAAGCGGCGTTGATCTCCTTGAACCGCTCCTGGGTCTTCGGATCGGGGTTGACGTCCGGATGCAGCTCGCGCGCGAGCCGCCGGAAGGCCTTCTTGATCTCTTCCTGCGACGCGTCGCGGCGCACGCCGAGAACGGCGTAGTAGTCCGTGGCCACCTACGACTCCGCCAGGATCTGTCCGACGTACCGTGCCACTGCGCGTACCGCTCCCATCGTTCCCGGGTAATCCATGCGGGTCGGTCCCACCACACCGAGCTTGGCGACCGCCTCGTTGCCCGAACCGTAGCCGACCGAGACCACGGAAGTGGAGTTGAGTCCCTCATAGGCGTTCTCGTGACCGATGCGTACGGTCATGCCCGAATCACCCGCCTCGCCAAGCAACTTCAGCAGCACGACCTGCTCCTCCAGCGCCTCCAGCACCGGGCGGATCGTGAGAGGGAAGTCATGTCCGAAGCGGGTCAGATTGGCGGTGCCGCCGATCATCAGCCGCTCCTCGTTCTCCTCGACGAGCGTCTCCAGCAGGGTGGAGAGCACCGTCGAGACCGTACCGCGGTCCTCCGCCTCGAAGGCGTCCGGGAGGTCCTCCAGCAGCCGCGGCACGTCCGCGAACCGGCGCCCCGCGACCCTGCTGTTCAGCCGGGCCCGCAGATCCGCCAGGGAGGTCTCGCCGAACGGCGCCGGGCAGTCGACCACCCGCTGCTCGACCCGGCCGGTGTCGGTGATCAGCACCAGCATCACGCGCGCCGGGGCCAGCGACAGCAGCTCCACGTGCCGCACCGTGGACCGGGTCAGCGACGGGTACTGCACGACGGCGACCTGCCGCGTCAGCTGCGCGAGCAGCCGCACGGTCCGGGCCACTACGTCGTCGAGGTCGACGGCCCCGTCGAGGAAGTTCTGGATCGCGCGCCGCTCGGGCGCCGTCATCGGTTTGACGCCCGCGAGCTTGTCGACGAACAGCCGGTAGCCCTTGTCGGTGGGGATGCGCCCGGCACTGGTGTGCGGCTGGGCGATGTACCCCTCGTCCTCCAGGGCGGCCATGTCGTTGCGCACGGTGGCCGGCGAGACACCGAGGTTGTGCCGCTCGGTGAGCGCCTTGGAGCCCACCGGCTCCTCGGTGCCGACGTAGTCCTGGACGATGGCGCGCAGCACCTGGAGCCTGCGTTCGCTCAGCATCTCGCGCACACCTCCAGCATGTCGTCGCCTCGGCCGTCTTCCCGTGTCGTCCCGGTTCCTGGCACTCTGCGCGTGCGAGTGCCAGCGTTCCCCGAGCCAGTGTACGGCCGTGGGGTACGCCCCGGGCAAGGCTGGGCCTGCGACGTCGTGGCGGGCCCGCTCCTACCGCTAGCGTCGCCGCATGACGGTGACTTGGGAAGAGCTGGGGTGGGAGCGGCTGGCCGAGGGGGTCGGCCGGTGCCGTCTGCCGGTGTGGGACTGCACGGTGGGGCTGGTCGTGGGGGCCGGTTCCGCGTTGCTGGTCGACGCCGGTTCGAGTCTGGCGGAGGGCGCCCGGCTGCGCGGGCAGGCGGAGGCGATCGCCGGGTGCCGTGTGCGCTTTCTCGCACTCACCCACCCCCACTTCGACCACGTCTTCGGGGCGGCGGCGTTCGCGGACGCAACGGTGTGGGCGGCGGCGGGCGAGAGCGCGGACGCGGGACCGGACGGCCTCGCGGGACCGGACGCCGTCGACGGACCGGACGCCGTCGGACGTGACGCAGTCGGACGTGACGCCGTCGCACGTGACGCTTTCGGGGACGGGCGTGAGGAGATGCGCGCGGACGCGGTGCGCAACGGCCTCGACGCCACGGCCGCGCGGGAGGCGGCCGACGCTCTCGCGCGTCCGCATCACGCCGTCCGGGGCGGTCTGCGCCTGGAACCGGCCGGTGGCCCGTCCGTCCTGCTGGCCGACGTGGGCCCGGGGCACTCCGCCCGGGACCTCGCGGTCGTGGTGCCGGGCGACCCGGTGGTGGTGTTCTGTGGCGACCTGGTCGAGGAGTCCGGCGCGCCGCAGGCCGGCCCCGACGCGGTTCCGGCGCGCTGGCCCGCGGCGCTGGACCGGCTGCTGGCCCTGGGCGGCGAGGACGCGCTGTACGTGCCCGGTCACGGGGCGGTGGTGGACGCGGCCTTCGTGCGGGCGCAGCGGGACGCGCTCGCGGAGCGTTTCGGCGTGTCGTGAGCCCTCGCCGACGGCTTCTCCTATCGTCATCCGAATGCGCTCGTACTCAGCCGACCTGACGCCGCCGTGGAAGAAGCCCAAGCCGGTGCCGGAGGTCCCCGCCGAGCCCGGTCTGGTGGTCGAGGAGCCCGGTACGGGCTTCTGCGGCGCGGTGATCCGCTGCGAGGCGGGCACGGTGACGCTGGAGGACCGCTTCGGCAAGCACCGGGTGTTCCCCCTGGAGCCGCGGGGCTTCCTCCTGGAGGGCAGGGTGGTGACGCTGGTCCGGCCCGCCGCGGGCGGCCCGCCGCGCCCCGCCCGTACGGCGTCCGGCTCGGTCGCCGTGCCCGGCGCACGGGCCCGGGTGGCCCGCGCCGGGCGCATCTACGTCGAGGGCCGGCACGACGCCGAGCTGGTCGAGAAGGTGTGGGGGGACGACCTGCGCATCGAGGGCGTGGTCGTGGAGTACCTGGAGGGCGTGGACGACCTGCCCTCGATCGTGGCCGCCTTCTCCCCCGGACCGGACGCCCGGCTGGGCGTGCTGGTGGACCACCTGGTGCCGGGCTCCAAGGAGTCCCGGATCGCCGCGTCGGTGACGAGCGCGCACGCACTGGTGGTGGGCCACCCGTACATCGACATCTGGGAGGCGGTGAAGCCGTCGTCCCTGGGGATCGAGGCCTGGCCCCGGATCCCGCGCGGGCAGGACTGGAAGACCGGCGTGTGCCGGGAACTGGGGTGGCCGCAGAACACGGGGGCCGCGTGGCAGGCGATCCTGTCCCGCGTGCGGTCGTACAAGGATCTGGAGCCGGAGCTGCTGGGGCGGGTCGAGGAACTGATCGACTTCGTGACGGTCTGACGGCCACAGGGCCTCGTGGTCGGAGGGTGTGGCGGCCACAAGGCCTCGTGGTCGGAGGGTGTGGCGGCCCGGCCGCGGACGCCCCTTCGGTCCACGAGGTCCCGTACGACCGCCTCGGTCCGCCGGATCCCCGCGTCGCCGCCTCAGTCCACGAGGTCCCGCACCACCGCGTCGGCCAGCAGTCGCCCGCGCAGGGTGAGCACCGCGCGGCCCGCCTCGTACGGCTCCGGCGACAGCAGCCCGTCCGACAGGGCCCGTCGCGCGGCCGTGCGGCCGGCCTCGTGGAGCAGGTCCAGCGGTACGCCCTCCCGCAGCCGCAGCTCCAGCAAAATCCGCTCCACCCGCCGGTCCTCGTCGGAGAGGATCTCCCGCCCGGCGCCCGGTGAACGGCCGCCCCCCAGCGCCGCCGCGTACGCCCCCGGGTGCTTCACGTTCCACCAGCGCACCCCGCCGACGTGGCTGTGCGCGCCGGGTCCCGCGCCCCACCAGTCGGCTCCGCGCCAGTACAGCTCGTTGTGCAGGCAGCGGGCCGCCTCGGAGGTCGCCCAGTTCGACACCTCGTACCAGTCGAAGCCCGCCGCCGACAGCGCCTCGTCCGCGATCAGGTACCGGTCCGCGTGGACGTCGTCGTCCGTCATGGGGACCTCGCCGCGCCGGATGCGGCGGGCGAGCTGGGTGCCCTCCTCGACGATCAGGGCGTACGCGCTGACGTGGTCGGGGCCGGCCCCCAGCGCCGCGTCCAGGGAGGCCCGCCAGTCGTCGTCCGACTCGCCGGGTGTGCCGTAGATCAGGTCCAGGTTGACGTGTGCGAAGCCCGCCGCGCGCGCCTCGGCGACACAGGCCTCCGGCCGGCCGGGGGTGTGGGTGCGGTCGAGGATCTTCAGGACGTGCTGCCTGGCGCTCTGCATGCCGAAGGAGATCCGGTTGAAGCCGCCGTGCCGGAGCGTGGCGAGATAGGCCGGGTCCACCGACTCCGGGTTCGCCTCCGTCGTGATCTCCGCGTCCGCCGCCAGCCCGAACTCGGCGCGGATCGCGTCCAGCATCCGGACGAGATCGTCCGCGGGCAGCAGGGTGGGCGTGCCGCCGCCGACGAAGACCGTGCGCACCTCGCGCGGGTCGTCACCGAGGACCTTGCGGGCCAGGCGGATCTCGTCGATCAGGGTGTCGGCGTAGTTCTCGCGGGAGGCGAGGACGCCGCCGGTGCCGCGCAGCTCGGTCGCGGTGTAGGTGTTGAAGTCGCAGTAGCCGCAGCGGGTCGCGCAGTAGGGGACGTGCAGGTAGAACCCGAGGGGGCGGCCGGCGGCTCCGGCGAGCGCGGAGGCGGGGAGCACGCCGTCGCCGGGGACGGGCTCGCCGTCGGGGAGTGCGGAAGGCATGTCCCCCATTGTCCCGCACGCTCGGATGGTCCCCGGGCCAGGCGGACCGAACCGGGCGGAGCGCGGACCCGCACCCGCACCCGCACCCGCACCCGCACCGGCCACGCCGTGGCCCCGGGACGCCCTGGCTATTCCGCCTGGAGCACCAGCAGGGCCAGGTCGTCCTCCGGTGGCCGGCCGCCGAACTCGTGGACCAGGCGCCTGATGCGCTCAGCGATCAGTTCCGCGTCGAGACCCGCGCAGCCGGCGAACGCCGTGGCGAGGCCGTCGCCGTCGTCGAACTGGCGCGGACCGCAGCGCCGCTCGGTCACCCCGTCCGTGACGCAGAGCAGGCTGTCGCCGGGGAGCAGCTCGAAGGCGTCACTGGTGTACGTCTCGTCCTCGACGACCCCGAGGAGGGTCTGCGGCCGGGCGACCGTACGGACGCCGCCGTCGGGGCCGAGGAGCAGCGGCAGCGGGTGTCCGGCGGAGGCGAGGGTGCAGCGGACACCGCCGTCGAAGGGGACGAGCTCGCCGTAGAGCAGGGAGAGGAAGCGGGTCTGCGGGCCGTCGCCCGGGCCGGCCGGGCCGACGAGGGCGCGGGCGGCGGCGTCGGCGGCCTCCGTCGCGTCGTCCAGGAGGAGCTGGTTGAGCCGGTCCAGGACGTCGGCGACGCGGTAGCCCTCGCGGGCCAGCAGCCGCAGCCAGGGCCGGGCGAGGCCGATCACGACGGCCGCCTCGGGGCCCTTGCCCTGGACGTCGCCGACGGCGAAGCACCAGCGGCCGTCACCGGCCGGGAAGAGGTCGTAGAAGTCGCCGCTGGGGCCGCCCTTGTCGCAGGGCTCGTAGACGAGGGCGCTGCGCACCCCGGGGATCTCGGCGACGGCGCCGGGCAGCAGGCCGCGCTGGAGGACGGCGCTGATGGTGGCCTGGCGGGCGTACTGGCGGGCGGCCCCGATGGCCAGCGCCACCCGGCGGCTGAGGTCCTCCACCAGTCCGGTGACCTCGTCGGGGAAGCGGGCCAGTCCGGCCCGCCCGATGACCAGGGTGCCCAGCGGGCGCCCGCCGGCGACCAGGCGGTAGGCGAGCGCCGTACCGTGCGCCCCCCGGGACCCGCGGGCGACGCTCCCGCCCGGCGCCACCCCGGGCCAGGGAAACGGCACGGGCCCGGAACGTATCGCGTCCGGCGGTCGCGGCGGGTCCTTCTCCAGGGCCGTGCGCAGCTCCTCGATGACGTTCTCGCTGCCGTGCCAGACCCGGGCCAGCCGTGGCCCGGCGCCCGCCGCGTCGCTCCAGCCGCCCCGGCCGGTGGCCTCGTCCTCCAGCCACACCGCGCACCAGTCGGCCAGCCGCGGCACGATCAGCTGGCCGGTGAGCGCGGCCACCAGGTCCTCGTCGAGCTGGCCCGCGAGCAGGTCGGAAGCCTCGGCGAGGAAGGACAGGGCGCCGCGGCCCAGCCAGTCCCGGTCCCGGTCGGCCCGATGGGGCTCGGGGGCGAGGCTCTCGGCCACGCCCAGCGCGAACGCCGGAGCGCGCTCGGGGTCGTACGCCCGCGGGTCCGCCTCCGGCTCGGCGGGCAGCCGTGCCCACACCGTCTTGGTGCCCCGGCTGTAGGTGACGCCCCAGGCCTCGGCGAGGGTGGCGACCAGGCGCAGGCCGCGCCCGTACTCCGGTGTCTCGAAGGGCGGTTCGGCGGCGCCGTCGCGCGGAGGACGTGAGGGGTGCTGGTCGGAGACCTCCACGACGACGGCGCCCGTCGGCTCCTCCAGACGGCACACCAGCCCGACGTCGGTGCCGGCGTGGACGACGGCGTTGGTGACGAGTTCGCTGACGACGAGCGTGACGTCGTCGGCCAGGAGGTCGGTGAGGTGGGCGGTGCCGGGCAGGCCGCGGGTGGCCCACTCGCCGAGCGCGGCGCGCACGAGGGCGCGGGCGGAGCCGGGCGCCAGGGAACTTCCGGACAGGGTCGCGCGCACCTGCGCGCGCTCCGGCGCGCACACGTCGGAGGCGCCGGAAGCTTCGGAGGCAAGGGGAAGGGTCTCCCGTTGCGTCGGAATGGCCCCCATGGACAGCTCCCCGAACGGTTCGGACGAATACGCCTCGGTCGATGCCGACAGAGTGACAGACTGGCCACGCCCATAAGCACCGAGTTACCGAAGTGGGCCGCCATGAGTGAGAACAGTGCTACGCGTGTGCTCGAAGACGGACAGAAACCCGACCATATCCGAGCATCCGAACTGCGCCCTCTGCTCGCCGCGATGACCGCGGCACGGGACGGCGACTTCACCAAGGTGCCGGAATCCGGCCAGGGGATGGTCGCCGAACTCATCGCGGCCTTCAACCAGATCATGGATCGCAGCACGCACTTCAACTCCGAGGTGCAGCGCGTCAAGAGGGAGCTCGTCCGGCACGGCCGGCTCGACGAGCGGGTGTCGGCGAGCCCGGGTCCGGGCGCCTGGACCTCCCGGGTGAACGACGTGAACCAGGTGCTCGACGCCCTGGTGGCGCCGGCCGCGAACGCCACGCGGGTGCTGGACGCGGTGGCGGGCGGCGATCTGACCCAGCGGGTCGACCTGCACGACGGCAGCCGGCAGCTGCGCGGTGATCTGCGCCGGCTGGGCCGGACCGTGAACAAGATGGTCGACCAGCTGTCGCTGTTCACCGGCGAGGTGACCCGGGTGGCCCGCGAGGTCGGCACCGAGGGCCGGCTCGGCGGCCGGGCCAAGGTGCAGGGCCTGTCGGGAAGCTGGCGGGACGTGACCGAGGCGGTCAACACGATGGCGTCCCGGCTGACCGCCCAGGTCCGTGACATCGCCTTGGTGACCACGGCGGTGGCCCGGGGCGACCTGACCCGCACGGTCACCGTCGAGGCGACCGGTGAGCTGCTCGAACTGAAGCTGACCGTGAACACGATGGTCGACCAGCTCTCCGCCTTCGCCGACGAGGTCACCCGGGTGGCCCGCGAGGTCGGTACCGAGGGCCAGTTGGGCGGCCGGGCCCAGGTGCGGGGCGTCTCCGGCGTCTGGAAGGACCTCACCGACAACGTCAACTTCATGGCCTCGAACCTCACTTCTCAGGTCCGCAACATCGCCCAGGTGACCACGGCGGTGGCCAACGGCGACCTGAGCCAGAAGATCACCGTCGACGCGAAGGGCGAGATCCTCGAACTGAAGTCGACCATCAACACCATGGTCGACCAGCTCTCCGCCTTCGCCGACGAGGTCACCCGCGTCGCCCGCGAGGTCGGCACCGAGGGCAACCTCGGCGGGCGGGCCCAGGTGCGGGGCGTCTCCGGGGTCTGGAAGGACCTCACCGACAACGTCAACTTCATGGCGGACAACCTGACCTCGCAGGTCCGCAACATCGCCCTGGTGTCCACCGCCGTCGCCCAGGGCGACCTGGGCAAGAAGATCACCGTCGAGGCGAAGGGCGAGATCCTCGAACTGAAGTCGACCATCAACACCATGGTCGACCAGCTCTCCGCCTTCGCCGACGAGGTCACCCGCGTCGCCCGCGAGGTCGGCACCGAGGGCAACCTCGGCGGCCAGGCGCAGGTGCGGGGCGTGTCGGGGGTCTGGAAGGACCTCACCGACAACGTCAACTTCATGGCGCTGAACCTGACCTCGCAGGTGCGCAACATCGCCCAGGTGACCACGGCCGTGGCCAACGGCGACCTGTCAAAGAAGATCACCGTCGACGCGCGCGGCGAGATCCTCGAACTCAAGGACACCGTCAACACGATGGTGGAGCAGCTGCGCGCCTTCGCCGACGAGGTCACCCGGGTGGCCCGCGAGGTCGGCACCGACGGGCGGCTGGGCGGACGCGCCCAGGTGCTGGGCGTGTCGGGCGTGTGGCGGGACCTGACCGACAACGTCAACTACATGGCCGACAACCTGACCTCACAGGTCCGCAACATCGCCCAGGTGGCGACGGCGGTGGCGCAGGGCGACCTGTCGAAGAAGATCGACGTGGACGCGCGCGGCGAGATCCTGGAGCTGAAGACCACCATCAACACCATGGTGGACACGCTCTCCTCGTTCTCCTCCGAGGTGACCCGGGTGGCCCGTGAGGTCGGCTCCGAGGGACAACTGGGCGGCCAGGCACGGGTGGAGGGCGTGTACGGCACCTGGAAGCGGCTGACGACGAACGTGAACGAACTCGCCCTGAACCTGACCACCCAGGTCCGGGCGATCGCCGAGGTGGCCTCGGCGGTGGCGCAGGGCGACATGTCCCGCTCGATCACGGTGGAGACGCAGGGCGAGGTCGCCGAGCTGAAGGACAACATCAACCTGATGGTGGCCAACCTGCGCGAGACGACCCGCGCGAAGGACTGGCTGGAGTCGAACCTCGCCCGGCTGGCCGCCCTGATGCAGGGCCACCGCGACCTGATGGAGGTCGCCGACCTGATCCTGCGCGAGCTGACCCCGCTGGTCAACGCCCAGTACGGCGCCTTCTACCTGGCCGATCCCGAGGACGGCGCGGGCGTGCGCACCGCCGTTCCGGCCAAGGGTCTCGCGTTCATCGCGGGCTACGGCTCGGCGCAGGGCGCGACCGTCGAGACGGGCGGCCTCCCGGTGCACGGCCTGGTCCGTCAGGCGGCCCGGGAGAAGAAACGGATCCTCGTCGAGGAGGCCCCGCCGCACTACATCAAGATCAACAGCGGTCTGGGGGAGGCGGCCCCCACCACGATCGTCATCATCCCGATCCTGTTCGAGGACAAGCTCCTCGGTGTGATCGAGCTGGCGTCCTTCTCCCGCTTCTCGGACGTGCACCTGGCCTTCTTCGACCAGTTCGTGAACACCATCGGCGTGGCCATCAACACGATCATCGCCAACTCCCGCACGGAGTCACTGCTCGGCGAGTCCCAGCGACTGGCGACGCAGCTCCAGGACCGCTCGGACGAACTCCAGAAGCAGCAGGCCGAGTTGCAGCGCTCAAACGCGGAACTGGAGGAGAAGGCCGCGCTCCTGGCGACGTCCTCGCAGTACAAGTCGGAGTTCCTGGCCAACATGTCGCACGAGCTGCGCACCCCGCTGAACTCCCTGCTGATCCTGGCTCGCTTGCTGTCCGACAACCCGGACGGCCATCTCTCCGACCAGGAGGTCCAGTTCGCGTCGACGATCCACCGCTCGGGCTCGGACCTGCTCCAGCTGATCAACGACATCCTGGACCTGTCGAAGATCGAGGCCGGCCGGATGGACGTACGGCCCAAGAAGCTCCCCCTCATCAAGCTGCTGGACTACGTCCACGCCACCTTCCGCCCGCTCACCCTCGACCGGGGCCTCGCCTTCGAGCTGTCGGTGGGGGAGGCCGTGCCGCGCGAGATGTACTCGGACGAGCAGCGCCTCCAGCAGATCCTGCGCAACCTGCTCTCCAACGCGATCAAGTTCACCGCGTCCGGCCGGGTGGAACTGCGGGTGAGCCGGGTGGCGGACCCCGAGCACCGCTTCGTCCAGGTCAGCGACGAGGTGATCGCGTTCGCGGTGTCGGACACCGGTATCGGTATCGCCCCCGAGAAACTCCCGGTGATCTTCGAGGCGTTCCAGCAGGCCGACGGCACGACCAACCGCAAGTACGGCGGCACGGGCCTCGGCCTGTCGATCAGCCGGGAGATCGCGGGCCTGCTCGGCGGCCGGATCGTCGCGGAGAGCGACCCGGGCAAGGGTTCGACCTTCACCCTGTACGTCCCCGTGGCCAGCCCCGGTCGCTCGGCGAACGGCCACGCCCCGCAGGACCGAGCCACACGAGACCGAGCCACGCGGGACCGAGTCCTGAACGAACGCGCTCTGGACGAACGTGCCTTGGACGAGCGCGCGCTGGACGGTCGCGCCCTCGACGAGCACGCGCTGGACGAGCGCGTCCCGGTCGCCGTCCCCGAGCAGTCGGCCGCCGAGCCGTACGCGGCCCCGCACGAGAGCGACGACTCCTGGCCGTTGCCGACCAAGCTGGAGGCCTGGCAGTCCGGCCGCGCGAGTCAGGTGCTGCACGGCAGGCGGGTGCTGATCGTGGACGACGACATCCGCAACGTCTTCGCGCTCACCCACGTCCTGGGCCGGGTCGGCATGCCGGTCCTCTACGCGGAGAACGGCCGCGAGGGCATCGAGACCCTGGAGCGCAACCCGGACGTCGAACTCGTCCTGATGGACATCATGATGCCGGAGATGGACGGCTACGAGACCATCGCCGCGATCCGCCGCACCCCGCGCTGGACCGGGCTGCCCATCGTCGCCCTGACGGCCAAGGCGATGCCCGGCGACCGCGAGAAGTCCATCGCGCGGGGCGCCAACGACTACGTCCCCAAACCGGTGGACGTGGACCGGCTGCTGACGGTCGTCTGCGCCCTCCTCGACCCCGGGAACACCGGCCCCGCGGAGCCCGATGCGCCCGAGGAGTCGGAGGGGCACGCATCGAGTGAGGCACCGTGATCATGAGTGCTGGGGCAACGACCGACGAACGCGCGGGCATCCTCCTCGTCGACGACATGGAGGACAACCTGATCGCGCTGGAAGCCATCCTGGGGTCTCTCAACCAGCCGCTCGTCCGGGCCCGCTCGGGCGAGGAGGCGATGAAGGCGCTGCTGCGGCAGCGGTTCGCGCTCGTCCTGCTCGACGTCCGCATGCCGGGCATGGACGGCTTCGAGACCGCCGCCAACATCAAACGGCTCGACCAGACCAAGGACGTCCCGATCATCTTCCTGACCGGCGCGGACGACGACTCCGGCTACGCCTTCCGCGGCTACGCGACCGGCGCCGCCGACTATCTGACGAAACCGTTCGACCCGTGGGTGCTGCGCGCCAAGGTCTCGGTCTTCCTGGACCTGCACCGCAAGAACCGCCAGCTGGAGCGGCTGCTGGCCGGAGAACAGGCCGGCTTCGGCCGGCTGAGCAGAGAACTGGCCGCGCTGGAGGACCAGCTGTCCGGGGACGATCCCCCGGACCTGGAGACCCTGCGCACCCGGGTCAGGGAGCTACGTCACCTGATCGGCAGAGGCCGCGTGTCCTGACGCGGGAGCGCGTGTCCTGACCTGGGAGCACGACTCCTGAGGTGGGAGCGTGGGGCGGGGCGCGGTGAACCGTGCGGCCGGCCACGGCGAACCCGTGGCCACGAACAGTTCCCCGCCTCCCTCGCTCCTCGCGAATCCCTACGCCTCGCGAATCCCTACGCCTCGCGAATCCCTACGCCTCGCGCGACCCGGAGTACATCTCGTCGATCAGATGCTTGTACTCCCGCTCCACCACCGGCCGCTTCAGCTTCAGGCTGGGCGTGATCTCGCCGTGCTCCACATCGAGGTCCCGCGGCAGCAGCCGGAACTTCTTGATGGTCTGCCAGCGCTGGAGCCCCTCGTTGAGCTCCGTGACGTACCCCTCGACGAGGGCGACCGTCGCGGGCGCGGCGACGACCTCGGCGTACGACTTGCCCGCGAGCCCGTTCTCCTTCGCCCACTCCAGGATCGACGGCTCGTCGAGCGCGATGAGCGCCGTGCAGAAGTTACGGTCGGCGCCGTGCACGAGGATGTTGGAGACGTACGGGCACACCGCCTTGAACTGGCCCTCGACCTCGGCGGGCGCGATGTACTTGCCGCCGGACGTCTTGATGAGGTCCTTCTTGCGGTCGGTGATCCGCAGATAGCCGTCGGCCGACAGCTCGCCGATGTCGCCGGTGTGGAACCAGCCGTCCGACTCCAGCACCTCGGCGGTCTTGTCGGGCAGCCCGTGGTAGCCCTCCATGATGCCGGGGCCGCGCAGCAGGATCTCGCCGTCCTCCGCGATGCGCACCTCCGTGCCGGGCAGCGGCTTGCCGACCGTGCCGGTGCGGTAGGCCTCGCCGGGGTTGACGAAGGAGGCCGCGGAGGACTCGGTGAGCCCGTAGCCCTCGAGGACGTGGATGCCGGCGCCGGCGAAGAAGTAGCCGATCTCGGGCGCGAGGGCGGCACTGCCCGAGACACAGGCACGCAGCTTGCCGCCGAAGGCCTCGCGGATCTTGGCGTAGACGAGCGCGTCGGCGACCTTGTGCTTGGCGGACAGCCCGAACGGCGCCGTGCGGTTGCCGGTGCGCCGGAAGTTGTCCTGGGTGACCTTGGCGTACTCGCGGGCCACCTCGGCGGCCCACTGGAAGATCTTGTACTTGGCGCCGCCACCGGCCCGCGCCTTGGCCGCGACCCCGTTGTAGACCTTCTCGAAGATGCGCGGCACGGCCGCCATGTACGTCGGCTGGACCACCGGAAGGTTCTCGATGATCTTGTCGACGCGGCCGTCGACGGCGGTGACGTGCCCGACCTCGATCTGGCCGGAGATGAGCACCTTGCCGAAGACGTGCGCGAGCGGCAGCCACAGGTACTGGACGTCGTCGGCGCCGACCAGGCCGGTCGAGGCGATCGCCTTCGCCATGTACGACCAGTTGTCGTGCGGCAGACGCACGCCCTTCGGGCGGCCGGTGGTGCCGGAGGTGTAGATGAGGGTGGCGAGCTGGTCCTTGGTGATCGCCGCGACCCGCTCCTTGATCAGCTCGGGGTGCTTCTCCAGGTACGCGGCACCGCGCTGCTCCAGCTCGGCCAGCGAGAGCACCCAGTCGCCGGTCTCGACGCCGGCCGGGTCGATCACCACGACATGGGTCAGCTCGGGCAGCTCGGCGCGCTTCTCCCGCACCTTGGCGAGCTGCGCCGCGTCCTCGGCGATCAGCACCCGGCTCGCGGAGTCGGAGAGGATGAACGCCGATTCGTCGGCGTTGGTCTGCGGGTAGACCGTGGTGGTGGCGGCACCGGCGCACAGGATGCCCAGGTCGGCGAGGATCCACTCGACGCGGGTCGAGGAGGCCAGGGCCACCCGCTGCTCGGGCCCCACACCCAGCTCGATCAGGCCCGCGGCGATCGCGTAGACCCGCTCGGCGGCCTGCGCCCAGGTGAGCGACTTCCAGTCGTCCGGGCCCTGCCCCGGGGCCGCGACCACCGGATAGCGGTAGGCCTCGGCGTCCGGGGTGGCCGCCACGCGGTCCAGGAAGAGGCCCGCGACGGACGGCGGACGGTTCTCGATCAGTGTCTGTGTGTCGCTCACGACATCCTCCGGGGCCCGCGACGGTGCGGCTGGCTCAGTGCGGCTGGGTCTGCTCACGGGGTGTGGTTGTGACTGTTGTTTAACTCGCGAGTAACTAGCGAGCAGAGATCAGACTAAGCCGCGACCGGCGGCTGCGTAAGAGGCCGCGGCCTGTCACTTCGTACAGAGAGCGACCGCCCGCATGCACGGGGGCCCGCCGCACTTTCGTACGACGGGCCCCGATTGCGTCCGTTTCGGCGATGTACCCGCGGGTAACCCGTGGTTACTTCTTGCCCTTGCCCGCTCCCGCGCTGTCATCGCTGGAGAGCACGGCGATGAAGGCCTCCTGCGGAACTTCCACGGAACCCACCATCTTCATCCGCTTCTTGCCCTCCTTCTGCTTCTCCAGCAGCTTCCGCTTACGGGAGATGTCACCGCCGTAGCACTTGGCGAGGACGTCCTTGCGGATGGCGCGGATGGTCTCGCGCGCGATGACCCGGGAGCCGACCGCGGCCTGGATGGGCACCTCGAAGGCCTGCCGCGGGATGAGCTCTCGCAGCTTGGCGACGAGCCGCACGCCGTACGCGTACGCCGCGTCCTTGTGCGTGATCGCCGAGAAGGCGTCCACCTTGTCGCCGTGCAGCAGGATGTCGACCTTGACCAGGCTGGAGGTCTGCTCGCCGGTGGGCTCGTAGTCGAGCGAGGCGTAACCGCGGGTCTTGGACTTCAGCTGGTCGAAGAAGTCGAAGACGATCTCGGCCAGCGGGAGCGTGTAGCGGATCTCGACCCGGTCCTCGGACAGGTAGTCCATGCCCAGGAGAGTGCCGCGCCGGGTCTGGCACAGCTCCATGATCGAGCCGATGAACTCGGACGGCGCGAGGATCGTGGCGCGCACGACCGGCTCGTACACGTCGTTGATCTTCCCCTCGGGGAACTCGCTCGGGTTGGTGACCGTGTGCTCGCTGCCGTCCTCCATGAGGACGCGGTAAACCACGTTCGGCGCGGTGGCGATGAGGTCGAGCCCGAACTCGCGCTCCAGCCGCTCCCGGATCACATCGAGGTGCAGCAGGCCCAGGAAGCCGACGCGGAACCCGAAACCGAGGGCCGCGGAGGTCTCCGGCTCGTACACCAGCGCGGCGTCGTTGAGCTGGAGCTTGTCCAGCGCGTCACGCAGCTCGGGGTAGTCGGAGCCGTCGAGCGGATAGAGCCCCGAGAACACCATCGGCTTGGGGTCCTTGTACCCGCCGAGCGCCTCGGTCGCCCCCTTGTGCAGGGTGGTGATGGTGTCACCGACCTTGGACTGGCGGACGTCCTTCACACCGGTGATGAGGTAGCCCACCTCGCCGACGCCGAGACCGTCGGCCGGCAGCATCTCCGGCGAGTTGGTGCCGATCTCCAGCAGTTCGTGCGTGGCGTTGGTGGACATCATCCGGATCCGCTCACGCTTGGTGAGCTGGCCGTCGATGACACGCACATACGTCACGACGCCCCGGTAGGAGTCGTACACCGAGTCGAAGATCATCGCGCGGGCGGGCGCGTCGGCGACCCCGACCGGCGCCGGAACGGTCGCGACGACCTTGTCCAGCAGCGCGTCCACACCGAGGCCGGTCTTGGCGGACACCCGCAGCACGTCGTCGGGATCGCACCCGACCAGGTTGGCGAGCTCCTCGGCGAACTTCTCGGGCTGCGCGGCCGGCAGGTCGATCTTGTTCAGCACGGGCACGATCGCGAGATCGTTCTCCATCGCCAGGTACAGGTTGGCGAGGGTCTGCGCCTCGATGCCCTGGGCGGCGTCGACGAGGAGGACGGTTCCCTCACAGGCGGCCAGCGACCGTGAGACCTCGTAGGTGAAGTCGACGTGCCCGGGGGTGTCGATCATGTTGAGGATGTGCGTCGCACCCTGGTCGGGACCCGTGGTCGGGGCCCAGGGCAGACGCACCGCCTGGGACTTGATCGTGATGCCGCGCTCGCGCTCGATGTCCATGCGGTCGAGGTACTGAGCGCGCATCTGCCGCTGGTCGACCACACCCGTCAGCTGGAGCATCCGGTCGGCGAGCGTGGACTTGCCATGGTCGATGTGCGCGATGATGCAGAAGTTGCGGATCAGCGCCGGGTCGGTACGGCTCGGCTCGGGCACATGGCTAGGGATCGCGGGCACGCAGGGTCCTGATTCTTGAGGCGTCCGCAGTGTCTGCGGTCTCGGGTCGGATCGTTACGTAGCCTCCATGGTCCCACGCGCGGCGACCTGGGACCGGTTTGGGCCACTCGGAGAGCCCCTGGTAGTGTGAATAGCTGTGTCTCTTGCCCTCTCAGCACGAGACACACCCCAAGAAAATCATCGGCACGGGACCCGAGCGGCCCCGTGCCAGAACCTGCAAAGGCTCATTCGTGGCGAACATCAAGTCCCAGATCAAGCGGATCAAGACCAACGAGAAGGCCCGGCTGCGCAACAAGGCCGTCAAGTCCTCCCTGAAGACCGCGATCCGCAAGGCCCGCGAGGCCGCTGCCGCGGGTGACACCGAGAAGGCCACCGAGTACCAGCGCGCTGCCGCGCGTCAGCTCGACAAGGCCGTCGCCAAGGGTGTCATCCACAAGAACCAGGCCGCCAACAAGAAGTCGGCGCTGGCCACCAAGGTCGCGTCCCTCAAGGGCTGAACCTCTTCTTTGATCTGACCGCCGGAAGGACCCAGAGCGGGCCCTCTCTCATCCGCTCCCGTCCGGCACCCATCGATCCGCGCGCGGCCTGCGTTCGCCACGCGGGCGCGGATCTCCCGGTTTGAACCGAAGGCCCCGGAGCCCGTCCTTCCCCAGGACGAGCGCCGGGGCCTTCGGCGTCCCCCCGGACTCAGCCGCGCGGGCGAGGGACCCCGACCTCGCGTGGACCTACGCCCGTCCCCTGGAACGTGCCGCGCGGGCGATCGTCACGACCGCCTTCTCCAGGGCGTACTCCGGATCGTCACCGCCGCCCTTGACCCCGGCGTCGGCCTCGGCCACCGCCCGCAGGGCCACGGCGACCCCGTCCGGAGTCCACCCCCGCATCTGCTGCCGCACCCGGTCGATCTTCCACGGCGGCATCCCCAGCTCCCGCGCCAGATCGGCCGGCCGCCCACCGCGGGCCGAGGACAGTTTCCCGATCGCCCGCACCCCCTGGGCCAGCGCGCTCGTGATCAACACCGGCGCCACCCCGGTCGCCAGCGACCACCGCAGCGCCTCCAGCGCCTCCGCCGCCCGCCCCTCGACGGCCCGGTCGGCCACCGTGAAGCTCGACGCCTCGGCCCGCCCGGTGTAGTACCGCCCGACGACGGCCTCGTCGATCGTGCCCTCGATGTCGGCGACCAGCTGGGCCGCCGCCGCCGCCAACTCCCGCAGATCGCTCCCGATGGCCTCGACGAGGGTCTGGCACGCCTCGGGCGTGGCCGACCGGCCCAGCACCCGGAACTCGCCCCGCACGAACGCCAGCCGGTCCGCCGGCTTCGTCATCTTGGGGCACGCCACCTCCCGCGCCCCCACCTTGCGCGCGGCGTCCAGCAGCCCCTTGCCCTTGGCGCCGCCCGCGTGCAGCAGAACGAGCGTGATCTCCTCGGCGGGCGCCCCGAGATACGCCTTCACGTCCTTGACCGTGTCGGCGGACAGATCCTGCGCATTGCGTACGACCACGACCTTGCGCTCCGCGAAGAGCGACGGACTCGTCAGCTCGGCGAGCGTGCCGGGCTGCAACTGGTCCGAGGTCAAATCCCGTACGTCCGTGTCGGCGTCGGCGGCCCGCGCGGCGGCCACCACCTCCCGCACGGCACGGTCGAGCAGGAGGTCCTCCTGGCCCACGGCAAGCGTCACGGGGGCGAGAGGATCGTCATTCGCAGTCTTCCTGGCCATCGCGCCAAGCATGGCACGCCCCACTGACAACGAACGGCGGGACGGCGCGGACGGCGGGACGGCGCGGACGGCGGGACGGCCGGACGGCCATCGCACAGCGCCGGTGCCCGCGCGCCCGAGCCGGCCGTGGCCGGGGGCCGTCAGACCGACCCCCGGGGCTACGGCTCCTCGCGCCAGCCGTCCCATTCCCCCACGAACGCGTCCAGCTCCCTCGGATCCAGCCGGCCGGCCTCGTCCCGCAGGACGAGAAGCCACTGCGCGTCCTCGGCGTCGTCCTCACCGGCCAGCGCGTCCCGCACCAACTGCGGCTCCTCGTCGAGCGCGAACCGCTCCCCGAGCGCCTCCGCCGCCTCCTCCGCGGCATCGCGGTCGGGCAGCACCAGCACATGTCTCACATCACTCACGGAGCCATTCTCCGGCACGGCGACACCCGCCGATCCCCTGCCCTGCCCGCCCCGTCCCCACGAGCCGGCCGAGCCTCCCTCTCCCGACTCCGCGCGCACCCCGCTCGCCTCACCCGGCCGCGCATCCCTGTCCGCCCACACGACCGCGAGCCCCGCCCGCACGGTCCGCGCCGCCACGGAGCCGGCTGTCGCACCGCACCGGGCGCGTCGCCGTCACACACGACCGGCGACAACGGGCACCGCGCGGAGTTCGATCCCGAACCGCTCCCGGTACACCGCGAGCACCTCCTCGTCGCCGCCCAGGTCGCGTTCGGTGCGCCGCGCGTCGGCGGACGTCTCCGTGAGCCGCCGCCCGCCGAGCGTGATCCTCCCTCCGTCCTCCGTGAGCCGCGAACAGACGAGTGACCGGGTGAAGTGCGACGCGGGCGAGGTGCTGTGCCACCAGGCCCCGGCCGTGAAGTCGGCGAGCACCCGGGGGCGCGTCTCCAGGCGGTACCGGAGCTTGCCGTCCCGGATCACGTCCAGGTCGCGGGCCGCGGCCTCCCCTGCCGCCCCGCCCCGCGCTCCGGCCGCGTCCGGCCCCGCCTCGGCGATACGGAACACCCCACCGGGATCCTCCTGCGCGCCCCGCTCCCCGAACCGCAACGGAAGGTGGCTGTGCGTCCCGAAGCCCACGTCGGCCAGCCACTCGCCCTCGTCCCGCGTCCCCACCCGCAGCGCGAGATGGTCGTACGGGATCCCCAGCCGCCCTTCCTCCCCGTACGACCGCGCCGCCAGCAGCGTGACCTCGAACCCCAGCGCGGCCAGCAGCGCCCCGAACGCCCCGTTGACCTCGTAGCAGAACCCTCCCCGTCCGGCGCCGACCAGCTTGTCCACCAGTCGCTCCTCCTCCAGCACGATCTCCTCGCCGAGATGGATCGACAGGTTCTCGAAGGGCACGGTCCGCAGGTGGCGCAGGTGCAGTCGCCGCAGGACATCGGCGGTGGGGTGCTCGGGTCGCTCGACCCCGAGGCGGTGGAGATAAGCGAGAACCTGGGTAGAATGCATGGCCTCAGTCTCCCCTCACCCGCAACTCCGCTCCCACACCGGTCACCGCCAACGCCCCGTCCACGTCCGTCCGCAGCACCACCGCTCCCCCGGCCCGCAGTGCCGCGACCGTGCTGGGGGCCGGGTGCCCGTACGTGTTGTCCGCGCCCGTCGAGATCAGCGCCACCCGGGGCGACACCGCCCGTATCAGATCCGGGTCCTGATAGGCCGAGCCGTGATGGGCCACCTTGAGCACGTCCACCCCGCCCAGCGACCCGCCCGCCGTCGATCGCAGCAGCGCCTGCTGGGCCGGGGGTTCGAGGTCTCCGAGCAACAGCAGCCGCAGGCCGCCCGACCGCACCAGCAGCGTGACACTGGCGTCGTTGGGGCCGTCCGGGTCCGGTGCGGGCCACGACCGCGGCCACAGCACCTCCCACGCGAGGTCACCGATGCGCCGCCGCTCCCCGGCGGCGGCCACGGTGAGCGGCACACCGTGCGCCGAGGCCTCCCTCCGCACGAACTCGGCCTGTTCCACGGGCTCCGCGAAGCCGGTCGTCTCGATCGCGCCCACCTCACGTCCGCGCAGCACGCCCGGCAGTCCGGCGACATGGTCGGCGTGGAAGTGGGTGAGCACCACCAGCGGGACCCTGGTGACGCCGAGCGTGCGCAGACACCGGTCGACCAGCACCGCGTCGGGCCCCGCGTCCACCACCACGCCGGTGCCCTTGCCCGCCGCCAGCACCGTCGCGTCGCCCTGTCCCACATCGCACATGGCGAACCGCCAGCCCGGCGGCGGCCACCCCGTGATCACCCTGGTCAGTGGCGGTGGCTGCACCACCACGAGCAGCAGCGCCACCCCGCAGGCAGCGGCCAGCCGGGGCCTGCGCGACAGTGGCCGTCCCGCGCCCACGACCACCGCCGTGACGAGGGCGAGCAACAGCGCGCCCGTCCAGTCGCCGGGCCAGTCCACTCCCCCGCCGGGCAGCGCCGCCCCGAACCGGGCCACGTCCGCGATCCACCCGGCGGGCCAACTCGCGCACCAGGCCAGCGCCTTGGCCACCGGCATCACCACCGGTGCCGCCGCCAGCGCCGCGAAGCCCAGCACGGTGGCCGGCGCGACCGCGAACTCCGCGAGCAGATTGCACGGCACCGCCACCAGGCTCACCCGCGCCGACAGCACGGCGACGACCGGCGCGCACACCACCTGGGCCGCGGCCGCGGCGGCCGACGCCTCCGCCAGACGCGGCGGCACCCGGCGCCGCCGCAACCCGGCGCTCCAGCGCGGCGCCAGTGTGAGCAGCGCGCCCGTGGCCAGCACGGAGAGCAGGAAGCCGTAGCTGCGCGCCAGCCACGGGTCGTACAGCACCAGCAGCAGCACCGCCGTCGCCAGCGCCGGGAGCAGCGATCTGCGGCGGCCCGTCGCCAGGGCGAGCAGCGCGACCGTGCCGCAGGCCGCCGCCCGCAGCACACTCGGATCGGGTCGGCACACGACCACGAACGCGAGGGCGAGCGCACCGCCGAGCAGCGCCGTCGTGCGCAGCGGGACGCCGAGGCGGGGTGCCAGGCCGCGCCGCTCGACGTGCTGGGCCAGACCGGGCGGCCCGAGGAGCAGGGCCAGGAGGATCGTCAGGTTGCTTCCGGAGACCGCCAGCGTGTGCGTCAGGTCGGTGGCCTCGAAAGCCTCGTCCAGTTCAGGGGTGATCCGTGAGGTGTCCCCGACGACCAGGCCCGGCAGCAGCGCCCGCGCGTCGGCCGGCAACCCGTCGGTGGCCTCCCGCAGCCCCGCTCTCAACCGCCCCGCGAACCGCTGGGCCGCCGACGGTCCGTCCACCACCTCCGGCGCCGCCCGCTCCCGCACCCGCAGCACGGCCGCGACCCGGTCGCCGCCCGTCGTCGGCGGAGCCAGCCGCCCGGTCACCCGCAGTCGTGTCGACGGCAGCAGTCCCAGCCAGGGTGAGCCCGCCGGGCCCTCCTCGGTGAGCCGCGCGCGCTCATCCGGTCCCGGGTCCCGCGCGCCCACCTCGACGATGAGCAGCACCGGTGTCCGGGCCGACGCCGACGGCCCTCCCGCCTCCTCAATACCTCGCACGTCGGCCTCGATCAGTGCGGAGACCGGAGCCGCCCGGTCGCCCGCGGCCCGCGGCCTGGTGAGCCGAGGGTCCGAGGTGACCTCGACCTCGGCGGTGACAGTGGCGTACTGCCGGGCAAGTCCGGGCACCGGCCCCCGGCGCAGATCCGCTCCGTGCAGCCCTGCCGAGGCGGCGGCCGCGGCGACGCAGAGCAGCGCGGCCGCGATCGTCACCCGCGGCCAGGTGCCCGGCCCGTACGCGCGTCGGCCGGATCCGGCCCGCCGACGTGCCGCCAGCAGGACGCCGGCCGCGGACAGGCAGACGACCACGATGCCGATGACCCGCGCGGGCGGTGCGTCCAGCGTCAGCGCGGCCGTCGCCCAGGCCGCGAGCGCCGGTGGCACCAGCCGGAGATCCGTCGGTCCTTCCTGCCGTGGGTGGGCGGCTCCCAGCCGGGCACCGGAGTCGGCGTGCACGGCTCGGCGGGGGTGCGAGGGGGAACCCCGGGAACCGGGGCGCGGGGCGGCGTTCATGGCCGTACGAGCGTTCATGGCCGTACGAGATCGCGTAGATCGGCGAAGCGGCGCTCGCCGATGCCGTTGACCTCACGCAGCTCGTCCACGGAGCGGAAACCGCCTTGCCGCGCGCGGTAGTCGAGGATGTGCCGGGCCAGTACGGGCCCCACGCCGGGCAGGGTGTCGAGCTGGTCCACGGTGGCGGTGTTCAGCGAAACCGGCGCCCCGGGCGGGGTGCCACCACCCAGCCCCTCGGTGGCGCCGCCCACGCCGGTCCCGGCCACCGCGACCGGTGCGGGGCCGCCGACGACCACCTGTTCCCCGTCCACGAGGAACCGGGCGCGGTTGAGGCCGTCGGTGGGGGTTCCGGGGCGCACTCCGCCGGCCGCGCGGAGCGCGTCGGCCACCCGGGAGCCGGCGGGCAGCCGATGGATCCCGGGGACACGGACCTTGCCGCTGACGTCCACCACGATCTCGGTCCCGGCCGCACCGGGACCGGCCGCCCTTTCTTCCCTACTCGCCTCCGTGCCCGCCGTGTTCGACGCACCGGCCGAGGCGGCGGGGTCGGTTCGCCCGCCCGGCACCCGTTCCCCGTACGCGGCAGCCGCCCGCACCACCTCGGGTGCCCTTACGGACTGGGTACGCCCGGTCCAGAAGTGCTGTACGGCGAAACCCGCGGCGACGACGAGCAGCACCGTGAGCGCGACCACGTTCCCGCGCTCCAGACCGCACCTCGTCTGCAACCACACCGGCATGCGCTCCCGCAACGCGGGCCCCACACGCTCCCGCCAAGTCCCGGGCGCACGAGCGGAGTCGGCGCTGACATCGGCGTCTGTGCCCACCACCGCCTGGGACTCGGGCCCCGCCCCGGGCCGGGGTCCCCCGTCGACGCGGAGATCTGCCCCGGACCAAGAGGCCGCTTCGGCACGGGGATCCGTCCCGGATCGGTGTCCTAAGCCGTCGCGGAGAGCCATCCCGGGCCGAGAGGCCGCCGCAGGCTGAAGATCCGCCTCGGACTCGGGTCCATTCCCTGCGCGGACATCCCCCTCGGACTCGGGTCCATTCCCCGCGCGGACATCCGCCTCGAACTCCGGCCCATCCCCGGCGCGGGGATCCGCCTCCGCCCCACCCTCACCGGCATGCGTCTCCGGTTCCCGCCGCTTCCCCGCGTGTTCGGCGAAGAGGATCTCCGCCCGTCGGCGGAGTTCCTCCGCGGGTGCGTGCCGATGGCGGGAGCGGTGGCGGGCGGCCGCTCGGCCGGGGCGGGAACGGGGGTGGGGGTGGGGGCCGATGTCGGAGCGAGTTCGGGTCCGGCCGTCCGAAGTGGGGCCGCGGCCTGGGCCGCTGGTCGCGGATCGTGTGCGTGAGCGTGATCGAAGTGCCATGGCACGAGGATCCGACATCTCGGCAATTTGCGATGATCTTGCTCGAATTCAGGGGATCAGCGCCCGATTATGGATAACTCCACCCCTCACACGGGTGAATCACCTGCCGGAAGCGGAGGGCGGGTCTCAGCCATCTCGCCGCCCCCGACCGGGCCTCCAGCCCGTCACCGCGGCGAGACCACGACCCCCAGCAGGCCTGGCCCCGTGTGCGCCCCGATCACCGCTCCGACCTCGCTCACGTGCAGGTCGGCGAGCCCGGCCAGTCGCGTCCTCAGGCGGTCCGCGAGGGCGGAGGCCCGGTCGGGGGCGGCGAGATGGTGGACGGCGATGTCGACGGGGGCGCTGCCCGCCCGGTCGGCCACGAGTTCCTCGAGGCGGGCGATCGCCTTCGACGCCGTGCGGACCTTCTCCAGCGGCTCGATCCGGCCGCCGTCCAGTTGCAGCAGCGGCTTCACCGCGAGCGCGGAACCCAGCAGGGCCTGCGCGGCGCCGATCCGGCCGCCGCGACGCAGATAGTCGAGGGTGTCGACGTAGAAGTAGGCGCAGGTGCCGGCGGCCCGCTTCTCCGCCGCCGCGACGGCCTCGTCGACGGTGCCACCCGACTCCGCCGCCCGGGCCGCGGCGAGCGCGCAGAAACCGAGCGCCATCGCGATCATGCTGGTGTCCACCACTCGCACGGGCACCGGTGCCTCGCGTGCCGCGACGACCGCGGCATCGTAGGTCCCGGACAGTTCGGCCGAGAGATGGAGCGAGACGATGCCGGTGGCACCGGCCTCGGCGACCCGGCGATAGGTTTCCGCGAACTGCTGGGGGCTGGGGCGCGACGTGGTGACGGGGCGCCGCTTCTGAAGTGCCTGGGCCAGCGAGCGGGTCGAGATCTCGGTCCCCTCTTCGAACGCCTGGCCGCCGAGGACCACGGTCAGGGGTACCGCGGTGATGCCGTGGCGCTCCATCGTCCGGGGCGGCAGGTAGGCCGTTGAATCGGTGACGATCGCGACATGGCGGGACATGAGCTGGAGGTTACCTGCCGTAGCGCCTGGGCGGCAGCCCGGCCCCGTCCCCCGGACCGGTGTGGCCGGATCAGGTGGTGCTCTCGGGGCGGGGCTTCTTCTGCCAGGGGTACGCGGGGCGTCGGCCCGGCGGAGTGATGGCGGGCCGCGTCGGCTCGTCCGGCGCGGCGGACCGCGGGGGCTCGGGCCAGGTCTGGCTGTTCGTCGTGGCGTCGGCCTCGGGCGTCTCGGGCCACGGGGCCGACGCGGGGGTGGGTTCCGTGGTGGTCCAATGGCGCAGTGCGCCCGCCTCGACGTCGATCTGCGCGCTCAGGGAGTCGAGGTCGTCGTCCGCGAACTGGCGTGCCCGGTCGCGGACCGCCCAGCGCAGGGAGTCCGCCGACCTGGTGACGCGCTCCGTGCGCTCCCGCAGTCCGGGCAGCCGCTCGGCCAGTGTGGCCCGGTCCGGCTCGGACTCCATGCGTTTGAGGTCGTGGTCCAGTTCGCGCCCGTGCGAGCTGAGCCGCTCGAAGAGGCCGAGGGACTCCTTGAGCGACTCGTCCTCCGCCACGCCCGCGTGCAGTGCCTCCTGAGTGGCGCGCATCGAGGTGCGCAGCTGGAGCCGGAGCTGGGCGATCTCGCCCGCCGGTCCCGGCTGGGCGAACGACTTGGCCCGCAGGGTGTGGTCCTCGACCGTGCGGCGCGCCTGGATGAGGGTGCGGTCCACACCGCGCTTGGCGGCGCCGACCGCCTTCACCGTCGCGTAGGCGCCGAGCACCACGAAGAGCAGGAAGAGCACGGCGAAGATGGTGATCACTGTTGCCACGGTGCTCCTCCTCGGACTGCCGCGGCACACACCGCGACGCTCTTCAACGGTAAACGCAAAGGGCAGGCCCGGAGTTCCGACGGAACCCCGAACCTGCCCGTAGGGGACTACCCCGAGCTCAGACCCCGGCCCGGACGCCGACGCGGGTCCAGGTCCGGACCCCGGCCCGGATCCAGGCGCCTACGCCGGAACGATGTTCACCAGCTTCGGCGCCCGCACGATCACCTTGCGGATCCCCGCGCCGTCCAGCGCCGCCACGACCTTCTCGTCGGCCAGCGCCACCTTCTCCAGCTCCTCGTCGGAGATGGCCGGGGAGACCTCCAGGCGGGCCTTGACCTTGCCCTTGATCTGCACGACGCAGGTCACGGTCTCGTCCACGACGTACGCCGGATCGGCGACCGGGAAGTCCCGGTGGACGACCGAGTCGGTGTGGCCCAGCCTGCGCCACAGCTCCTCGGCGATGTGCGGGGCCAGCGGGGCGACCAGCAGCACCAGCGGCTCGGCGACGGACCGCGACAGCGCGCCGCCCGCCTTGGTCAGGTGGTTGTTCAGCTCGGTGACCTTGGCGATGGCGGTGTTGAAGCGCAGCCCCTCCAGGTCCTGGCGGACACCGTCGATCGCCTTGTGCAGGGCGCGCAGCGCCTCCTCGTCGGGCTCGGCGTCGGAGACGGTGACCTCGCCCGTCGCCTCGTCGACGATGTTGCGCCACAGCCGCTGCAGCAGCCGGAACTGGCCCACCACCGCGCGCGTGTCCCACGGGCGGGAGACATCCAGCGGGCCCATCGCCATCTCGTACAGGCGCAGGGTGTCCGCCCCGTACTCGGCGCAGATCTCGTCCGGGGTGACCGCGTTCTTCAGGGACTTGCCCATCTTGCCCAGCAGCCGGGTGACCCGCTCGTCCTGGTAGTAGAACGCGCCGTCGCGCTCCTCCACCTCGGCGGCCGGTACCGCGATACCGCGGCTGTCGCGGTAGACGTAGGCCTGGATCATCCCCTGGTTGAACAGCTTGTGGAACGGTTCGGCCGAGGAGACGTGACCCAGGTCGTACAGCACCTTGGACCAGAAGCGCGCGTACAGCAGGTGCAGCACGGCGTGTTCGGCACCGCCCACGTACAGGTCGACACCGCCGTGCGGCCGGCCCTCGCGCGGGCCCATCCAGTAGCGCTCGATCTCCGGGTCGACCAGCTGACGGTCGTTGTGCGGGTCCAGGTAGCGCAGTTCGTACCAGCAGGAACCGGCCCAGTTGGGCATGGTGTTGGTCTCGCGCCGGTACTTCCTCGGCCCGTCGCCCAGGTCCAGGGTGACGTTGACCCAGTCCTCGTTGCGCGACAGCGGGGTCTCGGGCTGGGTGTCGGCGTCGTCCGGGTCGAAGGTGCGCGGCGAGTAGTCCTCGACCTCCGGCAGCTCCAGCGGCAGCATCGACTCGGGCAGGGCGTGGGCGGTGCCCTCCTCGTCGTAGACGATCGGGAAGGGCTCGCCCCAGTAACGCTGGCGGCTGAACAGCCAGTCGCGCAGGCGGAAGTTGACGGTGCCCTCGCCGATGCCCTTGCGGGCCAGCCACTCGGTGATGCGCGCCTTGGCGTCGGCGACGCCCAGGCCGTCCAGGGAGACCGCGTCGCTCGCCGAGTTGACGATCCTGGCGTCGTAGGACGCGAAGGCGTCGTCCCAGGTCGAGGCGTCCGTGCCCCGGTCGTCACTCGGCTCGACGACACAGCGCATCGGCAGCTCGAAGGCGCGGGCGAAGGCGAAGTCGCGGCTGTCGTGCGCCGGGACGGCCATGATCGCGCCGGTGCCGTAGCCCATCAGTACGTAGTCGGCGATGAAGACCGGGATCCGCTCGCCGTTGACCGGGTTGGTCGCGAACGCGCCGGTGAAGACACCGGTCTTGTCCTTGGCCTCGGCCTGGCGCTCGACGTCGGACTTCGACGCGGCCTGCGCGCGGTACGCGGCGACGGCCTCGGCCGGGGTCGCGTGCGCGCCGGTCCACACCTCGTGGGTGCCCTCCGGCCAGGCGGCCGGGGTGAACTTGTCGACCAGCGGGTGCTCGGGCGCCAGCACCATGTAGGTCGCGCCGAACAGGGTGTCCTGGCGCGTGGTGAAGATCGTGACGTGGTCGCCGTCGATGGGGAAGTCGACGCGGGCGCCCTCGGAACGGCCGATCCAGTTGCGCTGTTGCAGCTTGATGGCCTCGGGCCAGTCCAGCGCGTCCAGGTCGTCCAGCAGCCGGTCGGCGTAGGCGGTGATGCGCATGTTCCACTGGCGCAGCTTGGCCTTGAAGACGGGGAAGTTGCCGCGCTCGGAGCGGCCGTCGGCCGTGACCTCCTCGTTGGCCAGCACGGTGCCCAGTCCGGGAGACCAGTTGACCGGCGCCTCGGAGGCGTACGCCAGGCGGAAGTCGCTCAGGACGTCGGCGCGCTCGACGGAGGTCAGTTCGTTCCACGCGCGCGTGTGGCCCGGTACGGCACGGTCACCGGACGCGAACTGCGTGATCAGCTCGGCGATCGGACGGGCCTTGTCCGCCTCGTCGTCGTACCAGGAGTTGAAGATCTGCAGGAAGATCCACTGGGTCCACTTGTAGTAGTCCGGGTCGATCGTGGCGAACGACCGGCGCCTGTCGTGGCCCAGGCCCAGCCTGCGCAGCTGGTCCTTCATGTTCTCGATGTTGGCCTCGGTCGACACGCGCGGGTGCGTGCCGGTCTGCACGGCGTACTGCTCGGCGGGCAGGCCGAAGGCGTCGAAGCCCAGGGTGTGCAGGACGTTGTGGCCGGTCATGCGCTGGAACCGGGCGAAGACATCGGTGGCGATGTAACCGAGGGGGTGACCGACGTGCAGGCCCGCACCGGACGGGTACGGGAACATGTCCATGATGAACTTCTCGGGCTTGGCGACCAGCTCGGGGTCACCGGCCAGGTCGCCCTTCGGGTTCGGCGCCGCGTAGGTGCCGTCGGCGTCCCAGAAGTCCTGCCAGCGTGCCTCGATCTCGGCGGCCATGACTGCCGTGTAGCGGTGCGGCGCGGCCTCCGCCGGCACGGCGGCGGCAGCGGGGTTCGTCTCGCTCATGATCCTCAAAGCTCCATCGATCGTCTCTGCCTGCGGAAACAAAAAAGCCCCTCGCACAGGAGGGGACGCCGCGCCGATGCCGACCACGATCTCACCGGTGGTCGGGACTGATCAGCGCGGCTCGCTAAGCAGAAGGCGTACAGCACGCATGGAGTTAGGGTACCGCAGGCCCTGAGCACGCCGCGACGCGCTTCCGTATGTCTCCTGGACAGCAGGAACGCCCGACGAAAGCTGAACCAAGGTCAAAGATTACTTCGCGTAACAGCCACTAAGGGACACCAGACCCAGGCTCATTGTCCTTTGATAACAACGCAATAACTCAAACCTCGTACCCCTCGGTATGGAGCCACTTAGAGTTCGGCAGCGGGACCGCTTTCCCGAAACTGCTCGGAGTTGCCCCCATGAACCCTCGTCGTACCAACAGCTCGCTTCCCAAGCCAGGCCGGTCGGCCTATGGGATCGCGTCGGCTGTCGTCCTGCTCCTCATACCCGTGATCGTGCTGGTCGGCGGCGACCAGTTCCGCGAGTTCCTGAACTTCGGCGCGGGCGTCCTCTCCCTCGTCTCGCTCAGTTGCTCGGTGATCTGGGGTCTGGTCGCCCAGGACCGGATCTTCCTCAACACGCGTCAGCGGATCATCGGGCAGGCGGTGCACCGGACGACGGCGGTCGCCTCGATCGCGTTCCTGCTCCTGCACATCACCTCGAAGATCGCGCTCGACCACACCCAGCTGATTGCCGCGGTCGTCCCGTTCTCGCTCGGCGTCTCCGGAAGCGCCGGCCTGATCGGTCTCGGCTCCCTGGCCGGCCTGCTCATGATCTTCGTGGGCGTCACCGGCGCCCTGCGCAGCAACTTCGCCTCCCCCGCCCCCGTCGCGGCCCGCTGGCGGGCCATGCACATGCTGGCCTACCCCGCCTGGTGCGCCGCACTCGTCCACGGTCTGTACGCGGGCCGTCAGGCCAAGCCGATCTTCACGATCCTGTACAGCCTGTGCCTGCTCGGGGTCATCGCCGCCCTCGCTCTACGCGCGGCACCCCGCCCGGTCAAGCGCAGGGTCGCCGACCGCATCACCTCGGCCCTGGGCAACGGGGAGCGTTCACCCCTCGATGACCTGGACGAGTCCAGGGCCCGCAGGGCGGAGACCGGGCTGCCCGGCTACGAGAGCCGCTCCGGCCGGCCGTCACCGGCCGACACGATGACCGGCACGCGCATGACACCGCGGTCGTCGCAGTACGACACACCCGGCGCCGCGGACACCTCGAACGGCTTCGCGGCCGCCTACCGCGCCGTCTCCACACCACCCGGCGGACAGCAGCCGTACGCGGCCGACCAGACCGCGCGCATGAACCTGCCGTTCGACATGCAGGCCACGGGGGCCGTCCCGCGCGTGGACGGCGGCGGCAGCACCTCGGGCAGCTGGCCCATCCCGTCCCCGCCGCCGGTCGGCGAGGCACCGCAGTCCGTCTACGACCCGCTCCAGGACACGGGATTCAGCATCCCGGTCTATGGCAATTCGGGCACCGGCGGGTACGGCGGAAGTGATGTGTACAACACGGGTGAGACGAACGCGCAGTACAACACGTACAACCCGAACGACACGTACAACAGCGGTCCCGCCAATGAACCAAACCCCGGCGCGTCCTACGACGCACCGGGATCGGGCGAACCTTGGAACACGCCTTCCGGAGGCTATAGGTGAACGAGGCCCTGCCCGACGTCCCAGAAGTCCGCGTGGTCGGCCTTCCGCAGCTCACGTCGGGCTTCGACCTTGTCGAGAGACTCGATCTGCCCATGCACCTGAAGGTGCATGGGCCGCTTGAACCCCTGGGCGGAGAGAAGCTCGCGCAGCTCTCCGAACGCATCAACCTCAAGGGCCGCGGCGGCGCGGGCTTCCCCTTCCACAAGAAGCTGCGCTCGGTCGCCGAGGCGGCCATCAAGCGCGGTGTACGGCCGGTCGTCGTCGTCAACGGCAGCGAGGACGAACCGGCCTGCCGCAAGGACACGGTGCTCATCAACCGTGCCCCGCACCTCATCCTGGACGGCGCGCTCCTGGTCGCCGAGGCGCTGGGTGCCCGCACGCTCGTGGTGGGGGTCACCCGTGAGTCCACCCAGCGCTCCATGGAGGCGGCGCTGGCCGAACGCGGCCTCAGCAACGGCCGTCGCTCCGCGCTGCGCGCGAGCGTGCAGCGCAACCCCATCCGCATGGTCACCGGCGCCGCCGCGTCGCTGGTCCGTTCCATCGACGGCGGCCCGGCGATCCCGCCCGGCCGCAAGGTCAGCGCCTCGCAGAACGGCGTGGGCGGCGCGCCGACGCTGCTGTCGAACGCCGAGACCTTCGCCCAACTGGCGATCGCCGCCCGCATCGGCCCGGAGCGCTACGGCAACACCGGCCTGTACGACGAGCCCGGCACCGTCATGCTGACGGTCTCGGGCGCCGTCGCCCGCCCGATGGTGATCGAGGTCCCCACGGGCGTTCCGCTGCGTTACGTGCTCCAGCTGGCCGGCGCCCCGCCGGTTCCGCAGGGCGTGCTGACCGGCGGCTACCACGGCAAGTGGATCGACGCGGCGACGGTCAACGAGGCGGTCGTCTCCCGCAACTCCCTGGACGCGGTGGGCGGTGCGCTCGGCGCGGGCGCGATCCTGCCCATCACTCAGGAGACCTGCCCGCTGGGCGAGTCGCTGCGGGTGGCCCAGTGGCTGGCCGAGGAGAGCGCGGGACAGTGCGGTCCCTGCTACCTCGGGCTGCCGGCCGCGGCGCGCGGCCTGGAGGACATCCTCAACGGCGGTGGCCCCGCCGCCCTGGAGGCGCTCAAGCAGGTCGCCAAGAACGTCAAGCGGCGCGGTGCGTGCTCGCACCCGGACGGCTCCGCGATGTTCCTGGAGTCCACCATCAAGGCATTCACCGACGACCTGGCCGCCCACGTCCTCGGCAACGGCTGCGGACGGCCCGTGGAGGGCGTTCTGCCGCTCTTCGAGGGCGGCAGGGCCCCGGCGGGCATTTCGAGCGGCGAGCAGCCCGAGGACGGCAACGAGAGCCGCCAGAAGATCTTCGTCGACTGGACGCTGTGCCGGGGCCACGGCCTGTGCGCGGACATCCTCCCGGAGGTCTTCCAGCTCGGCGCCGACGGCTTCCCGACCGTCGCGCAGGCGAAGGTGCCGCGCTACGCCGAGGCCAAGGCGCTGCGCGCGGTGCGCCGCTGCCCCGCTCTCGCCCTGCGCCTGGAGGAGGACACCAGGCCGCAGGCCCCCGCCCGCAACCTCCCGGTCGTGTCCCAGGGGCGCGGCCGGCGCGCACTCGGCCGCTGACCGCACACGATGGCGGACCGCCCTCCCCCGGGGCCGTCCGCCATCGCCGGACACGGCCACGAGAAGACACGCGAGGGCGGGCGTGGAGCGGCGAGGGCAGCCGACGACGGACGAGGGCGGTTGAGGACGGACGGGGAACAGCAGAGGAAGACATACGACGAAGGCGGACCACTCGATCGAGTGGTCCGCCTTCGATTGCTGTGGAGCTAAGGAGAATTGAACTCCTGACCTCCTGCATGCCATGCAGGCGCTCTACCAACTGAGCTATAGCCCCGCGCGTTCATGCGGGGTAACCGCATGTTCACCGTGCCGTCCGGTTTCCCTGGCGGCGACGCCAACATTACACGGTCACCGGGGTGCACCACCAAATCGTTTCCCTTCTGTGCGGATTCGGGCGGGATAGTGTCGATCGCTGTGACCGCGCTCACGATCTCCGCAGGCCACCGTCGTACGCCGATCGCCCTGGGGGCCTGCCTGTTCTCCTTCACCGCGTTCTGGATCGCCCAGCGGTTCGCCCACGTCTCGATGGTCGACCTGATGGTGTACCGGGCCGAGGGTGCCACCGTGCGTGCCGGAGGCGACCTGTACGCGCTGCGCGCCACGGCGGCCCACCTGCCGACCACCTACCCGCCGTTCGCGGCCCTGCTGTTCACGCCCCTGACCCTGCTCGGGACGGCGGCCATACGCACCCTGGCGACGGCCGGGAACCTCGTCCTGCTGGTGGTGTTCGTCAGGCTCTCGCTGCGACTCGTGGGCCACACGCGCGTGGAGACCGTCTGGTGGGCCGCCGCGGCGGCCGTGTGGTGCGAGCCGGTGTGGACGACGCTGCGCTACGGGCAGATCAACCTGCTGCTCGCCGTCCTGGTGCTGTGGGACCTGTCACGGCACCGCGTGGACCGCTGGGCCGGCCTGGGCATCGGCCTCGCCACGGCCGTGAAGCTGACGCCCGGACTGTTCGTGGTGTTCCTGCTCGCCGTCGGCGTCACGAGCCGGGTCAGACACGGCCGCGCGGACCACCGGCTGCGGCACGCGTGCGGGGCGGCGGCGGCGTTCGCCGGCGCCACCGCGCTGGCGGCGGCGGTCCTGCCGTACGACTCCTGGCGGTTCTGGACGGCGATGGTGTTCCGGGCCGGGCGGGTCGGGCACGCGGAGGAGACCGCGAACCAGGCTCTGCGGGGCCTTCTGGCCCGCTTCCTGCACGTCCCGGAGCCCGGGGCCCTCTGGGTCGCCGCGGTGGCTCTGGTGGCCGCGGGAGGGCTCACGGTGGCGGTCGTCGCGGAACTGCGCGGACTGCGGGCCTGGGCCGTGACCGTCTGTGCGGTGACGGCGCTGCTCGTCAGCCCGGTGTCCTGGTCGCACCACTGGGTGTGGTGTGTTCCGCTGGTGCTGCTCCTGGGCACGCGCGGCCACCGGGCGGCCGCCCTGGGGGCACTGATGGTCTTCTGCTCGTACGCCCTGTGGTGGGTGCCGCACGGCCGGGGGCGGCCCGAACTGCACCAGGGCGGAGCCGAGTTGCTGTTGTCGGGCCTCTACGGAGGAGCGGGACTGCTCTTCCTCGTGCTCGCCGGGACCTCGCTGCGAGGCCCCGGCCGCACTCAAGCCGTGACGAACGAATAGAACCGCTTGAGCGTGCAGTGCTCCTCGAGGAGCCGGCCGTAGATCGGTTCGCCCTCGAGTTCGCGGTACGTCTCGATGGGGTCGCCTTTTATGATCAGCGCCCGCGCGCACTCCTCGCACCAGTACTGGTAGTCGGGATTGACCGGCTCCATGTCACGCACGATCGGCGTCCCACTGCCGCACCAGTCGCACTTTCGCCTGTGTGCACCCATCGATCAGCTCCAGCTGTGGCCGCAGGCCGTGCACACATAGGAAATTCCACCGTTGTCACCCAGAACCTGGGCGACGCTCGCGGAACCGCAGGAAGGGCAGCTGAGGCGGGTGATCGTATCCCGTGTCAGTGCCGCGTCGAAGAGGTCACGGACCTCTTCGACGATGCTCGCAGGCATCGCTACTCCCTCCCGTCGGGCCGCGCCCCCTTCCGGCCGTTTGATTCTGCCACGGCCGGGCCAATACGGTCAGCGACGCCTGCGTACCAGTCCGGACACGGCACCCCTCTCGGCCGTCGCGGCGAGCGCGAACATGCAAGCCAGAAGCGCTTCCGCAGAGGTATACGACCCCGGGACCCCAAGTGACTCAAGCCAGATCGAGAAGAGTGCGGCGAACGTCCCGCAGCCGTCCGGCCGGCCGGACCGAGTGGCCGAGGACACAGAAAATCCCGCCCCCTGGGGGACGGGATCCTGATCGAATGATCTTCGACAACCTCACCGGGTGTCGTTCTGTGGAGCTAAGGAGAATTGAACTCCTGACCTCCTGCATGCCATGCAGGCGCTCTACCAACTGAGCTATAGCCCCTTGCGTTCTTCCCGCTCGGCGGGGCGAACAAGAAGAACTTTAGCCTGCGACCTGCCGGAAAGTGAAATCCGGGCACCCGGCCCCGGCACCCGCCACAAACCGCGGTCAGTCGTCGTCGCCGAGCACCGGCTCCGGCAGCGTGCCGGCGTTGTGCTCGAGCAGACGCCAGCCCCGCGCGCCTTCGCCGAGGACGGACCAGCAGCAGTTGGAGAGGCCGCCGAGGCTCTCCCAGTGCCGGGTCTCCAGGCCGAGCAGGCGGCCGATGGTGGTGCGGATCGTGCCGCCGTGGCTGACCACGACCAGCGTGCCGTCGTCGGGAAGCTTCTCGGCGTGGTCGAGGACCACCGGAGCGGCGCGGTCGGCGACCTCGCTCTCCAGTTCGCCGCCGCCGCGGCGGACCGGCTCACCGCGCTTCCACGCGGCGTACTCCGCGCCGTGCCGGGCGAGGATCTCGTCGTGCGTCAGCCCCTGCCAGACGCCCGCGAAGGTCTCGCGCAGGGCCTCGTCGTGGGTGACCTCCAGGCCGGTGAGCGCGGCGAGCTCGGCGGCCGTGTCGGCGGCCCGCCGGAGGTCGGAGGCGACGATCGCGTGGGGGCGCAGGGAGGCCAGCAGCCGGGCGGCACGGCGGGCCTGGGCGACGCCGGTCTCGGTGAGCTCGACGTCCGTGGTGCCCTGGAAGCGACGCTCCACGTTCCAGGCGGTCTGGCCGTGCCGCCAGAGGATGACGCGGCGGCCCCGGCCGGGCTCACGCCCGGCCGGGGAACCGGCCGCGTCCGGCGTGGTCATCGCCACTCACCGTCCGGCTCGGCCGCCTCCTCGGCAGCCGCCAGCTTGGCGTGCTCCGCGGCCTTGCCGCGGGTCGCCAGTGCGTCGGCGGGCAGCTCCAGCTCGGGGCAGTCCTTCCACAGACGCTCCAGGGCGTAGAAGACGCGCTCCTCGCTGTGCTGGACGTGGACGACGATGTCGACGTAGTCGAGCAGGATCCAGCGGGCCTCGCGGTCGCCCTCGCGGCGCACCGGCTTGACGCCGAGCTCCTTGCTGAGCCGCTCCTCGATCTCGTCCACGATGGACTTGACCTGGCGGTCGTTGGGGGCGGAGGCCAGCAGGAAGGCGTCCGTGATCGACAGCACATCGCTGACGTCGTAGGCGATGATGTCGTGCGCGAGCTTGTCGGCAGCCGCCTGGGCGGCTGTGCTGATGAGCTCGATGGAGCGGTCAGTGGCGGTCACTACATGGCTTTCCGTCGGCGGTCACTTGTCCTCAAGGGTCTCACGGACCGCCGACGCGCCCCACGTGATGACCGGATCACGTGGGGCTTCGCCCCGCGCTACGACGACGAGGGCTTGTAGTCCTGGCCCAGGACCACCACCACGGTGGCGTTCGCGGAGACCTTGCCCTTGGTGACGGAGCCGGCGGGCAGTCCCAGGGTCTTGGCGACCTCGGTGGCGTTCTCCTTGTCGGCGGCGTCGGCGTAGGTGACCTCGGAGGTGGCCTCCGCTGAGGCGGCGCTGCCGCCGTCCAGGAAGGTGAAGCCGCCGTTGAGGAGCACGACCCGGGCCTTCTCGGTGTTGTCCTTGGTGCCGCTGGCGTTGCGGACGGAGACGCGGACCGCGGATCCCTGGTCGGGGCTCTTGGCGGTACCGCCGAGCACGTCCTTGACCACGCTGTCGCTCGTCTCCGCGCTCAGCGTGCCGTCGGACTGGACGGGCAGCAGCGCCGTCTTGTAGTCGCCGCCCTTGGCGAGGTCGGCGAGCTTGGCGAGGAAGGTCCCGAGGTCCTTGTCGGTCAGTGACGGGTCGAGGATCTGCGCCAGCGTCTGCACGGTGACCGTCGCGCCCTGGGCGTCGGAGGACACCTTGCGCAGGACGCCCTGCATGACCTGGCCGAACCGCTCCAGCTGGGCGTTCTGGGCCTCGCCCGAGCCGCGGTAGGTGGCGTACGCGACGGCCATCTTGCCGCTGAGGGTCTGGTCCTTGCCCTGGTGGACGAGGGGGGCGGCGCTCTTCTTCGCGGCGTCCGGGTCGGGAACGTCCGCGTCGGTGTCGACCTCGATGTTGCCGATGAGGTCGACGAGGTTCTGGAGGTAGGGGGTGTCCAGGCGCCAGGTGCCCTCGATGTCGGTGCCGAGGACCGTGTCCAGCGCGTCGCGCGTCCCGGAGGAGCCGTCGTCGTCGACCGACTTGGCGAGCGTCGTGGAGGAGCCGTCGTCGTCGGTCACCGCGAGGGAGTTCGGGAGCAGGACGGTGGAGCCCTGCTTGGTGGTGGTGTTGTCGACGAGCAGCGCCGTGGAGGTGCCGCCCTTCTTGGTGTTGTGCAGGTGGACGACGATCACGTCGCGGTTCTGGG
The DNA here is from genome assembly GCF_053593435.1 of Streptomyces sp. NPDC002306. Classification (NCBI taxonomy): domain Bacteria; kingdom Bacillati; phylum Actinomycetota; class Actinomycetes; order Kitasatosporales; family Streptomycetaceae; genus Streptomyces; species Streptomyces sp. NPDC002306. The sequence goes on from NZ_JBSFCK010000003.1 coordinate 65,322, forward strand.
CGCCCGCGGCGGTCGTACCGCCGGACTTGCCGTCCGACTTCGACAGGCCGGGCAGCTTCCCCGCGTACCAGAGGTAGCCGACCCCGCCGACCGCGACCAGGGCGAGGACCACCACGAGGGCGACGACACGGCTGCGGGCGCGGCGGCGGGCCTCCTCGCGGCGCTCGGTGCGGTTCTCGGTGAACGCCATCCAGTCGATGACGTCCTCCGAGTCGCCGTCGGGCTCCTCGACGAAGGCGAACTGCTCCGTGCCGTAGTCCCGTTGCGACGGATCGGCGGCGTCCGGCGGCTCCTGCCGCGGTGCCTCGGTGTCCTGGGCCGGGCCGGCCTGCTGCGGGATGTAGGCGGTCTGCTCGGCGACCCGGGACTGCGGGGCGCCGGCGGTGTGCCGCCCGAAGGCGTCGAACGGGGCCTTGGTCTCGCCGGGCGGCCCCGCGACGGGGTGCGACCCGGTGCCGTAGGGGTCGTAGGCGTCGTAAGGGGGCACCGGTCGCTGCGAGCCGGTGTCGTACGGAGGCACCGGTGGCTGCTGACCGGTGTCATAGGGGGGCACAGGCTGCTGCGAGCCGGTGTCATAGGGAGGCACCGGCTGCTGCTGACCCGTGTCGTAGGGGTCGTACGGGGGCGCGGGCTGCCGGCCGCCCGTGGCGTACGGGTCGTAGCCGTAGCCCTGCTGTTGCTGCGGGTACGGGTCGTACGCCTGCCGCGCGGGCCGCGGCGCCTGCTGCGCCTGGACCTGCTGGTAGATCGGCCGCCCGTACTCGTCGTATCCGACGATCTCGTACTGGTCGGCGCCGTATTCCGCGTCGTATCGGTCGTTCACCGGTGCCCCTCTCGGCTCACTCGCCGCGGTACAGCTCGCGCTTGTCGATGTAGCGCACTACACCGTCCGGCACCAGATACCAGACGGGATCGCCCTTGGCGACTCTCGCACGGCAGTCTGTGGAGGAGATGGCCAGCGCGGGAACCTCGACCAGCGAGACGCCGCCCTCGGGAAGACCGGGGTCGGTGAGCTGGTGACCCGGTCGGGTGACCCCGACGAAGTGTGCCAGGGAGATCAGTTCCTCGGTGTCCCGCCAGGTCAGAAGCTGGGCGAGGGCGTCGGCGCCGGTGATGAAGAACAGGTCGGTGTCGGGGTTGAGCGCGCGCAGGTCGCGCAGCGTGTCGACGGTGTAGGTCGGGCCGCCTCGGTCGATGTCGATGCGGCTCACCGAGAACTGCGGATTCTCGGCGGTCGCGATGACCGTCATCAGATAGCGGTCCTCGGCCGGGGAGACCGCGCGGTGGGCCTTCTGCCACGGCTGTCCGGTCGGGACGAACACGACCTCGTCCAGATGGAACTGGGCGGCGACCTCACTGGCGGCCACGAGGTGCCCGTGGTGGATCGGGTCGAAGGTCCCGCCCATGACGCCGAGGCGGCGTTTGCCCGAGCGCGACGGGCCGTTGCCGGAGCCGCCGGCCCGCAAGTACGCCGGGCGGGGCTGTGTCCCGCCCACGGCGCCGCGTTCCGTGTCGGATGTGTCGGACGCGTCGGCCGTGCCGTTCGCCGGACCGGTAGGCATGTCCTGCTCTCCCATGCGTGCAGACCCTACCGGCCCGGCCGGAGTGCCTCGGCAGTGAGATCCCCGGGGCCGCCCCGGAAGGGTCTCTGCCGGATTCAGCGGTCGCGGTTGAAGCGGGTGGTGATCCACAGCAGGAGCAGCAGGATGAGGAACGCGCTGCCGCCCGTGACCAGGGGGTCGAGACTGTTGTGGTTGCCACCGTGCTCCTCGCCCCCGGCGGCGAGAGTGACCAACTGGGCTGCGGTGCTGTGGAAGCTCATCTTCAGCAGGACCTATCCGATGGATGTCCCCCCGCTCGAACGGAGTCGGGCGTGGGGAAGGGCGGGATAAAGACTTCGGCCCATCGTAAGCGGGCGACTCGACGACGATCACGCCGACTCCGCCGTTGGGGAACCTTCGGCGGCGCTCAGTCGTCGTTCCGTTTGTAGCCTCGCAACAGGAACCACGCCGTCAGTACACAGCCCAGGATCATGACGATCAGGATGATCCGGAGCAGATTGCCCGCTCCTTGCTGGTCGGCCGCGCTCGCGGCCTCGGTGAGCCGGGCGGCTGCGGGGGTGTGCTGCATGGCGTTGGACTCCTTCGCTGTACTGCTCGTCCACGGTAACTCCGCCTAGGCTGGGCTCAGCCTCGGGGGCAGGCAGGGGCACCGCGCACGGCGGCACAGCACATCGTGCACCGCCCACAGGGCACTCAGACGTACATGGGGGAAGACATGTCCGACGACGGCCACCAGCACAACGGACACGAGCAGGTGCCGAGCAGGCAGCGCAGGCGCTTCCCGGGGATCTCCTCGCGGGCGTACGAGCACCCGGCCGACCGCTCCGCCCTGGTGGCGCTGCGCAAGCTCAGCGGTTTCGACACGGTCTTCAAGGCGCTCAGCGGGCTGCTGCCCGAGCGGAGTCTGCGGCTGCTGTTCCTCTCCGACTCGGTGCGCGTGTCGGACCAGCAGTTCAGCCACCTCAACGACATGTTGCGGGACGCCTGTTACATCCTGGACCTGGAGAAGGTCCCGCCGATGTACGTCACCCAGGACCCGCAGCCGAACGCGATGTGCATCGGCCTGGACGAGCCGATCATCGTGGTCACCACCGGCCTGGTCGAGCTGCTCGACGAGGAGGAGATGCGGGCGGTCGTCGGCCACGAGGTCGGGCACGCGCTGTCCGGGCACTCCGTCTACCGCACGATCCTGCTGTTCCTGACCAGTCTGGCCCTGAAAGTCGCCTGGATCCCGCTGGGCAACCTCGCGATCATGGCGATCGTGACGGCGCTGCGGGAGTGGTTCCGCAAGTCGGAGCTGTCCGCCGACCGCGCCGGGCTGCTGGCGGGCCAGGATCTGCGGGCCTCGATGCGCGGCCTGATGAAGATCGCGGGCGGCAACCACCTGCACGAGATGAACGTGGACGCGTTCCTCCAACAGGCCGAGGAGTACGAGGCGGGCGGCGATCTGCGCGACTCCGTACTGAAGATCCTCAACGTGCTGCCCCGCACCCACCCCTTCACCACCGTGCGCGCCGCCGAGCTGAAGAAGTGGGCGGAGTCCCGCGATCACCAGCGGATCATGGACGGGCACTACCCCCGGCGTACCGAGGACAAGGACACCTCGGTCACGGACTCGCTCCGGGAGTCGGCCGCCAGCTACGCGGGCACGGTCAAGAGCTCCAAGGATCCGCTGATGAAGCTGGTCACGGACATAGCGGGCGGGGCGGGCGATCTGGGCGGGCGGGTGCGGCGCGGCTTCGGCGGCTTCACCAGCGCGTCTCCGCCGAAGGACCGGCCGTCGAACGGCCAGCCGTCGAAGGAGGGGTCGCCGCAGGACGGGCCCTCTTCTTCCGACGGGCCGCGCCCGGACGAGCCGCCCACGGGCACCTCGCCGCGCGACGAGGACTGACGACCCGAGGAGCAGCGGAGAGCCTGCCGCGCGGAGCAGCGGAGGGGAAGCGGCGGCACCAGGACGGCCAGGGCGACGACCGGCACGAGGAGGACCGGGCCGGCGCCGCCCGCCGGCCGGGTTCACACCTTCGGTTCGGCGCTCGGTGCCAGGGCCCCGCACAGTGCCGTCGCGCTGTCCGTGGCGTAGGGGTCGGTGCCGGCCGGGCCGCCGCTCTTCGCGCTCTGGTCCGCGAGCAGCGGGTGCAGTCGGTTCGCGGAGTCCTCGGCGCAGGAGAGCGGACCGGCCTGGACCGAGGCGACCACGAGCTGGGACTGGTGCAGGCGCAGGTCCTCGCGGTCGAAGCGGAAGCGCAGCTGACGCCGGACGGTGAACAGCGAGGCCTCGGCCTTGTCCCCGGAACCGGTCGGCCGCAGCGCGTACACGAACGTGTGGTCCGCGACGACCTCCAGGGTCGACGCGTCGGTCTCCGCCGCCGACAGCGAGCCCTGTGCCCGGATCTTGAGGTCGGCCAGCTCGACCTGGGCGGGGTCGAAGCGGACCAGCCATCCGGTCGGCGCGTGCCGTCCGTCGGCGGTGGGACGGTCGAAGCTCTCGTCGAACTGGTCGAGTTGGGCCGGGTCGAGGAGGACGCGCACGGGACGGACCTGCTGTCCGGTGAGCACCTCGGGAGAGAGGGAGGAGCGGACGATGTAGTCCTTCGCGGTGGTCAGGGCGGTGACGACCTGGCTGTCCGAGAAGTGCGCGGTGCGCCGGGCGGCGGGCAGCGGTATGCCCTCGGCGCCGACACGGAACTGCGCTGCGGGGCTGTGCGCGTACAGGTACTCGGGGTCGGTCGCGCCGGGCACCCTGCCCTGCGGGGCGAGCGGGATCACGGTCATCCGCAGCGGCTCGGCGGGGCGCAGGGCCGCCGGGGTCTGATACGGGTTGCGTACGCCCATGTAGATCGCGGTGCCGAAGGCGACGGCGATCAGCAGGACCAGGATCAGCGCCTGCCGGGAAAGGCCCCGGTGCAGGGGTGGACGGCGGCGCACGGCGGGCGTGTGGTCGGTCATGCGCTCCTGCGCGGAGTACTCCTGGATGCGGGCAGCGCGGACGAACGACTCGTCGAAGACGACGGATCGGTACTCGTCCTCTCCACCTCCGGGAGCTCCCTCGGGTGCCCCCTCAGGTGGGTTCTCGGGCCCGCCCATACTTTCAGGGTAGGTCTCGCGGGGCCCCGGTAAACGCCCTGGTACACGACAAGTTCTGACAGGTTCTCACCAGGGCCGCCGGCGGTGTCAGGGAGTGCGCGGGATCACCGAGACCGCTGGCTGGGAGTAGTCGGCGGAAGCGGAGGGCGCGGCCGCGCTGCCCTGTTCCAGGCCGGTCGAGGCGGGCGGCGGGACCCGGTCGCGGTTGCTGGAGGAGGCGCCGCGGTAGACCGCGGTGAAGGCCAGCGCGACCATGCCGATCCCCATCACCAGGGCCAGCATCCAGGCGACGGGACGGTGCCAGCGGATCTGCTTGCCGTGGCCCCAGACGGCGCCGTGGCGGCGGTCGAGGGCATCGGGGTCGTCGGGGTCGGCCAGATCGTCGAGGTCCGGATCATGGCCGAGATCGACGGGTCCGTCGGGGCCGTACCCGTCGTCGTAGCGCTCGCCGCGGGCGTGGGCGCGGCGGGCCTCGGCCTCCGAGGCCTCCGCCCTCGCCTGTGCGGCGGCCAGGAGGCGTTCGACGGCGGTCGGCTCGTGCACCACGGCCGCCCGTACGAAGGCCTCGTCGAAGACCACGGAGGCGAACTCTTCGTCCGACACCCCGCGGTCGTGGTCGTCGTCGGGCTCCCAGCCGTCAGGGAACGGCGAACCCCCCACGTCCTCCGGCACGGATCCAGAGTAGACCTGGGGGGTCAATTTGGGCAGACGGTATGGAAATTCGTCTGTCGGCCGGAACGTCCGGTGTCCGGCCCAGAGGTAGGCCAGGCGCACATGGCGGGCGCATATGCCCCGCCACGCGTCCCTCGCTCAGCGCCGGACGTGCCCGTCGCCGGTGACGATGTACTTCGTGCTGGTGAGCTCCGGCAGGCCCATCGGGCCGCGCGCGTGCAGCTTCTGCGTGGAGATGCCGATCTCCGCGCCGAAGCCGAACTCGCCGCCGTCCGTGAAGCGCGTGGAGGCGTTGACGGCGACGGTCGTGGAGTCGACCAACTGGGTGAATCGGCGGGCGGCCGGCTGTGAGGTGGTGACGATGGCCTCGGTGTGCCCGGAGGTCCACAGCCGGATGTGCTCGACGGCCCGGTCGAGGGAGTCGACGACGGCGGCGGCGATGTCGTAGGAGAGGTACTCGGTCTCCCAGTCCTCCGGTGTGGCCTCCACGACGGTCGCCTTGGAGTCCTTGGCGTGGGCCAGCACCCGTTCGTCGCCGTGGACGGTGACGCCGGCCTCGGCGAGGGCGTCCAGCGCGCGGGGCAGGAACGCGGCGGCGATGTCCTGGTGGACCAGGAGGGTCTCGGCGGCGTTGCAGACGCTGACCCGCTGCGCCTTGGAGTTGATCAGGATGTCGATCGCCATGTCCAGGTCGGCGTGGGCGTCGACGTAGACGTGGCAGTTGCCGGTGCCGGTCTCGATGACCGGGACCGTGGACTCGGCGACGACGGTCCGGATCAGGGCGGCGCCGCCACGCGGGATGAGGACGTCGACCAGGCCGCGGGCGCGCATCAGCTCGCGGACGCTCTCGCGGTTCTCGCCGGGCACGAGCTGTACGGCGTCGGCGGGCAGCCCGGCGCCGCCCACGGCGTCCCTGATGACCCGCACGAGGGCCGCGTTCGACTCGTAGGCGGAGGCCGAGCCGCGCAGCAGTACCGCGTTGCCGGACTTCAGGCAGAGGGCGGCGGCGTCCACGGTGACGTTGGGGCGGGCCTCGTAGATGATCCCGACGACTCCGAGCGGGACCCGGACCTGGCGCAGGTCGATGCCGTTGGGGAGGGTGGAGCCGCGGACGACCTCGCCGACCGGGTCGGGCAGGGCCACGACGTCCCGCACGTCGGAGGCGATGGCGCGCACCCGTTCCGGGGTGAGCGTGAGCCGGTCGATGATCGCCTCGCTGGTGCCGGCCTCGCGGGCCTTGGCGACGTCCTTGGCGTTGGCCTCGACGATCTCGCTCGTACGGACTTCCAGCGCGTCCGCGACGGCGAGCAGCGCGTCGTCCTTCACGGCCCGCGGCAGCGGCGCGAGATCGGCGGCGGCGGCCTTGGCCCGGTAGGCGGCCTGGGCGACCGGTGACATGGAGTCGTACGGGGAGAGCGTGGTCATGAGGGAAGGGTAGTGCGCGGGACGGGGCAGTCCAGCGGTCATCCCACACCCCGAGACATCGCCCCGAAGGGTCCCGAGGGCGCCGATGACGGGCGGACGCCGACCGAGGGACCCCAGCGCGCCGAAGGACGGGCGGACGCCGGCCGAAGGACCCCAGCGCGCCGGAGAACGAGCGGACGCCGGCGCCCCAGGGCCGAAGGCTCCGGAGGGCGGCTAGAACGGGTGGACGCCGACCGGGGTCGCCGGGAGCGGGCCGTAGCCCTCGGCGACGCGCTGGTGGTAGGTCTCGCGGTCGATGACCTCGAGGCCGACGATCTCCCAGGGCGGCAGGCCCGCCGTCTGGCGGTGCTCGCCCCACAGCCGCAGGGCGACGGCGGCGGCGTCGTGCAGGTCGCGGGCCTCTTCCCAGTAGCGGATCTCCGCGTGGTCCTGCGCGTACCGGCTGGTCAGCAGAAAGGGGTGGTCGTGGGCCAGCTGTTCGAGGGCCCGGCGAACCTCCTTGATCGGGGCCTCGGCGCCGGAGAGACTCAGGGTGATGTGCCAGAGGCGGGGCGGGTCGACGGGCTGCTCGCCCTCATAGCGGTCGCCGGCCGCGACGCTGGTCAGAGCGCGCTCCTCGCCGGGTGCGCGGGAGGAGGCGCCGCGGGTGCCACGCGCGCCGTCGGCGCCACCACGGGACGCCGTCGCCCCAGGGCGCACTCGTCTCACCACGGCCTCCTTCACGCCTGCGCAGTGCTCCTGCGGATTGTGTCCCTGAGTCAAAGTTGAGCAGGCCGGAGGGCTTCGCGTGGCGGTTTTACGGAACGTCCCCCACCGGGAGCGGCCGTTCGACCCGGTTTACGGGTGCAGGATCACCAGGTCGTCCCTGTGTACGACCTCGCGCTCGTACTCGGGGCCCAGCTCGCGCGCCAGCTCGTGGGTCGAGCGGCCGATCAGCAGGGGGATCTCCCTGGCGTCGAAGTTGACCAGTCCGCGGGCCACCGGCCGCCCGGTGGCGTCCCGCAGCTCGACCGGGTCCCCCGCGGTGAACTCGCCTTCGACGGCGGCGATACCGGCCGGCAGCAGCGAGGTGCGGCGCTCGACGACCGCGCGCACCGCGCCGTCGTCCAGGGTCAGCGAGCCCCGCGGGGTGGACGCGTGCTGGAGCCACAGCAGCCGGTCGGCCGAGCGCTTGCCCGCGGGGTGGAAGTAGGTGCCGGTGTCACCGCCGGAAAGAGCCTCGGCGGCGTGGACGGTACTGGTGAGCACCACGGGGATGCCGGCCGCGGCCGCGATCCGGGCCGCCTCGACCTTGGTGACCATGCCGCCGGTGCCCACGCCCGCCTTGCCCGCGCTGCCGATCTCGACGCCCGCGAGGTCGGCCGGTTCGCGCACCTCCGCTATCCGGGAGGTGCCGGGCCTGCTGGGGTCGCCGTCGTACACGCCGTCGATGTCGGAGAGCAGCACCAGCAGGTCGGCGTGGACGAGGTGGGCGACGAGGGCGGCGAGGCGGTCGTTGTCGCCGAAGCGGATCTCGTCGGTGGCGACGGTGTCGTTCTCGTTGACGACCGGGAAGGCGCCCATGGCGAGGAGCTTGTCGAGGGTGCGGGAGGCGTTGCGGTGGTGGGCGCGGCGGCTCATGTCGTCGGAGGTGAGCAGCACCTGACCGACGCGGACGCCGTAGCGGGCGAAGGAGGCGGTGTAGCGGGCCACGAGCAGGCCCTGGCCGACGCTGGCGGCGGCCTGCTGGCGGGCCAGGTCCCGGGGGCGGCGGCGCAGTCCCAGCGGGGCGAGACCGGCGGCGATGGCGCCGGAGGAGACGAGGACGACCTCGCGCTCTCCCCCGCTGCGGCTCTTGGCGAGGACGTCGACGAGCGCGTCGACCCGGTCGGCGTCCAGTCCGCCCGAGGCGGTGGTCAGCGACGAGGAACCCACCTTGACGACGATCCTGCGGGCCTCGCTCACGGCCTGCCTTGCCCCTGCCACCTTGCTTGACGTCCCCTCGCGTAGGTCCGGCGTCCCGCCCGGCAATCTACGCGAAGCGGGTCGGGCCGCGCGCATCGGTCCAGCCCCCGGACAGGCGGACCGTAGCCGTTCGCTCACGCTTCGCGTATGGCAAAAAGGTTGTATGAGTTGCTCATGGAAATTAAAGACAACCCAAATTTAATGTGAACTCCGTGCCACCTAAAGTTCACGCCGTGAAACGTATTCTCCTGAGGTCAGGGAAGAGCCCGTACGACGTCGTCCCGCTGGAGGAAGCCCTCCACCGCGACGTCATCGCCACCAACTCCGGCAACCTGATCTTCAGCGACGCCGCCCACAAGATCCTGGAGACCCCGGGTACCGAGGTGGTCTCCCACGGGATGCGGGCAGACGTCGCCGCGGCCGGACGGATCAACGAGGAGTACGACGCCTTCGTCGTGCCGCTCGCCAACGCCTTCCGGCCGTCCTTCGAGTCCGGTCTGCAACGGCTGACCCGGCTCATCGGCAGGCTCCGGATCCCGGTGGTGGTGCTCGGGGTCGGCGCGCAGACCGGGGTGACCTACGACCCGGCGCGGCTGAAGGCCATCGAGCCCGCGGTGCGCGACTTCTGCTCGGCCGTGCTGGAGCGCAGCGCCTCCCTCGGGGTGCGGGGCGAGTTCACCGAGACGTACCTGAAGGGCCTGGGATTCCGGGACGTCGAGGTCATCGGCTGCCCGTCGCTGTTCATGTACGGCAAGGAACTCGCCGTGCACAAGCGGGCGAAGGCGCTGACGGCGGACTCCCGGATCGCGGTCAACGGCTCGCACAGCGCGGTGCGGTCGCAGGGCCTGGACCGGGTCATCGACCACGCCCACGCCCGCTACCCGCGACTGCGCTTCATCGGCCAGAACACCAGCGACGCGCGGCAGTTGCACTGGCGGGACCTGACGCACCCGAACGCCCGGGTGACGACGATCCCGACCCACCCCGATCATCCGATGTACCAGGAGGACAAGGTCCGCGTCTACGTCGACCCGGTGACGTGGATCGACGACCTGCGGGAGTTCGACTTCTCCTTCGGCTCCCGGATCCACGGCAACATCGCGGCGCTGCTCGCGGGCACGCCCGCGACCGTGCTGTGCGGGGACTCGCGGACGCTGGAGCTGTGCCGCTACTTCGGCATCCCGCATCGGCTGCTGGACGGGCTCCCGCACGACGTGGACCCCGCGCGGCTGTACGAGGAGGCCGACTTCGGCGAGCTGACCGGCGGCCACCAGGAGCGCTTCGAGCGCTTCACCGGCTTCCTGGACCGCAACGGGCTGGAGAACACCTTCACGCACGGCGACGGCGGCGCGGCCTTCGAGGCGCGGATGCGGTCACTGGACTTCCCGGCGGGCGTGCGCCCGTGGAACGACGCGGACCTCGTCTCGCTCACCTCACGGTTCGGCTGGCTCCAGCACCGTATGACCGAACTGGCCTCGGACAACGCCCAGTTGAAGCGGGACCTGGCGCGCGCCAAGGCAGCGGGGAAGCCGGCCGCGGCCTCGTCCGGCTCCTCCGTCTACCGCCGGGCCCGGCGCGCCGTGGGCGGACCGCTCCGGCGGGCCCTGCAATCCGGGCGGCAGTGACACCCCCGGGAACCCGGCCCGCGCGAACCGACCGGGCCCGGCTCACCTGACGCCGACCGAGCCCGGCTCCTCGACACCGACCGAGCCAGGCTCCCCCGGCACCGACCGGGCCGGCTCGCGCCACGTCCGGTCGAGCCGCCCCGCGGCGACCGACCGGGCGCGCTCCCGTGCGGACCGACCAGGCCCGGCCTCCCCAGAAGGCCGGGCCCGGTGTCGTACGGGCGTACCGGGCCGGCGGGCCGCCTGCCCGGTGTCGTACGGCGTACCGGGTCGGCGGGCCGCCGGCCGCGCCGCCAGGCCGTAGCCGTCCCGGGGACGGCCGGGGTCAGACCGCCGCGGCGCGTCCCCCCGGTGGGACGGGACGGGACGGCAGGACGCGGCGGACCTTGCGCAGGGCCCGGCGGAGGAAGGATCCGGCCACGCCCTCGCGCCAGCCCAGGAAGGCCTCGGCCTCGCGGGGCTCGGCGAGGTAGACGCGGTCGGGGATCCCGGCCTTCCTGGAGCGGAAGTGGGGGTAGACCAGGTAGACCCGGGTGCCCCGCTTCTCCAGGATGGCGGCGGCCTGCCGCTTGGCCTTGACGAACTCGACGACGTCCTTGAGCAGGTCGGGGCGCTGTGCGGCGACCAGGTGCAGGCGCAGCCGCTCGTGGACCTTGAGCCGGTGGGCGACGCCCTCGTTCCAGTACGCGTCCATCAGCGGCTTGGCCAGCTCGAACTTGTTCCGGCGGATCTCCTCGTCGTCCCTGAGGAAGACCGGGCCGAACTGCGGCAGCAGCGTGACCTGGAACGGGCGGACCATGAGCACGTCACGCTTGGAGCCGGCCGGGACCATCCGCGCGATCAGTTGCATCAGCGCCCGTGCCGAGTCGAAGCGGAGCGTGTAGCTCCCGCTCTTCGTCACGTGCTTGCCGTCGTCGCGGCCCACCAGGTAGTAGCAGGTGTGGTCGGCGACGACGGAGACGCCGTCGGCGCGCAGGTACGCCTCCATCGTGAACAGCGCGTCCTCGCCGGTCCACAGGGACTCGTCGAAGCGCATCCCGTGCCGTTCCAGCAGCGCGCGGCGGAAGAGCTTCTGCGCGCTGAGCGTGAACTTGATGTTGGAGGAGTAGACGTCCGTGCGCTTGAGGGACTTGCCCCACATCGACTTGGGCGCGTTGCGGTTGACGCCCTCGACCTTGCCGAGCACGACGTCCGTGCCGTTCTCGTCGGCCATGGCGACCATGCGCTCCAGCGCCTCGGGGCCGAGCCGGTCGTCGGCGTCGAGGAAGAAGACGTAGCGTCCGGCGGCCTTGCCGAGGCCGACGTTGCGCGGGCCGCTGGGGCCGCCCGAGTTCTCCTGGCGGATCACCGTGACGGGCATGGGGGCGCGGGCGGCGAACTCCTCCAGGTACTCCCCGGTGCCGTCGGCGGAACCGTCGTCGACGGCGATGACCTCGACGCGTGCCGGATCGAGGGTCTGCGCCTCGACCGAGGCCAGGCACTCGACCAGATACGGCATGGCCTCGTACGCCCCAATGATCACGCTCACATCAGGCTGCGCCACGGTCATATTTCCCTCTTGTCACGGAAAACTTCCCCCTATTGAGCTAATTGGCTACCCGATAGACGGGTGAGGTCGACGGACGGTTGCCTCACCCTCCTGTCTTCGTGATGCACGTCACAGGAATACAGGGCGACTATCAGGTTAATACCGGACGGTAAGAGCGCGGGTAAAAACGGTTCGACCCCCGGGGGAGTCCCCCGGGGGCCGAACCTCGCGTACGTAGGCCGGTCAGCCGGCCGCCGCCACCCCGTCCGCCTCGCCGGCGGTCGCCACCCGCTGGCCGGGCACGGCCTGCGCCGGCCGCACCTCGTCGAGCGCGACGCGCGAGCGCTGGCCGACGTTGCGGGCCTCGGCCTTCAGCGCGAGGTTCGCGACCGCGGTGTTGAACTGCTCGATGGACGTCGGTTCGTCCGGCCCCAGCAGGTACCGCTTCAGCTCCGCCCGGTCCTCGGCCAGCGGATCCGCCGCCGGATCGCGTACGGCGCCCAGCAGCTCGTCCAGCTCGGCCGCGTCGTTGGACAGGATCACCGCCGCGCGCACCGCGGTGTTCTGCCGCTTGAACTCGTCCACGCCCAGCTCGGCGGAGTCCGTCACCGCGTACGGCTTGCCGCTGGCGATGAAGTCGGAGACCACGCTGGAGATGTCGGAGACCATCGCGTCGGAGACGTTGAAGCAGTCGTACAGGCGCGGCTCGGCGCCCTTGATCACCCGGTGTTCGGCGGTGCCGAAGGAACGCCAGTAGGCGTCGTTCCACTCGGCGCGCAGCCGGGCGATCTCCTCGTGCTTCCTGAGGTCGACCAGGCCGTCGCGGGCGGCCTCCGCCTCGTCGCCCCGGTCGCCGCCGGACCGGGACAGCTCGGCGAGCCGGGCCTCGATCCGGCCCAGCTCGGCCTTGGCGGCGGTCTGGGCGGCCGGGTCCGCCGTGAAGCGCGGATCGGCGACGCGCTCGGCGGCCGCCTTCTCCACGAGGGCGGTGATCCGCCGGTGCGCGGCGCCGGCCCGGGCGCTGCGGGTGCCGGTGAAGGGGTGCGGCTTGTACAGGACGCGGACCGGCGGGTCGGCCGCGATCAGCTTCCTCACGATGTTCTCACCGGCGAGCAGGAGGGAGGTGTTGCCGGGGTTGTCGTCCCAGCCCTCCCAGGTCGGCGCGTACAGGACGGTCGGGCAGCGGCCGTCGGCGGCCTCGCCCCGCCCGGTCTCGATCGGCGCCAGCTGCGGGCGGCCGACCTCCACGATGTCCTCGTCGCGCACGCCGACGTCGGCGATGGCGTAGCGGTCGCGGCCCGCGCGGCCCGCGGTCCACACCTCGTCGTACACCTTGCTGAACGGGTTGACGCTGGCGAGCTTGTCGCTGTCGCCGTGGCCGATGAAGACGTGCTTCATGGTGGGCACGCGCAGCATGTGGATGTTCTTGCCCACGTTGGCCGCGTAGAGCGTGACGCGCACGGTGGACAGGTCCAAGTTCATCAGGTGCACCCCTCCGGGCACGCAGATGACGGGGACCGTGGAGGGGGCCAGGTTCTCCAGGATGACGCGCTCGCGCAGGATGATCAGCGGCCGGCTGTCCAGGTGCTCCATCGTCTCCAGCCACATGTTGAGCTGGTACGCGGACTCCTTGGAGCCGGAGAAGTACAGCACGGTCTCCGGCCGGTACTCGCGCAGCCAGGCACTGATGGCGCCCAGCACCTTGTCGGCCTTCGGCGGGATCCGGGTGCCGCGCAGGTGCGGCAGCAGCACGACGGTGTACAGCGCGCCCAGGACCAGCGTGACCCCGATGCCGACGGCACCGGCCACGGCCGAACCGTCGGCCGCGGAGACCAGCAGACCGACGACCGCCGCGATGTCGAGGTGGAGCATCTTCTCGGCGGAGCGGTCCAGCAGGAAGCGCGGCGGGGCGTCCGGGATGCGGACGCGCGAGACCAGGTCGACGTTGCGGGTGACGACCGGCATACGGCGGCGGTTGCGGATCAGGGTGGCCAGCGCGCCGTGCGGGGCCTGGAGCCCGTAGAACACGATGAAGCAGGCGATGGCGCCGTAGAAGACCAGGTCTTCCCCGAGGTCCAGGCGGGCCAGCAGCAGGACCAGGAGCAGCTGCCGGATCAGGAAGCGGATCGACAGACCGGCCCGCACCTTGCTCAGGCGGTTGAGGAGATAGCTGTTCTTGCGGTGCAGATAGTGGTCCGCCAGGTACGTCACGGCGGCCGCGGCCGCGAAGGCGGGAACGCTCGGGACGAGCGCGGCCAGCATGAGGCAGGGGAAGCCCAGCATCATGAGGGCCGCCGCGGCCAGCTCGGCCACGCTGCCCACCCGCGCGACGCGAATAGCTGTGGATATCACGGAGGAACCTGCTCTGAGAGGGGTGCTGGTTGTCTGAGCCAAATCGAAGTCCGGTAAGTGCGAAATCCGGTAAGTGCCGGAAATTCACCTTGTGAAGGAGAAAGGAGCTTTACGCTTCAGGCCTCTGCGAATGCCGGGTGAACGGGCAACCACAGAGGCCTGAATGGCTGAAGTCTATTTGCCGGTAATTATGCCACGCCGTCCTGACGGTCCAGGACACTGGCCAACGCCTGCTCGAACCCGGACGCCTTGCCGGCCGGCGCCGTCGGGTCCTGCTGACGGACGTCGATGACGTGTCCCGTCAGCTCGGACAGCAGCACGTCGAGCGAGGTGCGGGCGACCGCCTCGGAGGAGAGCAGGGTGCCCGAGGGCTCCTGCCCGAAGGCCTTGGTGCGCATCGGGGTGGCGGTGCGCTCGGGGTTGACGCAGTTGACCCGGATACCGTCGCCGGCCCACTCGTCGGACAGGGCCTGGGTGAGATTCACCATCGCGGCCTTGGTGGAGGAGTAGAGGCTGTACTCGGCGCGGCCGCGGGTGTAGCTGCTGGAGGTGTACAGCAGCAGCTGGCCCCTGGTCTCGGCGAGGTACTTGTACGAGGAGCGGGCGATCTGCACCGGCGCCAGGTAGTTGACCTTCAGCGCCTCCTCGATGGTGGCGTTGTCGGTCTCGGCCAGCTTGCCGATGCGCAGCACGCCCGCCGTGTTGACGACGTGGTCGATGCGCCCGGTCTCGGCGTACGCCTTGGACAGCGCGTCGTCGACCTCCTCCGGGTTCTCCACGTGGGTGCCGGTGGTGGAGCGGCCCAGCGCGTACACGTGCGCGCCGTAGGCCTCGGCGAGTTCGGCGATGTCCTTGCCGATGCCGTAGGAGCCGCCGAAGATGACGATCGTCCGGCCGGTGAGCAGCTCGCGGTAGGCGTCCTCGTCCCGCTGCTCCGGCGCGGCGGTGGAGCCGAGCTGGAACAGCTTGTCGGCGATGAAGACGTCGACCGGCTGGGTCACCTTCATGTTGTACTCGTCACCCGCGACGACGTGGATCGGCACGTCCGGCAGGTACCTGAGCACGACGGAGCAGTCGTCGGTGGCCTGGAAGTTCGGGTCCCCGGCCGCGACCTCGTAGGCCCGGCGGATGGTGGACAGCTTGAAGGCCTGCGGGGTCTGGCCGCGGCGCAGCCGGGAGCGGTCCGGGATCTCGGTGATGAACTCGCCGTCCTCGCCGTGCGTGCGCGTGACGATGATGGTGTCCGCGGACGGGATGGCGACGTCGACGGCCTGGTAACGCTCCAGCGCCGCCACGCAGTCGTCGATCACGCGCTGGGACAGCAGCGGCCGTACGGCGTCGTGGAACAGGACGTTGGCGTCCTCGCCCTCGGCCAGGCCCTCGCCCAGGGCGGCGATGGCCCGCTCGGTGGTCTCGTTCCGCGTCGCGCCGCCCTCGATGATCCGCGAGACCTTCTTCAGGCCCGCCTTGGCGACGATCTTCTCGACGTCCTCGACGAAGCCCGGCGCCATCAGCACGATGACGTCGTCGACGGAGTCGGCGTCCTCGAAGGTGGTCAGGGTGTGCTCGATGACTGCCTTGCCGGCGATCTTCAGCAGTTGCTTGGGGATCGACAGACCCACCCGCTGACCGGTGCCACCGGCCAGGATGACTGCGGTGGTACGGGGCTTGGCTATGTGCTGGGACACAGGTGACCTACCTTGGGGCGACAGGGAACTTGGAAATGGTCCCACTTTTGGTAACCGCAGTGCAAGGTGACCGACCTCCACTGCATATGTGCGCGCAACCTGTCATTCACCTTGCACCCCTGGTGATTGGCGAGGTGCGGCGAAGGTTCCGTGATCCCTCTTAAATTGCTGTGAGTAACTCCACAGCGAGCACGCAATTACCAAGAGTGACCAGATCGGCGGCTCAGCGTCGCCGTGGCCGTCCGAGGCGACGCCCACCGAGCGCCCGGGCGGGCTCCTTCGACGAGGTCCGGCGCACGGTACGCGTCCGGTCGGCGGCGCCGGTCTCCGACGTCGGTCCCGACGCTTCGGCGACCGCCGCGAGCGCCCCGCTCAGGCCGCTCAGGCCCTTCACAAAGCCTGAGCGGGCACCTGCGGCGCGATCCGCGCCTCGGCGGGACCACCCTGCCGGCGCCCCTCGGCGGCGGATCGCGGCACGCCGGACAGCGGCCCCGCATCGCCGGGCCACGCCCACGCCCGTCGACCCGGTCGACTTCCTCGACCCGATACGCTCCGCCATCTCCGCGCCGATCCCGGCGGCCGGTTCTTCGGCCCGGCGCGGGGTCACCATCTTCACGCCCCTCGAGGTGGGGGCGCACATTTTCTTCATATGCATGACGGCGCCGTTACGAACACGCTTCGAATACAGTTCGGCGGGCAGCCGATTACCGCGGAATTCCTTATCGGGAAAACTCCCGGGCAGCCCGCGCGGCGCCTCTGAGGACGCGCGTCAGCCCCTCGCTCCTGTGTCAGTGCCCGTGAGTACGACGAGCCTCACACGCGCCGTACGCCGGGCTTGCCGTCCTCGACCCGCAGCCGGGCCAGCGTCCTCGGCGCCGCCTGCTTGCGCAGGACCGTGTTCACCACCCTGACCTGCGCGTCGATGCGGTCGCGGCGGATGTCGAAGAGGTGATAGCCGCGGTGCGCGTCGATCAGCTTCCAGTGCGGGTTGTCCGCCTTGCGCGGGTCCCAGTAGGTGTGGAACGCGGCCTGGTCCTGGTCGCCGCCGCTGGAGATGGAGGTGCCGACGAACTCGGCGCCGACGACGGCCGAGCGCGGGTCGGCGAAGTCCCTCCGCAGATCGCTGATCATCGTGAGATGCCGGTCGCCGCTGAGCACGACCGGATTGCGCACGGCCGCGAACTCCCCGAGCAGCGCGTTGCGTTCGACCTGGTAGCCGTCCCAGGCGTCGTAGTACCAGAGCTTGCCCTCGCCGAGCTGGAGGTCGGTCTCGGCCATCATGATCTGCGAGGCGATGAGGTTCCAGCGCGCCGGGGAGCCGTGCAGCCCGTCGAGCAGCCACTTCTTCTGGGCGGCGCCGAGCATGGTGCGCGAGGGGCTCTGGGCGCCCTCCTGGCTGGTCGCCTGGTCGGTGCGGAACTGCCGGGTGTCCAGCACGTTGAGCCGGGCCAGCAGGCCGAAGTCCAGCCGGCGGTGCATCCGGATGTGCGGACCGTTCGGGACGGCGCTCGCCCGCACCGGCATGTGCTCGTAGTACGCCTGGTAGGCCGCGGTCAGCCGGGCGGCGAACGCGTGGTGCGACTGCTTGTCGGGGTCCTGCGGGACCTCGCCGGCGTAGTCGTTGTCGACCTCGTGGTCGTCGAAGGTGACCACCCAGGGGGCGGCGGCGTGCATCGCCTGGAGGTCGGGGTCGGTGCGGTACTGGGCGTACCGGTTGCGGTACTGCGCCAGGGTGTACGGCTCCCCCGTGCCCTCGTGCCGCCGTACGGCCGAGGCGGCCGGCGTGGACTCGTAGATGTAGTCGCCGACGAAGACGACGAGGTCCGGGTCCTGCGCGCGCATGTCGGCGTACGGCGTGAAGTAGCCCTGCTGCCAGTTCTGGCAGGAGGCGAGCGCCACCCGCAGGCCACGGGCGGTCCAGTTGGGCGCGGTGCGGGTGCGGCCGCGGGGCGAGATCTGGCCGCCGGCGCGGAAGCGGTACCAGTACGCGCGCCCCGGGCGCAGCCCCCGTACATCCACGTGAACGCTGTGCCCGTACTCGGGCCGCGCCTGGGCGGTGCCCCGGCGCACGCCGGTGGCGAACCGGCTGTCCTCCGAGATCTCCCACTGCACGGGGACCGCGCGGGCGGGCATGCCGCCGCCGTGCAGCGGGTCGGGGGCGAGTCGTGTCCACAGCACGATCCCGTCGGGCAGCGGATCACCGGAGGCGACACCCAGGCGGAACAGGCCTGCGGGCAGCGTGGGTTGGGCGGCTCGGGCGGCGGTCGGCACCCACAGCTGCGCGGCGGCCGCGGCGCCGAGCGCGGCGGCCCCGGCGGTCAACAGGCGGCGACGGTCGGGCGATACCGGTCCGGTCACATCGGTCATCGGGCGAACTCCCCTGACTCGCGGGCCTCTTGGACATTCGGAAGCTCCCACGGACGGCAGGTCGGTCCGCTGAACAGTGCACTGCACGTGCATGACAAGTGGGCAGACAGGAAGAGGCCCGTTGCGGGGCGGCGAAGGCGAGACGAACACGATCTTGCCGCGACGGGTCCTGCGGACCGTAGGTGGACAGTCCGGGGCGTGCTGTCGTCTCAGGCCGGACGCGTGCAGGGGCTCACGTCGGACTCGCGCACGGGCTCACGCCCGACTCGCGCACGGGCTCACGCCGGACTCTCCCGCAGGCTCACGCCTGACTCTCCCGCGGACTCGCGCCGGACCGTGTGCGGGCGCTCTCCGACTCATGCCGGAGCCGTTCCGGAGAGACTCCGGAACGGCTCCTGTACTTCTGAAAAGGCCTGCGTGGGGTCCAGTGGGCCCGGGCCCAGGCCCAGGAGGGTCTAGAAGGGCTCGAAGTCGTCGAACTCCTTGGACGCCTCGTCCCGTTCCGCGTCCCGGTCCCGGCGGCGCTGCGCCGCGGGCCTCGGCTCCTCGAGGCGGTGGTCCTCACCGCGTCGGCCGAGCATCTCCGCGCCCGCGGTGACCGACGGCTCCCAGTCGAAGACGACCGCGTTGTCCTCGGGGCCGATGGCGACGCCGTCGCCGGAGCGGGCGCCCGCCTTCATCAGCATCGCCTCCACACCGAGGCGGTTGAGGCGGTCGGCGAGGTAGCCCACGGCCTCGTCGTTGTTGAAGTCGGTCTGCCGCACCCAGCGCTCGGGCTTCTCGCCCCGCACGCGGAAGAGGCCGTCCTCCTCCAGGGTGACGGTGAAGCCGGCGTCGTCGACGGCCTTGGGCCGGATGACGATCCGGGTGGCCTCTTCCTGCGGGCGGGCGGCACGCGCCTGCGCCACCAGTTCGGCGAGCCCGAACGACAGCTCCTTGAGCCCCATGTGCGCCACCGCGGACGCCTCGAAGACGCGGTAGCCACGCGCTTCGAGCTCCGGGCGCACCATGTCGGCGAGGTCCTTGCCGTCCGGGACGTCGATCTTGTTCAGGACGACGATGCGCGGGCGGCCGTCGAGGCCACCGTACTGCCGCAGCTCCTCCTCGATGATGTCGAGGTCGGAGACCGGGTCGCGCTCGGACTCCAGGGTGGCCGTGTCCAGCACGTGCACGAGCACGCTGCACCGCTCCACGTGCCGCAGGAACTCCAGGCCGAGCCCCTTGCCCTGGCTGGCGCCGGGGATGAGCCCGGGAACGTCGGCGATCGTGTAGACGGTCGAGCCGGCCGTCACGACACCCAGGTTCGGGACGAGGGTCGTGAACGGATAGTCGGCGATCTTCGGCTTGGCGGCGCTCAGCACGGAGATCAGCGAGGACTTGCCCGCGCTCGGGTAGCCGACCAGGGCCACGTCGGCGACGGTCTTCAGCTCCAGGACGATGTCCCCGAGGTCACCGGGCTCCCCGAGCAGCGCGAATCCGGGCGCCTTGCGGCGGGCGGAGGAGAGCGCCGCGTTGCCGAGGCCGCCGCGGCCGCCCTGGGAGGCGATGTAGGACGTCCCGTGCCCGACCAGGTCGGCGAGCACGTTGCCCGCCTTGTCCATGACGACCGTGCCGTCCGGGACCGGCAGGACCAGGTCCTGTCCGTCCTTGCCGGAGCGGTTGCCGCCCTCGCCGGGCTTGCCGTTGGTGGCCTTGCGGTGCGGGGAGTGGTGGTAGTCGAGGAGGGTGGTCACGGACTGGTCGACAGTGAGGATGACATCCCCGCCGCGGCCGCCGTTGCCGCCGTCCGGGCCGCCGAGCGGCTTGAACTTCTCCCGGTGTACGGAGGCACAGCCGTGGCCTCCGTTACCCGCGGCGACATGCAGTTCGACGCGGTCCACGAAGGTGGTCATGGTGGGGTGCCTCCAGCACTTCGGTAAATCTTGTGGTCTGTCTCTTACGTAACACGCGAAAGGCGGACCCGCCTTCCCGAACGGGAAGTGAGGTCCGCCTCGCGAAAGCTTCCGATCAGGCGACCGGAACGATGTTCACGACCTTGCGACCGCGGAACGTACCGAACTCCACCGCGCCCGGCAGGAGCGCGAACAGCGTGTCGTCGCCGCCACGGCCGACGCCCGAGCCCGGGTGGAAGTGGGTGCCGCGCTGGCGGACCAGGATCTCACCCGCGTTGACGACCTGACCGCCGAAGCGCTTCACGCCGAGCCGCTGGGCATTGGAGTCGCGACCGTTCCGGGTGGACGATGCGCCCTTCTTGTGTGCCATGTCTCCTCAGTCCCTTACTTCGCAGCCGCGGGGATCTCAGTGACCTTGATCGCCGTGTACTGCTGGCGGTGGCCCTGACGACGGCGGTAGCCGGTCTTGTTCTTGTAGCGAAGGATGTCGATCTTCACACCCTTGTGGTGGTCCACGATCTCGGCCTGGACCTTGATGCCGGCCAGCACCCACGGGTCGCTGGTCACAGCGTCGCCGTCGACAACGAGCAGGGTCGAGAGCTCGACCGTGTCGCCAACCTTGGCAGTGGAAATCTTGTCAACCTCAACGATGTCGCCGACAGCAACCTTGTGCTGGCGACCACCGCTGCGCACGATGGCGTACACGCGGATCTCACTCTCTCGCTCTGGGACGGCATCCCCGCAGTCCAGCCACCCGGGAACGAACACGGACGGCCTCTCCCGGCCACCTAGGTACCGGTACCCGGGAGGAAGAGGGTTTACGGAGATGTGGCGGGCCAGTCGACACGCCGACGGTCAAGGTTACGGGGCCCGGCTTGAGGGGTCAAACCGGGGCCCGGGTAGTCATGCGGCCTGCCAGTCGATCTCCCACTGGGCGGATTCCGCGAACTCTTCCAGCGCGGCCCTGTCCGCCACCCAGTAGTCACCCCCGTCCGTCGGCGCGGACAGATCGTCGACCAGGTAGATGTAGAAGCCGCCCGTCACATCCGAATCATCGTGGAGCTTCACGAAGTAGCCCTCGTAGAAACCCGAGAGGATGCGTCCATACCGCTCCAGTTCGATGCCTGCCATTTCATGGTCCGGCAAGCGGGACGTGATTGTTGGCCAATGGTTTCCTCATCTCGTCGAAGATCTCGAAGTGCACATGCGGGACGTCGGGCCAGTGCTCTCCCGCCAGCGACTTCGGATCGACGCGGAAGCCGCGCCGATCGTCGGCGCTTCGGAAGATCCCTCGACCGTTGGCAACGTCGCGCATGCCCTCACCGAGGAAGTTGCGACCCGTCTCCATCGCGTCCTCCATGGTGATCGTATGGCTGCTACGGAGGCTCGCCTTCCGCTTGTGCCACACGGTGTCGACATTGCTGTCGGCCGTCGCCTGAGTCTCCTCGATTATGTCGTCCCGGACCTTGCCACAGTTGTGCACCAGCAGCGGAGTCTCCCCCGCGTGCACGTAGTACGTGTGGATCCCGGTGATCGTCAGGTCATGCGTGCGCTGACGCTCGACGAAGGCTCGGACGGCGGTGAGTTCGATCGTGTCGCCGTTCGCCGCGTGCAGGCGCATGCCCGGCTTCAGGTCGCCGGCCTTGATCCAGGCCTGCTCGGAATCTGACCAGAACGGGTGGGTCGTGGTGGAGACCAGGTTCTCGTTCTTGCCGGACTTCCCCTTGATCGTCAGGTCGACGAAGTGCTTGTCGTCCTCGGTGACGATCGTGCCGACGACCTCACGGACCGCCGTCCCGCCACGCTTCGGGTCGGTCACCTTGACCTTGTCGCCGAGCCGGATCTTTTCGATCGGCCTGGTCTTGCCGTTGGCAAGCAGGACTTTGGTGCCGGGCAAGAAACTGTGGAGGTCCTTACAGGAAGTCCTACCCCTCTTGAGGGCCGCCGCCGCCTTCGCTCTGGCCTCCGCCAGTTTCTCCGTGGCCTTGGCCAGGCCCATCCTCGCCTTGCCCAGCGTCTTGCCCGCCTTGAAGTAGGCCTTCGCGCCGCCGATCAGGTCCTTGACCAGCCCGGCGACACGCTTGACGAGCTTGAGGCCCTTGGCCCACTTCCACGGGGCGCCGTACTTGGCCATGATCTTGCCCGCGAGGCCGCCCGCGAAGCTGCCGGCGATGTTGAGCAGGGTCTCGCCACAGGCTCCTAGGTCACCGCTGGATATACAGTCCAGAGCCGCGTCCACGCCCAGGATGTCCCGGGCGATCTTGATGAGTATCTTGCCCGCGGACGTGATGCGCTTCTTGGCGGAGGACTGCTGGCTCTCGGCGTCACTGACCGCAGCCTTCGCCTTGTTGGCCCCGTCCTGTTCGGGCGAGCACAGATTGCCACAGCCGGAGTTGCAGGAGATTCCCGCGAAGAGGCCGCACGAATCCGACGTCAGTCCGCTCGGGTCGGACTCCGTGACCGGCGAGTTGTTGGCGTAGTTGTAGCCGTTGATCTGCTGCGGCTGGGTGTAGTCGATGATCGGGTCGACCGACATGAATTTGCCGATCCCCGGGTCGTACTCACGCGCCCCGAGGTGTGTCAGGCCGGTCGAAGCGTCGATCGTGCCGCCTACGTAGCCCTTCTCCCCCGGCCAGACACCGATCTTGTCACCACGGTCGACGCCGAAGGGGTCGAAGCGGCGCTGGGTGACCGCGCCGGTGGCGGAGTTGATGGCCAGCTCGCCCGTGCCGTGGTGGTCGGAGGCGGTGAAGGAGATCTTCGCCGCCGTACGGACCGCGATGGTCTGGCCCGCATAGGTGTAGTAGCGGGTGGCCTCCTTCTTGGTGCCGTCCGCCGACAGTTTCAGCTCCGTGCCGGGGAGATAGACCGTCGTACCGGTCGGGTCCTTGCGCACGAGACGGTTTCCGGAGGCGTCGTACACGTAGCTGGTCTTGGAGCCGCTCGCCTCCGTGACCTCGCCGACCTTGCCCTGGTCGTTCCAGAGGAGTGCCTGTGCGTTGCCGCCGATGGTGCGCTTGGTGGTGTTGCCGGCGTCGTCGTACTCGTAGGTCGACTGCTTGTCGCCGGTCGGGGTCTTCTCGGTGACCTTGGTGACCTGGTGCGGTCCGTCACCGAGGGCGCCCGCGCCGCCGTACTCGTAACTGCGGGTGATGTTGTTCGCCGCGTTCAGAGCGGTGTCGTGGTTGGTCTCGGAGACGCGGTTGCCGATGGCGTCGGTCTCGTAGGACTTCCAGTACGGGGCCGGACCGCCCAGCGGGCTCGACCCGGCCGCGGGGTCACAGGCCGTGGGGCCGGTGCCGTCCACAGGGGTGGTGGAGCCGCGAGTGCCGGAGCCGGCCGCGGTCGTCTCGGTGGCCGCCGGGGTCCAGGCGTCCGACAGTCGCTGACGGCTGTCGTAGGCGAAACACTGCACGTCCGGTGCGGTCACGTTGGCCGTGTCCGCGATCGACAGGACGTTGCCCGCCTGGTCGTAGGAGTACCGGGAGTCCTTCGCGGGAGCGATCGTGCCGTAGACACCGACCGTCGCACGCGTCAGCCGGTCGGTGCCCTTCTCGTAGAAGAACTCCTGCCCCACCTTCTTGCCGCTGCCCGTGGACAGTTCCAGCTGCTGCAGCTGGCTGGTCCTGGAGTAGACGGTGTTGGTGACGTACGAGTTGGCGCTGCCCGTCATCGTCATCGGACGCTGAAGGGCGTCGTACGTGTAGGTCAGGCTCTCCGCCGGCAGGTCGCCCGTGGCGGGCATGCCGGTGGTCCGGACCGTTCCGTCCGAGTTGTACGTGGTGGTGAAGGCGTACGTTCCGGCCAGCGAACCCTGGGAGGCCGGTACTTGGTAGGCGGTCTGCAACGGGCGGTAGAGCGAGTCCATCGACTGGACGGCCGTGGCGAAGTACTCCGTCGCGGAGGTGTAGCTCAGCGTGCCGTAGAGCTGGCCCAGCCACCCCGCCTTGTCGTACTTGTTCTCGCTCAGCTTCGTGCCGGTACCGGCGTCACCCTGCCAGGTCGTGAGCACACGCCCGAGCTTGTCGTAGACCGTGGAGGTCTTCTTGTCGCGGCCGTCGTACGTGACGACCGGCCGGTCCAGCTCGTCGTACTCGGTGCGTGAGATGCCCGCGTCGGGGTCGGTCGACTTGGTCTTGCGGCCCAGCTGGTCGTACTCGTAGCTCCACACGTTGTTCTTGGCGTCGGTGACCGTCTCCAGCAGACCGGCCTTGTTGTACGTGTACTTCGTCGAGTCGTACGGCACGCCCACACCCGGCGAGGCGCCACGGTAGTGCCGGACCTCCGAGAGATTGCCCTGGATGTCCGTGATCGTGGTCGTGGGCACACCGCCCACCGGCGGGTTGACATGCGTCAGTTCACCGTCATAGGTCGTCGTGCTGCGCCACTGCTCCGCGCCCGAGACCGCGAAGATCTCCGCGGTGGTACGGCCCAGACCGTCGTACTCGAGCAGACTCTGACCATCGACCTGGCCGTTGCTCACCAGCAGCAGCTCGTCCGAGGCGGCATCGGCAGCGTTGTAGGTCGCGTTGGTCTTCCGCAGGTTTCCGGTCGCGTCGTACCAGGTGTCGGCGACCATGCGGGTGCCGTCCGGACCCTCCGTCTGGATCTGGCGGGCCCGCAGCATGCTGTCGTAGAGCTGGTACTCGGCACCGTAGCTGCCGTCGTTCTCGATCTTCTCCGTCTTGATCGAGGTGACCTTGTCCTTGCGGACGTTGTACGAGTACTTGATGCTCGGCGTCTGGGTCGAGGCCCGGTCCGGCAGCCACACCGACGTCAGACGGCCCAGCGCGTCATAGGCGAGGTCCGTCCGCTTGCCGTTGGGGTCGGTCTGACCCGTCGACATACCCCACGCCTGGGCGTAGTCGGTGATCGTGTTGTGGCCCAGCGCGTTGGTGACCGTCGTCCTCGACAGCAGGCCGTTGGTCTCGGCGTAGACCGTCTTGGTCTGGTCCGCCGTCCCGTACTGCTTGGCGTCCTGCTGGGTCGCCGGGCGGCCGAAGCCGTCGTAGGTCGTGGAACCGGTGACCTGGTAGGTCGCCGTGGTGCCGTCGTGCGAGGTCAACCGCTCGGTCTTGGTCGCGTCACCCTTCGTGGGCGCCGCACCGAACGCGCCGAGGTCGTACGAGGTGCGCTCGTCCCCCAGGACCTGCGTCTTGCGGTCGGGCGTCGTCGCGCACTTCACCGAGACGACCTCGCTGCGCGCGGGCAGCGACAGGATGTTCTTCGCCGTGTTGTCCGCGTACGTGGTGCGGGTGCAGGTGTCGTCCGTGGCCGTGGAGACGTCTCCGAGGTCGTCGACGGTCAGGACGCGGCCGGTGCCGTTGTCCGTGTCGTACGTCTTGGTGGACTTCGTCTCGTTCCAGGTCCCGTCGGACTTCAGGCTGAATCCGCGGGCGACCTGAGGCTTGACGATCGCGGAGTGGGTGGTGCCCCAGCTGTTCGTCTGCGTTGCCGTGTAGTGCTTCCAGGGCACGTCTATGGTCTTGGAGACGAGCTTGCTTCCGTCGTAGGTCGCCGCCTCCAACTGGTGGCCGGTGAACTCCTCGTCGTCCGTGTAGGACGCCCCGGTGGAGTCCTTGACGGGCACCGAGCGGGTGTTGCCGTCGGCATCCTTGTCGCCGTCCATGCCCTGCATGAACGTGTAGTCGACGCGCGTGGTCTGCTTGTCGGACGAGCCGCTGGTGACCTTGACCTTGCCGTAGCCCTGCCAGCCGCCCCAGGTCAGGTACTTGTCGTCGGTGATGCCGTCCGGCTTCGCCTTACGCCAGGCCGCGTCGCCCTGGTAGTCGTAGCGGGTGACCATCGAGTCACTGCCACCGGTGCGGTCGGTCTCGATGACCGCCGAGACGACGTACTTGTGGAACCAGTCCGTGATCGGCTCGATGTAACCCGGCGGGGCCCACTTCACGGGATAACAGCGCTTGGTCGACTCGCCCGGCCTGGGCAGTGAGGCCTTCGCACAGTCGGCCGGCGCGTAGGTGACGTCGAGTTGCGCGCCGGTGTCACTGAGCACCATCGACAGCCGGTAGCGGTAGAAGGGCGCGATGTTGTCGCCGATCGCGTCGACGCGGTTGGCGAGCTGCTCACCGAAGAGGTCCACCGACGGCAGCTTCACCGTCGTGCCGACGCGGCCCTCGTGGTCGATCTTCGACAGCCACAGCGTCTTGGAGTCGTCGCCGTTGTCCGTGAAGAGGTGCGTGAACGTCCAGGCGTCCACGTCCTGGTAGTTGGTGGCGTCCTTGCGCATCTGCGTGACGACCGACGTCAGCCGCTTGGTGGTGAAGAACGTCGGCACCGGTGAGGTGCACTTGGTGGCGGACTTGCACTCCTGGTCGACCGGCACGTCCGGCCAGTGGGAGGCGTTCGCCTTGGTCCGCTTGCTCTCCGCACAGTCGAAGTCGGAGGTGGTGAGGCACCGTTCGGCCGTGTTGAACACGATCCGGGCCGGAGCCTTCGCCGCGTAGGCCTTGGTGTCCTGCTGGCCGTAGTCGATGCGCTTCAGCCAGCCGCCACGGTGGTAGGCCGTGCCGTTGACGTCCGTCTTGCCGTTCAGCGCGTAGTAGTTCGTCTCACGGTCGTAGAAGTAGGACATCACGTTGCCGTGCGTGTCCTTGACGTAGTCCAGGCTCCATCGCCACGCCTGCTGGCAGTACGCGCTGGTGAACGTCGCGTTGTAGCAGGGCTCACCGGAGTCGTCACCGAAGACCGGAGTCGTCCAGGTGGAGTTGGTCTCCTCGTTCCCTGTCGCCCAGCCCGGCAGCCGGTTCAGGCCGAAGGAGTACTCCGTGCCCTCCGAAGTCGTGATCTTCCAGTACTCACCCTTGTCGCCCGAGCTGCCGTCGTCGCCGTTGGTGGCGCCCGTCAGCCGCTCGACCTTCGCGCCGTTGTCGGACGACAGATGCCACTTGCCGGTCGCGTCGTCCTTGACCAGCTCACCGGACGAGCCGTCGAGCATGACCGTGGCGTTCTCGAACGCCCAGCACTGCTCGGCCGAGCCCGCATGACCGTCGTCGGAGCACGGCTTGTAGCGGCGCTCGATGTAGCCCGGGTCGTAGGAGAAGCCCTCGCCGATCCAGGAACCCTGGTTGTTGGTGGCCGAGGTACGGCCGTCCGCCGACTGGGAGGAGTAGCCGAGGCCCACGGTCGGCGTCAGGCCGCCCGGGGTCGGAACGGAGTTCAGCGGGTAACTCCAGCTGAACCCGCCGGAGGAAGGGGCGACGCTCCAGCTCGAGGACGGGGACAGGGCCGTCGCCTTGTACGTGCCCTGGGCGCTGGAGGGGCCGGCGGCCACGGCCACCAGGGAGGTCGCGGTGCCCGCCATGGTGGAGACGCCCTCGGCCGGGGCCGGGGCGGCGGTTACGTCGGCGGATACGGTGCCCGCCTGCACGTCGTTGACCGTGGGCAGCACCTTGGGCTGCTCCGGACAGGCCTTGCTGCCGGGTATCGCGACGGTGGCGCAGGCGGGGAGCTGGACCAGCTGGAGACGGGAGGCGTAGGAGCCGCCGAAGCCCTCGGCGAACTTCGCGTAGTCGACCGTCAGCCGGACCTTGGCGGCCTTGTCCTCGCCGTCGGCGCGCTCGACACCGAGGAGGACGCCGGCGCCGAGCTTCGCGGCGCGGGCCGGGTCGAGCACGTCGACGCGGACCTTGGCGGCGGACTGCGCGACCTTGACCTTGGCCTTCGCCTTGGTGACCTTGACCGGCAGGCCGCCCGCCTCCGAGGTGGCCCCGAGCTTCACCTCGGCGCCGCCCTGCCCTGGCCACACCGCCTTGTCGAGCCCCTTGACCGCGGCCTTGCGCGCCGGGTCGGAGGGGCGGGACTTCGCTTTCGCGTCGGACCCCTTGGCGGGATCCCCGTCGTCCCGGACGCCGGGGCGGCCTATGCGGCCCCGATCGCCATCGTCGAGCGCCAATGCCTGGACAGACGAAGCGGACAACGCGAGCGTGAGCCCGAGCACCGTCGCGACAACCGTCTGTCTGGGCATGCGGCGGCTCAGTGAGCGGCCACGGTAGAACATTCGGCAACTTCCTCAGAGTAAGAGAACAACACGAAAGACGAAGGAAAGAAGGGCATGGAGCAGGCGTGCCGGGCCCTCAGCGGACCCGGCACACTCTTATCTGTGATGAGTCGTCACATATCGGGAGTCGCCGTCAGACCGGACATCAGCTGCACCGCGATCTGGTCGGCGGCGCCGCTGTAGACACGGACCTCGTCGATCGCGCCGGCGAAGTACTCGCTCGCCCCGCGCAGCGAACGGCCCACCTGGAGACCGCCGGTGGCGGACCACAGGGTGTTGTCCGTGCCGTAGGCGCCGGCGACCAGCTGACCTTCCACATACAGGCGGACCGAGTTGGCGAAGGCGTCGTAGACCACGGCCAGGTGCTGGCCGGAGCCGCCGGTGTCGGGGAGTTCCTGGTCGTTGGTGAAGGTGACGACCTCGGGGGCGGCCACGTCCGACTTGGCGACCGCGAGTTCCCACTGCTGGGTGGTGGCCTGGTAGCGGACCTGGACGCGGTTGGCGTTGGCACCGGGCAGGGACAGCACCGTCTGCGACTTCTCCGGTTCCAGCGAGGTGAGCTGGGCGCGGGCGGTCACGGTGAAGCTGCTGTTGCCGGTGACCGGGGCGGTCGCGGTGGACGCGTAGTCCCCGTCTCCGTCCAGGACCAGGTTGCCGTCGCCGACCAGGGCGGCCGTGTCGAACAGCGGGTCGACGGGACGGTAGATGGACGCGTTGCCCGCCAGGGTGAGCGCCTGGCCGCCGCCGGTCTCGGCCGCCGAGCCGCCGGTGGCGGTGTCGAGCTGCCAGTAGCCCTTGCGCTCCGGCTTGACCGTCATCAACTCGGCAACCTGAGCGGCCGGCAGCACCCGGTCGAAGACCCGGACCTCGGCGAGGTCACCGGTGAAGTTGTCGCGGTAGCCGCTCTTGGCCGTGGTGCGGCCGATCTGCAGCGGACCGTACGACTTCCAGGTGGAGCGCCGGCCGGCCGAGCCCTTCAGGTCCTTGTTGATGTAGAGCTGGAGCAGCGGGCCGCCCGTCTTCTGCGCGTCGTACACGCCGGTCAGCAGCACCCACTGGTCCTTGACCACGGAGATTCCGGTGGAAACGGCCTTCCATTCGCCGAGCGAGTCGACGTCGTTGACCGGGACGGAGAACTTCCAGGTCGCCGCGGACGCGTCGTAGCCGAGGGTGAAGCCGGGCTCGCCGGTGCCGTCCTGGCTGATCACCGTCATGTCCTTGTCGAGCGCGGTGGGCCGGACCCAGGCGCTGACGCTGAAACTCTTGGCGGAGTCGAGCACGGTCTCGCTGGTGTCGAGGTAGGACTCGGCGGTGCCGTCGAAGCGCGCCGCCTTGTCGGCCTTGCCACCGGGGCCGTCCGCGCCGAACGTGACGGCGCTGCCCGCGGTCGCCGAGTACTCGCCGCTCTCGTCGTGCGCCTCGGTGTCACCCGCCTGGTCGGCGAGGTTCCACTGTGCGACGACCGGCTTGCCCTCGCTCACCAGGAAGACGTAGGGGGTGCTGCTGGCGTGCTGCGCCTTGTCGATGGCGATCACCTCGAGCACGTGCCGGCCGGCGCGGGTCGGCATCCACTGGACGGAAACGGAGCCGCCGCCCGTGGCCGGGGTGAGGGTGGTCAACGCGGCGCCGTCGAAGGAGTACTGGTACTTGACGACGTCGGCGTCCTTGATGATGTCGTTCGGGTTGGGCGCGAAGGTGAAGGTGCCGTAGGTGCCCACACCGTCGTGGTAAACAGTGTCGGACGGATACTGCTTGGACAGCACGTTCGGCTTGCCGGGCCAGGTCTTGTCGTAGGTGAACTCGCAGCGCTGGGCGGGGTCGCCCTCCGAGCTCCACGGGCCCCACCCGTCACCGTCGTAGGCCCGCGCACTCCAGTAGATGGTGGTGTTCTGCGGGATCGACGACTTGACGGTGTGGGTGAACTTGGTGCCGTCCGTCGGAGAGAGCCAGTCCGGGGTGGTGTACGAGTACGAGCCGGGACTGGTGCCGCCCCACTCCACCTTGAACTCGACCTTCACCTTGTCGGTCTGGCCGTTGCCGTGGTCCGGGTCGCTCGCGATGGCCTGGAGCTTCGGCGGGACGTCCGTGTACGGGCGGCTCGCACCCCACTTGCACAGGCCACCGGGGTCGGTGAACATGTCGGACGTCTTGATCTGACGTGGCAGGTTGTTGTAGCTGACCGACAGGTACGCGTTGCCGCAGATTCGCTTCCACTCGGCGAAGCGGGACTCGTCGGCGGCGCGCAGGCCCAGTGTCATGGAGTTCCAGCCGCCCGCGGCGGCCGTCTTGATCTCACTGGTCAGCTCGCCGGTCGCGCCGCTCTCGAAGTGCAGGTTGGCCTGGCTGGAGCAGGAGGTCGGGGAGATCGCCTTGTCGACGGTCTGGAGGTAGTCGTCCCAGTCGTCCGAGGTGTTGGACCAGTCGCTGGACGAGTTGACCGTGTAGTTCTGGCCGCCGATCCGGTAGAGCTGGATGGGCTCCGCCGTCGGGGAGGCACTGTAGATGTGCTCGACCCGGGCGGAGAAGGTCGCGCCCAGGATCTGCTTCCCCTTGTAGAAGGAGAGCGGCATGGTGAACAGCACGCGCCGGGTGCCGACTCCGTTGCAGGAGACCGGGTTGTAGTCGGTGGGGCACTTGCCGACGCCCGCGCTGCCGGAGTACTTCCAGTCCTGCTCGCTCGGCATCCCCGACATGACACCGGTCCAGGCGGTACGCGAAGTGGTGCGCTGGATCGGGTCGATGACGACCGGGAAGACGGTGTCCGCGCCCTGGAGGAGCTTCTGGTCGGGGACCAGGCTCAGCCTTCCCTTGCCCACCTCCACGTCGAGGGGGGCGACGCGTCCGCCGCCGCCGGGGCCTTCGAGGGCCGGCTCGGGGGCAGCCGGAGTGCCGGGCGCGTCCGCGGCCGCGGCGGTCAGCGCCTTGGCCACGGCCTTCGGGCCCTGGCGCTTGGCGGTGGCCTCCTGGACGGCGGCCGAGTCCCACATCGCGGGCTTGCCCGCCTCGAAGACCGTGCCGCCGACCGCGGCGTCCGTCGCGACGATCGCGCCGGAGGCGTTCTCCGCGACCTTCAGGCCGTCGGTCGTCATCCCCAGGTCGAGCCGGGCCAGCTTCGGGTCGGCCGCGGCCTCGGGCGTCTTGACGACCAGCAGGTGCCCGAAGCCGTCGGCCTCGGCACGCACGGTCAGGTCGACGCCGGGCAGGGCGTCGGCGTACGTGGCGGTGTCACCGTCGACGGTCGGCGCGGGCAGCTTGCCGTACGGCCAGGTCAGGGCGAACTCGCGGCCCGCGCGCTGCATCGTCACGAACGGCTTGCCCGCCTGGCCGGCGGAGAACGCCAGGTCGACGGTGGCGGCCTTGGGGCCCCAGCTGCCGTCGGACCGCTTCACCAGCGTCGCGTCGACGGGGACCCACTCGCCGTCCTGGACCGTACGGACGGGCTCGGTGTACTCACGGGCCGTGAAGGTGCCGTCGGGCTCGGCGAAGATCTCCCTGCGCTCGGTGCGCAGTCCGGCGACCTCGGTCTTCTTCCCGCTCTCCTTGGCGACGGCCATGGCCTGCTGCTCGGTCTGCGTGGGCTGGTCGGCCGCGACCGGCGCCTGCGCCGGGCCGGCGTCGCCGGGCAGGACGGCCAGCCCGCCCGCGACCACCGCGCCGGCGACGGCCGCCACGACGGCGGCACGCAGCACCGGGCCTCGCCGTATCGGTCTGAGTCTGTCTGCGGACACGCGTCCACTCTCCAGTCGGTTCATGTCTGTGTCGGAAGTCCGGGTGCCGGAGCGCGCTGTCCGGCGGATGCGTCGAGTCGTGGCCCGGTCGACGGGTCGGCATGGCGTCGGCACAGGTCACGGCGGAGCGGAGACGGGGGCCGCGCCCCTGCCTCCACTCCCTGCGGACGCGCTCAGCGCACGGTGGTCCCGAAGGCGACGCCGGTCGTGCCGGTCGCCGGGATGCCGGCCTCGCCGGGCTTGAACGTCTGGGTTGGCGCCCCGCCGGAGGCCACGTTCCACGGGAAGCCGTAGACCGCCCGGCCCTCGGCCGGGCCGTAGGGCACGCCCACGTACAGCAGTGACGGGGTGGCGCCGAGCGCGAGGCCGGTGAGCATGCGCGGCGCGGGTGCGGACGGGATGCCGTACCCGGGGTCGAGCCACTGGTCGGAGGCGCCGGCCGCGCCGACCAGCGGGACGATCTGCACGCCGCCCTTCTCCGGGTGCTCCTCGGACGACTCCTCGCCGGGCACGCCGATCGCGAGCCGGGTGGTCGTGCCGGTGGAGGTGGCGTTCGGGGAGGTGTTGACGGCGGCGAGTCGCTGGCCGAAGAAGTCGCCGGCCTCCGCCTCTTGGTCCACGTCCGCGGTGTTCTGGTCGATCCAGGCGGTCTCGGTGAACGTGCCGTTCGCGGCGAGCCGGAAGACCTGGACGGCGCCCGCGTCGACGGTGGTCGACAGATCCTCGCCGGGTACGCCGACCACGAGCAGCGACTCGGTGGTGGAGGTGGCGCCGGAGGCCCGGTACGGGACCATGGCGA
Source organism: Streptomyces sp. NPDC002306 (assembly GCF_053593435.1). NCBI lineage: Bacteria > Bacillati > Actinomycetota > Actinomycetes > Kitasatosporales > Streptomycetaceae > Streptomyces > Streptomyces sp. NPDC002306. Next base: position 98,008 of record NZ_JBSFCK010000003.1, read on the forward strand.
GCGCGGCGCCGAACTGGTCGCCGACCTCCTCGCCCCCGCTGATCACGTCCTGGTCCTGGCCGAGTCCGCCGAGCGGCTTGGGGTAACCGGAGGTGAGCGTGTGGCTGAAGTAGGCCACGCCGCCCGCGAAGGTCGTGGTGCCGAGCGCCTCGCCGGGCGTGCCGACGGCGAAGTGGGTCGGGGTCGCGGCGAGCGAGGAGCCGAAGCGGTCGTCCTGCTCCGCGACGCCGGCCACGGCACCGCCGGTCTCGGTGTCCTGGTGGACGAAGACGACGGTCTGCGCGGTGCCGCTCACGTAGTAGAAGCCACCGGCGTCCTCGATGGTGCCGATCGATTCGCCGGGGCTGCCGATCAGCAGGTACGGCGTGCCGGCCGAGGTCTTCCCGGCCGCGATCGCGTATCCGACCCAGTCGTCGGTCTCCGGGGTGCCGCCCAGCGGCTTGTCGGTGCCCTGGAGGAACTCGGTCACGGCCTTGCTGCCGGCGCCCAGTCCGGCGGTGGCGCCGTAGATGACGTGTACGAGCCCTGAGTCGGGCACGGTGCCGATGTCCTCGTAGGGGGCGCCGACCACCAGGTCGCTGCACCCGTCGAGGTCTGCGTCGTAGACGACCAGCGAGGAGCCGTACCGGTCCCCCGTCTCGGGCGTGCCCGGTATGCCGTCCGTGGCCTGCGACAGGACGAGCGTGCCCTTGCCGCCGCCGTAGACGACGTGCACCACACCCGCCTTCGCCACGCCGTCGACGACCGCCTCGGGGTCGGCGATCGCCGTGTCCCGGATGCCGTCGCCGTTGAAGTCCGACTCGGTCCCCGAGGGACACGCGACGGCGGCCGCGGCGGGCGTGCCGCCGGCTCCGACGCCCCAGGCGAGCAGCACCCCGGCGCACACGGTGGCAGCGCTGCGCCACCACGTTTTCCCCACCCTTGACACGGGTCCCCCGCAGATAAAGAGAGTCCAAAGAAAGTCAAGTGATCTTTTCTTCACCTGAAGTGCACATGCAATACCTGCAACGTTCCATCGCCTGTGAAAAGGGTCACAGAATTCACATCTGTAACACACAGCAAGTAGTCACCGGGTACCACCCAGGCCTCGGTCCGGCCCGCTCCCCGTATGCTCCCCAAGCGAAGCCAGACACCGGAAGGCGAACAAGTGAACTACAGGGTCCAGCCCAGCGCGCAGGTCGACGAGAGTGCCGAGATCGGCGCCGGGAGCAGCGTCTGGGACCTCGCGCAGATCCGGGACGGCGCCCGGCTCGGCGAGGGCTGTGTGATCGGCCGCGGCGCGTACGTCGGCTCGGGTGTCCGCATGGGCGACAACTGCAAGTTGCAGAACTACGCGCTCGTCTACGAGCCGGCGGAGCTCGGTGACGGTGTCTTCATCGGCCCGGCCGTGGTCCTCACCAACGACCACAACCCGCGCTCCGTCGATCCCGAGGGCAAGCAGAAGCGCGGCGGTGACTGGGAGGCGGTCGGCGTCAAGATCGCCGACGGGGCGTCGATCGGGGCGCGTGCCGTGTGCGTCGCGCCGATCACCATCGGGCGCTGGGCGATGATCGCCGCGGGCGCCGTCGTCACCAAGGACGTACCCGACTTCGCACTCGTCGTGGGCGTTCCCGCGCGACGGGTCGGCTGGGTGGGCAGGGCCGGTGTCAAGCTGGTCGAGCACGCGGACGGCGTATGGCGGTGCCCGCAAACCGGCAGTCTGTACGACGAACAGGACGGCACGCTCGTCGAGCGCGACGCCTGAGGCCGGACACCACGCCTGAGGTCTAGCGAGGCCTGAGCTCGGACGCGTCGCCCGAGCTCAGATCGGAGGAGCCGGTCGACCGCGGCCCTGTTCACCAGGGCGGCGGACCCATCGGCCCCGCTATCGGCCGCGTCCGGTTCCCCGGCGGCCGGCAGCGCGTGGCGGCCCGCCGCGCGCACGGCGAACCACCGCCGGGGTCGTGGGCCCGCCGCTGTGCATCACGGTCGGCCGTTCGCGCGGTCGCCGAGCAGCAGCCGGTCGAAATCGTCGCCTACGACGGTCCAGTCCCAGGCCGAGAGGGCGTGTTCGGCGGCCGCGTTGCCCGTCTTCGACCAGATCTCCTCGGTGGCGGTGACCTCGAGGATCCGACGAGCCGCTTCCTCGGGTGAGCCGACCACCCAGTCCTGAGGGAAGAGGGTGCGGGCGCCGTTGTCCTCGTCCGCGAAGAACGGCCAGTCGCGCACGACGGGAACGGCCCCGCTGGCCGCCCCCTCGACGAGGGCGCAGTGGAAGCTCTCCCGGACCGACGAGCTGAGGATCGTCCCGACTTCCTCCAGCGCGCCGGCCACGTCGTCCGTCTGTCCGACGCGCCGGAGCGCGCCGGACGCCTCAAGCTTCGCCAGATCCTGTTCCAGCCGGCCGTGGTAGTGCCGTACCGCCGGGCTGCTGTCGCTGTTCAGGCCGCTGCCCACGAGCACCAGCCGGTACCGGTCGTCGCGCCGGCGCAGCAGCCGCAGGACCTCGACCGCCCAACGGGGGTCCTTGGCGACCTGCCCGACGCCCACCAGGCCGAGAGTGAACCGCGCGTCCGGACGCTTGGGCCGCCGGTAGGAGGACAGGTCCATCGCATTGTGGATCACGGACAGGCGAGGCGCCGCCTCGGCCCGCAGCCGGGGTACCGCGGCCGCGGTCAGATCCCGTACGTGGGCGCCGACGAAGACCAGGTCGTCGACGCGCGAGAAGTCCATGACGTGGGGCCAGTAGCTGAACGTCTCGAAGCTGTGCAGCCGGACGACCACTCGGGTGGTGCCCGGATCCACCAGCGTCAGAAACGCCGCGCCGGCCGAACACCAGTCGACGAACACCGTGTCGGCCCAGTCGAGGTGGGGTCGCAGTGCCTGTTCGACCGACCGCCCATAGGCGGCCTGGCCCCCCACCGCGCGGGCCATCATCCGTCCCAGGCCCTTGGCGAGGGGCGCGAGGTCCGGGTCGGCGGCCAGGTCCAGGGTCCGGACCTCGACGTCGGGGTGCCGCTCGTACCGGTCGGTGATGAGCGGGAGGAAGTTCGCGTTGGCCCGGTTGACGATGAGCAGCCGCAGCGGTCGGCCGTCGGGCGGCGGTGCGGCGGGCGTCGTGCGACCGCGCGGCTTCGCCATCGCCCGCATGACGCGGCTGCGCTGGAGCGCGGCCGTGAATCCCTGGGGGTCCTCGGCCAGTGGCGAGGTCAGCCCGTCGAGATGGGGAACACGGTGGAACGCCAGCATCAGCGCCTTGGCGGCCGACGCGGTCGCGGCGGCTTTGTTCCCCTCTTTCAACAGCACGTCCGCACAAGCGAGTTCGGCCGCGTAGGCCGCCTTGAGGCGGCGGGGGGTGCGGCCGTAGGAAAGTTCCAGCTCGGCGGCCTCGGCCAGCAGGTCGGCCTTCAGCCGACGCTCCGGGACACGGTGGGCCAGAACATTCAGCAGCCTGGCCCCGGCGCTCGGCGCTCCCGCCCGGGCCAGGCCGGAGCTCAGCGGACGGACGAGGCCGATCAACTGCTCAGCGGAGATCCGTGAAACCGGCACAGCGTAGCTCCAGCTCTGTCACCGGAACCGATGCCGGGTGACGGTCGACGACGGGGGAAGCCCCGGGACAGCGAACTCCGGGGTGTCGAAGCGATGGGCGAAGGTGACGTGACGACGACCCGCGAGGACGACGGGCGGCGAGTCCGCGGTCCGACGGCGGCGGGGCGGACCGTCTGCGGTGCGCGCGGGCAGCGATCCGTGCCGCGGAGGGGCGCGGCGGTGGCGGCGGTGAAGGACAGCGGGCACGTGAGGATCCTGAGCGGTGAGCGGCCGACCCGGCGATGTGGCCAGGGCCGGATCATACGACGACTTTCATATGACTAGTTCCTGAACCACTGATGAAAAATCGCGCACCACGGAGCGTGTCCCGCCGAGTACGGGGAGGCCGCCCGCGCGGGGACGCGCCGCTCCCGCACCGTATGCTCACCGGGCGCGGGAGAACACCGCGAAGCGACCAGGTGACGTACACGGAAACGGTGTGCGCGGGGAGCAGCGAGGGGGAGCATGTCCCAGACCGATGTCACGATGCCGGCCCAGTCGGCCGCGCCGGACACACGTGGCTCCGATCAGCTCGGGCCGGGTGACTCGGCCGGGGCCGCCGGGCGGGAGCGGGGCGCTCGGCTCTACGCGCTCGACGCGCTGCGGGTCGTCGCGGCGCTCTCCGTCCTGCTGTTCCACTTCACGGGCGTGGACGCGGCGACGAAGGCGAACTGGGGCACCAACCCCAAGGAGCTGTTCCCCTGGCTCTTCCCGATCACCTCGTACGGCTCGTACGGTGTCCAGCTCTTCTTCATCATCAGCGGCTTCGTCATCTGTCTGTCCGCCTGGGACCGGACGCCGGGTCAGTTCGTGCGGGCCCGCTTCCTGCGTCTGTTCCCCGCCTACTGGTTCTCGGTCGTCGTCGCCGTCCTCGTCTGGCGCGGACTGCCCGACGGCGCACGCAAGGCCCCGAGCGTCAGCGATTCGCTGACCAACCTCACGATGCTCCAGGTACCGCTCTCGGCCCGGCATCTCGTCGGCGCCTACTGGACGCTGTGGGTGGAGCTCACCTTCTATCTCATCTTCCTGGTCGTGCTCTGGAAGGGGCTCGACTACGCCCGGGTCTCCGTCTTCTGCTGGCTGTGGCTACTCGCAAGCGTCCTGGTGCAGCAGGACGACGTGCCGCTGCTCGGGATCTTCGCCCAGCCGCTGAACACGGCGCTGTTCGTCTCCGGCATCGCGATGTATCTGATGTACCGGTTCGGCCCGGATCTCAAGCTCTGGGGCCTGCTGGGCGCGAGCTGGCTGGTCATGCAGAGCGATCTGGTCCAGCACGCCGATCATCTGCGGCACGACAAGGGCATGGACCGTGACCCCTACATCGCGCTCGCCCTGGTCAGCGTCTTCTATCTGCTGGTCCTGACGGTCGCCCTGCACAGGCTCGACCGCGTCGGATGGAAGTGGCTGGCCACCGCCGGCGCCCTGGTCTATCCGCTCTACCTCCTCCACGAGGAGCTCGGCTGGGCGATGATCCGCACGCTGTACGGGCAGGTGGGGGCATGGGCGACGCTGGGCATCACCACGGTGGCGCTGCTCGTGCTGTCGTGGCTCGTCCACCGCTTCGTGGAGAAGCCGACGCAGCGATGGCTGCGCACGGCCCTGGAGAAGGAGTCCCGCAAGCAGGAGGCGGTCGCCCGCGTCTGACCGCGGACACGGGGAAGGGCCCGTCCGGAACGCCGGACGGGCCCTTCCCCGCGCACGATGGGCGTCAGCCGCCGATGACCACCCTGCGGACGCCCTTCCAGGCCTCCGGGTCGGTCGTACGGCGTCCGTCGACCAGGACGGTGACGTCCGGGAGGTCGGCGGGGGTCAGGGTGCGGTACTCGGCGTGGTCGGCCTGGAGGATCGCCGCGGTGACCTTCTCACCGGCGTGCGGGGGCAGACCGTGCGCCGACAGCTCCTCGGCCGTGTACATCGGGTCCGAGACGAACGGGACCGCGCCCCGGGCCCTGAGCGCCTCGACGGTCGGGAAGACGCCCGAGAAGGCGGTCTCCTTCACACCACCGCGGTAGGCCGCGCCCAGCACGAGGACGTTCGCCCCGGTCAGGTCGCCGTAGGCGGCGGCCAGCAGGTCGACGGCGTACTCCGGCATCGCCGCGTTCGCCTCGCGGGCGGAGCGCACCACGGTGGCGGACGGGTCGTTCCACAGGTACATCCGCGGGTAGATCGGGATGCAGTGACCGCCGACGGCGATGCCCGGCTGGTGGATGTGGCTGTAGGGCTGCGAGTTGCAGGCCTCGATGACCTTCTTGACGTCGATGCCGTTGCTGTCCGCGAAGCGGGCGAACTGGTTGGCCAGGCCGATGTTGACGTCGCGGTAGGTGGTCTCGGCGAGCTTGGCGAGTTCGGAGGCCTCGGCGGTACCGAGGTCCCAGACACCGTTGGCCCGCGGGAGGTCGGCACGCTCGTCGAAGTCGAGGACCTGCTCGTAGAACTCGACACCACGGGCCGCCGACGCCTCGTCGATGCCGCCGACCAGCTTCGGATAGCGTCGCAGGTCGGCGAAGACGCGGCCGGTGAGGACCCGCTCGGGCGAGAAGACCAGGTGGAAGTCCTCGCCCGGGGTCAGGCCCGAGCCCTCGGCCAGCATCGGCGCCCAGCGGGTGCGGGTGGTGCCGACCGGCAGGGTCGTCTCGTACGAGACCAGGGTGCCGGGCCTGAGTCCCTGTGCTATCGCCTTGGTCGCCGCGTCCATCCAGCCGAAGTCCGGCACGCCCTCGGCGTCGACGAACAGCGGGACGACCACGACGACGGCCTCGGACTCGGCGACCGCGGCCGCGGTGTCCGACGTCGCGCTCAACAGGCCGGCCTCGACAGCCTGCTTGAGCTTGATGTCGAGGTCGTGCTCACCCGGGAACGGCTCGGTCCCGGCGTTGACCAGCTCGACGACCTTCTCGTTGACGTCCGCGCCGATGACCCGGTGTCCCTTGGAGGCGAACTGAACCGCCAGCGGAAGCCCGATCTTGCCGAGCGCTACTACACAGATGTTCATGAACGTCGTTACTTCCTCTTGGAACCGGGGCGGGACTTCAGACGCCGGGCGAGGGCCGACTTCACCCGGGACAGCAGTGGCTTTCCCGGCGGATACATCTGGGCCGTGTCGATCACCACACGTCCCTTGGGGTTCACCACGGCCGACGCCCGGTACGGGTCCTCGTAGGAACCCCACCTGCGTGCCAGCGGCATGGGCTCGCCCTTGCCCTTCACGGGGATCTCGTACGTCGAACCGGCGACGTCCAGATACACCCTGACCCCTCGCTTGACGGTGCGCCGCTGGAGCGGCACGCGCACGTGCAGCAGGGTCGCCGCGCCGTCCTCGGCGAGCTCCCGGGTGATGGTGCCCTCCGGCTGCGGCAGGCTATGACCGGCCGGCAGTCTGCGTGCCCCGGCCTTGTCCGCCGACTTGGGCATGGCGCCGTCGACCAGGCGCAGGACGGCGCTGTCCACGTCACCGAGGACGGGCGCCCGCACCGAGGCCGCGTAGACGAGCGCCTCCCCCTCCTGCTCCCACGACGAGGCGAGCAGCCGGGTGCCGTTGGCCAGCCGTCCGGGGACCGCCTCGCCCACGAGTTCGTAGACCCGGTCGGGCACGTCGATCAGCGGGTTGCGGAAGCCCGCGTAGCGGGCGTAGGCACGCTCGCCCTCGACGACGAAGGGAGGTGCTCCGTTCTCCTTCTCCGAGGTGATCGACTCGGACAGCGCGTCCACCGCGCCGGCCCGCGCCAGGGCGATACGCACCCGGCGCTTGACGTCCATGGCGTCGCGGATGCCGTCGGTGAAGTAGGCGTCGGCGAGCTTCGCGACACCCACGCAGATGTCCGTCCGCAAGGCACGGTCCAGCGTGGGAAAGTCGTCCTGGACGAGCTTCGCCAGCTCCCAGGTGAAGTGCCGGCGCAGCACCGCGTCGCGCGCGGGACCGGGCTCGATGAGGCCGGCCGTGAAGTCCATGATCTCGGCGGTGCAGCGCAGCCGGGCCAGGTGGTCGGCACGGTAGGTGATGTTGCTGGCGTCGCCACGCTTCACGGCGTAGTAGCAGGTGTAGTCGGCCACCACCGAGATCTTCTTGGCGCGCACGCACGCCTCGATGGTGAACGGCTGGTCACTGCCTACGGGCAGGTGCTCGGGGAAGCGCAGCTTGTGCGCCTCCACCAGTTCCCGCCGGAACAGTTTGGTGTTGGCGAGGGTCCAGGGCAGCGCCGAGTCGGTGAGGCCGACGTCCGGGGCGTTCTCCTTGTAGAGGGCCTGGTGGACGTAGCGCCCGTTGGTGCCGACCATCTTGCCGACGACGACGTCCGAGCCGTGTTCGTCGGCGCAGGCCACCATGCGCTCCAGCGCTTCCTCGCCGAGGTAGTCGTCGGAGCCGATGAAGTAGACGTAGCGGCCCGTGGCGATGTCCAGCGCCCGGTTGCTGGGGGCGGCCGGGCCGCCGGAGTTGACCTGGTGGAGCACTTTGACGGTGTCCGGGTAGCGCTGCGCGAAACGATCGAGTTCGGCGCCGCTGTCGTCGGTGGAGCCGTCGTCGACGGCCACGATCTCCAGACGGTCCAGCCCGATGCTCTGCCCGATCAGTGAGTTCAGGCACTCCGTCAGGTAGGGCATGGTGTTGTAGACGGCGACGACGACGCTGACGTCGGGGGACACACTCATGATCTCTCCTTCGGGGTCCCGGGGACCAGACGGGTGTAGAGCGCGTCCAGGACCTCGGCCTGCGCCTCCCAGGTCCAGGTGTCGAGCAGCCCCGGCTTGTCGTAGGCGGCCTTGTACTTCTCCGGGTCGGCGAGTACGTCCCTGACGGCGCGTACGAGGTCGTCGACGTCCTCGGCCCGGCAGATCTCGCCCTGGCCCGTGGCACGGGTCATCTCGGACATGGTCTTGACATCGCTCACGACCAGCGGCAGCCGAGCGTGCGAATACTCGAAGAACTTCGTGATCAGCGCGATCTCGTGGTTCGGCCAGTGGTGGATGGGGATGCAGCCCACATTCGCCGCCGACAGGAAACGCACCACCTGCCAGTGCTGGACATAGGGAACGGCGTGCAACCGGTCCCCGACACCGAGCTCCTGCGCACGGCTCAGCAGACCCTGGATGTAGGCGGCCGCCGGGGACGGGACGACGAAGGCCATGTGGACGCCGTCGAGCTTCGGCAGTGCCTCCACCATGTCGCCGAGGCCGCGCTGCGGGCCCGGCGAGCCGCTGTAGACCACCAGCGGAACGTCCGGTCCGATACCGCACAGCTCACGCAGGTCCGGCTCCGGCTCGACGTCCTCGATCGCCGGGTCGCGCTCCACCGGGCGGTCGGGCGCGTTGAGAACGACGGTGGGCTGCTCCTCGAGCCCGTGCCGCTCCCGCAGCAGGTCGCCCAGCCCCTCGGAGACGGTGACGACGGCGTCGGCGTACGGGGCGTACTCGCTCTCGTGCGCCGTATTGCCGGGGATCCAGTGGGCGTTGTCCTCCCACGGTCGTACGCCGGGCAGGAACTCGTGCGCGTCCCACACCAGCTTGACCGAGCGGCCCGCGGCACGCGCGCGCACGGTCGCGCGGGCGCCCACCCCGAGCATCCGGAAGTCGTTGGCGTGAATGAGATCGGGCTTGAGGGCGTCGATCTCCTTGCCGTAGGTCAGCTCGTAGTCCCACAGCACGGGTTCGAGGCGACGCCAGGCCCGCTTGCCCTTCACGCCCTTCCAGACGGCGGTGAAGGCACGGTCGATCGGACCGCGCAGGGCACGGCCGGCCTGCTGTGCCTGGCTGGACTGGCGGGCGCGGAACTCGACCCACTTCCGCAAGAACCTGGAGACCGGTCCGGCCACCGCGAGGCGGAACTTCTCGGCCTTCCGGAACAGCGGAGTGCCGACCGCGGCGGGCACCACCCTGAGTGCCGCCCGACGGGTCGCCAGATCGGCCCGCCACGCCTTGACCCACTGCCGACGGTAGGCCGCCATCGGGCCCGGCGGGTAGGCGAAGGGGCGGCGCAGCGGTGAGCGGTGCCGCTCGGCGTGCCGCTTGGACAGCGGGGTCTTCAGCGGCAGTAGCCGAACCTCGGCGTCCCCGAGCTTCCAGGTGCGCCCACGGCCGGACCGGACGAGACCGAGCAGCACCACGTCCCAGCCGGCCGCCGCGGCGGACTCCGCGGCCTTCTGCACCCGCGAGTCGCCGTCGACCTTGTTGTCGACCAGCATGACGACACGGCCCTTGGTCGGGCGGGACGCGTCGGCGCTCTGCGCTTCCATAAAAAGCCTTTCTGAACCGGTCACTTCAGGAAATCGCTCAGGACCTGCGCGGTCCAGCTTCCGTCGTGGTAGGTGCGGGCGAACTCGACGGACCGCCGACCGATCCGTGCCGTGCCCTGCCGGTCGTCGACGAGGGAGCGGATGACCTCGCGAAGGGTGTCCGGGGTGGCGTCGACGATGGGCAGGGCCCCGTCCGTCGCGGCCTGCACTCCCTCGCTGATGGAGCCGACGACGGGCTTGCCCGCGGCCATCGCCTCCACCGCGAACGTGCCGTAACTGCCGGTCGTGAACTGGTCCAGCACCAGGTCGCAGCTCTGCACCAGCTGGCGCATCTCGGCCCACGGGACACCTTCGGCGAGCCTGAACTCGATGAGGCCCTCGTCGTGGAGTTCGCTGAGCACCGGCACGATCCGGTCCGTGCCCTTGGTCCACCGCTTCGACGGGGCGTGCAGCACCAGCGGACGCTCGCGCTCCATGACCGGCCGGTCGGTGGCCCAGCGGGCGACATCCACGACCAGCGGCGCCCAGGTGGCGGTCGGCAGGTCTTCCAGAAGGTCCGGAGTGGTGACGTACAGCGGCAGCCCCGCCTCCGTCGCGATCCGCCTGTTCAGTTCGGCCTTCGCCTGGAGCTTCTCCGCGATGCCCTCGGGGGCGTCGTGGAAGAGCGAGAACGCGTGCCGCGCCATGTGACGGGCCGGGTCACGGATGTCGCTGCCGTGAGCGAGCAGTGCCACCTTGACCCGGGCCTGCTTGAGGGCGTCGAGATCGCCGGCCACGGACTTGCCGTTGAGGTGGCCGAAGACGGGCATGAAGGCGTCGACGAGGATGTGCGTGTAGCGGCCGACGACGCGTTCCACCTGCTGGAGCTGGACGCTCAGCTCACTCATGCGGGTCGCGTCCACGTACACGTCAGCCGGGTAGTCGAAGGACTCCGGCCGCTTGTTCATCACGACCTCGACGGACACGTCCGGGTCGAGACGCGTGATCGCCTGGGCGTACGCCGCCCCCTGGCCCGCGTAGTTGGCCGGGCCGAGGCCCAGTCTGACGCGGGTGTCGCCGAGCCTTCGCCACGCCGGCTGCCCGTCGGTGCCGGCGGACTCCACGGTCCGTACGGCGTCGGGGGTCTCCTGGACAGTCCAGGAGACCTCCGGCCGGGGGCCCGGCGGGGTCTTCTTCGACAGCTCGCGGTACAGCTGGAGCAGCCGGCCGCTCTGCGCCTCCCAGGACAGGTCCGTACGGACGTCCTCGGTGATCGCCTCGGCGAGCTTGTCGCGGTTGTCCATGGCGCGCAGGGCGGCCGCGGCGAAGGTCTTCGGGTCGTCCCAGGTCCACACCTCGCCCAGGCCGTGCTCCTCGACGTACGCCTTGATGACCTTCACGTCGCTCGTCACCAGCGGCAGCCCCGCCTGGAGGTACTCGGAGACCTTCGTGGGCAGCGACACCTCACAGTTGGGAACGCGCTTGAAGGGAGTGAGGCCGAGGTCCGCGGACGCGAGGTAGTCGGCGACCTCGTGCTGCGGCACGTAGGGCACGAGGTGGACCCGGTCGCGCACACCTAGGGACTCCGCCTGCGCGAGCAGTTCCTCGAGGAGCGGCGTCGTGCGGCCCACCACCAGGGCGAGGTGGAAGCCCGGCAGCTCGGGCAGACCGTCGATGACGGCGTCCACCCCGCGTTCACGGCCGATCCAGCCCGAGTAGACCATCAGCGGCGTCTCGCGGCCGAGACCGCAGGCCTCACGGACCGACGCGCTGGAGCGGCCCGCGCCGATCACCTCACGGACCGGCGAGTTGCCCACGACCAGAGGCAGTTCGGCCAGCTTGTGATCGCCCTTGAGGAGCTCCGCCATCTGCGTGGAGACGGTGACGACGGCGTCGGCACGGCCGATGAACTCGGCCTCCAGCGCGGGCAGCGCGTAGGCCTGGCGGGCGTTGGGCCACTCGACGCCCTTGATGTACTCGTGCGCGTCGTAGAGCCAGGCGCACTTGCGGCCCCGGGCCCGCAGCCGGGCGGCGCTCAGCGCCGCGGTGGCGATCATCGTGACGTCGTTGGCGTGGATGACGTCCGGCTCGATCTCCTCGATCACCGGGCCGAACGCGAGATCGAGATCGACGACCTGCGGCCAGTCGCGGCGCCAGTCGCCCACCGGGGCCGGGTCCTTGGGCCTGCGCCGCTGCTCCCACTTGAACGCCCGGACCCGCAGCCGGTGCGCGGACCGGCGGGCCCGCAGCATCGCCTTGATGGACGTACGGCGGGGCGCACCGGCCCAGTCGGTCTCGGCGGACTTCTGGCGGACCCAGGCGCGGTAGGCCGCCGTGTAGCGGTTCAGCGCCGCCTGGTCCTGGAGGTTGAACTGTGTCGCGGCCGCTCGCAAGGGGTGCGCCTTGCGAGCGTTCACTCCGCGCAGGTAATCCGCGCCGACCGGTACCCGGACCACGTCGATCGGACCCATCTTGGACCGCTGGACACGCTTGGTGTCACTGCGGCCGATCAGGGTCACGTCCCAGCCGTCTCGCGCCGCCGCGACCGCGGTCTTCTGGACGCGGGAGTCGCCCGTGATGCCGTTGGCGACGATGACCGCGAGCCTCGGCCTGCGGGCAGGGGATTCCATTGCTTGCTTCCTCCGGATGGGACAGGAATTCCGCCCCCCGCGCGCAAGCGGGCCGGGGGCGGTCGGCGTCGTGCGTCGGAACGCTCAGAGAGCTCCGCAACTGTCACGCTCGAGAAGGACGGTGCTGCCGTCCAGCGCCGACTCCAGCACCGCCGCCGCCACCTCCACCGTCCGCATGCCCTGGCGCAGGGTGCAGATGTCGGCGGGCTTGCCGAGCACCGCGTCCCGGAACAGCTCGTGTTCGACGAGGAGCGGTTCGCGCTTCTGGATGGCGTACCGGATCATGTCACCCTCGGAGACGCCCCGGAAGGCCTGGAGGGCCTCCCACTCCGTCGTCATCGCGGAGTTGGAGTGGAACGTCAGGTCCGCGGTGAGGGTGTCGGCGATGAAGCAGCCGCGCTCGCCGGTGACCGAGGTGAAGCGCTCCTTGAGCGGGCTCAGCCAGTTCACCAGGTGGTTGACCATCGTGCCGTCGTCGAGGCGGCCGACCGCGGAGACCATGTCCTCGTGCTCACGGCCGCTCTTGGAGACGGTGTGCGCGGCGATGGAGACGTACTCGCGGCCGGTCACCCAGCCGGTGAGGTCGATGTCGTGGGTGGCGAGGTCCTTGACCACGCCGACGTCCGCGATGCGGTGCGGGAAGGGACCCTGGCGGCGGGTGACGACCTGGTAGACGTCGCCGAGCTCGCCGGCCTCCAGCCGGGTGCGCAGCGAGCGCAGCGCCGGGTTGCACCGCTCGATGTGACCGACGCCGGCCACCAGGCCGCGCGACTCGAACGCCTCGACGAGCCGGCGTGCGCCCGCCACCGTGTCGGCGACCGGCTTCTCGATCAGCGCGCAGACACCGGCCTCGGCGAGCTGCATGCCCACCTGCTCGTGCAGGCCCGTGGGGCAGGCCACGACGGCGTAGTCGACGCCCAGAGCGATGAGTTCCTCGACGGTGTCGAGGACCGGCGCGCCCTGGGCGGCGCCGAACTTGTCGCCCATCGGGTCGACGACGCCGACGAAGTCGACGCCCTCCAGACCGGACAGGACGCGGGCGTGGTGACGCCCCATGGACCCGAGGCCGACCAGTCCGGCCCGCAACGTCTTCGCGGTGCTCACAGCTGGGCCCCCAGCGCGTTCACGGCGGACACGATGCGCTCCAGGTCCCCGGCGGACAGGGCCGGGTGGACGGGCAGCGAGACGACCTCGGCGGCCGCGCGCTCCGTCTCGGGCAGGTCCCAGGTGCGGCCGGCCTTCTGGTCGGGCTCCCAGTACGGCTTCAGCCGGTGGATCGGCGTCGGGTAGTACACGGCGTTGCCGATACCGGCCTCGGTCAGGCTCGCCATGGCGGCCTCACGGTCGCCCTGGACGCGCACGGTGTACTGGTGGAAGACGTGGCGGGCGCCCTCGGCGACGCTCGGCGTGAGCACCGACGGCGCGCTGATGTGCTCCGTCAGGTAAGCGGCGTTGGCGATGCGCTGCTCGGTCCAGCCGTGGAGCTTGGCGAGCTGCACCCGGCCGATGGCCGCGGAGACGTCCGTCATACGGACGTTGGCGCCGACGATCTCGTTGGCGTAGCGCTGCTCCATGCCCTGGTTGCGCAGCAGGCGCAGGGTGCGGGCGATCTCCGCGTCGGCGGTGGTGACCATGCCGCCTTCGAGGCTGTGCATGTTCTTCGTCGGGTAGAAGCTGAACGTGCCCGCGCTGCCGAAGGCGCCGACCGGTGTTCCGTGCAGGGCGGCCGCGTGCGCCTGGCAGGCGTCCTCGACCACGGCGAGTCCGTGCCGCTCGGCGATCGCCATGATCCGGTCCATGGCGGCCGGGTGACCGTAGAGGTGGACCGGCATGATCGCGGCGGTGCGCGGCGTGATGGCGGCCTCGACCGCCGCCGGGTCCAGGCAGAAGCTGTCCGGCTCGATGTCGGCGAAAACCACGTCGGCGCCGACGAGCCGCACCGCGTTGGCGGAGGCGGCGAAGGAGAACGACGGCACGATGACCTCGTCGCCCGGGCCGAGGCCGAGGGCGAGCAGCGTCAGGTGCAGCGCGGAGGTACCGGAGTTGACCGCGACGCAGTGCCGTCCGTCCACCACGTCCGCGAACTCCGCCTCGAAGGCGGCCACCTCGGGGCCCTGTACGACCCGGCCGCTGCGCAGTACGCGCACCGCGGCCTCGATCTCCGCCTCATCGATCACGGGCCTCGCGGCGGGTATCAGCTCTTGGGCGTCGGTCATCGACATCCCCTCCTCATCAGCGACCACTAGGGCGCACCACGTCGTGCACGGGTCGGGAAGGGACGGTGTCGAGCATGGCACGTCCGCAACCCTGGAAGTCCGCCCACGCCTTGCGGCGGCGGACGGTTCCCGCAAGGCCCTGCCCCCTGGGTACCTCGCGTGGTCTACGGCCCGCATGTCACCAGCTGCCGAGTCCACCGTCACGTTACCAGCAGAAGTGCAAAGCTTTTCCTCAGGGTTACGACAGGGAAACCCGGAGATGGCGTGCCATCCGTCACAGGGTTCACGCAGAGTGCTCCCCGCGCTCTGCGGCCGCGACCGAGCGTCACGCGGGGAGACGGGAACACCGAGGGACACACGGGGAGACGGGAACACCGAGCGTCACACGGGGAGAGGGGAACACCGAGCGTCACACGGGGAGACGGGCGCGACGAGGGGCGCACGAGAAGACAGGCGCGACAAGGGGCGCACGGGACGGCGCGAACGACGAAGCGCGGGACACCGCCAGACCGGTGTCCCGCGCTTCTCGATGCGATCCGGAGATCAGTCCTGCGTCGTCGCCGAGACCGACGGCGCCGTCTGCTCGGCGGCCACCGCGCTCTTCTTGGCGGCGGTCTTCTTCGCGGCCGCCTTCGTGGCCGTGGCCTTCTTCGCCGTGGCCTTCTTGGCGACCGTCTTCTTGGCCGCGGTCTTCTTGGTGGCGGCCTTCTTCGCCGTGGCCTTCTTGGCCGTCTTGCGGGCGGCGGCCTTCTTGGCCGGAGCCGCGTCGTCGGCTTCGGCGCCGGCCTCGGCCTCGGCCTCGGTGGCGACCGGGGCTTCGGCGGCGGGCGCCTCCTCCGCCGGGCCCGACGGGACGACCACGACGGCCGCCTCAGCGGACGCCGCCGGAGCGGTGGCCTTGCGCACCGCCCGGCGCCGCGGGCGGGCCGGGGCGGCACTCTCGGCGAGCGTCTCCGACCCGGACGCGGACACCGATTCGGACACCGGCACGGACTCGGGCTCGGCCTCTACGGCGGCGGGCCGCTCGGCGGCAGCCTGCGGCACGGCCTCGGCGACCGTCACCACGGCGGCCTCGGCTCCGGCGGGCGAACCGGCCGGCGCGGACACCTTGCGGGTCGCACGACGGCGCGTCCGGCCCTTGGGCGTGGCCTCCTCGACGGCGGGAGCCTCGACGGCGGGAGCCTCGACGACCGGCGCCTCGACGACCGGGTCCTCGACCGCTACCGGCTCGGACTGCGCGACGGCAGCCGACTCCGGCACCACCGGAAGCTCGGCCTCGATCTCGGCCTGCGCGACAGCGGACTCAGCGGCCCGGCCGCCCCTCGGCTCCTCGGCGTGCGCGGCCCTGCCCCGGGGCGCACCGGCCGGGGCCGAAGCCCGCCGGCTCGTCCGGCGCCGGGAGCGCCCACGGCCGGCCGCGGCCTCCGCCTCGGCGATGCTGCTGTACAGCTCCTCGTCCGGCTCGAACTCCGGGACGGGCAGCGCGATCGGCTCCGCGATCTCGGCGACGACCTCGGCCTCGTCGTCCGCCTCCTGCTCGACGGTCACGCCGTTCTCGACGGCGATCACGTCGTGCTCGTGCTCGTGCACGTGCCCGTCACCGCCGCGCCCGCGCTTCTTGCGCTTGCCGCCGCCACCGGCGGAGGTCGGCTGCTCCATGTGGACGATGACACCGCGCCCGTTGCAGTGCACGCAGGTCTCGGAGAACGACTCCAGCAGGCCCTGGCCGACCCGCTTACGGGTCATCTGCACCAGCCCCAGCGAGGTCACCTCGGCCACCTGGTGCTTCGTACGGTCCCGGCCCAGGCACTCCAGCAGCCGGCGCAGCACCAGATCGCGGTTGGACTCCAGGACCATGTCGATGAAGTCGATGACGATGATGCCGCCGAGGTCGCGCAGCCGCAGCTGGCGCACGATCTCCTCGGCCGCCTCCAGGTTGTTCCTGGTGACGGTCTCCTCGAGGTTGCCGCCCTGGCCGGTGAACTTGCCGGTGTTGACGTCGACGACGACCATCGCCTCGGTCCGGTCGATCACCAGCGAACCGCCGCTGGGCAGCCAGACCTTGCGGTCCAGCGCCTTGGACAACTGCTCGTCGATCCGGTACGTGGCGAAGACGTCGACCTCGGAGGTCCACCTCGACAAGCGTCCGGCCAGGTCGGGCGCGACGTGCGAGACATAGCCGTGGATGGTGCCCCAGGCGTCCTCGCCGCTGACGACGACCTTGGAGAAGTCCTCGTTGAAGATATCGCGCACGACGCGGACGGTCATGTCCGGCTCGCCGTACAGCAGGGTCGGAGCGTTGCCGGTCTTCGCCTTCTTCTGGATCTCCTCCCACTGCGCCTGGAGCCGCTCGACGTCACGGCGCAGCTCGTCCTCGCTCGCGCCCTCGGCGGCGGTGCGCACGATGACGCCCGCGTCCTCGGGGACGATCTTCTTGAGGATGGTCTTCAGCCGGGCCCGCTCGGTGTCGGGCAGCTTGCGGCTGATGCCGGTCATCGAGCCCTCGGGGACGTACACGAGGTAGCGGCCCGGAAGGGAGACCTGGCTGGTCAGACGGGCGCCCTTGTGGCCGATCGGGTCCTTCGTCACCTGGACGAGCACCGACTGGCCGGACTTGAGGGCGCTCTCGATGCGCCGCGGCCCGTGGGCCATGCCCAGCGCCTCGAAGTTGACCTCGCCCGCGTACAGGACGGCGTTGCGTCCCTTGCCGATGTCGATGAAGGCGGCCTCCATCGACGGCAGCACGTTCTGGACCTTGCCCAGGTAGACGTTGCCGACGTACGAGGTCGACTGCTCCTTGTTGACGTAGTGCTCGACGAGCACGCCGTCCTCCAGGACGCCGATCTGCGTACGGTCGCCGTGCTGGCGGACCACCATCACGCGCTCGACGGCCTCACGACGGGCCAGGAACTCGGCCTCGGTGATGATCGGAACACGGCGCCGGCCCTGCTCGCGGCCTTCCCGGCGGCGCTGCTTCTTGGCCTCGAGGCGCGTCGAGCCCTTGATGGACTG
Organism: Streptomyces sp. NPDC002306; assembly: GCF_053593435.1. Taxonomy (NCBI): domain Bacteria; kingdom Bacillati; phylum Actinomycetota; class Actinomycetes; order Kitasatosporales; family Streptomycetaceae; genus Streptomyces; species Streptomyces sp. NPDC002306. The sequence continues at coordinate 115,639 of NZ_JBSFCK010000003.1, forward strand.
CACCTCGTCGGACGGCTCGGCGGCCTTGCGCGGCTCGCGGACCTTGACGACGGTGCGCTCGGGGTCGCTGTCGCCGGCCTCGGCCTCGGTGCCGGAGTCACCGGCGCGACGACGACGGCGGCGACGGCGACGGCTGGTGGAGCTGGAGCCACCGCTGTCGTCGTCGTGCGCGTCCTCGGCGTCCTCGGCGTCTTCCTCGGCCTGTTCGGCGGTGTCCTCGGCGTCCTGCTCGGCCTGTTCGGCGGCGAAGTCGTCGGAGTCGCCGTCCCCGGCCTCGCCACGGCGGCGACGACGGCCACCACGCCGGCGGCGGCGGCGCGAGCCGGTCTCCTCGGCGTCGTCACCCTCGTCCCCGTCGACACCGTCCTCGGCCGACTCGTCGGCCTCCTCGGTCTCGTCCTGGGAGACGGTGTCGGTGACCTCGGGCTCCTCGGCGTGGGCGGCACCGCGACGGCGGCGACGTCGTCGCGAACCGGCCGTCTCCTCGGCGGACGCGCTGGTCTCGACCGCCTCGGCGACCTCAGCGACCTCGACGGTCTCGTCCGTCTCCTCTACCTCGGCGATGTCTTCCGCCGCCTCGGCGGCGGCCTGCGCGGCGGCCCGCTCGGGCGTCTGGAACCGGGGTTCGGTGAAGACGGGCGCCTGGAACACGGCGACCGCGGGCCGCGCGGGGCGGCGCGGGGAATCGGACTCGGCGGCCTTCGGCCTGGCGGGCTCGGAGAACCCGATCGCCGCCTGGCGCACGACGCGGCGACGGCGGCGCGGGGAGGTGTCCTCGTCGGCCGGGGCCGGCGCGGCCGCCTCGGCGGCGGGAGCCTTCGCCTCGGCGACAGCCGGTTCCTCCACGGCGGCCCGAGCACCCTCGGCGCTCGCGCCGGCCTCGGTGTGGTTCTGCGCGCCTTCGGTGTCCTCGGCCGGAGTGGAGACGCGGCGCGTGGCGCGCCGACGGGCGCGGCGCGGAGCGGCCTCCTCGGCCTCGGCGGCGGGCGTCTCCTGCTCGGCGCCGACCGGAGCCTCGGCGGCCTGCGGGGTCTCCACGGTCGCGGCGGTCTCGATCGCCTCGGCGGCAGCCGGTGCCTCGGCGGGGGCGGTCACCCGGCGGGTGGCACGACGACGCGTACGAGGGGCGGGCTCGGCCTCCGGCTCGGCGGCGGCCGCGGGCGCCTCTTCGGCCTCCGCGGGCGCTGCGGCCTGCTCGGTGGCCGTCGGCGCGGCCACACTGCGCGTGGCCCGACGGCGGGAGCGGCGCGGCGCGGGCTCCTCGGCGGCTGCCGCGGAGTCGTCCGCCTCGTCGTCGGAGGCGGCGATCTCGGCGGCGGGCTGCACCGCGGCGGCGGGCACCACGGTCTCTGCGGCCTCGGCGGCGGCAGGTGCCCCGGCGGGCGCGGAAGCGCGGCGGGTCGCACGGCGCCGCGGACGAGCGGCAGGTGCGGCCTCCGCGGCCTCGCCGGCCTCCAGAGCGTCGTCGGTCTCGATGTCCTCGTCGGCCACGAGTTCGGCGGCCTCCGCGGCCGCCACGGCCGGCGTGGTCACCTCGACCGGGGCCTCGGCGGCAACCGGCGGGCCCGCCGGTCGGGAGGCGGCACGGCGCCGACGGCGCGGCGGCAGGGTGTCGCTGGGGGTGTCGGATGTGGAGTCCTGCACGGACTCCGTCGATTCGGTCGGCTCGAGCATGCGGGCGTTTCTCCCGTCAGGCTCCCGGGCGCCGCACCTGGTCCGGCGTCGACCGATGTCGATCGCCGTTGACGTCCGCGGCTCGCGCGGTGCGCGATGGCCGCCGTCCGGGGCGCGGGCGCCGCACGGGAGCTCTCTAGTGTCCTGTCTCACCGGTTCCGTACGCCGAATGCGTACGGCCTGGCGAAAGTCTTGTGGTCGGTGCGCTGCCCGACCCAGGTGGCTCCCGAGTACGAGGGCGGCGCTACGACGTCCGTCCCTTCGCGGGACCTTCCCTACGCCGGCGCCTTCGCGGCGGCAGTGGCGCCGGCCGTGGGGGGCTCGGTCGCTGCTGCCTCGCGGTCGGGCGCGAGCGGGTCGGTCACCGTGCCGGTCTCTTCATCGAGCAGCCCCTGCGCCAGCCTGGTCACCGCTACGGGGACCGGCGGCGCCAGGTCGGCCACGGCGCGGAGACCGGACAGGACGTCGTCGGGTCGAACGGCAGGCGTCACGTGCCGAACAACCAGCCGCAGTATCGCACAGGGCTGGTCGGTAGGCCTATCAGCCTGTGCATTCTGTGTTTCCGTGCTCTCCAGACCCGCGACCGCCGAGCGGGCGTCGAAGGTGCGCATGCCGTTCTTGGCCATGCGCTGGACCTCGACGGTCTCAGCGGCGTTGAACGCCTCGACCGCACGCCGGGCGTCCGCCGGGTCCACGCCGTCGAGCCGCAGCTCCCACACGGAAGCCGTCAGCCGGTCGGCGAGACCCGAGGTGCGCGCCTCGACCGCGTCGACGATGTCGAGCCCGTCGGGCAGCGACTCGTCCAGGAGGGCGCGCAGTTTGTCCGGATCGCGGGGCGCGGCCAGCGCGATCTCCAGGTACTCCGCCTCGCTGCCCGTGCCGGTGGGTGCGGCATTGGCGTACGACACCTTCGGATGCGGCGTGAAGCCGGCCGAGTACGCCATCGGCACCTCGGCACGGCGCAACGCGCGCTCGAAGGCGCGCTGGAAGTCACGGTGGCTGGTGAACCGGAGGCGGCCGCGCTTGGTGTAGCGCAGTCGGATGCGCTGCACCGCAGGTGCGGGCGGCGGGCCTTCGGGCTGTCGCTTGCCCAGGGGAACTTCTCCTTGTGTACGGCGGACGGACCCGTGGCGCCACCCTCGCGCGAGCGGGGGGTGTCCCGGCCGACGCCTGCCCGGCGTCGCCCGGTCCGCGTCATCCCCGCGTGGGCGGGGACACTTCGCGCCCGGTCCTGCTGTCAAGGGTACGCGCCTTCTCCGGCACCGGTTCCCGTCGGTCCGCGGGCACCGGTTCCCGCCGGTCCAGGGCCCGCGGCCGCCGGGGTTCGCCGAACAGCGTCCGCCGGACGTCGGCACGGGCCTGCCGCGCGGTCTCGCGGGCGGTGGCGAGCGCCTGCCGGGTGGCCCGGCCGACGGTGCGCGCGGCCTCGGCGGCGGGCCGCAGCACGGTGTCCCGGACGACGTGCCCGACCGGCGTCAGCACGGTCCGGTACACCCACCGCACCGGCTCCACGAACATCCACCGGAAGCAGGTTCCGAGGAACCGTCCGACGGCGAGGGAGATGTGCCCCGCCACCCGCCAGGCGTGGCCCAGGGCGTCCCCGACCTCACGCGCGACGACGGCGAGCACCCGTCCGGCCGGCACGAGCACCCGACGCCACAGCGCCAGCGCGGGCAGCACGACGAGGACGCGGGTGATCCAGTACAGGCCCAGGCCCAGCCCGCCGACGACCACACCCACCAGCCAGGCGCTCGCCCGCCCCACGGGCGCGAGGACCCACTCGTACACCCACCCGGCCGGTACGACGATCAGATACCGCGCCAGCCACGCCAGACCCCGGTACAGCCCGATCCCGAGACCCGCCAGCAGGAACCCGACACCACGCAGGACCCACACCACCGCGTGCCCGACCGGAGTGAGCACGCGCGCGTACAGCCAGCCGGAACCGGCGCCCATCCGACGCGCCAGCCACGCCAGGCCCCGATACAGCCCGATGCCGAGGCCCGCCAGCAGGAACCCGACGCCACGCAGGACCCACACCACCGCGTGCCCGGCCGGAGTGAGCACGCGCGCGTACACCCAGGCAAGGCCGACACCCGTCCCCCGCGCCAGCCAGGCGAGGGCGTGCCCGAGCGGGGTCAACAGGTGGCGGTAGCACCAGACGGACGGCACGACGACGAGTACCTCGCCCACCCAGGCGAGCGCGACCCCGAGGGGGACGACGACGTACCGCCACAGTCCCACCCACGGCCACACGAACAACGCCCGCCCCACCCACGCCAGAGCGCGCCCGAGGAACCGCCCCAGAGGACGCAGCACCGTGCGGTCCAGGAACCGCCCGCCCACGACGAGTGCGTCCCACACCATCCGCACCGGTACGACCAGGACGAGCACGACGATCCGCACCGGGACACGGATCACGACGGCGAGACACCCCTCGGGGTCCTGGCGCCGCGGGGCCACTTCGCGTGGAGCCTGCTTCTCGAGATCCATGTGCAGGTAGACGCGTCAGCGGCCCCGAAGGATGCGACATCTCGGCTTTTTCGTCCGCGGAACAGACCCCGGCGGAGTCGTTCATGGCCGGAGTCTGGGCCGCGGAGTTCGCCATGGCCTACCCGCCGGCGGTCCGTCCGGACGGACCCGTTGCGGAGAGCGGCCAAGTCTCCCGGATCCGGGCCGACTTCGCCGCTCAGCAGGCCAACCCCTCTGCGGTGTCACCATTTCTGGCGACAGGGACGGCCCCTGATTCTCTTCGCATACCGGAACGGAACGTTTTCCCCTGAAGTATTTCTTCGACGGCCGGAGCCGCGCCGCCTTTGAGCCCGCCCCGGCCCTGTGGTGATTTTAGGCGACAAGCACGGGGGTCAGATCGCCTCCCGTTCCGCTACCTGAGTTGACCCGATCGAAACATGCGATGAGGATGGTAAATAAGTCGCCGTATGGCACACAACGCCTGAAGACCTGATGGCGAGTATGTACCCGGCTCCGCAGGTCAGCGACGAGCGACACCTTTTCACCCTCGGCTTGGACGGGACCGGTGTGCGCGGTGAGCCGCGCATCCATCTCCACGGATCACGAAAAGCGCACGGGGCAGAAGAACTCGACAGAAGCGGTATTCAGCGATTTCACCTCCGCCGACCACGGCGTACAAGGAATGGAATATCGCGACCTCCAGATGGCCGGACATATCGCGTGGGATCCCGCGCCCCGAATCATCACAAGTGAAATTCGATAACCGTAAGAGAGGACGCGACCATGCGGTACTGCGGTCGGAAGCAGCAGATAGCGACGGCGATAGCGTCGGCGGCGATGGTGGGAGGTCTTGTCAGCTTCGGGACCCCCGCTTCAGCATCATCTGCACCGAATGGCACAGCTCCCAGCTCTCAGGTGCAGGCCGGCCAGGCCGCCTCGCACGTGGTCCCGGACAAGCCGTGCAAGCAGCGCAATTGCGGATACAACAAGAAGCCCAATTACAAGAGGCCCGGCAACACCCAGGGCGGCACCCAGGGCAGCGGTCGCGGCAACACCCAGGGCGGAACGCAAGGCAGCGGTCGCGGCAACACGCAGGGCGGGACCCAGGGCGGCGGCGGAGGGAACACGCAGGGCGGCACCCAGGGCGGCGGCGGAGGCAACACCCAAGGCGGGACGCAGGGTGGCGGCGGAGGCAACACCCAGGGCGGCACCCAGGGCGGCGGCGGAGGCAACACCCAGGGCGGAACGCAGGGCAGCGGTCGCGGCAACACCCAGGGCGGCACCCAGGGTGGCGGCGGAGGCAACACCCAAGGCGGGACGCAAGGTGGCGGCGGCAACACCCAGGGCGGAACGCAAGGTGGCGGCGGAGGCAACACCCAAGGCGGCACCCAGGGCGGCGGCGGCAACACTCAAGGCGGTACGCAGGGTGGCGGCGGAGGCAACACCCAGGGCGGAACGCAGGGTGGCGGCGGAGGCGGCAACACCCAAGGCGGAACGCAGGGTGGCGGAGGCGGCAACACCCAGGGCGGAACGCAGGGCAACGGTCGCGGCAACACCCAGGGCGGAACGCAAGGTGGTGGCGGAGGCAACACCCAGGGCGGCACCCAGGGCGGCGGCGGCAACACCCAGGGCGGAACGCAGGGTGGCGGCGGCGGCAACACCCAAGGCGGCACCCAGGGTGGCGGCGGCGGCGGCAACACCCAAGGCGGCACCCAGGGTGGCGGCGGAGGCGGCAACACCCAAGGCGGCACCCAGGGCGGCGGCGGAGGCGGCAACACCCAAGGCGGCACCCAGGGCGGCGGCGGAGGCGGCAACACCCAAGGCGGCACCCAGGGCGGCGGCGGAGGCGGCAAC
>NZ_JBSFCK010000003.1:121736-157084 GCF_053593435.1 Streptomyces sp. NPDC002306
ACACCCAAGGCGGCACCCAGGGCTGAGTTCCGCGGGATCTACTGAGGAAGCAGCATGGGCACCTCGCAGGACTGACCTCGCGAGGTGCCCATGTCGGCAGTGCAGGGCAGAACAGCGCAGGAACGGCTCAGTTCATTCGCGGCTTCCGGGGTGATGAGCGTGACCAAGGCAAAGGTGTGGAGTATCGGCCTCGCGGCCGTCGCCTCCGCCTTCTTCTCGATCGGCGCGGGGGGCGCACCGACGAGTGAGGGAAGCGTCCCACCGCACGCGCAGTCGGTGCTTCGGTGCTACGCAACGTCGAAGAACCCGGAGGCGGCCGTATGCTATCGACTCTCAAAAAAGGCTGAGTACCGGCACGGCCGGATCGTCTACATCCCGATGCTGATTCAGGTACCCACGCCGGCGGATCCGCCGCCCGTGACCGTCGTCAACAGCCTGGACGACATTCGCCCGAATGCGGGCCCGGGCACGTGAGATCACTGATCACCTATTGAATTGTCATCGATCATTCCGTGCCCCAAGGCAAGGCGGGTGAGATCCGCCCTGCGGCGCGAGCCGATCTTTCGGCGAAGCCGCTCAAGATGTGTATGCACCGTGTTCTCGGTGATGCTCAACTGCGCGGCGATCTCTCGATCCGTGGCACCGCCGGCCACCAGTTGCAGGATCTGCCTCTCACGGCTGGTGATATGCGGAGGGGGAGCCGGAATGCTCCGTCCGGCGAGACTGGCGCCGAAATAGTCCCTCCCCGCCGCGACGGCACGGATGGCCGTCACCAGCTCCGAATCGTCGGACTGCCGACTCAGATATCCGCGAGCGCCGGCCTTGATGCACAGGACGGCGTCGGACTGCGCTCCCGAAGTCGACAGCACGATGACCGCGCGCCCATGCCGGTGCAACTGCGCCACTTGCTGGGACGCGACCTGATCGCAGGCTTGCAGATTGATGAGCAGAATGATTTCCGCGCTATTCGCCCTGGAAAGCAGGTCGTCAACACTCTCGGCGAAACCGGAGATCCTCAAGTCCGGTTGGGTGTTTATCGCCTGTGACAGGCCGAGCTGAAGCAACGGCCAGTCGCACACGACGGCCATAGGTATCACGGACGTGCCCATCGGAAGCTCCAGCGTAGGTGAGGCAGGCCATCGGCCACGGGGCGCTTCGGGATATGCGGCCGGCGCCTCGCGCCGCCTTCATCCCACCGTCGGCCCTCGCCTCGGAAGCGGCACCTCGGATGACCCGTTCGGGGAGGGCGCGCCGCAGGACGACGCCCGGCAGCGGCACCAGGGCGCCGCGCCCCGGTACTCCGCCGAGGGACGAAAGGGCAGGGCAAACACTCTGTACGGGTGACATCGCCGTGTCGCAGTAGTGGACAAGTGGGGTTTCACGACAGTTTGGTCCGCAGAACATCCTATTTCGGCCTGACGCGTGAAAAGGGAATGCCGTGAAGCGGTTCGGTATCTACGCAACTCTGCCTTTTGTCGCTGCTGTGGCACTGACCGGCACAACAGCGGGCCAGGCTTCCGCGGACCCTCGGGACGATCGTGAATATCCGATCGGAGCCACCATTGTTTTCAACAACGGGGACGGCAACACCACCAACACCCAGATCGGGAACACCCAGGGTGGTGGCATCGGCAACACCCTGGGCGGCACCCAGGTAGGCGGCACCAACAACACCCAGGGGGCGACCCAGGGCGCCGGCAACAACAACACCCAGGGCGCGACCCAAGGTGCCGGCAACAACAACACCCAGGGCGCGACCCAAGGTGCCGGCAACAACAACACCCAGGGCGCGACCCAGGGCGGCCAGAACGCGGCGGCACGGCTCGCCGTCGTGCCGGCCCTTTCCGCCTCCGCCGTGGGGTTCGCCGCGGTGGACGCCGCGCTGTCGAGCGTCCCTCGGTGGGGCACGTGGACCGCCGGCTCCTACCTGCCCCTCAGGTACGCGAGCGGTTCCTCAAAGATGTGACCTCACGCTTGCGCCGAGGCCGGCCGCCGGGGTCGTAGCCGAATACGTGGTCAGCGGAACGCACAGTGCCCCTGCTCAGCTGGAACGAGGACGGTCGAAGTCCTCGATCCAGTCGAGCAGGGGCACTTTCCCGTGGTCCGGAACCGGGGATCCCGGGGCAACCGCGCGCCGCGGTCGTCGCCTCAGGACCCGATTCAGCCGGTCGCGGCCGTCTTCTTCACCGTGAGCGGCAGCAGCTTCTTGCCCGTGGGGCCGATCTGGATGCTCGTGTCCATCGCCGGGCACACCCCGCAGTCGAAGCACGGCGTCCAGCGGCAGTCCTCGACCTCCGTCTCGTCGAGGGCGTCCTGCCAGTCCTCCCAGAGCCAGTCCTTGTCCAGGCCCGAGTCGAGGTGGTCCCAGGGCAGGACCTCCTCGTACGTCTTCTCCCGCGTCGTGTACCAGTCGACGTCGAGGCCGAAGGCGGGCAGCGTCTTCTCCGCGCAGCGCATCCAGCGGTCGTAGGAGAAGTGCTCGCGCCAGCCGTCGAAGCGGCCGCCGTCCTCGTAGACGGCCCGGATGACCGCGCCGATCCGGCGGTCGCCCCGGGACAGCAGTCCCTCGACGATGCCGGGCTTGCCGTCGTGGTAGCGGAAGCCGATCGAGCGGCCGTACTTCTTGTCGCCGCGGATCTTGTCGCGGAGCTTCTGCAGGCGGGCGTCCGTCTCCTCGGCGGAGAGCTGCGGGGCCCACTGGAAGGGGGTGTGCGGCTTGGGGACGAAGCCGCCGATCGAGACCGTGCAGCGGATGTCGTTCTGGCCGGAGACCTTGCGGCCCTCGGCGATCACCTTCATCGCCATGTCGGCGATCTGGAGGACGTCCTCGTCGGTCTCCGTCGGCAGGCCGCACATGAAGTACAGCTTCACCTGGCGCCAGCCGTTGCCGTACGCGGTGGAGACCGTACGGATCAGGTCGTCCTCCGAGACCATCTTGTTGATGACCTTGCGCATGCGTTCGCTGCCGCCCTCCGGCGCGAACGTCAGGCCGGAGCGACGGCCGTTGCGGGTCAGCTCGTTGGCCAGGTCGACGTTGAAGGCGTCCACGCGGGTCGACGGGAGGGACAGACCGATCTTGTCCTCCTCGTAACGGTCCGCCAGGCCCTTCGCGACCTCGGCGATCTCCGAGTGGTCCGCGGAGGACAGGGAGAGCAGGCCCACCTCCTCGAAGCCGGTGGCCTTCAGACCCTTCTCGACCATGTCGCCGATGCCCGTGATGGAGCGCTCGCGCACCGGCCGGGTGATCATGCCCGCCTGGCAGAAGCGGCAGCCGCGGGTGCAGCCGCGGAAGATCTCCACCGACATGCGCTCGTGCACGGTCTCGGCGAGCGGGACCAGCGGCTGCTTGGGGTAGGGCCACTCGTCCAGGTCCATCACCGTGTGCTTGGAGACGCGCCACGGGACGCCCGACTTGTTGGGCACCACGCGGGCGATCCGGCCGTCGGGGAGGTACTCGACGTCGTAGAACGCCGGGATGTAGACCGAGCCCGTCTTCGCCAGCCGGAAGAGGACCTCCTCGCGGCCACCGGGGCGGCCCTCCGCCTTCCAGCCGCGGATGATCTTCGTCATGTCGAGCACGGCCTGCTCGCCGTCGCCGATGATCACGGCGTCGATGAAGTCGGCGATCGGCTCCGGGTTGAAGGCGGCGTGGCCGCCGGCCAGCACGATCGGGTCGTCGATCCCCCGGTCCTTCGACTCCAGCGGGATGCCCGCCAGGTCCAGGGCCGTGAGCATGTTCGTGTAGCCCAGCTCCGTGGAGAAGGACAGGCCGAACACGTCGAAGGCCCGCACCGGGCGGTGGCTGTCCACCGTGAACTGCGGGACGCGGTGCTCCCTCATCAGCGCCTCGAGGTCCGGCCACACGCTGTACGTGCGCTCGGCGAGGACGCCCTCCTGCTCGTTGAGGACCTCGTAGAGGATCATGACGCCCTGGTTGGGCAGACCGACCTCGTAGGCGTCCGGGTACATCAGCGCCCAGTGGACGTCGCAGGACTCCCACGGCTTCACCGTGGAGTTGAGCTCTCCGCCGACGTACTGGATCGGCTTCTGCACATGCGGGAGCAGAGCTTCGAGCTGCGGGAACACAGACTCAGCAGCCGCGGCGGTTTCGGTAGGCATCTCGCGAACCTTCGTGAGCTGGCAGGGGTGACCATCTAGCGTAACGCGGCCGAAGGAGTCCCCCGCACGCTCAGACCGGTTGCCCGGCCCCGATCTCCCGCCAGACCTCGGGCAGCCCGGCCTCCACGGCGGCCGCCCGCTGCTCCGCGCGTCCGTACAGCACGCCGTACGTGAACGAGCTCTCCCCCGCCGCGTGCGCCACGGCCGACAGCTCGCGCAGGGTCTGGCGGACCATGACGCTGTCCTGGTGGTCGCCGAGCAGACCCTGCACCGACTTCATGGACTTGACCAGGGCGGATGCCGGGTCGCCGAGGGCCGGTGCGGCCGTCTCCGCCGCGTACCGGGTCCGCTTGGCCTTCTTGCGGGCCTCGTGCAGCGCGAGGTCGCGTTCGTGGCCGGGCGGCAGCTCCAGCGCCTGTTCGACCAGGGCGGCGAGCTTGCCGAAGTCCTTCCGTACCGCCTTGGCGAGCACCTTGTCCGGCCGGCCGGCGGCCGCCTCCAGCCGGGGCGGATCCGCGATGAACGCGTCCAGGGTGTCCAGGAGCGTCAGGTAGCGCCGGGAGTCCAGGACGCCGATCAGGCGGCGGCGCGCCCCACCGCGCCGGGCGCGCGCCCAGGTGCGCAGCCGGGTGCGGACCGGGCCGGAGACCAGCGTGCGGGGCAGGTCGTCGAGGGCGGCCATCAGGTGGTCGGTGAGCACCTCCCGGTCGCGGTCCACGCCCAGCTCACCGGCGAGCCACTTCAGCTCGACGCCGACCGGGTCGGTGACGGTGCGGTCGAGGACCGTGCCGTAGGAGCGGAAGGCGCTGCGCAGCCGCCGGGTGGCGACGCGCATGCTGTGCACGGAGTCGGGGGCGTCCTGGCGCACGGCCGGGTCGAGCTCGACGATCGCGTCCCGCTGGGCCCTGACGTACGCGAGGACGTGGTCGCCGGCCGTCACGGGCTCGCCGGACGGCTCCTCCCGCCGGACACCGTCCCGCTTCTTCCCGTCCTTCGCGTCCTTCGCGGCTTTCCCGTCCTTCCCTTCCTTCGCGCCCTTCGCGGCTTTCCCGGCCTTCGCGGCTTTCCCGTCCTTGCCCGACGGGGCCGTCTCCGCCAGTGCCCGGGCCAGCTTGGACGCCGACTTCGACGGTCGTACGCCCGCCTTGCGCAGACGTTTCTCCACCGTGTCGAGGAAGGCCGGATCGCCGCCGTCGGCGAGTTCCACCTCGATCTCGGTCCACTGGGCGCTGCCGTCGCCCCCGAGGATCCGGTCGGCCCGTACGGCGTCCACCCCGGCCTCGGCGAGGAGGCGGCCGTCCGCGTCGACGAGGTTGCGCAGGTCGCGCTCGGAGCGCAGCCGGAGCACGGGCAGGAGCTCGGCGTCGCGGACCCGGGAGCGGACGAGGGAGGCGAGCTCGGGCGGGACGGTGTCGGCGAGCGGCGCGTGGATCTCGTCCCGGACGCCGGGGGCCACGGGGAGCTTCAGGTGCCAGCCGGCGTCGGAGCCGCCGGTGCGACGGCGCAGGGTGATCGAGGCCGCGGCCAGGCGCAGGTCGGCCGTGTCGTAGTAGGTCGCGTCGAGCTGCGCGACCCCCTTGTCGAGGACGGCGGCGACCCCGGCGACGCCGGTCAGGTCCGGCAGCCCGCTGTCGTCGGACTCGTACTTCCGCTCGATCTCACGCTTCGTGTCCGCCATGACCCGAATCTAGTGCCACTCGCGGCCGGACGGCAGAGGGCACCAGAGGTGAATCGGAGGAAAACCCCGCCTGATCAGGAGGTGACGAGTTTTCGAATCCCGGAGCCACCCGGGAAGTAGCCGTCCTGGTCCTTCCGGGCCCCGACGTAGATCTCCGCGTGGTGGAACTGGTGGTACGAGACCGGCTCCGCGCCCTGGGCGACCACGACCACGCCGGTCTCCCGCCGCCAGACCACCTGCCGGCTTTTGTACCGCGGCTGTCTGATGTCGTACTCCGGCGGCCCCAGACGGTCGCGCAGCAGCCCGACCACCGCTTCGGTGTGCGCGTCGAACTCGGCGCGCCAGGCGCCCGCCTCGCTGGTCCAGCCGGGCAGGGCGCCCCAGTAGTCGTCCTCCAGCAGCTCGTTGCCGATCAGGTACTCGTAGGCGAAGGGCATCGAGAGGTACCCGTCGAGGTAGGCGAAGTGCCCCTGCGGGGAGATGAGGTCGCATTCCGGGACGTCCGGGGTGGGCTCGTCGTACGCCGGGTCGGCCAGGGCCTCGTCCAGGTCCCGCCAGCCGGACCCGCCGAGCAGCGCCGCCGCCGCGCGGTGGTCGGCGTAGGCGCTGGTGTCGGCCACCCGGACCAGCAGGTCGGCCAGCTCGGGGGCGACCGGGCACAGGGCGACCCGCTCGCGCTCTTGCGTCGGCTCAGGCGCGTTCGTCACCTCGGACACCTCTGCTCCCTCAGGCCGACAACGGCCGCTGTACCCGGATCGACTGGAGCAGCCCCACGGCCACCCAGACCGCGAACATGGACGATCCGCCGTAGGAGACGAACGGCAGCGGCAGTCCGGTGACCGGCATGATGCCGAGGGTCATGCCGACGTTCTCGAACGCCTGGAAGGCGAACCAGGCGACGATTCCGGCGGCGACGACCGTGCCGTAGAGCTCGGTCGTCTCGCGGGCGATACGGCAGGCGCGCCACATGACGACGCCGAGCAGGACGATGATCAGTCCGGCGCCGATGAAGCCCAGCTCCTCGCCCGCGACGGTGAAGACGAAGTCCGTCTGCTGCTCGGGCACGAACTGGCCGGTGGTCTGCGAGCCGTGGAAGAGGCCGGAGCCGGTCAGGCCGCCGGAGCCGATCGCGATACGGGCCTGGTTGGTGTTGTAGCCGACGCCCGCGGGGTCGAGCTCGGGGTTGGCGAAGGCCGCGAAGCGGTTGATCTGGTAGTCGTCCAGGATGTGCAGCTGCCAGACGGTGACCGCGCCGAGGGCGCCCGCGCCGATCAGGCCGAACACCCAGCGGTTGGAGGCGCCGGAGGCGAGCAGCACACCCAGCACGATGATCACCATGACCATGACCGAGCCGAGGTCGGGCATGAGCAGCACGACCATCATCGGGACGGCGGCCAGGCCCAGGGCCTGCAGGACGGTGCGGTGGTCGGGGTACTGCCGGTCGCCCGCGTCGACCCGGGCCGCCAGCAGCATCGCCATGCCCAGGATGATCGTGATCTTCACGAACTCCGAGGGCTGGAGCGAGAAGCCGCCGCCGAGCACGATCCACGAGTGCGCGCCGTTGACGGTCGAGCCGAGCGGGGTGAGAACCATCAGGATCAGGAAGACCGAGGCGCCGTACAGCATCGGCACGACCGTGCGCAGGGTGCGGTGGCCGAGCCAGACCGTGCCGAGCATCAGGGCGAACCCGATGCCCGTGTTCATCAGGTGCCGGATCAGGAAGTAGTACGGGTCGCCCTGGTTGATCTCGGTGCGGTTGCGGGTCGCGGAGTAGACCAGCACCGAACCGATGAACGACAGGGCCAGGCCGGCCAGCAGGATCGGCCAGTCGAGCCGGCGGGCCAGCGCGTCGCGCGCGAAGACCCGTGTCCAGCCGGCCCGTTCGGGCCCGTAGCCGGAGACGGAGAAGCTGTTCGCTCCGGTCATGTGAGCATCCTCCGGCTTCCCCTGCGACGGGTCCGCCTGCGTGTGTCGCGGTTGCCGGTGCCGGGCGAGGCCGTGGTAGCGGCGGGCTGCGAGCCGTCCGGGGCGGGCGACTGCGTCGGGGTGGCGTGCAGGTCCTTGGCCGGGTCGCGGGGGACCTTCGGGGTGGCGATCGTGCCGTCCGTGCGGACCTTCGGCAGGCTCCGCTGGGGGCTGTAGAGCAGCGCCTTCTTCTTGTCGACCGAACCGTCCGCCTGGACGCCGTACATGGCGCTGTAGATGTTGCGCACGGCCTCACCGGAGGCGCCCGAGCCGGTACCGGCCTGGGAGATGGTCATGATGATCGTGTAGTCCTTGGTGTACGTCGCCAGCCAGGACGTGGTCTGCTTGCCGTAGACCTCGGCGGTACCGGTCTTGGCGTGCAGCGCGATCTTGTCCTGCGGCCAGCCGCCGAACTTCCAGGCCGCGGTACCGCGCGTGACGACGCCCGCGAAGGCCTCGTTCATGCCCTTGAGAGTCGCCTGGCCGACCGGCAGCTTGCCGTGCGCCTTGGGCTTGATCTCGTGGACCGTCTTGCCGTCGGCGCTGACGATCGCCTTGCCGAGGGTCGGCGTGTACATCGTGCCGCCGTTGGACACGGCCGAGTAGATGACGGCCTCCTGGATCGGCGTGACGAGGGTGTCGCCCTGGCCGATCGAGTAGTTGATCTCGTCACCCTCGCGCATCTTGTTGCCCTCGAGGCAGTTCTCGTACTCGATCTTCTCGACGTACGAGCCGTCCTTCTTGCCGGACTTGCACCAGGCGTCCTTGTTGGCCTTCCAGTAGCTCTCCTTCCACTGGCGGTCGGGGACGCGGCCGGTGACCTCGTTGGGCAGGTCGACGCCGGTCTCCTTGCCGAGGCCGAACTGGTGGGCCGTCTTGAAGAACCAGTCCTTGGGCTGGCCCTTCTTCGGGTTGATGCCGCCGTCCTTCTTCCACTCCCGGTCCGCCAGGCCGTAGAAGACGGTGTCGCAGGAGACCTCGAGGGCGCGGCCGAGCGAGATGGGGCCGAAGCTCTCCCCCTCGAAGTTCTTGAAGACCTGGCCGCCGACCGAGTAGGAGCTGGTGCACGGGTAGCCACCGTCCCACTCGTATCCGGCCTGGACCGCGGCGGCCGTGGAGACCACCTTGAACGTCGAACCGGGCGCGGACTGACCCTGTATGGCCCTGTTGAGCAGCGGGTAGTCGGAGTTCTTGCCGGTGAGCTGCTTGTAGTCCTTGGCGGAGATGCCGCCGACCCAGACGTTCGGGTCGTACGTCGGGGCGGACGCCATGGCGACGACCCGGCCCGTCTTGGCCTCCATCACCACGACCGCGCCGGAGTCGGCCTTGTAGTTCTCGCCGGTGATCTTGTCGAACTGCTGGCGGGCCTTCTTCATCGCGTCGTTCAGTTCGAACTCGGCGACGCGCTGGACGCGGGAGTCGACGCTGGTGACGAGGTTCGAGCCGGACTCGGCGGGGTCGGCCTCGGCCTGGCCGATGACGCGGCCGAGGTTGTCGACCTCGTAACGGGTGACGCCTGCCTTGCCGCGCAGTTCCTTGTCGTACTGGCGCTCCAGACCGCTGCGGCCGACCTGGTCGGAGCGCAGGTAGGGCGAGTCGGAGTCCTGGGCCCTGGTGATCTCGTCGTCCGTGACGGGCGAGAGGTAGCCGAGCACCTGGGCGGAGTTGGACTTGCCCGGGGCCGGGTAGCGGCGCACGGCCTCCGGTTCGGCGGTGATGCCGGGGAAGTCCTCGGCGCGCTCCCGGATCTGGAGGGCCTGCTTCGGGGTGGCCTCGTCGGTGATGGGGATCGGCTGGTAGGGCGAACCGTTCCAGCACGGCTGGGGCGTCTCGGCGTCGCACAGCCGGACCTTCTGCATGACCTCCGTGGGGGCCAGGGCGAGGACGTCGGCGAGCTTGGTGAGGACCGCCTTGCCGTCGTCCTTCTGCTTCAGCAGGTCGGTGCGGGAGGCGGAGACCACGAGCCGGGTCTCGTTGTCGGCGAGCGGCACTCCGCGCGCGTCCAGGATCGAGCCGCGCACCGCGGGCTCCACGACCTGCTGGACGTGGTTGCCGGAGGCCTCCTTGGCGTACTCCGCGCCCTCCCGGATCTGGAGGTACCACAGCCGGCCGCCGAGGGTGCCGAGCAGGGAGAGGACGAGGATCTGGATCACGACGAGGCGGATCTGGACGCGTGGGGTCCGTCCGGTCTCGGGAATGTTGGTCACTGTGGCTGCCTCCCCCTCTCAGTGTGTGGATGTGTCATACACGACGGACCTGTGCGGCCCCACGGTCGACTCCCGCGTGGTCACAGCCGCTTGACCCCCTTGATGCGGCCCGCTCGCGCGGTGCGGGCGCGGGCCGCCTTCACCCGCAGTCCGTTGCGCTGGCCGCCGATGCGCAACCCGGTGCCGGCGGAG
The DNA here is from genome assembly GCF_053593435.1 of Streptomyces sp. NPDC002306. NCBI lineage: Bacteria > Bacillati > Actinomycetota > Actinomycetes > Kitasatosporales > Streptomycetaceae > Streptomyces > Streptomyces sp. NPDC002306. The sequence goes on from NZ_JBSFCK010000003.1 coordinate 131,898, forward strand.
AGCCAGCCGGAGGAGATGTCGGTCCCCTTCGCGGGCGAGTTCGCGTCGACCAGCGGGTCCCCGTCGGCGCGCCGGGCGAGCCACATGATGCCCGGCACCACGAACGGGGCGAGCAGCAGGTCGTACAGGGCGGCGGTGAACAGCAGGCTGCCGAGGCCGACATGGCGGGCGGCGGTGTCGCCGACCAGGGCGCCGACACTCGCGTACAGCAGCGTGGTGCCGATCGCGGCGGCGACCACCACGACCATCGGTCCGGTGGCCGACTTCAGTCTGCCGTTCTCCGGTTTGACGAGCCCGGCGAGGTAGCCGATGACGCACAGCACCAGGGCGTAGCGCCCGGCGGCGTGGTCGGCGGGCGGGGCGAGGTCGGCGAGCAGACCGGCGCCGAAGCCGACGAGGGCTCCGCCGACATGGCCGTAGACGATGGCCAGGCCCAGGACCGTGAGCAGCAGCAGGTCCGGGACGGCGCCCGGGAGATGGAGGCGGGACAGGACGCTCACCTGGATGACCAGGGCGACGACGACCAGCGCCGTGGAGAGCAGGATCCGGTTGACGCGCATGGGGATTCAGCTCCTACTGCTGCTGGTCTTCGCCGTCGACGGGCGCGTTCGCGGACGGAGTGATGGTGATCGTGACCGTCGGCGTGGGGACGGGCTTGGGCTTGTTCGGGAGCACCGTGTCGCGCGGATCCTTGGTCGGGGCCTGGACGACGACGCCGACGATGTCGAGCTTGGTGAAGCTGACGTACGGCGTGACGTAGAGGGTGCGGGTGAGGTCGCCGCCGGAGGGGTCGACGCGGGAGACCACGCCGACCGGAACGCCGGGGACGAAGGGCCGGTCGGCCTGCGAGCCGAAGGTGACCAGCCGGTCGCCCTTCTTCACCTCGGCCTTGCCGTTGAGCAGTTCCACGCGCAGCGGGCGGTCGCCCTGCCCGGAGGCGAAGCCGAGCTCGTCGGTGGACTCCATGCGGGTGCCGACCGTGAAGTCGGGGTCGTTGGCGAGCAGCACCGTCGCCGTGTTCGGGCCGACGGTGGTGATCCGGCCGACCAGACCGTCGCCGTTCAGGACGGTCATGTCGCGCTTGATGCCGTCGTTGGCGCCGATGTCGATGGTGACGGTCCAGGAGAAGCCCTGGGCCGCTCCTATGGCGATGACCTCGGCGCCCTTGATGCCGTACTGGCCGGTGCCCGCGGTCTTCAGCATCTTGTCGAGCTGCTTGAGGCGGCTGGCGTTGCGGTCGTCGCTGCCGAGCTTCGCCTTGAGAGCCGCGTTCTCCTTCTCCAGAAGAGCGAGCCGGTCGTGGCGCTCCCCCGAGTCGCGCACCGCGGAGACCGCGTCGCCGACCGGGTCGACCGCCGACGACACCCCGTTCTCGATCGGGCCGAAGGCCGCTGCCGCGGCCTGTCGGGCACCGTCGACCGGGGAGTCCTGCCCGCCACGGATGTCCACCGTGATCAGTGCGAACGCGATGGCGATCAGCAGCACCAGGAGCAGCCGGCTCTCTCGTGTGTCCCTCACGTGCGGCGGCCGTGCCTTCCTCATAGGAATTCCGACAGAACGGGAAAAACCCTTAGGAACCCCAAGGAATCCAAGAGGTTCGTTTGCGGGAGCTTATGCATCTATATCAACGATCCGCCGTACGAGAGGAGATCATCTCGTACGGCGGAATCGAAGAGTTACGTCATCTGCGCGGCGCCGCGTCCAGAACCTGCTGAAGTGCCTCGAACTCCTCGACGCACTTACCGGATCCGAGCGCCACACTGTCCAACGGGTCCTCGGCGATATGGATCGGCATGCCGGTCTCGCGACGCAGCCGTTCGTCCAGACCGCGCAGCAGGGCTCCGCCGCCGGTGAGGACGATTCCGCGGTCCATGATGTCGCCGGAGAGCTCCGGCGGGCACTTGTCGAGGGTGGTCTTGACCGCGTCGACGATCGCGTTGACCGGCTCCTCGATCGCCTTGCGGACCTCGCCCGCGGAGATGACCACGGTCTTCGGCAGCCCGGACACGAGGTCCCGGCCGCGGATCTCGGTGTGTTCGTCAGCGTCGAGGTCGTACGCCGAACCGATCGTGATCTTGATCTGTTCGGCCGTGCGCTCACCCAGGAGGAGGGAGTACTCCTTCTTGATGTGCTGGATGATCGCATTGTCCAGCTCGTCACCCGCGACGCGGATGGACTGGGCGGTGACGATGCCGCCGAGCGAGATGACCGCGACCTCCGTGGTGCCGCCGCCGATGTCCACCACCATGTTGCCCGTGGCCTCGTGGACCGGCAGGCCGGAGCCGATGGCCGCGGCCATGGGCTCCTCGATGATGTGCACCTGACGGGCGCCGGCCTGGGTCGACGCCTCGATGACGGCGCGGCGCTCGACGCCCGTGATGCCCGACGGCACACAGACGACGACCCGCGGACGAGCCAGATACCGCCGCTTGTGGATCTTCAGGATGAAGTAGCGGAGCATCCGCTCGGTGATCTCGAAGTCGGCGATCACGCCGTCCTTCAGCGGACGGACGGCAACGATGTTGCCGGGCGTACGCCCGATCATCTTCTTCGCTTCGGCGCCGACCGCCAGGATGCCACCGGTGTTGGTGTTGATCGCGACGACGGACGGCTCGTTGAGTACGATCCCGCGACCCCTGACGTACACCAGCGTGTTGGCGGTCCCGAGGTCGACAGCCATGTCACGGCCGATGAACGACATTGAGTTCCCCATCAGGATTCGACTGGCCTTCCCACTGGCTTTTGAGGGCTTTTCAGGTCGGCGAGGTGGGTGCTGTGACGTGAAGGCTTCCATCGTAGACGCGCCTGCACGAACACTGCGCGAGGGTCTTCGCCATTGTCAGCAGATGCCGGGCCGCCCCGCTTGTGGAGACGGTCCATCGGGGGCACACGTTCCCCCGATCGGCACGCATATGCCGAAGGACGGCCGAAAATGCACGGCCGTCCCAGGTCAGGCGGGCGAGGAGACGTGACGGTCCCTCAGAAAAATCTGCGAAAAATTTGCTCAGGAGCGACCCGGGAAGAAAATCTTCACCTCGCGCTCGGCGGACTCCTCGGAGTCCGAGGCGTGGATCAGGTTCTCGCGGACGATCACACCGAAGTCACCGCGGATGGATCCGGGCGCCGCGGCGATCGGGTCGGTCGGGCCGGCCAGCGCCCGGACGCCCTCGATGACCCGCTCGCCCTCGACGATGAGCGCCACGACCGGGCCGGAGGCCATGAACTCCACCAGCGGCTCGTAGAAGGGCTTGCCCTGGTGCTCTCCGTAGTGCAGCTCCAGGGTCTCCTGGTCCAGGGTGCGCAGCTCCAGCGCGGTGATCTGCCAGCCGGCCTTGCGCTCGATACGGCTGATGATCTCGCCGGTCAGGCCACGACGGACCGCGTCGGGCTTGAGCAGGACGAGGGTGCGCTGCGTCACGGGAGGGCTCCTTCTCACTGACATGTGTGCGGTGGGATGAGGTTACAGGGCGTGTTCGAGCGCCCGTTACACAGCGTCAGCCCGAGCGGAGTCCGCCTGCGCGGCGAAGCGTGCCTTCGCCTCGTCGATCTTGCGTCCGTAGTGCACCGAGGCCCACCACAGGGCCGCGAACAGCACCCCGAGGAAGAACATCGTCGGGACGACGAAACCGGAGGCGATCAACGCGATCTGGAGCACCCAGCCCAGGGCGACCCCGCCCGGCCGGGTCACCACACCGCACAGCGCCACGCACAGGAACATCGCGATGCCGCTGACCGTCCACACCGTCGACATGGACAGGTCGGGATCCTTCATCGCGACCAGACCGGCGAAGCCGATGACAAAAACCTCGCCGATCAGGGTCGAGGAACAGAGGGTACGCACGGTGGAAGTCAGTCCCTTCCCAGCAGCAGCAGTCGGGCCTCGCCCACGGTGATGACGGAGCCGGTGACCAGCACACCGCCACCGGAGAACTCGCCCTCCTCCTCGGCCAGCGTGATCGCGGCCTCCAGCGCGTCCGGCAGCCGCGGCTCCACCTGCACCCGCTCGTCGCCGAACACCTCGACGGCGATCGCGGCGAGTTCGTCGGCGTCCATCGCGCGGTGGCTGGTGTTCTGCGTGACGACGATCTCCGCGAAGATCGGCTCGAAGGCCTCCAGGAACCCCCGTACGTCCTTGTCGCCACTGGCCCCGACCACGCCGATCAGCCGGCTGAAGTCGAACGCCTCTCCGATCGCCTCGGCCGTCACCCGCGCGCCCGCCGGGTTGTGCGCGGCGTCCAGCACGATTGTGGGCGACTGCCGTACGACCTCCATCCGCCCCGGCGAGGTGACCGCCGCGAAGGCCTTGCGGACGGTGTCCGGATCCAGCGACTCCGCCCGCTCCGCGCCCACGCCGAAGAACGCCTCGACGGCGGCGAGCGCGACGGCCGCGTTGTGCGCCTGGTGGGCGCCGTGCAGCGGGAGGTAGATGTCGTGGTACTCGCCGCCCAGCCCGCGCAGCGTGAGCAACTGGCCGCCGACGGCCACCTGCCGGGCCACCACCCCGAACTCCAGACCCTCCCGGGCCACGGTGGCGTCCACCTCGACAGCCTTCTTCAGCAGCACCTGCGCGGCCTCCACCGGCTGCTGGGCCAGGATGACCGTGGCGCCCTGCTTGACGATGCCTGCCTTCTCGACCGCGATCTCGCCGGGCGTCCCGCCGAGCCGGTCGGTGTGGTCCAGGTCGATCGGGGTGACGACGGCGACGCCCGCGTCGATGACATTGGTGGCGTCCCAACTGCCCCCCATGCCCACCTCCACGACGGCCACGTCCACCGGCGCGTCCGCGAAGGCGGCGTACGCCATCGCCGTCAGCACCTCGAAGAAGGACAGCCGGTACTCCTGCGCCGCGTCGACCATCTCCACGTACGGCTTGATGTCCTGGTACGTCTCCACGAACCGCTCGGCGGAGATCGGCGCGCCGTCCAGGCTGATCCGCTCGGTGACCGACTGCACGTGCGGCGAGGTGTACCGCCCGGTGCGCAGCTCGAAGGCGCCGAGGAGGGACTCGATCATGCGGGCGGTGGAGGTCTTGCCGTTCGTCCCCGTGATGTGGACGGAGGGATACGACCGCTGCGGTTCGCCGAGCACGTCCATCAGCGCGGCGATCCGGGCGACCGACGGCTCCAGCTTGGTCTCGCCCCAGCGCGTCGTGAGTTCCGTCTCGACCGCGCGCAGGGCCTTGTCGACCTCGGGGTCCTCCGGCCGGCCCGGCACGTCGGCCTGCGCCGGGCCGCCCCGCGTCCGCAGGGTCCGGCTGCCGGCCTCGATCACCGCGAGATCGGGGTCCCGGTCCGTCTCGGCCGCGACGATCTCTTCGAAGGGGTCGAGCGGGTCGGGCTGCTCGCTGCTGTCTGGGGGGAGCTCACTCACGGGGCCAGTCTACGGAGCATGACCGACAGACGCGGACGAAGGCCCCCGGAACAAGTGGTTCCGGGGGCCCGCACTCCTCCGCGTGGGCGGAGAGCACTGCGCCTTGTCCTTACCGGCCGCGGCCAGGTCCGGATCACCTCCGCGACAGCGGAGAGCAATTGCCCATCAGCCCAGCGGCAGCCCGGCCAGCTGACCTTCGATCCGCGTGATGTCCTCCTCGGCCTTGGCGAGCCTCGCGCGAATCTTGTCGACCACCTGGTCAGGCGCCTTCGCCAGGAAGGCTTCGTTGCCGAGCTTGGCCTCTGCCTGCTGCCGTTCCTTCTGCGCCGCGGCGAGGTCCTTCGCGAGCCGCTTGCGCTCGGCGGCCACGTCGATCGTGCCGGACAGGTCGAGGGCGACCTCCGCCCCCGCGACCGGCAGGGTCGCCGTGGCGGTGAAGGCGTCACCCTCCGGCTGGAGCCGCAGCAGCTGGCGGATCGCCGCCTCGTGCGGGGCGAACGGCGTGCCGTCGAGGGCCAGCCGGGCCGGGACCCGCTGACCGGGCTGGAGACCCTGGTCGGCCCGGAAGCGCCGGACCTCGGTGATCACCGACTGGAGGCTCTCGATCTCCCGCTCGGCGCCGCCGTCCCGGAAGCCGCTGTCCTTCGGCCACTCGGCGATGACGACCGACTCGCCGCCCGTGAGGGTGGTCCACAGGGTCTCGGTGACGAAGGGGACCACCGGGTGCAGCAGCTTCAGCGTGACGTCGAGGACCTCGCCGAGGACCCGCTTGCTGACCTCGGCCGCCGGGCCGCCCGCCTGGAACGTCGTCTTGGACAGCTCGACGTACCAGTCGAAGACCTCGTCCCAGGCGAAGTGGAAGAGGGCGTCCGACAGCTTGGCGAACTGGTAGTCCTCGTACAGCGCGTCGACCTCGGCGACCACCGAGTTCAGGCGGGAGAGGATCCAGCGGTCGGTCGCCGACATGGCGGACGCGTCCGGCAGCGGTCCCCCCACCGTCGCGCCGTTCATCAGCGCGAACCGGGTGGCGTTCCAGATCTTGTTGGCGAAGTTGCGCGAGCCCTGGACCCAGTCCTCGCCGATCGGGACGTCGACGCCCGGGTTGGCGCCACGGGCGAGCGTGAAGCGCAGGGCGTCCGACCCGTACTTGTCCATCCAGTCCAGCGGGTTGACCGCGTTGCCGAAGGACTTCGACATCTTCTTGCCGAACTGGTCGCGGACCATGCCGTGCAGGGCGATGGTGTGGAACGGCGGGGTGCCGTCCATCGCGTACAGGCCGAACATCATCATCCGGGCGACCCAGAAGAAGAGGATGTCGTAGCCGGTGACCAGGACCGAGTTCGGATAGAACTTCGCGAGGCTCTCGGTCTGTTCGGGCCAGCCCAGCGTGGAGAACGGCCACAGGCCGGAGGAGAACCAGGTGTCGAGGACGTCGGTGTCCTGGTGCCAGCCCTCGCCGGTGGGTGCCTCGTCGTCGGGGCCGACGCAGACGATCTCGCCGTTCGGGCCGTACCAGACCGGGATCCGGTGGCCCCACCACAGCTGGCGCGAGATGCACCAGTCGTGCAGGTTGTCGACCCAGTCGAAGTACCGCTTCTCCATCTCCTGCGGGTGGATCTTGACCTTGCCCTCGCGGACCGCGTCACCGGCGGCCTTGGCGAGCGGGCCGACCTTGACCCACCACTGCATGGACAGGCGCGGCTCGATGGTGGTCTTGCAGCGCGAGCAGTGGCCGACCGAGTGGACGTACGGCCGCTTCTCGGCGACGATCCGGCCCTCGGCGCGCAGCGCGGCGACGATCGCCGACCTGGCCTCGAAGCGGTCCAGGCCCTGGAACGGGCCGTGCACGGTGATGACCGCGTGCTCGTCCATGACCGTGATGGCCGGCAGGTCGTGCCGCTGGCCGATCTCGAAGTCGTTCGGGTCGTGGGCCGGGGTGACCTTGACGGCACCCGTGCCGAACTCCGGGTCGACGTGCTCGTCCGCGACGACCGGGATGGAGCGGTCGGTCAGCGGCAGCTTGATGAGCTTGCCGACCAGGTGCCGGTAGCGCTCGTCCTCGGGGTGAACGGCGACGGCGGTGTCACCGAGCATGGTCTCGGCACGGGTGGTGGCGACGACGATCGTCTCGTCACCCTCGCCGTACTTCATCGAGACGAGCTCGCCGTCGTCGTCCTGGTACTCGACCTCGATGTCCGAGATGGCGGTCAGACAGCGGGGGCACCAGTTGATGATGCGCTCGGCGCGGTAGATCAGCTCGTCGTCGTAGAGCCGCTTGAAGATGGTCTGGACGGCCTGCGACAGGCCCTCGTCCATGGTGAAGCGCTCACGCGACCAGGCGACGCCGTCGCCGAGACGCCGCATCTGGCCGGAGATCTGCCCGCCGGACTCGCCCTTCCACTGCCAGACGCGCTCGACGAACGCCTCCCGGCCGAGGTCGTGCCGGGACTTGCCCTCCTTGCCGAGCTCGCGCTCGACGACGTTCTGCGTGGCGATGCCCGCGTGGTCCATACCGGGCTGCCACAGCGTCTCGTAGCCCTGCATGCGCTTACGGCGGGTGAGGGCGTCGATGAGGGTGTGCTCGAAGGCGTGCCCGAGGTGCAGGCTGCCCGTGACGTTCGGCGGCGGGATGACGACGGTGAACGGGGGCTTGTCGCTCTTCGCGTCCGCCTCGAAGTAACCCCGCTCGACCCAGCGCTCGTACAGCGGCCCCTCTACGTCGGCCGGCGCGTACTGGGTCGGCAGTTCGGTGTCGGGCGCTGATGGCTGCTGCTGAGCGTTGTCGGTCACGGGGTCAGTTTAGAGGTGTCACACCGTGGTCCCGAAACGCCTTTGTTCTGTAACGGTGGGACCCCCGATGCCGTGCGCCGCCTGTGCCTGGGCCAGGATGTCGGGAACACATAAACTCTGGAGGGGAACCCAGTAATGAGTCACAACCAGCCGGGCCCGTACGGCGGGCAGCCTCAGCAGCCCGGACCGCACGGTCAGCCGGGCCCCTACGGCCAGCAGCCGCAGGCTCCCCAGCCCGGCTATGGCTACCCTCAGCAGGCTCCGCCCGCCCAGCCCGGCTACGGCTACCCGCAGCAGGCCCCGCAGGGTGTGCCGCAGCAGCCGAACCCGTACGGCCAGCAGCCTCCCTACGGACAGCCCCCGTACGGCCAGCAGCCCTACGGCGTCCCGCAGCCGCCCGCTCCGGGCGGCGGCAAGAAGAAGACGGCGATCATCCTCGGCGCGGTGGCGGCCGTGGCCGCGATCGCGGTGGTCGCGTACTTCGTGATAGGCGGCGGCGGTGGCGGCAGCGACATCGCCGACGACGGCGCCCACAAGCTGACCACTCCGGCGACGGTGCTGAGCGGCGAGTACAAGAAGTCGGACGACGCCGACAGCGGCGGCTTCGACGAGAGCGACGTCAAGGACGCCGAGAAGCACGGCGTGAAGAACGCCAAGGACGTGCACGCCGGTTACACGGCCGGGGACGAGAGCAACCCCCTCGCCATGAAGATGATCAACTTCATGGGTGTGTACGGCGAGATCGACGACCCCGAGGCGGTCGTCGACGGCATGTTCGCCGAGATGAAGAAGAGCGCCAACGAGGACAAGGACGGCGAGCTCGTCGGCAGCCCCAAGGCCTACACGCCGAGCGGACTCGACGGCGCGGTCCTCAAGTGCCAGGAGACCAAGGTGAAGGACGACGAGTCGTCCGGCGCCGCGGCCGGGCCGAGCTCGATCAGCATGCCGGTGTGCATCTGGGCCGACCACAGCACGCTGGGCGTCGTCATCCACATCGACATGGCGGACGCGATGGCCGGCAAGCCCGCCGACCTGACGGCCACCGCCGACCTGACGACCAAGCTCCGCAAGGAAGTTCGCGTGAAGGTCTGACATCCGCGTCACGACGAGGAAGGGGCCCCGGTCGATCGACCGGGGCCCCTTCCTCGTCGTGTGCGACGGTCACGCCGTCTTCTGCTCCCCCGGGCCGCGTCCGTTGCGGGCGTCGCGCGGGATCAGGGTGGGGTTCACGTTCGAGCGAACGACGTCCGCCGTGATGACGACGCGGGCCACGTCCTTGCGGGAGGGGACCTCGTACATCACCGACATGAGGACTTCCTCCATGATGGCGCGCAGGCCGCGTGCGCCGGTCTGGCGGAGGATGGCCTGGTCGGCGATGGCCTCCAGGGCCTCACGTTCGAAGTCCAGCTCCACGCCGTCGAGTTCGAAGAGGCGCTGGTACTGCTTCACGAGCGCGTTGCGGGGCTCGACCAGGATCTGGAGGAGCGCCTCGCGGTCGAGGTTGTGGACCGAGGTGATGACCGGGAGCCGGCCGATGAACTCGGGGATCATGCCGAACTTGACCAGGTCCTCGGGCATGACGTCCTCGAACTGGTCCTTGGCCTCCAGCTCGCGCTTGGAGCGGATCGTCGCGCCGAAGCCGATGCCCTTGGCCCCCGCCCGGGACTCGATGAGCTTCTCCAGGCCCGCGAAGGCGCCACCCACGATGAACAGGACGTTCGTCGTGTCGATCTGGATGAACTCCTGGTGCGGGTGCTTACGGCCGCCCTGCGGGGGGACCGAGGCCGTGGTGCCTTCGAGGATCTTCAGGAGGGCCTGCTGCACGCCCTCGCCGCTCACGTCACGCGTGATCGACGGGTTCTCGCTCTTGCGCGCGACCTTGTCGATCTCGTCGATGTAGATGATCCCGGTCTCGGCCTTCTTGACGTCGTAGTCGGCCGCCTGGATCAGCTTGAGCAGGATGTTCTCGACGTCCTCGCCGACATACCCCGCCTCCGTCAGCGCCGTCGCGTCCGCGATGGCGAACGGGACGTTGAGCATGCGCGCGAGGGTCTGCGCGAGGAGCGTCTTGCCGGAACCCGTGGGGCCCAGCAGGAGGATGTTGGACTTGGCCAACTCGATGGCGTCCTCGCGGCTCTGGCCGCCGCCGTTCTCACCAGCCTGGACCCGCTTGTAGTGGTTGTACACCGCGACGGAGAGCGCCTTCTTGGCCGCCTCCTGGCCCACCACGTACCCCTCGAGGAACTCGTAGATCTCACGAGGCTTGGGGAGTTCCTCCCAGCGCACCTCGCTCGTCTCCGCGAGCTCTTCCTCGATGATCTCGTTGCAGAGATCGATGCACTCGTCGCAGATGTACACACCGGGGCCTGCGATGAGCTTCTTGACCTGCTTCTGGCTCTTGCCGCAGAACGAGCACTTGAGCAGATCGCCGCCGTCACCGATGCGTGCCACGGTGTGCTTCCCCTTCGCCTGGGAGACGCCTGGACGCTACAAGTCCAGCGGCTCCTGGTGCTGCCTTATGTCCGACGGTACCTTGCCCGGCCCCCCGTTCGGGCCCCCCTTGGCACGGTTCACTTTGTCGTGCACCTTGTCGCGCACATCGGGGGACCCTGCCAAGGGGCGGCAGACGATACATGTCCGCGCGTCAGCGGACGTTGTTGTTGTTCATCTTCCGGGTGGAGATGATCTGGTCGATCAGGCCGTACGCGAGCGCGTCCTCGGCCGTGAGGATCTTGTCGCGCTCGATGTCCTCGCGGATCTTCTCGATCGGCGTGGTGGAGTGCTTGGCCAGCATGTCCTCCAGCTGCGCGCGCATCCGGAGGATCTCGTTCGCGGCGATCTCGAGGTCCGAGACCTGGCCGCGGCCGGTCTCGCTGTACGGCTGGTGGATCAGCACGCGCGCGTTGGGCAGCGCCATGCGCTTGCCCGGCGTACCGGCCGCGAGGAGGATCGCGGCGGCGGAGGCGGCCTGGCCCATGCAGACCGTCTGGATGTCCGGCTTCACGAACTGCATCGTGTCGTAGATCGCGGTCAGCGCGGTGAAGGAGCCGCCGGGGCTGTTGATGTAGACCGAGATGTCCCGGTCGGGGTCCATCGACTCCAGGCACAGCAGCTGCGCCATGACGTCGTTGGCGGAGGCGTCGTCGATCTGCACGCCGAGGAAGATCACGCGCTCCTCGAAGAGCTTCGCGTACGGGTCGTACTCGCGGATGCCCTGGGAGGTGCGCTCCACGAAGCGCGGGATGACGTAGCGGGACTCGGCCGAGGGGCCGGTGTACTCGGCGCGCGCACGGTCGTGGATGCCGCTGCCGGGGAAGTCGTTCACGATGTCTCCTGAGAGGGGCTGGGGCGATGACTGGGGGGCGGGAAGGGCGTGTACGGCCCTGTGGAGGGCCTGGGCCCTGTCCGGCGGGGCGGGATCGGGCCGAGGCCCTGGACGGGCCTCAGCGGCCCGTACGAGCCCTCGCTAGGCCGCCCCGGTACCGCCGCCGCCCGGCATGCCTGCGGCCGTCGGGATCACGTCGTCGATGAGGCCGTACTCCTTGGCCTCGAAGGCGTCGAACCAGCGGTCGCGGTCCGAGTCACGGGTGACCTGCTCGACCGTCTGGCCGGTGTGCTGGGAGGTCAGCTCGGCCATGCGCTTCTTGGTGTGCAGCAGCCGCTCGGCGTGGATCTTGATGTCGGAGGCCGAGCCGGCCAGACCCGCGGAGGGCTGGTGGATCAGGATCTCGGCGTTCGGCAGCGCGAAGCGCTTGCCGGGGGTGCCCGCGCTGAGCAGGAACTGCCCCATGGAGGCCGCGAGGCCCATGGCGATGGTCACCACGTCGTTCTTGATGAACTGCATCGTGTCGTAGATCGCCATGCCGGCCGTGATGGAGCCGCCGGGGCTGTTGATGTAGAGGTAGATGTCCTTGTCCGGGTCGGCGGCAAGGAGCAGCAGCTGTGCGGTGATCTTGTTCGCGATGTCGTCGTCGACCGGCTGGCCGAGGAAGATGATCCGCTCGTTGAGCAGCCGGTTGTAGACCTGGTCGCCGAGGCCACCACCGATGGAAGGCTCGCCGGCGGCGGAGGGCATCAGATTCGTCACGTATCCACCTGCTCGTCTTACGACGGCGCCGGGCCGTCTCACGTGTTCTGCCGGGGCTCAGGGCCGTCCGGCCGTTTCCGGGGACTCCCCTGCCCTCGTACTCATGGACCCTAACGCGCGGGTCCCTTCGGGGAATCCCGCAAAAGGAACTGTTCGCTGTGAGCGCAGGTCGCTGCGCTGGCTGGGGGCGGGACGGGGGCGCGGGGGCCGCCGGCCCGCGGGGGCTTCGGCCGGCGCCGCTCGCGCGGTTCCTCGTGGCCCTGGGTGGGCCGGGTGGGCGGTCCTCGCACCCCTGGGGTGGGTCGGGCGGGCGTAGGGCCGGGCGGGCGGTCGCTCGCGCCCCTGGGCGGGCTGTCGTGGGCCGTGGGGCCGTGGCCGGGCGGGGACGGCGACGGGCCCCGGGGAAGTCGTTCCCCGGGGCCCGTCGTGACGCTTCAGGCGTGGTGCGAGGCTCAGGCCTCGGGCTTCTCCTCGGTCTCGGCCGCGGGCGCCTCGGCGGTGGCCTCCTCGGCCTCCTCCTCGTCGTCCAGGTCGATGACCTCGCCGTTGGTGTCCTTGACCGTGGCGGCCTCGACGACCAGCGCCAGGGCCTTGCCGCGGGCGACCTCGCCGACGAGCAGCGGAACCTGACCGCCCTCGACGACCGCCTGGGCGAACTGGTCGGGGGACATGCCGGAGGAGGCCGCGCGACGCATGAGGTGCTCGGTGAGCTCCTCCTGGTTGACGTTCAGCTTCTCCCGCTTGACGAGCTCGTCCAGCACGAACTGGGTCTTGATGCCCTTGACCGCGGCCTCGCTGGTCTCGGTCTCGAACTCCTCCTCGGTCTTGCCCTGGATCTCCAGGTACTTACCGAGGTCGAGGCCCATCTGACCGAGCTGGTGGTGCTCGAGGTTGTGCTTACGGGTGTTGATCTCGTCCTCGAGCAGCTTCTCGGGGACCGGGACCTCGACCAGCTCGAGCAGCTTCTCCAGGACGCGCTCCTGGGCCTGCGTGGCCTGGTCGTACTGCTTCATGTTCTCGAGGCGCTTGCGGCTGTCGGCCTTGAGCTCGTCGAGGGTGTCGAACTCGGAGGCGAGCAGCGCGAACTCGTCGTCCAGCTCGGGCAGTTCGCGCGCGGCGACCTGGGTGACCTTGACGGTGACCTCGGACTCCTTGCCGGCCGCCGAGCCGCCCTTGAGCTCGGAGGTGAAGGTGGCCTCGCCACCGGCCTCCAGGCCCTTGACGGCCTCGTCGATGCCCTCCAGCAGCTCACCGGAGCCGATGGTGTAGGAGACGCCCTCGGCGACGCCGTCCTCGAGGACCTCGCCGTCGACCTTGGCCTGCAGGTCGATGGTGATCACGTCGCCGTCCTGGGCGGCGCGCTCCACGGGGCTCGTCGAAGCGAAGCGCTCACGGAGCTGCTCCACCGACTTCTCGACGTCCTCGTCCGACACCTCGACGGCGTCGACCTCGACCTCGATGCCGGAGTAGTCCGGGATCTCGAGGGAGGGACGGATGTCGACCTCGGCGGTGAAGTTCAGCGTCTCGCCGTCCTTCAGCTCCGTGATGTCGACCTCGGGCTGGCCCAGCACGCTGAGCTCGGCCTCGTTGACCGCCTCCGTGTAGAACTTCGGGAGCGCGTCGTTGACGGCCTCCTCCAGCACGGCGCCACGGCCGAAGCGCTGGTCGATGACCCGCGCCGGGATCTTGCCCTTACGGAAGCCCTTCACCGTGACCTGCTGGTTGATCTTCTTGTACGCCGCGTCGAGGCTGTCCTTGAGCTCCTCGAAGGGCACCTCGACAGTGAGCCGAACCCGAGTCGGGTTCAGGGTCTCCACGGCGCTCTTCACGGTTCGGTCTCCTTGTGGCTGACTTCTTGGTTTCTGCCGGAACCCGACGGGTCCGGCGGATTTGGTCGCCCGGAGACTGCAGACAAGAGACACACGGGCGCGCAGCTTGCATAGTAACCGCAGCCGCTTCCCGCACCCAAAGGCGATCACGCGTGGTGATCCGGCTAGATGGTCGGGGTGGCGGGATTTGAACCCACGGCCTTCCGCTCCCAAAGCGGACGCGCTACCAAGCTGCGCCACACCCCGTCTGGTGCGACACGTAGGGTACATGCCCGCAGGCTGTACGGCCGCCGCATTTCTCCTGGAGCAACCCTCGCGGAACGGGGTGTGCGGCGACGGCGCGCGAACCGCTACGATGCCTGTGTGTCGCGGTCGCCCGACCTGCGACGCGTCTGTGCGGGCGTAGCTCAATGGTAGAGCCCTAGTCTTCCAAACTAGCTACGCGGGTTCGATTCCCGTCGCCCGCTCTGTCGGGCTCAGGGCCGGGCCGGGGATCTTTCCTCGGGTCGGCCCTGAGTCGTTTCCGGGGTCGCGTCCGTCGGCGTGTCCTGGGCGCGGGAAGCCGCCTCGGGGGATGCGGAAGAAGAGGGAGCGCCGCGCGACGGCTCCGGGTGACCGCCGTCGGCCGGTCCGCCGGGTTCTCGGCGATGCCCCCGGCCTGAAAAGCGCGGGCGCGAGGCGCATGTGCCCCCCGTGCCGGGAGTGGTCGATCAGAAGTTGATCGAGTTGATCGTGTCGGCCAGTGAGTTGAGGAAGCGGTTTATCGACGGAGCCATGCCCGTCGAGGCGAGGAAGAAGCCGAACAGGATCGCGACGATCGCGGGGCCCGCCTTGATCGAGCCGCCCCGGATCAACACCACCAGGATGATCGCCAACAGCAGCACCACGGACAGTGAAATGGCCACAACTGATCACACCCTCGGTCGGTTCGCTCTCCCGGCCAGGGGGTGCCGGCCCCGCGCACCCCCGTCCAGAACCATCGTGCCACCAACACGGCCCGCGTATGCGGCCCGTGACGCATCATCGGTCGCGACCGTCCCGCGCCACCCCGTGCGGACCGCCCGGCCGTAAGGCCCGCGCCGCAATTCGACGGTGCACCGGCACAGGGAATTGCGTGGATCGTTTCCATGTCCACACAACGCGCTCGCAGGGAATTCGAATGATCGATAAAGGTGCGCGTCAGGCACTTCCCCCGTTGGGGTTATGCCCGCTTTCGTAGGGATGATTCATGACATCAGTGGAGGAACTGCCGTGATGGCAACACCCGATGCTGTGGGCGGCGTCACGTCCCCGCCGAGGGCGACCACGGGAAATACCGGGGTACTCGGAGTCGATAAGCCATATCGACATGGAGGGTTTTACGGAAACCCACGGACGACGCTAGGGTGCCTCAGATGTTCCACGCCGCCTCGCCCCCGCCGCACGCCCAGCCGGACCAGAGCAAGCCCGACGAGCACGACGAACGCGACAAGTCGAACAAGCCGGACAAGGCATCGCAGGACAGACAGTCCAAGCAGCGCGACTCGTTCTTCGACAACGCCAAGTACCTGGCGATCGTGTTCGTGGCCGTGGCGCACTCCTGGGAGCCGCTGAAGGGCGACAGCCGGATCCTCCAGGGCGCCTACATGATCGTGTACGCGTTCCACATGCCGGCGTTCATCATCATCTCCGGCTTCTTCTCCCGGAGTTTCGACGCACGCCCGGACCGGCTCAAGCGGCTCGTGACCGGCGTCGCCGTGCCGTACGTCCTGTTCGAGACTGCCTACCCGCTCTTCAAGCGGGTCGTGGACCACGCCCCGGACCAGGACATCAGCCTCCTCGACCCCTGGTACCTGACCTGGTTCCTGTGCGCCCTGTTCATCTGGCGGCTCACCACGCCGATCTGGAAGCTGGTGCGCTGGCCGCTGCCGCTCGCCCTCGGCGTGGCCTCGCTCGCGTCCCTCACGCCGAACATCGGGGACGACCTGGACCTCCAGCGCGTCCTGCAGTTCCTGCCGTTCTTCGTGCTCGGACTGTGCCTGAAGCCCGAGCACTTCCGGCTGGTGCGCCGGCGCTCGGTGCGGATCGCCGCCGTACCGGTGTTCGCGTCCGCGCTGGCCTTCGGCTGGTGGGCGGTACCGCGCATGAACGCCGGGTGGCTCTACCACCGCGACGCGGCACAGGAACTGGCCGCGCCCTGGTGGGCCGGCCCGGTGATGCAACTGGCGCTGTTCGGCTGCTCGCTGCTGCTGACCGCCTGCTTCTTCGCCTGGGTGCCGGGCCGCAGGCTGTGGTTCACGGCCCTCGGCGCGGGCACGCTGTACGGCTACCTGCTGCACGGCTTCCTGATCAAGGGCGGCGAGTACCGAGGCTGGTTCGACCACGGATGGCTGCACCGGCCGCTCGGCCAGATCTTCGTGAGCGTCCTCGCGGCCGCGGCCGTCACCCTGCTGTGCACGCCACCCGTGCAGCGGGTGTTCCGGTTCGCGATGGAACCGAGGATGGCGTGGGCCTTCAAGCGCGACGCGGCCGAACTGGCCCGGGAGCGGGAGAAGAACGGGACCGGTGGGACCGGTCTCCGCGAGAAGGTCGGCGCCGGCGCCTAGAGTCCGCCGCCGAGCCCGTCACTGCCTTCTTCGAGGCCTTCGAGGCCGGTGAGGCCGAGGAGTGCGCGCATCCGGGCGTACTTCTCGGTCAGCCGCGTGCGGGTGGGCTCGTCGAGGACCGCGAGGCGTACCGGGTCGGCGTTGTGGGCCAGGTCCGACTCCTTCACCAGCAGCGCCCCGGGGGTGGCGAGGACGCGCCGCGCGTACGCCGCCGGCCCCTCGCCCCCGCGCTTGGTGACGGCGAGCACGATGGCCTTCGTGCGGTCGGTCAGCGCGGCCTCGCGCAGCCACTGCGCGGACAGCGCGTCGTCCTCGACGGAGTCGTGCAGCCAGGCCGCCGCGATCTGCTCGTCGTCCCCGCCGCGCTCGCGCACGCCGTCGGCGACGGCCTGGAGGTGTTCGGCGTACGGCCGCCCGGCCTTGTCGGTCTGGCCCTCGTGCGCCGCGCGGGCCAGGGCCTCCACCTCGGTGAGGGTCAGCACGGGTACCCCTTTCTGCGTACGGCGGCTTCAGCCGGATGCCGCGTACGGCGGCCTCAGCCGGGTTCTGTGGACGGCGGCTTCAGCGGGCGGCGGCCGCGGTCGGACCCTCGCGGCAGACCAGCAGGAGCGCCCGGTCGTCGTTGACGTCCTTCGCCACCGCCTCGATGAGGTGCCAGGCGGCTCCCTGGAAGCCCCCGGCGACATAGCGGTCGGCCTCGCCGGTGAGGCGGTCGATGCCCTCGACGATGTCGCGGTCGGAGGTCTCCACCAGGCCGTCGGTGAACAGCATCAGGACGTCACCGGGGCGCAGGGAGCCCTTGACGGGATCGAACTGGGCGCCGTCGTACACCCCGAGGAGCGGGCCGTCGGCGGCCTTCTCCTCCCAGCGGCCGCTGCCCGCGCTGAGCTGGAGGCCCGGCGGGTGACCGGCGGAGTAGAGCTCGTAGTCGCCGGAGTCCAGGTCCAGGACCAGGTGGATGGAGGTGGCGAAGCCCTCGTCCCAGTCCTGGCGCAGGAGGTAGCCGTTCGCGGCCGGGAGGAAGGCGTGCGGCGGGAGGGAGCCGAGCAGGCCGCCGAACGCCCCCGACAGCAGCAGGGCGCGCGAACCGGCGTCCATGCCCTTGCCCGAGACGTCCGTCAGTACGACCTCCATCGTGCGGCCGCCGTTCGTCCGGGCCGCGACCACGAAGTCTCCCGAGAAGGACTGGCCGCCCGCGGGGCGCAGCGCCATCTCGCGGTGCCAGCCGCGCGGCAGCTTCGGCAGCTTGCTCTGCACGCGGATGCGTTCGCGCAGGTCGAACAGCATCGTGCCGCCGCGCCGCCAGGGCACGCCGACTCTGCTGCGGAACTGCGCGATCAGCAGTCCCACGAAGCCACAGGCGGCGACGACCAGGACCACGCCCGGCGTGACCCGGGAGGGGCCCTCCGTGTAGGGCCCGAGTTTCACGGACTCCACGATCAGGGCGGTGGCCGCGGCCGCGTACAGACCGAGCAGGCTCGCCGGGCGCAGCAGCAGGCCGCCCGCGACGATCGGCAGGACCAGTGCGGACGGCGAGCACCACACGGAGTTGGCGAGCGTGGTGGCCGCGATCACCGGGACCGTGAGGAGCAGTCCGGCCAGCGCGATCCAGTCCGAGCCGTCCCCGCGGAAGTAGTCCACGGCGGATCTGCGCACGCCGACGCGGGCCCGGTGCCACTGCATCTTCAACCGGGCCGTGAACGTCTCGGCCGCCGCGCGCCGCTCTCGTCCTGCTGCCATTAGTTCGGGACCCTATCCATCGGACCAGCCGCTTGGCACGGGAGGTCCCACTTGTCCCCCGTCCGAGCTCGACTTCACAGTGAACTTCACAGAAAGCAGTTGCGCCGGGGGCACGGAGAAATTCGTTCGCTCGTCCCGCATTGCCCTGGTACGCATGGTTCATGGCGAATGACTTGCCCGACCGGGCGACCGACCTGCGGGTGCTGCGGCAGGACGACTGGGATCAGTGGTACGGCAATCTGCTCCGCGCCTTCGGGGGCGTGGAGGAGTCGGCCGAGGAGCGCGAGCTGTGGCACGAGCTCGCCGACTTCGACCGTTCACTGGGGGTGTGGGACGGGGACCGGTGTGTGGGGTCGGCGGGGGCGTTCGCCTTCGGGCTGACCGTACCGGGCGGTGCCTCGGTGCCGGCGGCGGGCGTCACGATGGTCGGCGTGGCCGCCACGCACCGCAGGCGCGGGGTGCTGACGTCGATGATGCGACGGCAGCTGGACGACGTGCGCGGGTGGGGTGAGCCACTGGCGGTGCTCCTCGCGTCCGAGCCGTCGATCTACGGGCGGTTCGGGTACGCCCCGGCGACCTTCGGCGTCAGCGCCGAGATCGACACCGGCCGGGTGCGGCTGTCCGTGCCGGACGGCACCGATGCCGTACGGCTGCGGTACGAACGCCCGGTGGACGCGCTGGACACGTGCGAGTCCGTGTACGCGCGCACGGTGGCCTCCCGTGCGGGCATGCTGGCCCGGCAGCCCGGCTGGGAGCGGGTGTGGCTGCTGGACGCGGAGCGCGACCGGGGCGGGGCGTCACCGTTGCAGTGCGTGGTCGCCGAACGGGACGGGGAGCCCACCGGGTACGCCCGCTTCCGGGTCAAGCCGCAGTGGACGGACGCCGGGCACAACGGCCAGGTGCTGTTGCAGGATCTCGCGGCGGTCGATCCGGCGACGGACGCGGCGCTGTGGCGGTTCCTGTTCGGCATCGACCTGACGACCTCGCTGAAGGTGCGCGGGCGGCCCGTCGACGAGGCGTGGCAGCTCCAGGTGTCCGACATCCGGCGCTGTCAGCTGCGGGTGCGGGACTCCCTGTATGTGCGGCTGGTGGAGGTCGGGGCCGCGCTGGAGGCGCGGACCTACCAGGCGCCGGTGGACGTGGTGTTCGAGGTCGAGGACACCTTCTGCCCCTGGAACGCGGGGCGTTGGCGGCTGACCGGTGATGCCAAGGGGGCTTCGTGCGCCCGGACCACGGACGCGGCCGATCTCGCCCTGTCCGTACGGGAGTTGGGTGCGGCCTATCTCGGCGGGGTGTCGCTGGCGGCGCTGGCGGGAGCCGGCCGGGTGCGTGAGCTGCGTCAGGGCGCGCTGGCCGAGGCCTCGCTGGGCTTCGGGTCGACGGTGGCCCCCTGGGTGCCGCACGGCTTCTGACGGGTTCTCACGGGTCCAGGAGGGGGCCTGGGCGCGTGCGAGGCGAGCGCCGAGGCCCGTGGCTGGCCCTGGGGGTGCGACCGGTGGACGGGGACCCCTGGGGCGCGTCAGCGCTGCTGGCAGGTCGGGCACCAGAAGAGGTTGCGGGCGGCGAGGTCGGCCGTGCGGATCTCGTCGCCGCACAGGTGGCAGGGGCGGGCGGCGCGGCGGTAGACGTAGACCTCACCGCCGTGGTCGTCGACCCGGGGCGGGCGGCCCATCGCCTCCGGGGTGTGCTCCGGGCGGACGGTGTCGATGCGGTTGTCGCGGACGCCGTCGCGCATGAGCGCGACCAGGTCGGCCCAGATCGCGTCCCACTCGCCGGGGGTGATGTCCCGGCCCGGGCGGTAGGGGTCGATGTGGTGGCGGAAGAGGACCTCGGCCCGGTAGACGTTGCCCACGCCGGCGATGACCTTCTGGTCCATCAGGAGGGCGGCGATCGTCGTACGGCTGCGGCGTACGCGCGTGTACGCGGCGGCCGGGTCGGCGTCCGCGCGCAGCGGGTCGGGGCCGAGCCGCTCGTGTATCGCCCGCTTCTCGGCGGGGGTGATCAGGGCGCAGGTGGCGGGGCCCCGGAGGTCGACGTACGCGGCGTCGTCGGCGAGGCGGAGCCGGACGGTGTCCGTGGGCGGGGGCGCGGGGGCGGCGCCGAAGGCGACCTTGCCGAAGAGGCCCAGGTGGATGTGGATCCAGTCGGCGTCCTCGGGGTCACGGAAGCCGAGGAAGAGATGCTTGCCGTGGGCGTCGGTGGTGTGCAGCGAGGTGCCGTCGAGGAGGGCGGCCGCGTCGGCGAACTTGCCCTGGGGGCTGGTGACCCGCGTCACGCGGGCGGCGAAGGCGGCGGCGTAGTCCTGCGCGAGCCGGTGAATCGTGTGCCCCTCTGGCACGTTCCGTCGTCCTTTCCCGCCCGCTGAATCCACGCGCGTGCGCGCGTATCCCACGCGCGCTCTCCCCTACCGCCCGCCCGTCATCGTCCGAGTCCGGTCTTCTGGCGGGGCGGCACGCCGAGAGGCCCCGGGGACCGCAGCCCCCGGGGACCGGTGGCTGCGGGCTACTGCTGCGGGTGGTGCGCCGGGACCGGCGGAAGATCGCCCGTGGTCTCGTAGCCGGAGAGCATGTCGATGCGGCGGATGTGGCGCTCGTCACCGGAGAACGGTGTGGCGAGGAAGGTCTCGACGAACTTCGTCGCCTCGTCCCGCGAGTGCATCCGCGCGCCAACCGCGATCACGTTCGCGTCGTTGTGCTGGCGGCCGAGGGACGCCGTCTCCTCGCTCCAGGCGAGGGCGGCCCGCGCGCCCTTCACCTTGTTCGCGGCGATCTGCTCACCGTTGCCGGAACCGCCGATCACGATGCCGAGGGAACCGGGGTCCGCGACGGTCCGCTCCGCGGCGCGGAGGCAGAAGGGCGGGTAGTCGTCCTGGGCGTCGTAGATGTGGGGGCCGCAGTCGACGGGGTCGTGACCCGCCTCCTTGAGCCATTCGACGAGGTGGTTCTTGAGTTCGAAGCCCGCATGGTCGGAGCCGAGATACACGCGCATGAGTCGAGTGTGTCACGGGCGACGCGGGGTAGCAGCGCCGGGTGCGACGGCGGAAAAGTGTGACTAAGACTACGGAACCTCAGGAAAACCTCAAGTAACAATCCGGATTCAAAGGTTCCCGAATTCTTAAGCCTCCGTTTCACTGGACCGACTCGTACACCGCTCGTACGGGAGACCCCTCAAGCGGCGCAAAGGAAATCCGTCCCATGACTTCGCAGCCGACCCTGACGAAGGCCGAAAACGGCCCCGGAGACCCCGGAGACCCCGGTTCCGGTCTCCACGCCGGTCTGAAGAACCGCCACCTTTCGATGATCGCCATCGGCGGTGTCATCGGCGCGGGACTCTTCGTCGGATCCAGTTCCGGTATCGCCACCGCCGGCCCCGGCATCCTCCTGTCGTACGCCCTCGTCGGCACGCTCGTCGTGCTGGTGATGCGGATGCTCGGCGAGATGTCCGCGGCCAATCCGACGTCCGGTTCCTTCTCCGCGCACGCCGACCGCGCGCTCGGACGCTGGGCCGGGTTCTCCATCGGCTGGCTCTACTGGTTCTTCTGGGTCGTCGTGCTCGCGGTGGAGGCCACCGCCGGCGCCAAGATCCTGGAGTCGTGGATGCCCGGCGTGCCCCAGTGGGGGTGGGCGCTGATCGTGATGGTGGTTCTGACCGCGACCAACCTGGTCTCCGTCGGCTCGTACGGCGAGTTCGAGTTCTGGTTCGCCGGCATCAAGGTCGTCGCGATCGGCGCGTTCATCGTCGTCGGCGGGCTCGCGGTGTTCGGCGTGCTGCCCGGTGTCGACAGCGACAAGGCGGGGATCGGGAACCTGACCGAGCACGGCGGGTTCCTGCCGCACGGGCCCGGCGCCATCCTCACCGGTGTGCTGCTGGTCGTCTTCTCCTTCATGGGCAGCGAGATCGCCACGCTGGCCGCCGGTGAGTCCGAGAACCCGCAGCGGGCGGTCACGAAGTCGACCAACAGCATCATCTGGCGTATCGGTGTCTTCTACCTCGGCTCGATCCTCGTGGTCGTCTCCCTGGTGCCGTGGAACGACCCGACGATCAAGGAGAAGGGCTCGTACGTCGCGGCCCTCGACTCCCTCGGTATCGCGCACGCCGGTCAGATCATGAACTTCATCGTGCTGACCTCGGTCCTGTCCTGTCTCAACTCCGGCCTCTACACGGCCTCCCGCATGGCCTTCTCGCTCGGCCGGCGCGGGGACGCGCCCAAGGCGTTCGCGCGGACCACGTCCCGCGGTGTGCCGATGGCGGCGATCATCGCCTCCGTCGTCTTCGGGTTCGTCGCGGTGTTCTTCAACTACCGGTTCCCGGACTCCGTCTTCCTCTTCCTGGTCAACTCCTCCGGTGCGGTCGCCCTGTTCGTCTGGCTGGTGATCTGCTTCTCGCAGCTGCGCATGCGGAAGATCATCCAGGCCGAGGCGCCGGAGAAGCTGGTCGTACGGATGTGGCTGTACCCGTACCTGACCTGGGCGACGGCCGCGCTGATCGTCTTCGTGCTCGGCTACATGCTGACCGACACCGAGGGGGAGAGCAGCGGGCGTACGACCGTGCTGCTGTCCCTGGCGGTCGCGGCGGTCGTGATCGTGATCGCCCTGGTCAAGGAGAAGGTCCGCGGGGGCGGCCGGGCGGCCGCCGTCGAGCACGAGGCCGACCGGGTGTCCGTGGGCTGACGCCGGCGGCCTCGCGGCCTCGCCGCCTCGCGGCTGAGCAGTGAGGTGAGGGGAGGGAACCCGTTCCGCGGGTTCCCTCCCCTCACCTGTCGCTCGGCGGTGCGTCCCGCGGTGCGTCCTCCCTCCGCGGTCCGGCGCGCACGCGATCACAGCACGGTGAAGCCGTCCTTGACCCGGTTGTACGTCTTCACGGCCTGGGGCTCGATCTCCGGCTGGTACCAGGTGTTGATCTGGTACGACTTCCCGCTCTCGTTGAAGCCCAGCAGGCTGGCGTGCCACTCGGTGCCCTTGAGGGTGAACGTGTACTCCCAGACGACCGCCGGGTTGCCGCGGAACGTCGTCTCCTCCAGCCGGATCTTGCGGTAGCCCTGGCCCTGGTGGGCGTTCTCCTCCGACGTCTGCCAGGTGTCCATCAGGTCACCGCGGGCGAGGGAGGACTTGGCCACGAGCTCCTGTGTGCCGTCGGGCGAGGTGTAGTGCACCTCCGCGCCCGTCTGCACGTCCCGGCGCCAGCCCCTGGGCGTCACCCACGCGAAGCCGCCGGCCTCCTGGTGCGCGCCCGGCGGCAGGCTCGGGGGCCGTGAGGTGCCCTCGACCGTGGGCGAGGGGGTTCCGGTGGGGGCCGAGGGCGACGCCGACGCCGAAACGGGCGGCTTCGAGGCGGAGCCGCCCGCCTTGGTGTCGTCGGGCGGGGCGGACGTCGTCGCCAGGACGACGGCGACGACCACTCCCGCGGCGACCACTCCCCCTACGCCGATCAGGCCGGCCGTACGACGCCGACGCCGGCCCCCGCCGGGGAGTCCGGGCTCCGGCACCGGCATCGGGCGCCGTTCCGTCTCCGCCTGCGCCCTGGTCAGTGAGACGCCGGCGGGGCGTGGTGCGACGCCCACGGCGTTGCTGGAGGACGTCTCGGTCCCCACTTCCGACCTGGCTTCCGACCGCGCCTCGGAGGTGGCTTCGGCGGCGGTGGGAGTCTGGCTTCCCGGCGGTATCGCGTCCTCCACGGGAGCGGGCTCCCTCGGGTCCCGCACCCGCGAGGGATTCACGAAGGCCGAGGTGGGCACGTCACCTCGCACCCGGGGCACTATCCTCCGGGTCCCCGGCTCAGCCCCGGGCGGCGCCCCCGAGAGGGCTCCGGAGTCGGCGTCCTGCGGATCGGTGGTGTGCGGCGGCTCGCCGGGCGGGTGCGGGGTCCCGGACGCGGGTACGGGGGGAGTCTCCGTACCGGAGCCAGACACCTCGACGCGAGGTGAGCCACTCCCGGGGCCAGAAACGAGAGGCGAGCCGCTCTCCGAGACAGACACGGAGGACGAGCCGGCTCCCGGTGACACGGGTGCGAAAGGCGAGCCCGCTCCCGGCGGCACAGGTACGACAGGTGAGCTGCTGCTCTCCGACGCAGGTGCGGATGGTGGTGCGACCCCGGCCGCCGGGCTGGGGGGTGGGTTGGTCCCGGATCCCGGACCCGGGGGTGAGCCGGTGTCGGACCCCCGGTCGGGAGGTGAGCCGGTCCCGGACGCTTGGCCAGGCGATGAGCCAGCCCCGAACCCGGAACCTGGGCTTGAGCCGGTCCCGGACGCTTGGCCAGGCAATGGGCCGGCCCCGGACCCGGAACCTGGGCTTGAGCTGGTCCCAGTCTCCGGACCAGAAACCGAGCCGCCATCGGACGCCGGACCGGCAGGTGCGCCTGTCCCAGACGCTCCGCCAGGCAATGAACCGGCCCTGGACCCCGGACCGGGGCGTGAGCCGGTCTCGGACCCCGGACCGCAAAGCGAGCCGCCGCCGGACGCCGGACCTTGCGGTGTGCTGGTCCCAGACTCTCCGCCGGGCAATGAGTCAACCCCGGGGCCGGGGCGTGAGCCGATCCCGGACGCCGGGCCTGGGGGTGAGTCGGACTCAGACCCCAAATCAGAAACCGAGTCGCCGCCGGACGCCGGACCTTGTGGTGTGCTGGTCTCGGACGTTCCGCCAGGCAATGAGCCGACCCCGGACCCCGGACCGGGACGGGAACCGGTCCCAGTCTCCGGACCAGAAACCGAGCCGCCACCGGACACTGGACCTTGAGGGGTGCTGGTCTCGGACGTTCCGCCAGGCAATGAGCCGACCCCGGACCCCGGAC
>NZ_JBSFCK010000003.1:157180-604289 GCF_053593435.1 Streptomyces sp. NPDC002306
CCGCCACCGGACACTGGACCTTGAGGGGTGC
The DNA here is from genome assembly GCF_053593435.1 of Streptomyces sp. NPDC002306. Lineage (NCBI taxonomy): Bacteria > Bacillati > Actinomycetota > Actinomycetes > Kitasatosporales > Streptomycetaceae > Streptomyces > Streptomyces sp. NPDC002306. Next base: position 157,212 of record NZ_JBSFCK010000003.1, read on the forward strand.
TGGTCTCGGACGTTCCGCCAGGCAATGAGCCGACCCCGGACCCCGGACCGGGACGGGAACCGGTCCCGGACCCCGGACCAGAAACCGAGCCGCCACCGGACACTGGACCTTGAGGGGTGCTGGTCTCGGACGTTCCGCCAGGCAATGAGCCGACCCCGGACCTCGGACCGGGACGGGAACCGGTCCCGGACCCCGGACCAGAAACCGAGCCGCCACCGGACGCCGGACCCTGCGGTGTGCTGGTCCCAGACGCTCGGCCGAGCAATGGGCCAGCCCCGGAGCCCGGATCGGGGGGCGAACCGGTCCCAGACTCTCCGCCAGGCAGTAAGTCGGCCTCGGACCCCGGACCGGGGTGCGAGGCGGTCCCAGACGCCGGGCCGGGGGGTGAGCCGGTCTCAGACTCCGGACCGGAAACTGAGCCGCTATCGGGCCCCGGACCGGGAGGGGAGCCCGTCCCGGACGCGCGGCCAGGCGACGAGCCAGCCTCGGACGCCGGACTGAGGGGTGAGGCGACCTCGGACGTACGGCCAGGCAACGGGCCGGACTCGGAGGCCGGACTCGGGCGTCGGCCGGTCCCCGACCACGGACCGGGGGGCGAACCGGTCCCAGACCCCGGACCGGAAAGTGAGCCGCTGTCGGGCCCCGGACCGGGAGGCGGGGCGGTCTCGGGCGTCTGGTCGGAGACACCCTCGTCCTGCGGACCACGATCGGGTGTCTGGTCCGGCGCAGGCGTGGTGCGAGGTGTTGGCCCATGCCCCGATCCCGAGGCCGGCGCGGGGCCGGGACCGGCTCCGGACGCCTGGCTTGAGGCCGCGGCGGCTCCGGGCACCGAGCCAGGCGAAGAGTCGGTCCCCGGCCTCGGCTCGAAGGGCGAGCCAGGTCCGGACGTCGGCGCGGCAGGGACGGTGGATCCGGGCTGCGACGCCGAAGTGGACGGCGCTTCCGGCGTCGGCTCGGCCACCGCCACGGACTCGGCCCTTGCCTCCGGCTCAGCCCCCGCCACGGGGCGAACCCCGATCCCAGGCTCCGGCACGCTCCTGTCGGCCGGCCCTGTCCCGGCACCGGGTACTGCTCCTGGCCCGGGAGCCTCCTTCGCCCCGTGCCCTGCCTGCACGCCAGGTACTGCCGCTGGCCCGTGCCCTGTACCTACGCCCGGCCCTGCCTGTCCCCCAGCCTCTGCATCGGCTTCGGGCGCTGGCGCCACCCCGGGCTGCGGCTCAGCCCCAGGCCGTGGATCCGCCCCAGCCCCTGAATCCACCCCAACTTCCGCTTCCGCCCCAAATACCTCTGCCGCCAAGGGCCTTTGCTGCAACCCGGGCCACGCTCCCGCCCCAAGTTCCGCTTCCGCCCCGGGCCCTGCTCCCGTCCCGCGCCCCGACTCCCCCCTGAGCCCCGAATCCACCCCAGGCCCCAAGTCAGCCCCAGGTCCTGAGCCCACCCCGGACTCCGAGCCCACCTCGAACCCCGAATCCACCCCATGCCCGGAAGCCGCCCCAGGCCTCGCCTCCGTCCCAAGCCCCGCCTCCTGCCCTGGCGCGGTTCCAGGTGGCCCCGGCGCTGTCGGCTGCCCTGGCTCCGGTGCCGGCCTCGGGTAGCTCCCAGCGTCCGCCGGTGGCGGGACGACCCCGCCGGTCGTCGGCAGATGGGCCCCACCCGCCGGCGGCGGGACGACCGCATCAGCCGGTGATGAGGCGGCCCCGGCCGCCGGTGGCAGAGGGGCTCCGCCCGGGGGCGGGTGTCCACTGCTCGGGATCGGGGGGTCGGGGGTGGGCCGGGGATCGCCTGAGGTGATCGGTCCGCCTACCGCCAGCGTCGGTGTCCGGGGCGGGAACGCGACCGGTCGCAGCGCCGACTCCACCTCCTCCAGGGACGGGCGCACCGACGGGTCCTTCTCCAGGAGCGCGGCCAGGACGGCCCGTAACGGACCGGAAAGGCGCGGGAGTTCGGGCTCCTCGTAGAGGACCGCGTGCAGGGTCGCCAGCGTCGTGTCGCGGGAGAAGGGCGAGCGGCCGCCGAGGGCCGCGCACAGCGTCGCGCCCAGGGACCACACGTCGGAGGGCGGCCCCTGGCGGCGGCCGGATATGCGCTCGGGAGCCATGTAGTCGGGCGAGCCGACCAGCATGCCGACCATGGTGAGCGCCTTCGCGTCCTGCATCGCGGCGATACCGAAGTCCGTCAGGACCACGCGTCGTCCGCCGCTCTCCACCAGCACGTTGCCCGGCTTGATGTCGCGGTGCAGGACACCGCCGGCGTGCACCTGCCGCAGCGCCGCGACCAGGCCGAGGCCGACGCGCGCGGTCTCTCCCGGGCTCAGCGGGCCGTCCTCCGCGATGACCCGCTCCAGGGAGCGTCCGGCCACCAACTCCATGACGATCCAAAGGCGTTCGCCCTCGTCCACCACGTCGTACACGCGCACGACGTGGGGGTGGTCGATCCGGGCCGTCGCCCTGGCCTCACGCAGTGTGCGTTCACGACGGGTACGGGTGTCCTCCGCGTCGAGTCCGTCGATGCGCATTTCCTTGACGGCGACCAGCCGGTCGAGCATTTCGTCGACGGCTCGCCACACCCGTCCCATTCCGCCTTGGCCAATGCTTTCGACCAGCCGGTAACGCCCCGTCACCAGCAGCCCGGGAACACCGCCGCTCCTCGCGTTTCCCGAATTCCCCGCGTTTCCCAGGTTTCCCGCATTCCCCGGGTTTCCCGAGTTCCCCTGCAATCCGCTGCACCCCCCTCACCGGCAGTCCGAAAGGTCTCCACTGGCACATAATGGTCACACTTGGTGCCGTACCAGCATAGTGCGGAGAAATCTTGTGGTACCTCTTCAAGTACTGCGAATTCAGGCGCAGTCCAGGGGGACGCAAGGGGGACGAACATGAGTTCTCGTCGGATGACGGCCATCGCGGGATCGCTGGTCACGGCATCTTTCTCGGCCGTGATGATCCTTCCGTTCACGGCCACCGCCGATGACCAGGGACCGGGCAGCAGCAAGGGGGGAAAGGCCGTTGACGAGGCACCGGCGGGCGTGAAGCTGACGACACTGCTGCCGGAGAAGATCTCGGTCGACAACAGTTCGAAGAAAACAGCGATCACCGCCACGGTGAAGAACGAAGGGACCAAGGACAGCGGCGACATCAGGCTTTTGGTGGTCGGCTTCGACGGCCTTGAGGTCACGGCCGTGCAAGGCTGCTCGGCGATCGCGGAAAAGGATCTGCCGCCGGGCTCGAACAGCGGTTTCAGTTGCGCCGTCGGCAATCTCGCGGCGGGCAAGTCGAAGTCGTACGACGTGTCCGCGACGTACGACCTGGGCAAGACCGGGAAGATCTGCCTGCCCGTGCAGACCACGGACGGGAAGAAGACCTTCTGGCAGCAGGGGCCGGTCCCGTTCGGCACGGTCAACCCGTCGCCGAACGCCCCTGCCACTCCGCTGCTGCTCGGCACCGACAACCAGCCCGTGGCGCCGGGCGGCGACGAGCTGCCCAAGACCGGCGTCGGACGCGATGTCCTGCCGCTCGGCGCGGCCGGCGCGGCACTGGTCGCGGCGGGTGCGGCCGGGCTGTGGTGGTCGCAGCGGGCACCGCGGGCCCGGCAGGGCTGAGCGGACCCAGGACCGCGGAAAACGGGGCCGGGGGCCGGGGTGCGCCATGCACCCCGGCCCCCGGCGAGCTTCCTGCGTGCGCCCGTGGCGCCCCGGCCTCAGCGCTTGGCGATCTTCCAGGCGGCGGGCAGCGCACCCATCGCCAGGGCCGCCTTCAGGGCGTCGCCGATCAGGAACGGGGTGAGGCCGGCCGCGATCGCGGCGGTGGCGGACATGCCGGTGGCGAGGGCCAGGTAGGGGACGCCGACGGCGTAGATGATCGCCTCGCCGAGCAGCATCGTGCCCGCCGTCCGCAGGACGGAGCGGTCGGCGCCGCGTCGGGCCAGGGCACCCACGACGGTGGACGCGAGCAGCATGCCGATGACGTAGCCGAAGGACGGAGCGGAGCCGCCGGAGGCGCCCTCCGCGAACCACGGCACGCCGGCGACGCCCGCCAGCGCGTACAGGGCGAGGGCGAGGAAGCCGCGGCCGGCGCCGAGGGAGGCGCCGACCAGCAGGGCGGCGAAGGTCTGGCCGGTGACCGGCACCGGGGAGCCCGGGACGGGGACCGAGAGCTGGGCCGCGAGGCCGGTGAGCACGGCTCCGCCGAGCACGAGGGCGATGTCCCGGACGCGGGACGCGGGGAGCAGGTCGGCGAGGACCTGTCCGGGCCGGGCGGTGGCAGTGGCGGCGGTGCTCATGGGGACTCCGCGAGGTGAGGGCAGCGAGGGACATCGTGACGCTATCCCAGCGGTCGCGGAGTGATCACCGTCAGCGTTCGACAAAGGGGGGATCGGGGGCTTGGTGGGCTTCGCACAAAGGAAGCCGGTTACGCGTGGTACGACGTGACGCCGGTCACTGAGGTCGGGTGGCATGGGCAACGGGGGCCGTCCGACCGGCGTCTGTAGGGTTTCGCCAACCCGGGCGAGGGGCACCGTACGGCGCTGCCCGGCCTGCCCAGCCCGCGCGGGCAGCGCGGAGCGTCAGCCCTCTCGCCTCCGCTCACCCTCACGTCGTAACCGGGAATTCACCCTGCGTACAGCAGCTGTCCGGATATTGAACGGCTTCTTCGTGTGGGCGGACGGCCTGCCCAGACTGTGGGCGATTTCGCCCGCCTATCGCACTGGACGAGCCGCGCCCATGCCCAGCACCTCCACCACGCAGACAGCTCCGCAGCAGGAGAACGCCTCCCTCTCCCACGGCCTCAAGCAGCGCCACCTGTCGATGATCGCCCTCGGCGGCGTGATCGGCGCGGGCCTGTTCGTCGGCTCGGGCGCCGGTATCGCCGCGGCCGGGCCGTCGATCGTCGTCGCCTACGCCGTGTCCGGTCTCCTCGTGATGCTGGTGATGCGGATGCTCGGCGAGATGTCCGCCGCATACCCGTCCTCGGGTTCCTTCTCCGCGCACGCCGAGCGGGCCATCGGCCCCTGGGCCGGGTTCACCGCGGGCTGGGCCTTCTGGGTCCTGCTGTGCACGGCCGTCGGCCTGGAGGGCATCGGCGCCGCGAAGATCGTCACCGGCTGGCTGCCGGGCACCCCGGAGTGGGCCTGGGTGGCCCTCTTCATGCTCGTCTTCTGCGGGGCGAACCTGGCCGCCGTGAAGAACTTCGGCGAGTTCGAGTTCTGGTTCGCGGCCCTGAAGGTCGGCGCGATCAGCCTGTTCCTGGTGCTGGGCGTGCTGGCCGTGGCCGGTGTCCTGCCGGGCACCGACTCCCCGGGCGCCGCGAACCTCACCGACTTCCTCCCGCACGGCGGCGAGGGCCTGGTCGTCGGCCTGCTCGCGTCGGTCTTCGCCTACGGCGGCCTGGAGACGGTCACCATCGCGGCCGCCGAGTCACAGGACCCGGTCAAGGGCGTGGCGAGCGCGGTCCGTACGGCGATGTGGCGCATCGCGCTGTTCTACGTCGGCTCGATGGCGCTGATCGTCACCCTCGTCCCCTGGGACGCGAAGGAGATCGTGGACAAGGGCCCGTACGTGGCCGCCCTCGACCGTCTCGGCATCCCGGGCGCCGGCCAACTGATGAACGTGGTCGTGCTGGTGGCGCTGCTGAGCGCGATGAACGCCAACGTCTACGGCTCCTCGCGCATCGCGTACTCCCTGGTGGCGCGCGGGCAGGGCCCGAGGGCGCTGGCGAAGGTGTCCGGCGGGGTGCCGCGGGTCGCCGTCCTCACCTCCTGCGTCTTCGGTTTCGTCTGCGTGGTGCTCAGTTACTGGCGGCCCGACGACGTCTTCCCCTGGCTGCTGAACATGATCGGCGCGGTCATCCTGGTCGTCTGGATCTTCATCGCCGTCTCGCAGCTGCGGCTGCGCGGCAGGCTGGAGCGGGAGGCGCCGGGCGGGCTGGTCGTGCGGATGTGGGCGTTCCCGGCGCTGACCTGGATCGCGTTGGCCGGCATGACGACGGTCTTCGTCCTGATGGCCCGTGAGCCCGGCACCCGGGTGCAGCTGTACTCGACGGGCGGGATGACGCTGGTCCTCGCGGCCGTCGGCTACGCCCGGCAGCGGGCGCGCGCCCGCGGCTGACCGGGCTCCCCCGCCCGAAAGGCCCTCACGGCGCACCCGTGAGGGCCTTTTTGTTGCTAGCGTGTAGTTGCAACTTATTCGCAATAAGAGTTGCCGCGTGTCGTCCCGCCTCGTGATCGTCTTCTCACCCTTCACGCAGGCGGGCGGAATGAAGAAGACCCCCGCGAGGACGTGACTCGCGGGGGTCTTCGCGCGCCATGGCGCGCGCCCCCGTCCCGGTGATACGAGAGATCCGGTGACGAAGGCAGGGCGACGGGACGGAGGGGCGTGTGACCACCAAGTACCTGGACTGCCGCAACTGCGGCGACATGCAGGACTTCAGGCCGCTGACGGACGAGGAGAAGGACGCCGTCAGATCCGTGGTCGAGGTGTCGTACGTGCACGACTACTGGCGCTGCACCGCCGTCGGCTGCCTCCGGTTCCAGCGCTGGTACGCCAAGCGGGACGGGGCGAGCCTGCCGGAGGAGTTCCGGGTGCCCGCCCCGCCCGAGGCGGAGTGACCGCCACCGGGCGGCCGCGGCCGCTCAGAGGTTGCTGAAGTCGGGGCCCTGGGTGCGGGAGCGCTTGATCTCGTAGAAGCCCGGGACCGAGGCGACCGCGAGGGTGCCGTCCCAGAGGCGGGCGGCCTCCTCGCCCTTGGGGGCGGGGGTGACGACCGGGCCGAAGAAGGCGATCTGCTCGCCGTCGGGGCCGGGGACGGCGATGACCGGGGTGCCGACGTCCTGGCCGACCTTCTCGATGCCCTCCTTGTGGGAGGCGCGCAGTTCGGCGTCGAACTCGAAGTCCTCCTGCTCCGCGTAGTCGATCAGGTCGGCGGGCAGGCCGACGTCGGCGAGCGCGCCGGCGATGGCCTCCAGGGTGGGGCCCTCCTCGTTGTTGTGGATGCGGGTGCCGAGGGCGGTGTAGAGCGGGCCGAGGACGTCGGCGCCGTGCTTCTGCCAGGCCGCGGTCACCACACGCACCGGCTTCCACGCCTGGGTGGCGAGCATCTCGCGGTACTCCTCCGGCAGTTCGTCCAGCCGGTTCTCGTTCAGTACCGCCAGGCTCATGATGTGCCAGCGGACCTCGATGTCGCGGACCTTCTCCACCTCCAGCACCCACCGGGACGTCATCCAGGCCCAGGGGCACAGGGGATCGAACCAGAAGTCGACGGGGGTCTTGGCGGGCGTGGTCGCGGTGTCGGACATGGCTCTCCTAAGGATGCGGACTCTGGCTGTCGCAACACCGACCTCCACCACCCCATTCCCGGATGCCCGGCGTCAGGGGCGCATGGCAGGATCGGTCCTGTTCCGCCGCATCCGAGACGTATCCAATCCGTCGCATCAGCGACGTATCCACGACGTGTCCGACATGTCCAGAGGGAGTGCCGCCCGTGCCCGGTGAGAATCTGACCCGCGACGAGGCCCGGGAGCGGGCCGCCCTGCTGTCCGTCGACGGGTACGACGTGTCCCTCGACCTGCGGTCCGCCCTCGGCGACGGGGACGAGGAGCCGCGCACCTTCCGCTCGGTGACCACGATCCGCTTCCGCTGCGGCGAGCCGGGCGCGTCGAGCTTCGCGGACCTGATCGCGCCGGAGGTGACGGCCGTCTCGCTGAACGGCAGGGACCTCGACCCGGGGGCCGTCTTCGACGGGTCGCGGATCCTGCTGGAGGAACTCGCCGCGGACAACGAGCTCGTCGTGGACGCGCGGTGCGCGTACTCCCGCACCGGCGAGGGCATGCACCGCTTCGTCGACCCCGAGGACGGCGAGGTGTACCTGTACACCCAGTACGAGCCGGCCGACTCCCGCCGGGTGTTCGCCAACTTCGAGCAGCCCGACCTCAAGGCGCCGTTCCGCTTCGAGGTGCGGGCGCCGGAGGGGTGGGTCGTGTGGAGCAACGGGGCCGGGACACTCACCGACGGGGTCTGGCGGTTCGCCGAGACCGAGCCGATCTCGACGTACATCACGTGCGTGACGGCGGGCCCCTACCACTACGTGACGGACTCGTACTCCCGCACGTTCGCCGACGGCACGACGCTGGAGATCCCCCTCGGCGCCCTGTGCCGCAAGGGCCTGGCGCCCTACTTCGACGCGGACGACGTCTTCCTCGTCACCAAGCAGGGCCTGGACTTCTTCCACGACCACTTCGACTACCCGTACCCGTTCGGGAAGTACGACCAGGCGTTCGTGCCCGAGTACAACCTCGGCGCGATGGAGAACCCGGGACTGGTCACCTTCCGGGAGGAGTTCATCTTCCGCGGGAAGGTGACGCAGGCGTCGTACGAGAGCCGCGCCAACGTGATCCTGCACGAGATGGCGCACATGTGGTTCGGCGACCTGGTCACCATGGTGTGGTGGGACGACCTGTGGCTGAAGGAGTCGTTCGCCGACTTCATGGGCACGTTCGCCAACGTCGGCGCGACCCGCTTCACCGACGCCTGGATCACCTTCGCCAACCGCCGCAAGGCCTGGGCGTACCGCGCGGACCAGCTGCCCTCCACGCACCCGATCACCGCGGACATCCGCGACCTCCAGGACGCCAAGCTCAACTTCGACGGCATCACCTACGCCAAGGGCGCGAGCGTCCTGAAGCAGCTGGTGGCCTACGTCGGCCAGGACGCGTTCCTGGAGGGCGCCCGGCGCTACTTCAAGCGCAACGCCTACGGCAACACCCGACTGGGCGACCTGCTGTCGGTGCTGGCGGAGACCAGCGGGCGGGACATGGCCGCCTGGGCCCGGTCCTGGCTCCAGACGGCCGGGGTCAACTCCCTGACCCCGCAGGTGCTGCTGGACGCCGAGGGCCGGATCGCGGAACTGGCCGTGCTCCAGGAGGCCGCCGAGTCCCACCCCGAGCTGCGCCCGCACCGGGTGGCGATCGGCCTGTACCGGCGCACCGCGGACGGCGCCCTGGAGCGGTACGCGCGCGCGGAGGCGGACGTCGACGGTCCGCGTACGGTCATCACGGAGCTGGCCGGCGCGCAGGCTCCGGAGCTGGTCCTCGTCAACGACGACGACCTGACGTACTGCAAGATCCGCTTCGACGACACCTCGCTGGCGGCGCTGCGCGAGCACCTCGGCGACATCACCGACCCGCTGGCCCGCGCCCTGTGCTGGTCGGCGCTGTGGAACCTGACCCGGGACGCGCTGCTTCCGGCGCGGGACTTCGTCGACCTGGTGCTGCGGTTCGCGGGGCGCGAGTCGGACATCGGTGTGCTCCAGATGCTGCACACGTGGGCCGGCTCGGCGCTGGTCCACTATGTGGCGCCGCAGTGGCGGGAGACGGGTGAGCGGCTGCTCGCGGAGGGCGCGCTGACGGAACTGCGGCTGGCCGAGCCGGGCAGCGAGCACCAGCTGGCGTGGGCGCGGTTCTTCGCGACGGTGGCCTCCGGTCCGGCCGACCTCCAGCTGCTGCTGGGCCTGCTGGAGGGCACGGCGAAGATCGACGGACTGACGGTCGACCAGGAGCTGCGCTGGGCGTTCCTGGAGCCGCTGGCGGCGCACGGGGCGGCGGACGAGGCGGCCCTGGCGGCCGAACTGGCCCGCGACGACACGGCGTCCGGCAGGCGCCACCAGGTCCGCTGTCTCGCCGCGCGCCCCTCGGCCGCGGTCAAGGCGCAGGCGTGGGCGCAGGTCGTCGAGTCGGACGCGCTGTCCAACGCGCTGGTCGAGGCGACGATCGCGGGCTTCGCGCAGCCCTCGCGGCGGGACCTGCTGGCGCCGTACACGGAGAAGTACTTCGCCGTCATCGACCGGGTGTGGTCGCAGCGGTCGATCCAGATCGGCATGGACGTGGTGCGCGGTCTGTTCCCGTCCCTCCAGGACTCCCAGGCGACGCTGGACGCCGCCGACGCGTGGCTGTCGGCCCACGAGGAGGCGGCTCCGGCGCTGCGCCGGCTGGTGCTGGAGTCGCGGGACGACCTGGCACGGGCGTTGCGTGGACAAGTGTGCGATGCGGCGGCGACCGGCTGATCCCACCCCAGGGATTGTGCGCTCCGTAGCCGTTACGGAATTCAGGCAATAGCAGCCGTAACCCCTGGTCCAACCCGAACGGACCAGGGGTTTTCCGTGCCTACTCGGCATCCGAACACTCGTCCTTTAGCTCCGTCTTGTCCGGATTTGTCGACGAGCGTGTAACAGCGGTTAAGGGGCGGATCGGACGAGGGAATCTCCCGGTCATGAACCACAACACCCCACTCCCCCCGGTCCCCCCGCTCTCCCCCCGCCCCGTGCACCACCCCTCCGGGGTGCACCGCCGGCTCATGACGGCCGGTCAGCTCCGCGCCCACGGCGTCTCCCCCTCGGAGACCAACGAGCAGTGCCGCGAGGGCGGTCCCTGGCAGCAGCTCCTGCCGAACGTGTTCCTGCTCCACCCCGGTCCGCCGACCAGCGAGGAGCGGCTGCACGGCGTGCTGATGTACGCGGCCCGCGAGGTGTCGCGGCCCGCGGTGCCGGTCCAGCCGAACGCCGGCGGGCCGCACCGCCCGGTGTACGCCGAGGCGATGATCACGGGCCTGGCGGCGCTGACCCTGCACGGCTTCACCTCCGCTCCCCCGCTGCCGTCGCTGGAGCGGATCGACGTCCTGGTGCCGCGACTGCGCCGGCTGCGTTCGACCGGCTGCGTGCGCATCGTGCGCACCCCCGCTCTGCCGACCCCGCAGCAGGTCACGGGTCTGCCGGTGGCGCCCGTCCCGCGCGCCCTGGCCGACGCGGTGGCCGAGCTCTCGGACGCGGACACCGTCCGCCGGCTGCTGACCGAGGCGGTACGCGGCGGACACTGCGAACCGGCCGTCGTCGTCCGCGAGTTGACCCAGTCGAAGCTGCTGAGCCGCCCGCACGTCGTGGACGCCGTGGACTCGCTGCTGGCCGAGGGCCGCGCGTTCGCGGAGGACCGCCTGTACCGGATGGTCCGGGAGTACGGCCTGCCCGACCCGGTGTGGAACGTCGACCTGCGGCTGCCGGGGGGCCCGCACCTGGGCGGCCTGGACGCCTACTGGCCCGAGCAGGCGGTGGCGATGGAGCTGGACACCCGGGCCCCGCGCCAGGACGAGGACGCGCTGTGGTCCGAGTACGCCCGCAAGCGCGAGCACCTGGAGCGGCTCGGCATCACGGTGGTCTACGTCACCCCGAAGAAGCTCCGGGAGGCGATGGAACAGCAGGCGGCGGTGGTCCGTACGGCCCTGATGGCGTCCGGGGACCGGGAACCCGCCGCGCACGTCGTGGTACTGCCCCGGTAGTGAAGGACAGGGCTCGCGCAGCAGGAGGGGAGAGGAGGGGCCGCCGGGAGCGAACCGGCGGCCCCTCCTCGTACGACCGGACCCACGACCACGACCGCGACCGTCGGCCTCCGCCGACCAGGATCGCGTCGCCCGCCGGGCGGAAACGAACGTTTCGGCCGGTCGGGCAGGGCGAGGTGACGTTCGCCGGCCGGGTGCCGCACACCCGTCACCGGGCGATCGACCGGCGCGCGGACCTGGCGCCCTGACCGTCCGCGCCGGCCCTACAGCGTCTCCGGCAGGGACGACCGGGTCGCCGCCGCGTGCACGTGGTCGATCAGTTCGGCGTACGACGCGATCATGCGCGTACGGCTGAACCGCTCGCGAGCGGCGGTGAGGGCCGCCGTGAGGGCGGGGCGGCCGGTGACCGCGTCGTGCCAGGCCCCGGCGACGGCCTCCGGGTCCGGCGCGGTGACGAACCCGAGCCCGGCCACGATCGCAGCGCTGTCGCCGACGTCGGTGGTCACCGGCACGGCGCCGCACATCATGCCCTCGATCAGGCACAGCGGGGCCGCCTCGCCCCAGCCGGAGGTCAGCGCGACCACGTCGGCACCGGCGTACACGACCTCCATGTCACGCCGTACGCCCAGCAGGTGCATCCGTCCGGCCGGGGGGCACTCGTCCCCGAAGGCGTCCGCGAGGTCCGCCGCGAGTTCCGGGTTGACCTCGGTCATGCCCGCGCCGCACATCAGCACGTGTCCGTCGGGCCGGTCGCGCAGCCAGGCGCGGGCGGCCCGCAGGAACAGGGGCACGTTCTTCATCGCCGCGTACCGGGCGGCGAAGACGATCACCGGCGCCGTGTCCGGGATGCCGAGCTCCGCGCGCAGCGCGACCCGCCGGGCCGCGTCGGGCCGGAAGCGGAGCAGGTCCACCCCGTTCGGGATCACGTGCAGCAGTTCGCCGGGGACCCCGGCGGCCTCGTACGCGTCCCGGGTCGACTCGGCGCAGCAGACACAGGCCGCGACCGTGCCGTCGGCGATCGCGGCCTTCAGCTCGTCGAGGGCGGGGCCCTGGTTCTCGGGGTCCGAGCGGTGCAGGGAGACCACGACCGGGCGGCGCGGCAGGCCCCCCTGGTTGAGCAGGGCGAGGGGCTGCTCCTTGAGCGACAGGATCACATCGGCGTCCGCCATGGCCCGGGCGGTTTCGGCCAGCTGCGGGCCGCTGAAAACGGCCGAATCGTCCCTGGGATCGACGGGGTGGCCGAGGGTGCCCACGGTCACCCCGGCCGCGGTCAGCGACCGGTAGCAGGCGTCGTCCTCCATCCGCTGCCGGGTGGCCTCACGGTGCACCTCCCCGTGAATGCTCAGCACCCGGTGGTACTGGCCGCCCTCGCGCAGCCCCAGCACCACGTCGGTGTGCAGAATCCGGGCACCGCCGGAGAAGAAACCCTCGTAGACCGACAGGACCCGCAGTCCGCGTCCGGTACGCATATGACCACCCGCCTTGCACACATATCAAGCCATCCCCGTGAAGTGCGGGTTAGCCGATATGAGGCGATACGGACATTGCATCCGCGTGAACACGGCGCTTCGTGTCCGTGTCCGCTCACTTACACACCTTCGCCGCGCGCTCTTACCTTTCCGGCACGGCGGAACCACGCCTCGAACACGTGTCGCCGTGCCCCCGGGCAGGTGGTCTCAGCCCTTCCTCAGCAGCAGTTCGGTGTTGCGGTCGCGGGCCTCGCCGGCCTTGTCGGCGCGGGCTCCGGGGGTGTTGAAGGCCAGCTCTCGGTAGAGGGCCGCGAGGCCGGTCTGGGAGAGGTCGGTGAAGTCCGTGCGGTGCGGGGCGGCGGACTCGATCAGCGTGGTGAAGAGGGACAGGGTCCCGTCCTTGTTGTCGGCCAGCTCGACGACCCGGGCGAGCTGCGGGTGGTCGACGTGGGAGGCGGTGGAGATCTCCCAGAAGGAGTGCCCGGCGGCGGACGTGTGCGAGGTGATGACGTTCTTGTGGATGTGGCCGTTCACCCAGGCCAGGACGCCCCGGTGGCGGCCGAGCAGGGAGACGACCTCCGCACCGCCGTGCCGGGCCTCGTGCGGGCGGGCCGGGTCGGGCCGGGTGTTCGACATCGTGCCGCTGGTGTGATGGCTGAAGACGATCGCGTAGGAGTCCTCGTTGTCGCGCAGGGTCCGCTCCAGCCACTTCAGCTGGGCGGTGCCGATCGAGCCGTTGTAGTGGCCCCCGGGGTCGGTGGTGTCGAGGCTGATGCCGAGCACGTCGTCGGCGATGCGGAAGCTGTAGTACTGGGTGCCGGCCAGCAGGTTCGCGGAGGTGTAGCCGTGCCCGACCGGCCCCGGTCCGGTGTGGGCCGCGTCGAGGTGGGCCTTGAGGTAGTCGGCGGGCGTGTAGGGGGCGCGGCGCTCGTCCGGGGTGACCGAGCGCATGTCGCGGGCGTGCGCCTTGAGGAGGTCGCGGAAGGCCACCCCCTGAGGGTCCTTGGCCTGCGAAATGGTCCGCTCCAGCTTCTCCACCTCGGCCGGGGCCAGGGTCATGAGCTTCTTGCCGCCGACCGCGTACTCGGCGAGATAGGAGTCGCCGTGCGCGTAGCAGCCGAGCGGCAGGGCGTCGTGGTTGCCGACGGTGGAATACCAGGGCAGGTTGAGGCCGGGGCTGTGCAGCTCGCGGGTCGCGGCGGCGAGGAAGCCCTCCAGGTGCGGGAAGCCGCGCTGCTTGTCGGCGTCGCGCACCGCGTGGTCGGGCTGCCAGTACAGCTTGAGACCGCTGTTCTGGACGCCCTCGTAGTGCCGCGGGTCACCGGAGTCGGGGGTGATGCGGCCGCCGCTCATGACGGTCAGGAACCACTCCAGCTCGGTGCGGGCGTTGTTGTCGGTGTTGTCGCCGGTGGTCATCGCGAAGTGCAGCGGCGAACCGGTGACGGGGGCGCCGCGCAGCGCGTTGACGCGCTCGACGAGGGAGACCGCTCCGTGCACGGTCAGCGCCTCGTGCGGCCGCCAGCGGGCGACGTCCGCCGACCGGAAGAACTCCAGCCGCAGGGGGTGCTGGCTGTCGATCAGGTGCAGGTCGGTGAGCTGCACGAAGGCCGCGAGCGCGGTACGGCGGTCGGCGCGGCCCGCCTTGGGCGCGGCCAGGTCGCCCCGGACCACACGCTTCCAGCCGGGTCCGTCGCCGAGGCGGCGGTAGCCGGAGCGCGTACGCGGGGCGGCGACGGTCGCCAGGGTGGTGCCCCGGGTGTACGGCGCGAGCGGGGCGGAGGCCACCGTACGGGACGAGGCGGCCGGGGCGTCCGTGGCGGGCGGCGCGGGTGTGGCGGGCGCCGCCTGACTGTCGGTGGGCCGCAGGGCGTAGCCGACGCCCGCCGAGACGGACGCGGCCGCGGTGACGGCGAGGACGGTGCGCCGGTTGACCCCCGGCGTGGACGTGCTGACAGAGCGTGTGCGCGACATGGCGCGGTCTCCCCGAGTGCGAACGCGTCGGCAGTGGTCGCGGGCCGCCGTTGGGCGCGAACTGCCCGCTCGTACCGGATGCTTGGCACTGGGGGTGGCCTGTGCGTGAACGAGGCCGCAACGCGCGGCGCCGATCGCCGTACGTGGATCTTGGGCCACCCGGGGCGCCCGGAGCCGCTCGCCGGATGGCCCGGAGACGGTCACTGCGTGTTCATTTTCCGGGGTAGTGCACCTATTTCCACGCCCCGCCGAGGCGTCCGCGCGACCGCGAGGCGCCTCTACTCCCGCGCCTGCGGGAAGCGTCCCGCGGCCGGGCGCTCCCGCCACAGTCCCAGGGCCACGTCGACCAGCGGGATGCGGTTCAGGCCGGGCACGGCGTCCAGGTGCTGCCAGGCCGCGAGGTCCGTGGAGCCGCCGACCTCGTTGCGCAGTTCGCCGCCGACCACCCGGCCCTCGTAGACGATCCGTACGCCGTGATGGTCGGTGGCGCGGCGCAGGCCTCCCCGGCCCAGGGTGTGGCGCACGGAGTGCATGCCGAGCAGGCCGGTCACCTCGATGCGGTAGCCGGTCTCCTCCGTCACCTCGCGCCGCACGGTGTCGTAGGGGTCCTCGCCGTGCTCCATGCCGCCGCCGGGCAGGACCCACTCCGGGGGGCCGTCGGGGGCGGGTGAGCGGGCGAGCAGGATCTGTCCGTCCCGGACGCAGACAGCGTAGGCGGCCACCCTCAACTTCTTTCGCACACCGGGACGTTAGCCGGAGATGTGATCACTCGGCCACCAATAAGGACACTACGCGCGTAGTTCATCCCGCCCACGGTCACAGGAATGTCACAGGGTGCGCGCTATGCACCTAAAGTCCATCGCGGGTTTTCCCCATACATCCATATCGTTTCGGTCAACCCTCCCCAAACTCCTGCCTCTTGGGTAAAGCTGAGCGATCATCCGGGGCCGCAATCCGGACGATCGCGACCAGGGCCGAACGGGTCCGGTCGCGCCACGCTCGTTCCTTTACCTACAAGGGATGCCGATGACCCTCACCCCCCAGCGTGAACCGATACCCGGCGCGAGACGCGTGGTCCGCATCGCCGTGGCCGCCGGTCTGGTGGCCGCGCTCTCCGCGGCCGGACCGATCCCCATGGCCTTCTCCGCCGGCCAGGCACCGGCCACGGCCGACCCGGGCGTCAAGTCCGCCGACGCGAAGCTCGGTTCCGACGACGCCGACCGGCTCGCCGCGGCCAAGGCGGACGGCGACAAGACCGTCACGCTGATGGTCGCGACCGCGCCCGGCCAGACCGAGCAGGTCGCCGAGAAGCTGGACGCGGTCAAGGGCGGCTCCGTGGGCCGCACCTACGACAAGCTCGGCTACGTCCGGGCCACCGTCCCGACGGGCGCGGCCGACTCGGCCATCGCGGCCGCCGCGAAGCTGTCCTCCGTGCAGGCCATCGACCTGCGGCAGGAGATCCAGCTCGACGACCCGACGCCGAGCGCGGACACCGCGAAGGGCACGAAGCCCACCGCGGGCACGGCGGCCGCCTACCCGGCTCCGGGCAAGAAGACCCCCGCCGAGAACCCGTACAACCCGTCCTTCGAGACGGGCGCCGTCGACTTCGTGCAGGACCACCCGAAGGCGGACGGCCGCGGGGTCACGATCGGCATCCTCGACTCGGGCGTGGACCTGGGCCACCCGGCGCTCCAGAAGACCACCACCGGCGAGCGCAAGATCGTCGACTGGGTGACGTCGACCGACCCGATCGTCGACAGCGACAACACCTGGCGCCCGATGGTCACCCCGGTCTCCGGGACCTCCTTCACCTACGGCGGCCGCACCTGGACCGCGCCGGCGGGCTCCTTCCAGGTCAGCTCGTTCAAGGAGTCGTACACCACCGGCGGCGACGCGGCCGGTGACGCCAACCGCGACGGTGACACCACCGACTCCTGGGGCGTCCTGTACGACCCGGCGGCCGGCACGGTCCGCGTCGACCTGAACAACAACTTCGACTTCACCGACGACACGCCGCTGAAGCCGTACAAGGACGGGTACCAGGTCGGCTACTTCGGTACCGACAACCCGGCGACCGACGTCGTCGAGCGCCAGCCGTTCGTCGTGCAGATCCGCAAGGACGTGCCGATGGACCCCTACGGCGGCGACTGGGTCGGCAAGAAGGCCGACTTCGTCAACATCGGTGTCATCGAGTCCGAGCACGGCACGCACGTCGCCGGTATCACCGCCGCCAACGGCCTGTTCGGCGGCCGGATGAACGGCGCGGCCCCGGGTGCGAAGATCGTCTCGTCCCGTGCCTGCACCTGGACCGGCGGCTGCACCAACGTGGCGCTCACCGAGGGCATGATCGACCTGGTCGTCAACCGCGGTGTCGACATCGTCAACATGTCGATCGGCGGCCTCCCGGCGCTGAACGACGGCAACAACGCGCGCGCCGAGCTCTACACGCGCCTCATCGACACCTACGGCGTCCAGCTGGTGATCTCCGCGGGCAACTCCGGCCCCGGCGCGAACACCATCGGCGACCCCGGCCTGGCCGACAAGGTCATCTCGGTCGGCGCGGGCATCTCCAAGGAGACCTGGGCCGCCAACTACGGCTCGGCCGTGACGACGAAGTACGCGCTGCTGCCCTTCTCCTCGCGCGGTCCGCGTGAGGACGGCGGCTTCACGCCGACCCTCGTCGCCCCCGGCGCCGCGATCAACACCACCCAGACCTGGCTGCCGGGCTCCCCGGTCGCCGAGGCGGGCTACACGCTGCCGGCCGGCTACTCCATGCTCCAGGGCACGTCGATGGCGTCCCCGCAGGCCGCCGGCGCCTCCGCGCTGCTGCTGTCGGCCGCGAAGCAGAAGGGCATCGCCCTCACCCCGGCCACCCTGCGCACGGCCCTGACCTCGACCGCCGACCACATCAAGAATGTGCAGGCGTACTCGGAGGGCGCGGGCAGCATCGACATCGTGGACGCCTGGGACGCCATCAAGGACGGCGCCACCGCCCACGACTACACCGTGAAGGCCCCGGTCGACACGGCGATCGACTACGCGCTGAAGACGCCGGGCTTCGGCACCGGCCTCTACGACCGCGAGGGCGGCCTCAAGTCGGGCCAGAAGAAGACGTACGACATCACCCTCACCCGTACGTCCGGCGCGGACAAGGCGATCCGGCACGAGCTGCACTTCGAGAACAACGCCGGTGGCACCTTCCGGATCGTCGGCTCCGACGAGGTGAGGCTGCCGCTGAACCAGCCGGTGACCGTCAAGGTCCAGGCCGCGCCGAAGTCCGCGGGCATCAAGAGCGCGATCCTCGAGCTCGACGACCCGCGGACCGAGGGCCTCGACAAGCAGATCCTCACCACGGTCGTGGTCTCGGCGCCGGTGAAGTACACCTACTCCGCGTCGAACACCGTCCAGCGCAACAGCTCGCAGTCGTACTTCGTGACCGTGCCCGAGGGCGCCAAGTCGCTGGAGGTCGCGATCGGCGGGCTGAAGGACAAGAGCCAGACCCGGTTCCTCGCCATCCACCCGTACGGCACGCCGGTCGACAACACCGGTACCCCGTTCTGCTACAACAACTACCTCGACGGCAACGGCTGCAAGCCCGACGTGCGTTCGTACGCGGACCCGCAGCCGGGCGTGTGGGAGATCGACGTCGAGTCGCGTCGTACGTCGCCGCTGCTCGACAACCCCTACAAGCTCGACGTCGCCGTGCTCGGCGCGGCCTTCGACCCGGCCACGGTGACCGTGCCCGAGGCCAAGGTGGGCGTCCCGTCCGCCGCCACCTGGAAGGTCACGAACAACTTCGCGGCCCTCGACGGCACGCTGGTGGGCGGCCCGCTCGGCTCGTCCAAGTCGGCCCGTCCCGCCATCAAGGAGGGCGAGACGCAGCTCACCACGGTGGAGGTCCCCGCGGGCGCCAAGTCGCTGGACGTCGCCATCGGCAAGGTCTCCGACGCGTCCGCCGACCTCGACCTGACGGTCTACAACGCGGCGGGCGCCACCGTCGGCCAGTCCGCCGACGGTGACTCGGAGGAGGCGGTCTCCCTCGCCTCGCCGGCCGCCGGCACGTACACCATCGAGGTCGTGGGCTACTCGGTCCCGGCCGGCTCGACCGACTACGACTACCAGGACGTCTTCTTCTCCGCCGCCCTGGGCTCCGTCGACGTCGGCGCGTCCGCGCCGGTGAAGCTCGGCACGGGTGCGTCGGCGACGCTCTCCGGCTCGGTCACCGCGCTGGCCCCGGCCCCCGCGGGACGCGAGTTCTTCGGCCAGGCCCAGCTGGTGAACGCGCGCGGCACCGTCGCGGGCGTCGCGAGCGTGAAGATCGAGAAGGTCACGCCGTAACGACCGGCACGACAGCGGGGGCGGGCGTCCGGACGGGCGCCCGCCCCTTTCTCATGTCTCAGTGTCGCGTGCCGCGCGCCGCGTGTCGTGTGCGCCGCCGGCGGTCACCGGCATTGGAGGGCGCGCGAGCCGGACAGCGCGCGCAGGACACCGTTCCGTTCCCTGGCCACCGCGTCGGCTCCGGTGATCCAGGCGTCGGCGTAGGCGGAGTGCTGCGGCACGACGACGAGGACGTGTTCCCCCGCGTGGGGATCCTGGCCGACCTCCCGCTCCAGCAGGAACCTGACATCGGCCGGGATCTCGTCCGGTTTGTAGGAACGGGTCACCCGCAGCATCACGCGCCGCTGCGTGGTGCCCGGGACCGGCTCCACGTCCGTCACGTCGCCCTCGACGACGAGCCGGGCGCACGCGAGGTAGTCCGGATTCTCCAGCCTCGCTCCGGCGCTCGCCTCGGCCGCCTTGTCGTCCGCCCCGGCGGCGCTGTCCGAGGCGGCGGAACCCGCTCCCGCCCCGCTCCCGCCCCGCACGACCAGCCAGCCCAGCCCGACCACCATCACCCCGGCGGCCGCGACGGCGACGGCGCGGAAGGCGAGGGTGAGCCTGCGGGGCCGAGGCCGGGTGGGCCGGGTCCCGGACGGCCGGGCCGACGCGGGTACGGGCACCCGAACGGGCGCGGGCGCGGGATCGGGCGCCGGCTCGGGCCCGGTCAGGGCGTCCGCGATGAGGGCCAGCTGTTCCCGCAGCACCGCCACGTCGGCCGTCGCGGTGCGATGGGCCGCCAGGAAGGCGGGATCCGTGCGGGCGTGCCCGGACAGCGGGTCACCGGTGATCGCGGCCAGCAGGGCGTCCTGGCCCGCTTCACGGGCGTCGTGGCCGTCGTGTTCGGCGGTCATGTCACACCACCTCGTCCTCGTGCAGGCGGGCGCGCAGGGCCCGTACCGCCGTGTGCAGCCTGCTCTTGACCGTGCCCTCGGGTATGCCGAGTTCGTCGGCGATCGAACGGACCGGCAGATCGGCGTAGAAACGCAGGACCAGGACCTGCCGCTGCCCGTCCGGCAGCTCGTCCAGGCCCCGGGCGACGGCGAGGGAGAGCAGGCTGGTGTCCTCGCCGGAACCGGGTTCGGGCTGCCGCAGGGAGGCCAGACGCTCCCCGATGCGCTCCTGGCGGCGTTTGGCGCGATGCCAGTCCATGGCCAGGTTGGAGGCGACGACCGCCGCCCACGCCGACACGTCGCGCGGCGCCTCACGCCCGCTCGCGGCCCGCTCCAGCAGCCGCAGGCGGACCTGCTGCACCCCGTCAGGCAGGTCCGCCTGCGGCACCCCGCCCAGCGCGAGCACCGCCCGCACCCGGCGTTCCTGGGCCGCGTCCAGCGGGTCGTCGCCGGTCGCGGCGTCCGTCCCCCGGCCGCGCCGGGCCTTTCTGCGCAGCACAAGCCACCCCCTCAGCACGTTTCCCCTAGGACGCCGGCGGGGGCCGGAACGTTCGGCCCGGTGACCACGCGCGGCAGAGGCGTACGTCACATCATCGTGTGGGTGTGCCGGCGGGGGGCAGGGGCCGGAGCGGCACAGCTTGCGGCGCGGGGCCCTCACCGAGGGAATTTCTCCAGCTCAGCGGGGGTTTCGTAGGCAGGATCGGCAGGGACTGCGGGGCCGCCGTTTCCTCGTCCGCTGACGCGCCGGGGAAAGAACTGGACACACGGGCCGGGAACGGCCGCATGATGGAAACGCCCGTCAGTCACACACGAGCAAACGCACGCACAGGGAGTCGCCGTGAGGGTCGGAATCGTCGGAGCCACCGGTCAGGTCGGCACGGTCATGCGCAGGATCCTCAAGGAGCGGGACTTCCCGGTCACCGAGCTGCGTCTGTTCGCTTCGGCCCGCTCCGCGGGGACGGTCCTGGACGGCGTGACGGTGGAGGACGCGGCCGCCGCCGACTACTCCGGCCTGGACATCGTGCTCTTCTCCGCGGGCGGCGCGACCTCGAAGGCGCTGGCCGAGAAGGTCGCCTCGCAGGGCGCCGTGGTGATCGACAACTCCTCCGCCTGGCGCCGCGACCCGGACGTACCGCTGGTGGTGTCCGAGGTGAACCCGCACGCGATCGCCGACCGCCCCAAGGGCATCATCGCCAACCCGAACTGCACGACGATGGCCGCGATGCCGGTCCTGCGTCCGCTGCACGAGGAGGCCGGTCTGGAGGCGCTGGTCGTCGCCACCTACCAGGCGGTGTCCGGCTCCGGCGTCGCGGGCGTCGCCGAGCTGCACGGGCAGGCGCAGAAGGTGATCGCCGACGCCGACAAGCTCACCCACGACGGCGGGGCGGTGGACTTCCCCGAGCCGCAGGTCTACCAGCGCCCCATCGCCTTCAACGTGATCCCGCTCGCCGGGTCCCTCGTGGACGACGGCCTGAACGAGACGGACGAGGAGCAGAAGCTCCGCCACGAGTCCCGCAAGATCCTGGAGATCCCCGAGCTGAAGGTCTCCGGCACGTGCGTGCGCGTCCCGGTCTTCTCCGGCCACTCCCTCCAGGTCCACGCCCGCTTCGCCCGCCCGATCGGCGTGGAGCGCGCGACGGAACTGCTGGCCGGCGCCCCCGGCGTGGCCCTCTCCGAGATCCCGACCCCGCTCCAGGCGGCCGGCCAGGACGCCTCGTACGTCGGCCGGATCCGCACCGACGAGACGGTCGACAACGGCCTGGCCCTCTTCGTCTCCAACGACAACCTCCGCAAGGGCGCGGCGCTGAACGCCGTGCAGATCGCGGAGCTGGTGGCGGCCGAACTGACGGCCGCCCGCTAGGACGCTTCACGCGAGGGGCGGTCCTCTTCGACTCCGTCGGGGAGGGACCGCCCCTCGCGTGTGTCCGCCCAGGCCACGGTTCAGGGCCGCCGCACCTCGTAGAGGAAGCAGCCGTACTCGACCGCCCGCACGTGAACCAGGGCCACGGCCGGGTCGGCGAACGCCTCCTCGAAGGCCGGGCCGAACCCGCCCGGGTCCGTCACCAGGCGTCCGCCCAGGATGTGTCCGGCGGCGGAGTACCGGCGCAGCGTGCGACGGGCGTTCGTGAACGCGTACCCGTCGTCGTCGGCCGGTCCGTCGCACTCCCGCGCGTGGACGAAGACGGGGCCCTGTTCGTCGTAGGCCCCCGGATCGACGCCCCGCTCGGCGGCCCAGCGGCGCAGCGGGGCGTACGAGACCAGGGCGATCCGCTCGCCGGGCGCGCTGCGGCGCAGGCAGCAGCGCAGCGGGGCGCCGCCCTCCTCGTCCGTCACGGCGACCGCAGGCCGTCCCGCGTCGTCGACGGCGCGCAGTTCCCGCAGGACCGGCGGCTCGATGGGCCGCACCGGGTAGGCCGCTCTCCTCAGGTGCGCCGCTCGCGCGGTCGTCTCCGTCGTCGTGCCCGTCGTCGTGTCCGCTGTCGTGTCCGCCTTCATGCCGGTCGTCGTGTCGGTCGTCATGTCCGTCGTCATGTCCTCAGGCTCGCCCGGGTCGGCGATGTCCACCGGCGGGTTTTGGACATCGCGTTCCGTGCGGGTCCCGTGGAAGGATGACGCAACCCACACATAACGAGGAGATGACCGCGTGCCTGGCACAAACCTGACTCGCGAAGAGGCGCGGCAGCGGGCGAAGCTGCTCACCGTCGACTCGTACGAGATCGATCTCGACCTCTCCGGCGCTCAGGAGGGCGGTACCTACCGGTCCGTGACCACGGTGCGCTTCGACGTCGCCGAAGGGGACACGGAGTCCTTCATCGACCTGGTGGCCCCGGCCGTCCACGAGGTCACGCTCAACGGTGACGAACTCGACCCGGCCTCGGTGTTCGCCGACTCCCGGATCACGCTGCCCGGTCTGCCGGCCGGCCGTAACGTGCTGCGGGTCGTCGCCGACTGCGCGTACACCAACACCGGCGAGGGCCTGCACCGGTTCGTCGACCCGGTCGACCAGCAGGCCTACCTGTACACCCAGTTCGAGGTGCCGGACGCCCGCCGCGTCTTCGCCTCGTTCGAGCAGCCGGACCTGAAGGCCACCTTCCAGTTCACCGTGAAGGCGCCGGACGGCTGGACCGTCATCTCCAACTCGCCGACGCCCGAGCCGAAGGACGACGTCTGGGCCTTCGAGCCGACGCCGCGCATCTCGACGTACATCACGGCGCTGATCGTCGGTCCGTACCACTCGGTGCACAGCGTGTACGAGAAGGACGGGCAGAGCGTGCCGCTCGGCATCTACTGCCGTCCCTCGCTCGCCGAGTTCCTCGACTCGGACGCGATCTTCGAGGTGACCCGGCAGGGCTTCGACTGGTTCCAGGAGAAGTTCGACTACGCGTACCCCTTCAAGAAGTACGACCAGCTGTTCGTCCCGGAGTTCAACGCGGGCGCGATGGAGAACGCGGGCGCGGTGACCATCCGCGACCAGTACGTCTTCCGGTCCAAGGTGACGGACGCGGCGTACGAGGTGCGTGCGGAGACGATCCTGCACGAGCTGGCCCACATGTGGTTCGGCGACCTGGTCACCATGGAGTGGTGGAACGACCTGTGGCTGAACGAGTCGTTCGCCACCTACACGTCCATCGCCTGCCAGGCGTACGCGCCCGGCTCCCGCTGGCCGCACTCCTGGACCACGTTCGCCAACTCCATGAAGACGTGGGCGTACCGGCAGGACCAGCTGCCGTCCACCCACCCGATCATGGCCGAGATCAACGACCTGGACGACGTCCTCGTCAACTTCGACGGCATCACGTACGCCAAGGGCGCGAGCGTCCTGAAGCAGCTGGTCGCGTACGTCGGCATGGACGAGTTCTTCGCCGGCGTGCAGGCGTACTTCAAGCGCCACGCGTACGGCAACACGCGCCTGTCCGACCTGCTCGGCGCCCTGGAGGAGACCTCCGGCCGCGATCTGAAGACCTGGTCGAAGAAGTGGCTGGAGACGGCGGGCATCAACATCCTGCGTCCCGAGATCGAGACGGACTCCGACGGCGCGGACGGGGTGATCACCTCCTTCGCCATCCGGCAGGAGGCCCCGGCGCTCCCCGCCGGCGCCAAGGGTGAGCCGATCCTGCGCCCGCACCGGATCGCGGTCGGCCTGTACGACCTCGACGGCGGCACCGGCAAGCTGGTGCGCACCGAGCGCGTCGAGCTGGACGTCGACGGCGAGCTGACGGCCGTACCGCAGCTGGCCGGCCGGCGTCGTCCGGACGTGATCCTGCTCAACGACGACGACCTGTCGTACGCCAAGGTCCGCCTGGACGAGGAGTCCCTGGCGTTCGTGACGGAACACCTGGGCGACTTCGAGGCGTCGCTGCCGCGCGCCCTGTGCTGGGCGTCGGCCTGGGACATGACCCGCGACGGCGAACTCGCCACCCGCGACTACCTGTCCCTGGTGCTGTCCGGCATCGGCAAGGAGTCCGACATCGGTGTCGTGCAGTCGCTGCACCGCCAGGTGAAGCTGGCGATCGACCTGTACGCCGACCCGACGGCCCGCGAGGCGCTGCTGGCCCGCTGGACGGAGGCGACGCTGGCGCACCTCCAGTCGTCCACGCCCGGCGGCGACCACCAGCTGGCCTGGGCCCGGGCGTTCGCGGCGACCGCCCGTACGCCGGAGCAGCTGGACCTGCTGGAAGCGCTGCTGGACGGCTCGAAGGCGGTCGAGGGCCTGGCCGTCGACACGGAGCTGCGCTGGGCGTTCGTCCAGCGTCTGGCCTCGGTCGGCCGGTTCGACGAGTCGGAGATCGCGGCCGAGTACGAGCGGGACAGGACGGCCGCGGGTGAGCGCCACGCGGCGACCGCTCGCTCCGCCCGCCCGACCGAGGAGGCCAAGGCCGAGGCCTGGGCGTCGGTCGTCGAGTCCGACAAGCTGCCGAACTCCCTTCAGGAGGCCGTCATCGGCGGCTTCGTCCAGACCGACCAGCGCGAGCTGCTCGCCCCGTACACCGAGAAGTTCTTCGAGGCGGTCAGGGGCGTCTGGGACTCCCGTTCGCACGAGATGGCCCAGCAGATCGCGGTCGGCCTCTACCCGTCGATCCAGGTCTCCGAGGAGACCCTGAGCAGGACGGACGAGTGGCTGGCGGCCGCCGAGCCCGGCGCGGCGCTGCGCCGGCTGATCTCGGAGTCCCGCTCGGGCGTCGAGCGCGCGCTCAAGGCGCAGGCGGCGGACGCGGCCGCGTCCTAGCCGGCAGCGGGCTGGAGGGGCCGGCCTTGGTCGGCCCTGACAGGTAGTGGCCGGTCCTGGCAGGCGGGGACTGCTGGTCCTGGATGGCCCTTGGCCGCTCCTGGCAGACAGGGGCCGGCCTGGCAGGCAGGGGCGGAGGGCGGGTGACCGGGTCGGTCACCCGCCCTCCGTGCATACCCGGCGGGCGATGTCGATCATCGTCCGTACGTGCAGTCCGGTCTGCGCGGAGACGGGCACCCAGCGCGGTTCGTACGTCTTGGCGAGCTCCTGGCACCACTCCCGCACCAGGTCGCCGAGTGCCTCGGCGGTGCGGGGGTCGGTGCGGGCCAGGGTGCGGCGGGTCATGGCCGCGATCCGCAGCGGGATGCGGCGGGCGGCCGTGCCCAGGGTCGCGAAGTGGCCCCGGGAACCGCCGCGTTCCTCCGTCGCCCAGGTGCCGACGATCGCCGGCGCCACGTCGAGGAGTTCCCTGGCGGCGTCGTGCAGGGGCGCCAGGTCCTCGGCCACGGGAACGCGGGCCGGGGCGGTGGCGGGGGCGTCCCGGCCGTCGGACAGTACGGCCTCCAGTTCCCGGGTGCGGGCCAGCAGCAGCTCACCGACCCGGGCGACCTCCCGTTCCGGGTCGGCGACGGGACGGGCGTCGCTCACCGCGGGGACGGCCCAGGCGGGCGCCTCGACGAGGGCGGTCAGGGTGCCGTGCCGCAGCGGGTGCAGCCAGGTGCTTCCGGCGACGAAGCCGCTGGGATCGCGTTCGCTTCCCCCGCCGTGGTCGGGGAGCAGCAGCACGCCCGGCGGGTCCGGGTGCCAGTCGGGGCCGTCGCAGGGGTGGTCGTCGAGGGGGACGCGCAGGCGTGCCGCCGTCTCCCGGAAGGCGCGGGCGGCCCCGGCGACCTCCCGCGTCAGCATCGCGAAGGCGCCGCCGAACTCGATGCCGTGCAGGGTGAACTGCGCGACGGGCCTGAGCTCGTCCAGCAGCCGTACCAGCGTCGCCGACTCGGGCAGCGGTTCGCGCTCCTCGCCCGGCGCGGGCAGCGACTCCGGCTGGCGGGCGAAAGCGGGCCGGTAGAAGTGGCGGTGGCACTCCTCCAGGGACGGTTCCGGCTCCCGGGGTGCCCAGCCGTGCGCGAGGTGGGCGCCGTCGGGGTCGAGGCAGAACAGGAAGTGCCAGGTGCAGCCGAGCCGTTCGAGCACGCGTGGTCGGCGTGCGAGCAGCCGGGCCAGGCGCAGTGCGGAGGCGCCGCCCACGGGTTCGTTGGCGTGCGCGCCGCCGACGGTCAGGATCTGCCGGTCGCCGTGCCCGGCGGACAGCAGCCACAGCGGGCGCCCGGCCCGGCTCTCACCGACGGCGCGCAGTCGCAGTACCGCGGGCGCCGCCGCGGCCAAGGCGCGGGCCTGTCGCTCCAGTTCTCCGACGGACGGATACAACACGCGGCCCTTCGTCTCAACTCGCCTTTCATGCACGGCACTTGACACAGCAGGCAAGGGTCGTCCCGGCGCCCGGGGGTGTCAAGGGCGCGGCTTCGCCACCCCGTCTGCCACCGATCGCCCGCCTCGGCGCGGCCCGGGTGAGCGGCTCAGGCCGTCCCGGGCCGCCGGCTCGGGCCGTCCCGGGCGACCGGCTCGGGCCGGATGCTCGGCGTATGAGTGCACGCCCGGAGCGGCGCGAGGACGCCGTCGACGCGATCGTCGGCCAGTGGGCCGCCGTACGGCCCGATCTCGACACCGCCGCGATGGAGGTCTTCGGGCGCGTCTTCCTGCTCTCGCGCGCGATGGGCGACCGGATGGAGAGGGCGTACAGGTGAAGCTGACCGGGAAGGGGCTGGCACTGACCGACGAGGCGCTCGGCGCGGGCCTCGCCGTCCAGACGGAGGCCCTGTCGGCCCTCGACACCGAACAGGCCGGCCGACTGGCCGACCTGTTGCGGCAACTGCTCGCCGGGGCGCACGGCCCGGAAACCTAGCCCCGGGCGGCTTCCTCGCCGCGTACGCCGGGTTCGCTGGGGTTGCCGGGTTCGCCGGGCTCGCCGGGCTCGTCCAAGTCGCCGACGTGCGCGGCGAGCGCGTTCTCGATCGCCGCCGGGTCGGCGGAGTCGGCCGCCCAGGCGGCGTATCCGTCGGGCCGTACCAGCAGCGCCGTACGGCGGCCGCTCGCCCAACGGGCCAGGGCCAGCCGGTCCTCGCGAGCGCCCCGCTCCTCGTACGCCTCCGGCGTGATCAGCACGAACCGGCCGCCGCGCAGTGCCTCGTAGAGGCGGCCGCCGTCGGCGAGGGCGATGTCGGGGACGCGGCTGCCGGTGAGGCGGTGGGCGCCCTTGGGCGCCACGTACCGGTAGCCGATCCCGGTGACCTGGCCGAGCGCCCTGCGGCGGGCCGGACCGACCACGTCGAGGAAGGCGGTGAGCGCCGCGCGCAGGGCCAGCGTCCAGGGCCGCTTGGCCATGGCGAGGCGGACGATGCCGCCGCTGCTGCGCAGGACCGCCCTGCCGACGGGGTGCCGTTCCGCCTGGTAGGTGTCGAGCAGTTCGGGGCCCGCGTGGCCGTTGACCACCTGGGCGAGCTTCCAGCTCAGGTTGGCCGCGTCCTGGAGGCCGGTGTTCATGCCCTGACCGCCGGCCGGGGTGTGCACATGGGCGGCGTCACCGGCCAGGAAGACCCGGCCGACCCGGTAGGCGGGCGCCTGGCGCTCGTCGCTGTGGAAGCGGGACATCCAGCGGGCGTCGTGCATGCCGTAGTCGCGACCGAGGGCGAGCCGGACGATCTCCTTGACCTCGTCCAGGTCGAGGGGTTCGTGGTCGGGCACGTCACGCGCGCGGTTCCAGCCGATCACACGGTGGTAGCCGTCGCCGAAGGGCGCGATGAAGGCGAAGGCGTCGCCCACGGTGTTCACGGTGAGCAGATCCTCGGGCTCCTCGGCCAGCCGCACGTCCGCGAGGACGACGGAACGGATGACCGACCGGCCGGGGAAGGGCAGCCCGATCGCGTCCCGCACGGCGCTGCGCATCCCGTCACTGCCGACGACGTACGCCGCCCGCAGTTCCTCGATCTCGTCGCCGGTGCCACGCACCTGGACCGTCACTCCGTCCGCGTCCTGGTCCAGCCCGGTGACCTCGGTCTCGTACCGGAAATCCACCCCGGCGGCCACCGCGCGGCGCTCCAGTGCCCGCTCCACCTCGTACTGCGGGATCACCAGGAGGTGGTTGAACCGGGACGGAAGGGCGTCGAGGGTGATGGTGAGGCGGCCGAAGAGACGCAGCCGGTCGAGGGGGCGGCCGACGGCCTCGAGCCCGTCGGCGAGACCACGGGCGTCGAGCTGCTCCAGGGTGCGGGCGTGCAGGACGAAGGCGCGGGAAAGGTTGCTGATCTTGTGCGGGCGCTTCTCGACGAGCGTGACCCGCACCCCGGCGGCGGCGAGGTCCCCGGCGAGGAGGAGGCCGGTGGGACCGGAGCCGACGACGATCACGGGGCGGGAGGTGGTGCCGACGGTGCTGGCAGTGCCGACGGTGCCGTTCATTTTGGCCTCCTGGAGCACGGGGCGGGGAGTGGGGGAGCAGGGAGCACGTACGGGCTCTGGTCTACGCCTGTTGACCAACACCTGTTGGCCAACATCTGTTGGTCAACGAACGTTGGTCAACGCTTGTTGGCAACAATAGAGCGGGCGATGCGAGAGAGTCAACAGATGTTGGCAAACGAGTGTTGGCCAACCAATGTTGACCCGCTGCAGTCGATCAACCACCGCCGACCGCAGCAGGCGAACCGTCGGCGGCGCCTCCCGCCCCGCAAGCTCGACAGCCCTGCCAACCCTTGTTGGCAAACACATGTTGGCCTACGCTCGTTGACATGACCGCCAGCAAGCCTCCCGCCGCTCCTCGCCGCTCCGACGCCACCCGCACCGCCATCCTCGACGCCGCCCGCGAGCGCTTCGCCGCAGATGGCTACGAGCGAGCCACCATCCGCGCCATCGCCAAGGACGCCGGCATCGACCCCTCGATGGTGATGCGCTACTTCGGCAACAAGGAGGGCCTCTTCGCGGCGGCCGTCTCCGTCGATCTGAAGCTGCCCGACCTGGGCGGTCTCCCCCGTGACGAGGCCGGGCGGGTGCTCGTGGCCCATTTCCTGGACATGTGGGAGGAGAACGAGGTGCTCACGGCTCTGCTGCGGGTCGGCGTCACCAACCAGTCCGGCGCGGAGCGGATGCAGGGCATCTTCCGGGAGCAGGTCCTGCCGGTCGCCCGTGCGGTGTGCCCGGACCCCGAGCAGGTGCCCTCCCGGGCCGCGCTGGCCTCGACCCAGCTCCTCGGGCTCGCGCTCGCCCGATACGTGCTGCGCTTCTCGCCGGCCGTCGAGCTCACCCGCGAGGAGATCGTGGCCTGGCTGGCACCCACCGTGCAGCGGTATCTGACCGCGCCGCACCCGTCGGCCTAGGCCCGCCGCCTGTCACCGGCCCGCCTCTCACCTCACCGCGCCGCCTCTCACCGGGCCGTCCCGTCCTTGGGGACCGGCTCCGGAAACACGGCGAGGGCGCCGTTCTCACCCACGTACGGCAGTGGCCGGTACGTACGGCGAGGACGGCGCCCTCGAAAAGATCTGTTCAGGACCCCGCGTCAGACTCCGTGCGGGATCACGCGTCGGCCGTGATCAGGCCTTCGCGGCCACCTTGGCCTTCGTGCCGGCCTTCGGCCGACGGTCCGTCGACCTGTCGAGAGCCATCACCAGACCCGTGATCACCCCGAACACCACGAGCGGGGCCAGGACGTAGAGGCCCAGCGTCTCGATGACGCTCAGGCCCGGACCGGGGTCGTCGCCGTCGTCGCGGGCGAGCGCGAGCGCGGGGGACGACATGAGCAGCATCATCAGCGTCGTACCGGCAGCCAGGGCGCCGGCGCGCAGGGCGTTCTTCTTGTCCACGGTGCAAAAGTAGCGAACGCCCGACGTGACCGCGCGCCCGGGGTGCCGTACGAGGGGCGAACGAGGGGCGAGCACCGTTCCGCGCGGCCCCTCGGCACCCCTCCGCACCCCTCAACGCCCCTCACCCACCGCATCACCCGCCGCGTCAGGAACCGCATCGCCCACCGCCTGGGTTGCCGCCACACCGGGCGTCGAAGTCGCCGCCTCGGTTGCCGCACCACCAGTCGTAGAAGCCGCCGCAGCGACCGTCGCGTCGGCCGCCACCTCACCGTTCCCCTCCGCGCGCCCCGAGCCCGGCCTCGACCTCGCCTCCGACTCCGGGTCCGCGTCCGCTTCCGGGGCGCTGCTCGTCCGTCCGCTCCGGGCCTCTCGCACCGCGTCCATCAGGGCGTGCACCCGTGGTGAGGCGGCCAGTTCCTCCAGCGTCACCGGGCGGCCCTCGCTGTCGGCGATCGGCAGACGCCAGTTCGGGTACTGGTCCCAGGTGCCGGGGAGGTTCTGCGGCCGCCGGTCGCCTACGCCGTCGGGCAGCCAGACGCCGATCAGACGGGCGGGGGTGCGCAGCAGGAAGCGGTGGACGGCCTGGACCTCGGCCTCCTCCGAGGTGGTGTCGGCGCCACCGCCGGAGCCCCGCACCAGGCCGAGCCGGGCGAGCAGGGCCAGCCACTCCCTGGTGTCCGCGGCCGCCTCGGCCCGTTCCTCCGCGAGCGGGCGGGCCAACAGGCCCAGGCTGTCGCGGAGTTCGACGTGGTCTCCGGTCAGGCGGGAGGCGGTGGGCGGCAGATCGTGGGTGGTGGCGGTGGCGAGGCAGTCGGAGCGCCAGCGTTCGGGCGGCAGCGGGCGGCCGTCGCCGTCCCAGTCCCGCTCGAACCACAGCACCGAGGTGCCGAGCACCCCGCGTTCGCGCAGCGCCTCGCGCACCCCGGCCTCCACGGTGCCCAGATCCTCGCCGATCACCATCGCTCCGGCCCGGGAGGCCTCCAGGACCAGGACGGCGAGCATGGCCTCGGCGTCGTAGCGGACGTAGGTGCCCTCCGTCGGCGGGAGTCCCTGCGGGACCCACCAGAGCCGGAACAGGCCCATGACGTGGTCGATGCGCAGGGCGCCCGCGTGGCGGAACAGGGCACGCAGGAGGCGGCGGTAGGGCTCGTATCCGGACTCGGCGAGGCGGTCCGGGCGCCAGGGCGGCAGGCCCCAGTCCTGGCCGTGGGCGTTGAAGGCGTCCGGTGGGGCGCCGACCGACATGCCGGCGGCGAAGTACTCCTGCTGCGCCCAGGCGTCGGCGCCCCCGGGGTGCACCCCGACCGCCAGGTCGTGCACGAGCCCGACCGGCATGCCGGCCTCGCGCGCGGTGCGCTGGGCGGCGGTGAGCTGGGCGTCGGTGAGCCAGGCGAGGCGGCTGTGGAAGTCGACGCGGTCCATGAGTTCGGCGCGGGCGCGGGCGGTCTGCGCCGAACGGGGGTCGCGCAACCCTGCGGGCCAGCGGCTCCAGTCCGAGCCGTGCACCTCCGCGAGGGCGTACCAGGTGGCGTGGTCCTCCAGCGCCTCGCCCTGTTCGGCGAGGAAGTCGCGGTAGGCGGCGCGCCGGCCCGGCCCGAGCGGTACGTCCGCGACCAGTTCCAGCGCCTCGCGCTTGAGCTCCCACACGGCGTCCCGGTCGATCAGCGCCCCCTTCTCCAGCACCGTCTCGCGCAGCCGGGCGGCCCGCTCCAGCAGGGAGCGCACCCGCTCGCGGTCCTCCACGTAGGCGAACTCGGGTACGTCCTCGACCCGCAGATGGACCGGGTCGGAGAAGCGGCGCGAGGACGGCCGGTACGGGGACGGGTCGGCGGGCGGGCCGGGGACGGCCGCGTGCAGCGGGTTGACCTGGACGAATCCGGCGCCGAGCGCGCGTCCGGCCCAGGCGGTGAGTTCGCCGAGGTCACCGAGGTCACCCATGCCCCAGGAACGCCGCGAGAGGAGGGAGTAGAGCTGGACGAGGAGGCCGTACGAGCGTCCTCGGGGCGTGGGCAGGCGGGGCGGGGCGACGACGAGATGCACCTGTGCCGTGCGGCCGTCGGGTGCCGTCGCGGTCAACCGGTGGATGCCCGGCGGGAGTTGTTCGGCGGCGGCGCGGGTCTCGCCCTGCTCGGTCTCGATCCGCAGCCGGGTGCCCTCGGGCAGGGCCGCGAGGACCGGCGAGGTGGCGCCGCTCCAGAGGACCACGGTGGGCGGCAGCAGCCGTTCGCGCAGTCGGCCTTCCCGGGCGGCGAGCGCGGCGCGGGCGGCCTCAGGGGTGCCGGCGTCGACGCCGAGGGCGGCCAGCGCGCCGGCGACCGCGGCGGCGGAGGCCGCGACCGTGCGGTCCGGGGAGGGGCTGTAGGAGGTGGCCACGCCGTGCAGTGCGGCGAGCCTGGACAGGTCCTCGGTGAGGGGCGCGGCCGACCGGGGTGCGGTCATCTACGGCCTCGTGACGTCGGAGTCCGCGGCGGCGAGCGGCGGCTCGCTGGTCAGGGGCTCCGCGTCGGGCAGCGGGGGCTCGCTGGTCAGCGGGGCCTCGGCGAAGGTCGGCTCCGCGCTGAAGGCACGGCCGACCTCACGTTTGGAGGGGGTGGGGAGCAACGGAAGGGTGGGGGCGGGTGCGGCCACGGGGGTCTCCTTGTCGGGTGGGGGTGACGCGGAACCTGTCGGGTGGGGGGACGCGGTGACGCGGTACCTGTCGGGTGCGGATGGCGCGGAACTTGTCGGGGGCGGATGGCGCGGAACTTGTCGATTGCGGGCTATCGCAGCCCTACCCAGGGAACGCGACCGCAGACGTCCAGGACGCGGGCAAGGCGCATGTCGTCACATTCCGTTCCGGAATTCCCGACCTCCGGGCACTCCCCCGCCCGCCCGCGCGGGCGGTGCAGACTTCGCCGCCACCGCCCGCGCGGACAGTGCCGACTTTGCCGCGCACTCGCTATTCACTCAGTACATATATCGAGTGCATAATGATCGCCATGAGCATCCGCCACATCCTGCTGGGGCTGCTCGCCGGAGGGCCGAGCCATGGCTACGACCTCAAGCGACGCCACGACGAACGTTTCCCGCAGGCCCGTCCGCTGGCCTACGGGCAGGTCTACACGACCCTTCAACGCCTGGTCCGCGACGGTCTCGCGGAGGTGGAGGGAACCGCGTCGGACGGCGGCCCGGAGCGTACGACCTACCGCTCGACGGAGCGGGGTGCGCGCGAGCTGGCCGAGTGGGCCGGGGAGATCGCGCCGCCCGCGCCCTTCGTGACCAACGAGATCTTCGCCAAGGTCGTCGTCTCGATCCTGGCCGGCGGCGACCCGGCCGCCTACCTCGGGGCACAGCGGGCCGCCCACATGGAGCGGATGCGCCAGCTGACCGCGCTCAAGACCGATCCGGGCGCCGATCTGGCGACCGTGCTGTCGGCGGACTACGCCCTCAACCACCTCGACGCCGACCTCCGCTGGATGATCACGACGGCGGCCCGGCTGACCACTCTGACCGCGGAGGTCGATGCGACGTGAACACCAAGGGGGAGGCCCCCGTGCCGCTGCTCCAGGCCTGTGACCTGGTCAAAGCGCACGGCAGGAACGAGGCGCTGCGCGGCGCCTCGGTGGACCTGCGGGCCGGCGAGATCCTCGCCGTGACCGGTGCGAGCGGCAGCGGGAAGTCGACGCTGCTGCACTGCCTGGCCGGGATCGTGCGTCCGGACCGGGGCTCGGTGACGTACGGCGGACAGCGACTCGACCAGCTGCCCGAGAAGCGGCTGAGCGAGCTGCGCCGCACCGACTTCGGCGTGGTCTTCCAGTTCGGACAGCTGGTCCCGGAGCTGACGGCGGTCGACAACGTGACACTTCCGCTGCTGCTGGCCGGGACCACGCGGGCCGTGGCCCGGCAGCGGGCCGGGGAGTGGCTGGAGCGGTTCGGGGTGCGCGGACAGCAGGAGCTGCGGCCGGGCGAGCTCAGCGGCGGCCAGGCCCAGCGGGTCGCCCTGGCCCGCGCCCTGGTCACCGGGCCGAAGGTGGTCTTCGCGGACGAGCCCACGGGAGCGCTGGACTCCCTCGCCGCCGAGCAGGTCATGACGGCCCTGGCCCACACGGCCCGCGAGTCCGGCACTGCGGTGCTGCTGATCACGCACGACGCCCCGACCGCGGCGTACGCGGACCGCGAGGTGCGGCTGAGCGACGGCGCGACGCTCGCGGCGGAGGTGACCTCGTGAGGACCGACATCCGGCTGGCCTGGGAGCTCACCCGGGGGTCCGACCGGCGGGAGTGGTGGCGGGTCGGACTGACCGCGGCCGGGGCGGCCCTGGCGACGGGCATCCTGCTCGCGGCCGTGGCCCTGGCCTCCGTGCGCGGCCAGTACCACTTCGCTCTCGGGCACGGGCTGCTCGACCAGCCCGGCCAGCGCGCCGGGGTGATCACCAGCCTGCTGCTCCTGCTGGTACCGGTGCTCGGCTTCCTCGGCCAGTGCGCCCTGATCGGGGCGGTGCACCGCGACCGGCGGCTGGCCGGGCTGCGGCTGGCCGGGGCCACGCCGGGGCAGGTGCGCCGGATCGCGGCGCTGGAGACCGGGCTCGCCTGTCTGCTGGGCGCCGTGCTCGCCACCGGCGGATCCCTCTGGGTCCTGCTGCGCCTGTGGACCGAGCCAACGCCCCTGACCTGGGTCGGGTTCGCGCTGGTCACACCGGGCGTGCCGATCCTGGGCGCGGCGGCGGGGGCGCTGGCGCTGCGCCGGGTGGCGGCCTCTCCGCTGGGCCCGGTGCGCCGGGTGCGCGCCGTCTCCGGGCGGGGGCCGGGGCTGCTGTTCCTGGGCGGCCTGCTGCTGGTGGTCGTCCTGGCGGTGGCCGCGTCGAGCGCCACCGCCGCGGGCGAGCCCGCCCGGGGGGAGGCCGGGCGGGTGCCGCTGACGCTGCTGAGCCTGGTCGTGGCCGTCGGGGTGGGCGCGGTATGGCTGGCCGGGGCGGTGTCGGGGCTCACCGGCCGGCTGCTCGCACCCCGTGCCCGGTCGGCGGCGACGCTGATCGCGGCGGAGCGGCTGCGCGACGACCCGTGGGCCGCGGCCCGCACCCATGCGGCCGTGCTGCTGGTGACGGTCGTGGGCACGGGCTTCGCCGGGGTGCGGGCGACGCTGCTCGCCTACCTGGACGAGCCGAACCGCGGCCATCGGCCGGCCGGGAGCCGCGCCTTCTACACGACGGGGCTCGACCTCACCGCCGTCGGTGTCCTCGTCGGGCTCGGGATCGTGCTGTGCGCGCTGGCCGTCGGCACCGCCGAGTCGGTGGCGGCCCGCCGCCGGGGGCTCGCCACGCTGGCCGCTGCCGGAGTGCCACGGCGGGTGCTCGGCCGGGCCCTGCTGCTGGAGACCGCGCTGCCGCTCGCGCCGGCGGTCCTGCTGGCGGGCGCGGGCGGCTTGACGATCGGTGTCTGGTACGCCTCCCAGGCCGCCGTCCTCGGCAGTGCGGCCGTGCCGTACGCGGCCCTGCTGATCCCGCCGGCGGTGTACGTCTGCTGTCTGCTGGCGGCGGCCACCTCGCTGCCGCTGCTTCGCCGCTCACTGCACCCCGCGCAACTGCGCCACACGTGACCGACCGGCCCGGCAGGCACAGGCACCACACGTGACGACCGGCCCGGCAGGCACAGGCACCACACGTGACCGACCGGCCTCACGGGGACACAGGCGCCACAGGCCGCCACACGCCACCGTCCAGCCCGGCGGGCACAGGCGCCCCACGTACTCACGCGACCGTCCGGCCCCGGGGGCACAGGGGATCCCCGGGGCCGGGACACGGTCGTCCGCGGCAATGCGAAGGCCCGGATCATGTCAGGCGGAAATGCCGTCGATCCGGGCCAGGGCGTCGTCCGCGCCGAACGGTTGCAAGTAGGGCAGCCAGCGTGGGTCCCGGTGCCCGGTCCCGATGATGCGCCAGGCCAGTCCGGTGGGCGGGGCGGGTTTGTGGCGCAGGCGCCAGCCGATCTCGAAGAGGTGTCGGTCGGCCTTCACGTGGTTGCAGCGGCGGCAGGAGGCCACCACGTTGTCCCAGACGTGCTTGCCCCCGCGGCTGCGCGGGATGACGTGGTCGACGCTGGTTGCGACGCCACCGCAGTACATGCACCGGCCCCCGTCACGGGCGAAGAGCGCACGACGGGTGAGAGGAACGGGCCCCCGATAGGGAACCCGCACGAATCGCTTGAGCCGGACCACGCTGGGTGCGGGGACTGTGACGGTTGCGCTGTGCATGAAGGCGCCGGATTCCTCGAGGCAGACGGCCTTGTTCTCGAGGACGAGGATGAGCGCGCGGCGGAGCGGTACGACGCCGAGTGGCTCGTACGACGCGTTGAGGACCAGGACATGCGGCACGGAGGCCTCCTTGTGCGTCGGCGGCGCGTGGCTCGCGCCGGGACGATCTGTGGTCAGTCTCCCCTCATGCCTGGTGAACGCGCCACCATGTCCCGGTAACGGGCTGGGAGTGTTTTCGACCACATCCGATGCATCCCCAGGATCACGCCCTGTTCAAGCGCGGGTGAGTACTGTCTCTCCTTCGCGCATCGCGCCGAGCCACACGCAATGCCCCGTTAGTGTGGTGGTTCTGTCCGTCCGGTGACCCTTCCGTGACCTTGCAGCGCGTGTCGCCCTTGACCGCCGGACCAAACGGAGCAGCGCAGCACCTGGAGGTACCTGCCGTGTTCTTGTCCGCCGTCCTGTCGGCCGCCGGTTCGTCGCCCGCGCCGACCCCCTCGGGGTCGCCGAGCGTGACCGTCCCGTCCCTCGACGACGCCCAGGAGAGCGCCACGAACGCGGCGAGCTGGGTCGAGCAGAACTGGTCGACGTGGCTCGCGATAGGTCTGCGGGTCCTGCTGATCCTGGTGATCGCCGCGGTGCTCAGAGTGGTGGTGCAGCGGGCGATCACCAAGCTGATCGACCGCATGACCAGGACCGTGGAGTCGGTCGACGGCACGGCCCTGGGCGGGCTGCTGGCCAACACCGAGCGGCGCAGGCAGCGCTCGCAGGCGATCGGCTCGGTGCTGCGTTCGGTGGCGAGCTTCCTCATCCTCGGCACGGCCGCCCTGATGGTGCTGTCGACCTTCGAGATCAACCTCGCCCCGCTGCTGGCCTCCGCCGGTGTCGCGGGTGTGGCGATCGGTTTCGGCGCCCGCAACCTGGTGACGGACTTCCTCTCCGGTGTGTTCATGATCCTGGAGGACCAGTACGGGGTCGGCGACCAGATCGACGCGGGGGTGGCCTCCGGCGAGGTCATCGAGGTCGGCCTGCGGGTGACCAAGCTGCGCGGCGCCAACGGTGAGATCTGGTACGTCCGCAACGGCGAGGTCAAGCGGATCGGCAACCTCTCGCAGGGCTGGGCCACGGCCGGCGTCGACGTGACCGTGCGCGCCTCGGAGGACCTGGACCGGGTGAAGGCCACTCTCGACGAGGTCGCCGAGAAGATGAGCAAGGAAGAGCCCTGGAACGAGCTCCTGTGGAGCCCGATCGAGGTGCTGGGCCTGGACAGCGTGCTGCTGGACTCCATGGTGGTCCGCGTCTCGGCGAAGACGATGCCCGGCAAGTCCCTGGCGGTGGAGCGCGAGCTGCGCTGGCGGGTCAAGCGGGCCTTCGACGCGGCCGACATCCGCATCGTGGGCGGCGCCACCGCCCCCCTGGAGGAGGACCCGGTCGACCCGACCGCCGCGGTCGCGGCCCCGTCGGTCTTCGCCAACGCGGAGTCCCCCCAGTCGGTGGCGGCCACACCGCTCGCCCAGCCGCGAACGCCGGCACCGACGAAGTAGGCGGTACGCGCGAAGTAGCGCTACGTGTGAGGGCGGCACCCGGGGAGCTCCGGGTGCCGCCCTCACACGTAGGCACATGGACACGGAACCGCGGAACCGCAGAGAGGGGACGGAACGGTTCAGCACACTCGTTCGAGTGAACGATCGGGGCATCCCGGCGCGGGGAGCGCGCGGGGTGCCCCATCGTTCTGCCGGGGCACCTGGCGCGGGCTGGCAGCAGCGTGACGAGGAGGACCAGGAATGAGTGCCGAACCCGTCGTGGAGCCGGTCATGGAGCCGAAGCAGGACCCCGTCGATTTGTTGATCGCGATCGAAGAGGCGTCCCAAGCGCCGACTCGACCCGAATACGTCGAGGGGATGGCCGTCGTGCCGCCGCAACCGAACGACAACCACAACGATGGCGCCGGCGAGCTGTACTTCCAGTTCCGAACTGCCGGGATCCGGCTCGCCGGCTTCAACAACGGCTACCGCGCCGCTCACAAGGACGGCAACACCATGGCGTTGGTGATCCCCGATTTCTACGTCCGCCGCCGCAGGCCGTCCGAGCTGGACGAGGCCTACTCCAAGGCTCACAAGGGCTGGTACCCCATCGACCTGCTCGCCCTGGTCGGAGAAGTCACCTCCACCAACCACGAAATGGACACAGGCCCGAAACTCCGTGTCTACGCCGCCGCAGGCGTCCCCGTCCACGTCCTCATCGATCGTCACTCCGGGACGGCCCACTGCCACACCGCTCCCGTCCTGCCCGGCGACGACCCCCCCGAGGCCTACTACGGCCAGGACACCAAGGTCGACCTCGGCGAGCCCCTCCTCCTCCCGGCGCCGTACCCCACCCTGGACACGGCCCCGTTCCTGCCGTAGTCACGGCACGGGGCCGCCCCACGGTTCCTTCACGGCTCCCCAGCGTTCCCCCGCCGCTCCCCCTGTCGCTCCCCCGGCCCCGGCCCCGGCCCCCGCAGGTAACGAGTGCGTTGCCGCGGGTACAGGATCCCTTGACGCCTCCTTCCCCTCGGGCTTACGTTCCTGCCACCGAATAGGAAACCTTCCTAACAGTGATCTTCCGGGGGACGTTCCCCGTCGGACCGCCGGGAAGCGGGTCAGCCGAAGGGCAGGTGTCGATCCCATGGCAGGAACCGCCGGTACGCCGGGCACTCCGCGCGTCCTGCGCGCCATGAACGACCGTGCCGCGCTCGACCTCCTGCTGGAGCACGGCCCGCTGTCGCGCACCCGGATCGGCAAGCTCACCGGCCTGTCCAAGCCGACCGCGTCCCAGTTGCTGGCCCGGCTGGAGGCGGCCGGCCTCGTGCTCGCGACCGGCACCAGCGAGGGCCGGCCCGGACCCAGCGCCCAGCTGTACGAGGTCAACCCGGCCGCCGCGTACGCCGCCGGACTCGACGTCACCCCCGAGCGCATCCGCGCCGCCGTCGCCGACATCACCGGGCGCACCGTCGGCGCCTACGAACTGCCCACCCCCGGCCGGCGGCCGGCGAAACCCGTCGTCCAGCAGGTCACGGACGCCCTCGACGGCGCGGTGAAGGCGGCCGGCCTCGCCCGCGACGACGTCCACCGGCTCGTCATCGGCACCCCCGGCGCCTTCGACCCCAACACCGGCCGGCTGCGCTACGCCTCCCACCTGCCCGGCTGGCACGCCCCCGCCCTCCTCGACGAACTCGCCGCCGCCCTGCCCATGCCGGTCGAGTACGAGAACGACGTCAACCTCGTCGCCGTCGCCGAACAGCGCCTGGGCGCGGCCCGGGGACACGCGGACTTCGTCCTGCTGTGGAACGAGGGCGGCCTCGGCGCCGCCCTCGTCCTCGGCGGACGGCTGCACCGCGGCTGGACCGGCGGCGCCGGCGAGGTCGGCTTCCTGCCGGTGCCCGGCGCGCCCCTGGTCCGCCAGGTGACCAAGGCCAACAGCGGCGGCTACCAGGAGCTGGCCGGTTCCCAGGCCGTCCCCCGGCTGGCCCGGGAACTGGGCATCAAGGACATCCCGGCCGGCTCGTACACCGAGGTCGCCGCCGCCCTCGTCGCCCGCGCGGCCGAGGCCGACGACGGCCCCCACCGGCAGCTGCTCCAGACGTACGCGACCCGGCTCGCCACCGGTCTCGCCTCCCTCGTCTCCGTCCTCGACCCCGAACTCGTCGTCCTCAGCGGCGTCCCGCTCACCGCCGGCGGTGAGGTGCTGCGCGCCCTGGTCCAGGCCGAACTGGAGGAGCTGGCCGCCGCCCGGCCCCGGCTCGTCGTCGGCGACGTCACCGAACACCCCGTACTGCGCGGCGCGTTGGAGAGCGCGCTGGCGGCCACCCGCGACGAGGTCTTCGACACCTCCCGCTGATCCCGAAAACCCCCTCTCGTCCTTCGCTCAAGACCCCTCTCGTCCTTCGCTCAAGACCCGTCTCGTCCTTCCCTCAAGACCCGTCTCGTCCTTCGCTCAAGACCTCGCTCACCCCGCCCCGTCCCAGGGAGACACCGTCATGCCCGAAGTCATGCCCGAAGCGGTACGCAAGGCAGCTCTCGCCCTCACAGCGTCCGCGCTCCTCCTGACCACCGCCTGTACCGGCCAGAGCGACTCCGGCGCGAGCGACGACGCGTCGAAGGACACCACCATCAACTTCTGGCACGCCTGGAGCGCGCCCTCCGAGGTCAAGGCCGTGCAGTCGCTGGTCGCCGGCTTCGAGAAGGCGCACCCCAACATCCACGTCAACGTCGTCGGCAACATGACCGACGACAAGATCAACCAGTCGCTGCGGGCGGGCGGCGACAAAGCACCCGACGTGATCTCCTCCTTCACCACGAACAACGTGGGCAAGTTCTGCTCCTCGGGCGCCCTGGTCGACCTCAACCCCTTCTTCGAGAAGTCCGGCATCGACCCCGAGACGACCTTCCCGAAGGCGATGAACGAGTACACCCAGTTCGACGGCGACCGCTGCGCGGCACCGCTGCTGGGCGACGCGTACGGGCTCTACTACAACAAGACGGCGTTCACCAAGGCCGGCATCAAGAGCCCGCCGCGCACCTGGTCCGAGTTCGAGGCGGACGCGAAGAAGCTGACGATCGCCAAGGGCGACTCGTACACACAGCTCGGGTTCATGCCGAACTACCACGGCTGGGAGTCGACGACCGAGCACTACTTCGGGCAGTTCTCCCCGACGTACTTCGACAGCAGCGGCAAGTCGAACCTCGCCAAGGACCCCGCCTTCACGGCCGGTTTCACCCTGCAGAAGAAGCTCGTCGACGGACTCGGCGGCTTCCAGAAGCTGGAGAAGTTCCGCTCCACGCTGGGCGACGAGTGGGGCCCCAAGCACCCCTTCCACACCGGCCAGGTCGCGATGCAGCTGGACGGTGAGTGGCGCCTGGGCATGGCGGTCGACGCCAAGCCGGACTTCGAGATCGGCGTCGCCCCGCTGCCCGTGCCCGACGACCAGGCCGACCAGTACGGCAAGGGCTACATCACCGGCACGATCACCGGCATAGCCGCCAACAGCAAGAAGCAGAACGCGGCCTGGGAACTGGTGAAGTACATGACCACCGACACGGACGCGGTCGTGGGCTTCTCCAACGCCATCCACAACGTGCCCTCCACGCTGGAGGCGCTCAAGTCGCCGAAGCTGAAGTACGACCCGCGCTTCAAGACCTTCCTCGACATCGCGGCGAACCCGAACTCGACCACGACTCCCGCCTCGATCAACGGCGGTGTCTACCTGGTGACGATCCAGCAGTTCGGCTACGACTACGAGAGCGGCAAGGCGAAGGATCTCGCGTCGGGCCTGGCCGCGACGGCCCGGCAGATCGACACGGACATCGCGCAGGCGAAGTAGTACGGCGATGAGCACCGTCACCCTGGCGTCGAAGCACCGCCGCGCGGCACTTCGCAACCTCGCCTTCCTCTCGCCCTGGCTGATCGGCTTCGCGGTCTTCTTCGCGTACCCGCTGATCTCGACGGTCTACTTCTCGTTCATGCACTACGACGGCTTCAAGCCGCCGACGTGGAGCGGAACGAAGAACTGGACGTACGTCTTCGAGAACTACCCCCTCTTCTGGCCCGCCCTGCGCAACACCCTGTGGCTGGTCCTCGTCATGGTGAGCCTGCGCGTGGTCTTCGGACTGGGCGTCGGCCTGCTCATCACGAAGATCAAGACGGGCACGGGCGTCTTCCGCACCCTCTTCTACCTGCCGTATCTGGCCCCGCCGGTCGCGGCCACCATGTCCTTCGCCTTCCTGCTCAACCCCGGTACGGGCCCGGTCAACTCGCTCCTGGAGAAGATCGGCGTCCCGGCGCCCGGCTGGTTCAACGACCCCTCCTGGTCCAAGCCGGCGCTCACCCTGCTCGCCCTGTGGGGCATCGGCGACCTGATGGTCATCTTCATGGCGGCGCTGCTGGACGTGCCGACCGAGCAGTACGAGGCGGCCGAACTGGACGGAGCGTCGGCGTGGCAGCGCTTCCGCTTCGTCACGCTCCCGAACATCTCGCCGATCGTGATGTTCGCGGTGGTCACCGGCGTGATCCAGACCATGCAGTACTACACACAGCCACTGATCGCGGGAAAGGTCGCCTCGGGTGTCATCCAGGGCGCGGGCACCCAGTTCGAGCCCGGCTACCCGGACAAGTCGACCCTCACCCTCCCCCAGCTCGTCTACAACCTCGGCTTCCAGCGCTTCGACTACGGCTCCGCGTGCGTGGTGGCACTCGTCCTCTTCGCCCTGTCGATGGTGTTCACCGCGTTCCTGATGCGGCGCCGGGGCGGTCTCATCCAGGCAGGTGACTGACCATGACCCAAGTACTCGACCCGCCGCTGGAGTTGAAGGCACCCGTCACACCCGCCGAACGCACCGCGCGGCGCCGGGCGCTGCTGGAGTGGATCGCCGTGCACGCGCTCGGCATCGCGGCCGCCCTCTTCTTCGTCCTGCCCTTCGTGTTCGTGTTCCTGACCTCGCTGATGAGCGACACCCAGGCACTGAGCCGGGACCTGATCCCGCGCACCTGGGAATGGGCCAACTACCAGAAGGTGTTCGACACGCCCGGCTTCCTGACCTGGTGGAAGAACACCCTGATCTACGCCGGTCTCGGCACCGTCCTGACGGTCGTGACGTCGATCCCGGTGGCCTACGCGCTCGCCAAGTTCCGCTTCCGCGGCCGGAATCTGGCGCTCATGCTGGTGATCTCGATGATGATGCTGCCCCCGCAGGTCGTCATCATCCCGATGTACCTCTTCTGGGCGAAGCAGCTGGGGCTCTCGGGCACGCTGTGGCCGCTGATCGTCCCGATGGCGTTCGGCGACGCGTTCTCCATCTTCCTGCTGCGCCAGTTCCTGACCACGATCCCGAACGAGTACGTCGACGCGGCCAAGGTGGACGGCTGCGGCGACCTGCGCACCCTGCTGAGGGTCATCGTCCCGATGGCGAAGCCGGGCATCGCGGCCGTGGCGCTCTTCCAGTTCTTCTACGCCTGGAACGACTACTTCGGCCCGCAGATCTACGCGTCCGAGAACCCCGGGGCCTGGACCCTGTCCTACGGCCTGGAATCCTTCAAGGGCGCCCACCACACCGACTGGAACCTCACCATGGCCGCCACCGTGCTGGTCATGGCCCCCGTGATCCTCGTGTTCTTCTTCGCCCAGAAGGCGTTCGTCGAGGGCGTCACGCTCACCGGAGTAAAGGGTTGAACCAAGTATGAAACTCACCGTGGTCGGCGGCGGCTCGACCTACACACCCGAACTCATCGACGGCTTCGCACGGTTGCGCGACACCCTGCCCATCGAGGAACTGGTCCTGGTCGACCCGGCCGCGGACCGGCTGGAGCTGGTCGGCGGCCTGGCCCGGCGGATCTTCGCCAAGCAGGGCCACCCGGGCCGTATCGTCACCACCGCCGACCTCGACGCGGGCGTCGACGGCGCGGACGCGGTCCTGCTCCAGCTGCGCGTCGGCGGCCAGGCCGCCCGCGAGCAGGACGAGACCTGGCCCCTGGAATGCGGCTGCATCGGCCAGGAGACGACCGGCGCGGGCGGCCTGGCCAAGGCGCTGCGCACGGTGCCGGTGGTCCTGGACATCGCCGAACGGGTGCGCCGGGCCAACCCGAACGCCTGGATCATCGACTTCACCAACCCGGTCGGCATCGTCACCCGCGCCCTGCTCCAGGCCGGGCACAAGGCGGTCGGTCTGTGCAACGTGGCGATCGGTCTCCAGCGCAAGTTCGCCGCGCTGCTCGGCGTCACGCCCGCCGACATCCACCTCGACCACGTCGGCCTCAACCACCTGACCTGGGAGACCGCGGTCCGTCTGCACGGACCCGAGGGCGAGGACGTGCTGCCCGCCCTGCTGGCCGCGCACGGCGACACGATCGCCGCCGACCTGCGGCTGCCCCGCCCGCTCCTGGACCGGCTGGGCGTGGTCCCGTCGTACTACCTGCGCTACTACTACGCGCACGACGAGGTCGTACGGGAACTGCGCACCAAGCCGTCGCGGGCGGCCGAAGTGGCCGCGATGGAACGGGAACTGCTGGCGATGTACGGGGATCCGGCCCTGGACGAGAAGCCGGAGCTGCTCGCCAAGCGCGGCGGCGCCTACTACTCCGAGGCCGCGGTGGACCTCGCCGCGGCGCTGCTGACCGGGGCCGGGAGCCCGTACCAGGTGGTCAACACGTACAACAACGGCACGCTGCCCTTCCTCCCCGCGGACGCGGTGATCGAGGTGCAGGCGGCGGTCGGCCCGAAGGGGGCGGCCCCGCTGCCCGTCCCGCCGGTCGACCCGCTGTACGCGGGGCTGACGGCGAACGTGACGGCCTACGAGGACCTGGCGCTGAAGGCCGCCCTGCACGGCGGCCGCGACCGTGTCTTCGAAGCCCTCCTCGCCCATCCCCTGGTCGGGCAGTACGAGTACGCCGAGACCCTCACCGACCAGCTGAT
This sequence comes from Streptomyces sp. NPDC002306, assembly GCF_053593435.1. Taxonomy (NCBI): domain Bacteria; kingdom Bacillati; phylum Actinomycetota; class Actinomycetes; order Kitasatosporales; family Streptomycetaceae; genus Streptomyces; species Streptomyces sp. NPDC002306. Next base: position 202,038 of record NZ_JBSFCK010000003.1, read on the forward strand.
CGCACACAACCGGGAGCACCTCGCGTGGGCCTGACCGCATGCGTCCTCGCCATCGACGCCGGCAACAGCAAGACCGACGTCGCGGTCGTGGCGGCCGACGGAGACGTCCTCGCCACGGCCCGCGGCGGCGGGTTCCGGCCGCCGGCCGTGGGGGTGACGGCGGCGGTGGACGCGCTGGCGGAGGCGGTCGGGCGGGCGTACGCGGCGGCCGGCGTCACCTCCGTCGCCCATGTCTCGGCCTGCCTGGCCAACGCCGACCTCCCGGTGGAGGAGGAGCAGCTGGCGGCCGCGCTGCACGCGCGCGCGTGGGGCACGGCCGTGGAGGTCCGCAACGACACCTTCGCCGTCCTGCGGGCGGGCGTGGCCGAACCGAGGGGCGTCGCCGTGGTGTGCGGCGCCGGCATCAACTGCGCCGGCATGCGCCCCGACGGCCGCACCGCCCGCTTCCCGGCGATCGGCCGGATCTCCGGCGACTGGGGCGGCGGCTGGCATCTGGCCGAGGAGGCGCTGTGGCACGCGGCCCGCGCGGAGGACGGCCGCGGCGCGCCCTCGGCACTGGCCCGGACGCTGCCCGCGCACTTCGGGCTCGACTCGATGTACGCGCTGATCGAGGCACTGCACCTGGAGCACGTGCCGCAGCACCGCCGCCACGAGCTGACCCCGGTGCTGTTCGCCACGGCCGCCGCGGGCGACCCGGTGGCCCGCACGGTCGTCGACCGGCTGGCCGAGGAGATCGTGGTCATGGCCACGGTCGCCCTGACCCGGCTCGACCTGCTGGACGAGGAGACGCCGGTCCTGCTGGGCGGCGGCGTCCTCGCGGCCGGTCACACCCAACTGGACGACGCGGTACGGGATCTGCTCGCCGCCCGGGCCCCGAAGGCGGTGCCGACGGTGGTGACGGCGCCGCCGGTGCTCGGGGCGGCGCTGCTGGGGCTGGACCGGGCGGGCGTGACGACGGGGGCGCTGGAGCGGCTGCGGGCGTTCTACGTTCCGTGAGGCGGGCGTTGCACGTGCCGTGAGGCAGGCGTGCTGCGTGCCGTGCGACCGACGGGTCCGGCCGGTCCGCGGGCCGGGAACCGAACAGATTGCCGCAGCGTATTCATGGGCAGGGGGTCGGACAGCGTTCCGGCGCCCCACCGGCTTCCGCTGCGATCCGATCAAGATCGTGCGAAGCCCGGTGCGGATGTCGGTCCCGGCAGCGATACTTGCGTCGACGGATGACCACGGGGGAGGTCAGCAGTGACTCAAGCGCCGAAGAGCAGCGCGGCACCACCGAGTTCGGGCGTGCCGGCGATGCCGGTGGTCCCACCGCAGCCGGGAGCCGGCCGCCCCGGGCCGAGCGGACCGCCCCCGTCCGACCCCGCGCCGCCCCGCAGAACCGCGTTCGCGGAGGGCGCCGACCGGCTGCGCGCCGCGGCGACCACCGAACCCGGCCGGCTGCGGGTCATCGGCGCGCTCCTGGCCCTGCTCGTCGTCGCGTTCGGCGCCGTCACCGCCTGGCAGATGACCGACCGCACGGCCGCGGCCGACGACGTCCTGCACAAGAGCCAGCCGCTCACCTCCGCCGCGGCCGACATCTACCGCTCGCTCGCCGACGCCAACACCGCCGCCTCCAGCGGTTTCCTGGCCGGCGGCCAGGAGACGGCCGCCTCCCGCGACCGGTACGAGACGGACATCGACACCGCCGCCGCCAAGCTCGTCACGGCGGCCGCCAACTCCGACCCGGGCTCCCCCGCGGCGGCGACCATAGCCAAGCTCAACACGCTGCTGCCGGAGTACAAGGGCCTGGTCGAGCGCGCCCGCACCTACAACCGGCAGGGTTTCCCGGTGGGCGGCGCCTACCTGCGTTACGCCAACGAGAAGATGCAGCACGAGATGCTCCCGGCGGCGCAGGACCTCTACACCAAGGAGAACCGGCGCCTGAGCGACGACTACGCGAGGGCCACGCCCTACCCGTGGGCGGCGATCGCCCTCGGCGTCCTCGTCCTCGCCGCGCTCGCCTGGGCCCAGCACCGCAACTACCGGCGCACCAACCGGGTGCTGAACCACGGCCTGGTCGCCGCCACGGCCACCGCGACGGTCGTCCTGCTCTGGCTGGCCGTCGGCCACACGGTGGCCCGCGCGCAGCTGGACGCCTCCTACGACCACGGCGTCCGCTCGCTGACCGTGCTGCACGACGCCCGGATCGCCTCCCTCAAGGCCCGGGGCAACGAGAACCTCACCCTGGTGGCGCGCGGCGCCGAGACGGTCAAGGTCGGCACCGAGCAGGTCGACGCCTACGACCACGACTTCACCGAGGACATGGACACCCTCGGCAAGGGCCTCGCCGAGGCGGAGAAGCTCGCCGACGACAAGGACGGGGCCACGCCGGTCACCTCGGCCGTCGCCAACATGACGGAGTGGAAGAAGCGCCACACCGCCGCCCGCGAACAGGACGAGAACGGCAACTACCAGCAGGCTCTCGACCAGGTGATCGGCGGCAAGGGCGCGACCGGCGAGTGCTTCGACAGCGTCGACGACAACCTCGCGCTCGCGATCACCCACGAACAGGGCGAGTTCCGGCAGGCGGCGGGCGACGGCCTGGGCGCCATGACCGGACTGCCGACGGGCGCCGCCGTCCTCGCCGTGCTGGGCGCGACGGGCGCGGTGCTCGGCATCGGACGCAGGCTTTCGGAGTACCGGTGACAGGGGGCGTGACGATGCATGTGCGACGCGTGCGGGCCGGCCTGAAGGGCTGGGGCGGGGTGGGTGCCATGGCGGTCGTCTGTGCCCTGGCCCTGGCCTTCGTGCTGCTGCTGCCGCTGGCCCGGTCGCACGGCGACGGCAGCACGGGCCTGGGCGGCCCGGGCGTCGCCGACGGCAGCCCGGTGCGCGCCGAGGACTGCGACGCCCCGGAGAAGCAGACCCTGGCGCCGTCGGGTGCGGACGGCGCCACCATCGAGGCCATCAAGAACCGCACCGGCGAGAAGCGCAAGCTGATCGTCGGCGTCGACCAGAACAGCTACCGCTGGGGCTACCGGGACCCCAACAACCAGGGCTCCGAGCTGGAGGGCTTCGACATCGACCTGGTGCACCGGATCGCCCAGGACATCCTCGGCGACCCGGACGCGATCCAGTTCAAGGCGATCCCCACCAACGAGCGCATACCGGCGATCAAGGACGGCCGGGTCGACATGGTGGTGCGCACCATGACCATCAACTGCGCCCGGCTGACCGACGTGGCGTTCTCCGCGCCCTACTTCAAGACCGGCCAGCAGGTCCTGGCGCCCAAGTCGTCGACGATCACGGGCTACAACGGCACGCTGGCGAAGAAGCGGATCTGCACGGCGGCGGGCTCCACCGCGTACGCCAAGCTGGACGAGGACAGGAAGGCGGGGCGGCTCGCTTCCTCGGTCGACATCTCCACCACCGTGCCCAACCAGCTCGACTGCCTGGTCCGGCTCCAGCTCGGCGAGGTCGACGCGGTGGTCACCGACGGCGCGCTCGCCGCGAGCCAGGCCGCCCAGGACCCCACGCTCGAACTGAAGGGCGCCGCCTTCACCACCGAGTACTACGGCGTGGCGATGAAGAAGGACGCCGACGACCTGGTGCGCCGGGTCAACAAGATCCTGGTGGACTACCGAGGCGACGGCTGGCAGGCCTCGTACGACACCTGGCTGTCGGCGACACTGGGGAAGGACGCGAAGGCGTCCGAGCCATCGGCACCGCAGTACCTGCGCACGAGCTGACCGTACGTCGACGAGGGCCAGAAGGATCACGCGGAGAACAACCCAGAAACCCGATTCAGCAGCGAGAGGTGATCGATGGGCGTCACGGACCCCGCCGGGCCGGTGATGGACCGGGACGAGGTGGACCGTGCGCTGGCGCGGCTCGGCGCGGAGCACGAGGCGATCGAGACCTCCCTCCTCGCCCTCCAGGACCACGCGGGCCGCAGACTCCTCGAAGGCGCCGCGCTCACGGGCACCACCCGGGAGCGCTGGGCGTCCGCGGAGGCGTCGATCACCCTGCTGTGGGCGTACTTCGACGCCTACACGGACGCGCTGCGCTCGGCGCGTGACATCCGCGCCCGCCGCCGCTGGTCCAGCCGCGAGGACCTGGTGGAGCTGACCGAACTGCTGCGCGGCGAGTCCGTCACGGTCGCCGGCAGCGCCACGGCCACCGCCAACGCGCCGACGCTGTCCGGCTCGGGCCGGCTCAGCCAGAGCTTCTCGCTCGTCACGCTGGTGGAGCGGATGAACGAGCTGTACGCGTCCTCGCTGGACATGGTCGTCACCGCCGACGCGGTCTGGTCGGCGCTGCCCGCCCGGATAGATTTACTGGCCGCGGAGCTCCAGCGCACCCGCCGGCTCGCGCACTCCGTGGGCGTGCGCCCCGGCGAGCACCCGGCGGGCGACGACCTGGAGCGCATCACGCGCGTCCTGACGGCGCTGCGCGAACAGGTGGTGTCCGACCCGCTCGCCTTCTGGGTGCCCGCGCAGGGCAGTTCGGCGCCGGGCGGCGGCCGGCCCGACACGACGGTGTACGACCGTGAGGCACGGGGGCTGGAGGACGTCCGCCGGGAGATCGACGCCGTGCTGACGGTCCGCCAGGACGCCGAACAGCGGCTGGTGCGGCTGCGTGACGTGCTCTCCCGCGCGGACCGCACGCTCGCCGAGGCGCGCACCGCGCGCGGCGAGGTCCTCGCGAAGATCGCCGCCACGGAGGTGCCGGTGGTCAGCGGTCCGCCGACCGTGCTCCAGGAACAGCTGGCGACGGCCGCCGAGTACCGCAGGCACGCCCAGTGGCACCGCCTGTCGCCGCTCCTGGAGTCCCTGGAGCGGAAGGCGGAGGACGAACTCCTGCGCGCCCGCGAGTCGCTGACCGCGGTCACCGCGCCCCTGGCGGTCCGCGCGGAGCTGCGCGGCCGCCTCGACGCGTACAAGGCGAAGGTCGCCCGGCACGGCCTGGCGGAGGACCCGTTCCTGATCGAGCGGTACGACGTGGCCCGCCGCATGCTGTGGAGCGCGCCCTGTGATCTGCGCGTCGCCGAACAGGCCGTGCTGCGCTACCAGCACGCGGCCGTCGACCTGCTCAGCACGCCCCGCGTGCCGGAGCAGGGCGGACCTCAGGACCGTAGGGGGGAGCAGTAGCCATGAGTCAGGCGGGTCAGGCATGTCAGCGGCCGGGCTGCGAGGGGTCGTACGAGGACGTGGGCGGGGGCGAGATCTACTGCGACACCTGCGGTCTCGCACCGGTCGTCTCGGCGGGAGGCCTGGTCGGCTCCCTGCCCAGCGGGGTCAGCGGCAGCGGCAAGGGCTCCGCGGGCAGCGGCAGTTCGCGCTCCAGCGCGCGCAGCGCCCGTAGCGCGCGGACGTCGTCGCAGTCGTCGAAGTCGCGGCGCTCGGTGTCGGGACGGCTCTCGCGCTCGGTGTCGGGCCGTTCCACCGGCCGTTCGGTGTCGGTGCGCAGCTCCGGCTCCGGCACGGCCGGCTCCACCCGCAGCCGGCTCGGCGCGGGGCTGGTCACGGTCCCGCAGGTGCCGCGGCCCGACCCGCACGCGATGGTCCTGGAGAACCCGGAGGTGCCCGAGCGCAAGCGGTTCTGCTCGCGCTCCGACTGCGGCGCGCCGGTGGGCCGCTCGCGCGGTGACCGGGAGGGGCGCACGGAGGGCTTCTGCACGAAGTGCGGCCACCCCTACTCGTTCGTGCCGAAGCTGCAGACCGGCGACATCGTGCACGGCCAGTACGAGGTCATGGGCTGTCTCGCGCACGGCGGGCTGGGCTGGGTCTACCTGGCCGTGGACCGCGCGGTGTCGGACCGGTGGGTGGTGCTGAAGGGCCTGCTGGACACCGGCGACGAGGACGCGCTGGCCGCCGCGGTCGCCGAGCGCCGCTTCCTCGCCGAGATCGAGCACTCCAACATCGTGCGGATCTACAACTTCGTGGAGCACCTCGACCAGCGGACGGGTTCGCTGGACGGGTACATCGTCATGGAGTACGTCGGCGGCAAGTCGCTGAAGGAGATCGCCAACGACCGGCGCACGGCCACCGGCAAGCGCGACCCGCTGCCGGTGGAGCAGGCGTGCGCGTACGGCATCGAGGCGCTGGAGGCCCTCGGGCACCTGCACAGCCGCAACCTGCTGTACTGCGACTTCAAGGTCGACAACGCCATCCAGACCGAGGACCAGCTCAAGCTGATCGACATGGGCGCGGTGCGCAGGGTGGACGACGAGGAGTCGGCCATCTACGGCACGGTGGGCTATCAGGCGCCCGAGGTAGCCGACGTCGGCCCGTCGGTGGCCAGCGACCTGTACACCGTGGGCCGTACGCTCGCGGTCCTCACCTTCGACTTCCAGGGCTACACGAGCGTCTTCGTGGACTCCCTGCCCGACCCCGACAACATCGAGGTCTTCCGCCAGTACGAGTCGTTCTACCGGCTGTTGGTGCGCGCCACCGACCCCGACCCGGCGCGCCGGTTCGCCTCCGCGCAGGAGATGGCGGAGCAGCTGACGGGCGTGCTGCGGGAGGTCGTCTCCCTCCAGACGGGACAGGCGCGGCCGGCCCTGTCGACCCTGTTCGGACCCGAGCTGAAGGTGACCGACGCGGAGCTGTTCCCGCGGATGAACGGTGACGTGTCCCGGCTGGGGGCCAGAGCGGCCGCGGTACGGCGCTCCTCCGCGCCCGGCGCGGCAGCGGCGCTGCCGCCCGGCTCCGGCGCCGACCTGGTGCCCGGTCCGGCGTCCGCTCCCGCGCCGGGCCTCGTCAAGCCGGTCCCCGCGCCCGCCGCGGCGCTCGCCCTGCCCGTGCCCCACGTCGACCCCACCGACCCCAACGCCGGCTTCCTGGCGGGCCTGATGACCTCCGCTCCGGCCGAGCTGATCAGCGCCCTGCCGGCCGCGCCCGCCCCGTCCGTCGAGACACGACTGCGGATGATCCGGGCCTGGCTGGAGAACGGCGACGCGGCCACCGCGCTGAACGCCCTGGGCGCGCTGGAGAAGGAGCGCCAGGACGACTGGCGTGTGGTCTGGTACCGGGGCGCGGCCGCGCTGGTGACCGGCGACCACGAGGGTGCCGCGCTCGCCTTCGACGCGATCTACGACGCCTTCCCCGGGGAACCGGCGCCCAAGCTGGCCCTCGGCCTGTGCGCGGAGGTACTGGGCCAGCTCGACAACGCGGCCGAGTACTACCGGCTGGTGTGGTCGACCGACCCCAGCTATGTGAGTACCGCGTTCGGCCTGGCCCGGGTCCAGCTCGCGGCCGGGGACCGGCGGAGCGCCGTACGGACGCTGGAGTCGGTGCCGGAGTCGTCCATCCACTACACGGCCGCCCGGGTGGCGGCGGTGCGCGCACGGCTGCGGCAGCGGACGGCGACGGCCTCGGACGCCCCCTTCCTGGAGGATCTGACCGCCGCCGCCGCGCAGATCGAGGCACTGGACGCGTACGGTCTGGATCCGACGCGGCGCGAGCAGTTGTCCACGGAGGTGCTCGGCTGCGCCCTGGACTGGATACTCTCCGGGGGCCGGACTTCCGCCCCGACCGCAGCCGGGGAACGGGCGCTGCTCGGCAGTGGCCTGGACGAACGGGGCCTCAGGTTCGGCCTGGAGCGCTCGTACCGCATGCTGGCCCGGCTGGCGACCGGCGGCGATGAAAGGATCGACCTGGTGGAACGTGCCAATCGTTACCGCCCGCGGACGTGGGTGTAGTTGATGTCGCAGATGCCCCAGCAGGCCGCCCTGGCGCGGTGTCCGAGCTGCGCCGAGCCGCTCGAGTCCGGTGACCGGTTCTGCGGTGCGTGCGGATACGACCTGTCCGCCGTACCGCCCCAGCCGGACGACCACCCGACGCTCACGATGAACGGCGCGGCCTCGCAGCCGGCGGCCCAGCCGGCCACGAAGCCCGGCACCCCGGTGGTGGCCGCGGTCCCGCCGCAGCCCGGCTCCCCGGTCTCGCCCGCCACCGGCGTACGGTTCGACCGGCCCCCCGAGCCCGACGAGTACGCCCTCCAGGCGCCCGACCCCCGGGTGGCCGCCGAGCTCGCGGCGGCGGCCGAGGAGGCCAGGGTGTGCGTCGCCTGCCGGGCCGGCCGGGTCGACGACGACGGCTACTGCGAGGTCTGCGGGCACGCCCAGCCACGTGAACGCGACCACATGGAGCAGGAGTCGGGCCCGATCGCCGCCGTCAGCGACCGGGGCCTGCGCCATCACCGCAACGAGGACGCGTTCGCCGTCCGCGAGAGCGCGCTGCCCGACGGCACCCCCGCGCTGGTCGCGATCGTCTGCGACGGCGTCTCCTCGGCGACCCGCCCGGACGACGCCTCGCTGGCCGCCTCCCGCGCGGCGAGCGAGTCCCTGCTGACCGCCCTGCCGCAGGGCACGCACCCGCAGCAGGCGATGCACGACGCGATCGTCGCCGCCTCGCACGCGGTCAACGCGCTGGCCCGGGAACCGGAGACCGCGCGCGAACACGCCCCGCACCAGAACGCGCCCGCCTGCACGCTGGTCGGCGCCGTGGTCACCACGGGTCTGCTGGTCGTCGGCTGGGTCGGCGACAGCCGCGTCTACTGGGTGCCGGCCGACCGCGGCGCGCCCCCGGCCCGGCTCACCGAGGACGACTCGTGGGCCGCGCAGATGGTCGCCGCGGGCCTGATGAACGAGGCGGAGGCCTACGCCGACGAGCGCGCCCACGCCATCACCGGCTGGCTCGGCGCGGACGCCTACGAACTCGAGCCGCACACCGCGTCCTTCAAGCCCGACCGGCCGGGCGTGGTGGTGGTCTGCACGGACGGCCTGTGGAACTACGCGGAGGCGGCCCAGGAGATGGCCGAGGTGCTCCCCCTCGACGCGGCCGTACGCCCGCTGCACAGCGCCCGGGTCCTGGTCGGCCACGCGCTGGACGGCGGGGGCCACGACAACGTAACAGTGGCCGTACTGCCGTTCCCCGCGCCACCGCCCGGGGCAGGATCGGCCTGAGGCCGCGAACGGGGCGGAACGCGCACAAGCATCCACGGACCGGAGGGGACCGGTCCGTACCGAGTCATCGCCCCACAACCGTGGGGGTTCCAAGGGGGATTTGAGCAGGTATGGCCAATTTCTCTAAGTCGAACGTGCCGCAGTTCTCGGTGGACGTCTACCAGAACGAGTACCTCCCGGAGGGCGGCCGCGAGGTCAACGCGATCGTCACGGTCACCGCGACGGGCGGCGGCACGGTCGGGACGGCGGTCGCGGCGCCGCATCTGTACGCGCCGGGGCAGGGCCCGTCCGCGGGTGTGGCGATCATGGTCGACTGTTCGGGCTCGATGGACTACCCGGCGACGAAGATGCGCAACGCCCGCGACGCCACGGCCGCCGCGATCGACACCCTGCGCGACGGCGTGCACTTCGCGGTGATCGGCGGCACGCACGTGGCCAAGGAGGTCTACCCGGGCGGCGGCCGTCTCGCGGTGGCCGACGCCACCACCCGCGACCAGGCCAAGCAGGCGCTGCGCAAGCTGAGCGCCGGCGGCGGCACGGCGATCGGCACCTGGCTGCGGCTCGCCGAGCGCCTGCTGTCCTCGGCCGACGTCGCGATACGCCACGGCATCCTGCTCACCGACGGCCGTAACGAACACGAGTCGGCACAGGACCTCAAGGCGTCCCTGGACCACTGCGCCGGGCGCTTCACCTGTGACGCCCGCGGCGTCGGCACCGACTGGGAAGTGAAAGAAGTCACAGGCATCGCCTCCGCCCTGCTCGGCACGGCCGACATCGTCGCCGATCCGGCCGGGCTCGCCACCGACTTCACGCGGATGATGGAGACGGCCATGGGCAAGGAGGTCGCCGACGTCGCGCTGCGCCTGTGGACCCCGCTCGGCACCTCCGTCAAGTACGTCAAGCAGGTCGCGCCCACCGTCACGGAGTTGACCGACCGCAGATCCGAGGCAGGACCCCGGGCCGGGGACTACCCCACCGGATCCTGGGGCGACGAGTCCCGCGACTACCACGTGTGCGTCGAGGTCCCGGCCGCGAACATCGGCCAGGAGATGCTGGCCGCCCGCGTCTCCCTGATCGTCCCGCAACCCGACGGCAGCGTCCAGAACCTGGGCGCGCAGGGGCTCGTACGGGCCGTGTGGACCGACGACATGACGGCCTCGACGTCGATCAATCCGCAGGTCGCGCACTACACCGGCCAGGCGGAACTGGCCCAGGCCATCCAACAGGGCCTGGACCTTCGCAAAGCGGGTGATTTCGATGGGGCAACAGCCAAACTGGGCCGGGCCGTTCAGCTCGCGAGTGCCTCCGGGAACGCGGATACTGCGAAACTGCTTGCGAAGGTGGTGGACGTGGTCGACGCGACGACAGGTACTGTGCGATTGAAGGCAAAAGTCGCGGAGGCCGACGAGATGACTCTCGAAACACGGTCCACAAAGACTGTTCGTGTAAAGAAGTGACCTAGTAGGACACTGCAAGCAGCGAGCCCGACCCCTCCTGGGGTTGGAGTAAATCCGGTCAGAGCGGCCGGAACAGGAGAGGGGGAAGCGCCGACATGCCGACCTGCCCGAACGGACACCAGTCGGGTTCCGACGACTGGTGCGAGGTCTGCGGTCACCGCATGGCCGGTGCCGTGCCTCCGCCCCCGCCGCCCCCCGGCGGCGGCTACGGCTTCCCGCCCCCGCCGCCCGGCCCGGGCGGCCAGCAGGGTCCCGGCAACCGGCATCTGTCCGCCGTACCGAGCCACGAGCCCGAACTCTGCCCGCAGTGCCGTACGCCCCGTGAGGGTGGTGCGCCCTTCTGCGAGGAGTGCCGGTGGAACTTCCTCACCAACACCGCGACCTCCTACACCCCGGCCGCCCCGCGCCCGCCGGCGCCCGGCCCGGCCGTGCGTTTCCAGCAGCCGCCCGGGGCACCCGGCGGCCCGGGCGCTCCCGGTGGCCCCGGCGCTCCCGGACCGTCCTTCGGCGGCGGTGACTCGTTCGACTACCAGAGCTCCCGGCCCTCGCAGGTGAACCGGCCGGCCGAGCCGATCCCGCCCTTCGGCGGCGACCCGTCGGCTCCGCCGTTCGGCGCGGACCCCTCGCGCCGCCCCGGCCAGCCGGGACAGCCCGGTCAGCCCGGCTCGCAGGGCGCCTCGGGCTTCCCCGGCCCTTCCGGCCGGCCCGGCCCCTCCGGCCCGTCCGTGTTCGGTACGGACCCGTCCCGGCCGGTCCCGCCACCGCCCGGCCCCACGCCGCCCAACGGTCCCGGTCCCGGGGGCTACGGTCCCGGTGCCGGACCCGGAGGTCCTGGTGGCGGTCCCGGTGTGACCAGCGGGGCTCCGCAGGCGTTCCAGCAGTCCGGTCCGCAGGCCCCGCCGATGTTCCCGCAGGAGACGGGACGCCGGCAGCCGGGCGGCCCTCAGCAGGGCGGTCCCCGCCAGGGCGGTCAGTCCTTCGGCGGCGGTGACGACGACTGGGTGATCTCCCCGCCGTCGGGTCCCGGCCCGGGCGGCCCCGGCGCGCCCGGCGACGGCTACGGCGGCTACGCGCAGCCCGGCGCGACCCAGGCCCCGCCGCCCGGCCCCGTCTACCAGCAGCAGCAGCCGACGACGTGGACGGCGACCATCGGCCCGGACCGCGCGTACTTCATGGCGATGATGCAGCGCTCCGGACCCGAGGCCGCGGGCCTGAACCTGCCCGCCTACTCGCCCGAGCAGCAGCGCGCGCTCACCGGCAACCAGCTCACCATCGGCCGCCGCCGCCACTCCACCGGCGAGACCCCCGACGTCGACCTGTCGGTGCCGCCGGAGGACCCGGGCGTCTCCCACCAGCACGCCGTCCTGGTGCAGCAGCCCGACGGCACCTGGGCGGTCGTCGACCAGAACTCGACGAACGGCACGACGGTCAACGGCTCCGAGGAGCCCATCCAGCCCTTCGTGCCGGTACCGCTCCAGGACGGCGACCAGGTGCACGTGGGCGCCTGGACGACGATCACGATCCGGCGAGGCTAGTGCGAGGCGGTCGGGCCGACCGGGGACGGTCGGCCCACCGGGGGCCGTCGGGCGGGTAGCCGCACGCCGGCGGCCGCCGGACAGCCGTCAGGCGGGTTGCCCGTCGGCGGCCGGCGGACAGGCCTCAGCCGTCATTCGGGGAGGGGCCACACGTACGGCCCCCGCGGATCGTCCAGCCACGCCCACTCCCGCTCCCCGCCGACCGTGACGCCGTAGCGCTCGCGCCGCGGCGCGTCCTCCCGCTCCCACAGCGTGTAGGCGTCCTGCGGCGCGAGGCTGCCGCGGGTCAGGGCGAGCAGGAACCGGAACAGTTCGTCGTCCCGGGCCCGGTGCGGCACCCCGCCGAGCGGCGCCTGCTCCGGCTCCGGGCGGCCCTCGCCACGCAGCGGCACGAAGTAGGCGGGCGTGTGCAGGAAGCGGCCCTCGGCGTGCCCGGCGTCGCCTACCGTCAGCGCGATCAGGCCGGTGGCCAGCGGCGCCAGGATCCGGGCGCCCGGCCGGCACTGGGCGACCCAGGCGCGCGGGACCGAGGTCAGCGTGCAGGTGGCGATGATCCGGTCGAACGGAGCGCGCTCGGGGACGCCCCGGGAGCCGTCGCCGGTGACGACGGCGGGGTGGTACCCGGCGTCCGCCAGGTGCCGGCGGGCCGACTCGGTGATCTCCGGGTACAGGTCGACGGTGGTGACCAGGTCGTCGCCCAGGCGGTACGACAGCAGCGCCGCGTTGTATCCGGTGCCGGCGCCGATCTCCAGGACCCGGTCGCCGTCCGTGACCCGCAGCTCGGCCAGCATCAGCGCCATGAGGGACGGCTGGCTGCTGGAGGAGACCAGATCGCCGTCGCGCATCCGGGTGGCGAGCGGGGCGTCGGCGTAGGCGCCACGCATCCAGCGCTCCCGGGCGCCCGGGTCGGGGCTCTCGCCCCAGCAGCGTTCGTGGCCGCCCAGGACACCGACGTAGTAGTACGGCACGAAGAGATGCCGTGGGACCGCCGCGAACGCCTCCTTCCACGCCGGATCCGCGTCGAAGGCCCCGCTCGCCTCGATCCCGCGCACCAGTGCGGCCCGTGCCGAGGCGGCGAGGCCGGCCAGCTCCGTGTCGAGCGCCCGCGTGCTCATAGCTCCACTGTCCTGCGGGACGGGGCGTGAGGCGAACCTGCGCGCACCGGACGAAGGGGGACGAAGGGCGGACGAAGGGCGGGTGAGGTCAGGTCCTAAGCCTCGAGTCCTCGGTCATCCCGTCTGAGACCATGGGGTACGTGAAAGAGATTCGGCGCGGCACGCTTCAGGAGCAGACCTTCTACGAGCAGGTCGGCGGGGAGGAGACCTTCCGTCGGCTCGTCCACCGTTTCTACGAGGGCGTCGCCGAGGACCCGATCCTGCGGCCGATGTACCCGGAAGAGGACCTGGGCCCGGCCGAGGAGCGCCTGAGGCTGTTCCTCATGCAGTACTGGGGCGGTCCCACCACCTACAGCAACAACCGCGGTCACCCTCGCCTGCGGATGCGCCACGCGCCGTTCACCGTCGACCGGGCCGCGCACGACGCCTGGCTGAAGCACATGCGCGACGCCGTCGACGACCTCGGCCTGTCCGAGGAGCACGCGACGACGCTGTGGAACTACCTGACCTACGCGGCCGCCTCGATGGTGAACACGGCGGAGTGATCCACCTGGTGTGACGTGCGGATTCCGGTCGTACGACGCCGGAATCCGGCCACATTCGTCCAGGGCCACATTCCTCTCCGGCCGCGCACCTGGCCACCACGGCCGGGGGTCCCTCGTCCGGGCGGGTCGGCGCACGCGTCCGGGCGGGTCAGCGCACGCGTCCGGGCGGGTCAGCGCACGCGTCCGGGCGGTTCAGCGCACGCTGACGCCCAGCGTCCCGAGCCCCGCCGTCCGCACGGCGACCGACCCGTAGGGCGTGCGCAGCCGCAGCCACGCCCCCGACGAGAACAGCCGGGACTCCGTCTCGCCGGACTCCCGCGCGGCCCGCAGGAAGCCCAGTGACTGCGCCGCGTGCACGACGCGCACCGGGAGCCGGGTGTTCCCGACCGTCCGGGACCAGATCTCCCGCCCTATCCGGTCGAGTTCGGCGCGGGTACGCCGATCGTCCGGCAGTTCCCCCGTACGGGAGCGGAACTCGGCGACGGCGGCGGCGACCAGCCCGCGCAGGGCCTCCGGGGCCGGCAGCCCGGTCTCGGCCAGCCAGCCGCCGCGCGGCGGCAGCACGCCCGCCCACGGCGGCCCGGTCACCGCGCCCGGGACGGCGGCCGTGGCCGCCTTCTCGTCCACCGCTTCGAGAAGTTCACCGGCGGACACGGTCACGTCGAGCGTGGCCTCGAGGCCGTCCTCGTACGGCTTGGCCAGCCGCACCGCGCGGATCACCAGCACCTCGAAGGACGGCGGCCGGCCGAACACCGCCAGTGCGGTGCCGGCCGCCTGGAGCCGCACCGCGGCCGAACGGTCGTAGTGGAGCAGCCTGGACAGGAAGGCCGCGAGGTCCGCCGCCTCCCCTTCGTCGGCGAGGTGGAGCACCGTCATGCGGCGACGGCCTCCCCCTCATCGGCGTTCTCGTGCTCGTCCATGTACTCCTGGAGGAACTCCCGCTCCTCCGCCGTGATCCGCCGGGGCCGCTGCTTGTCGAAGTCGAACGGCACGATCACCGTCGAGGCCCGGACGTAGACCTGGTCCGGGTCCTTGACCTCGTAGGTGATCGTGAACGACGCCGCTCGTATCTGGGTGACCCACAGCTCGATGTCCACCGGCGAGTGCCGGTGGACGAGCTGCCGTTTGTAGTCGATCTCGTGGCGCGCCACCACCGACCCCTGCTGGAAGTCCTTGTCCGGACGGAAGAGGAAGTCGATACGGGCTTCCTCCAGGTAGCGGAGGAAGACCACGTTGTTGACGTGGCCGTACGCGTCCATGTCCGCCCAGCGCAGCGGGCAGCGGTAGATGTGCCGCAAGGTCGATCAGCCCCGGGTCAGCTTCTTGTAGGTGGCACGGTGCGGACGCGCGGCGTCCGGCCCGAGCCGCTCGATCTTGTTCTTCTCGTAGGAGTCGAAGTTGCCCTCGAACCAGAACCACTTGGACTCGCCCTCGTAGGCGAGGATGTGCGTGGCGACCCGGTCGAGGAACCACCGGTCGTGGGAGACGACCACGGCGCAGCCGGGGAACTCCAGCAGCGCGTTCTCCAGCGAGGAGAGCGTCTCGACGTCGAGGTCGTTGGTCGGTTCGTCGAGGAGCAGCAGGTTGCCGCCCTGCTTCAGGGTGAGCGCGAGGTTGAGGCGGTTGCGCTCACCGCCGGACAGGATGCCGGCGGGCTTCTGCTGGTCCGGGCCCTTGAAGCCGAAGGCGGAGACGTACGCCCGCGAGGGCATTTCCACCTGGCCCACGTTGATGTAGTCGAGCTCGTCCGAGACCACGGCCCACAGGGTCTTCTTGGGGTCGATGTTCTCGCGGCTCTGGTCGACGTAGGAGATCTTGACGGTCTCGCCGACCTTGATCGAACCGGAGTCCGGCTCCTCGAGGCCCTGGATCATCTTGAAGAGCGTGGTCTTGCCCGCGCCGTTCGGGCCGATGACGCCGACGATGCCGTTGCGCGGGAGGGTGAAGCTCAGGTCCTCGATGAGGACCTTCTCGCCGAACGCCTTGTTGAGGTTGTTGACCTCGACGACCACGCTGCCCAGCCGCGGGCCCGGCGGGATCTGGATCTCCTCGAAGTCCAGCTTCCGCATCTTGTCGGCCTCGGCGGCCATCTCCTCGTACCGGGCGAGCCGGGCCTTGGACTTGGCCTGGCGCCCCTTGGCGTTGGAGCGCACCCACTCCAGCTCTTCCTTGAGCCGCTTCTGCCGCTTGGCGTCCTTCTGGCCCTCGACCTTCAGACGGGTCGTCTTGGTCTCCAGGTACGTGGAGTAGTTGCCCTCGTAGGGGTAGGCGCGGCCGCGGTCGAGTTCGAGGATCCACTCGGCGACGTTGTCCAGGAAGTACCGGTCGTGGGTGATGGCCACGACGGTGCCCGCGTACTTGGCGAGGTGCTGCTCCAGCCAGTTCACGGACTCGGCGTCGAGGTGGTTGGTGGGCTCGTCGAGCAGCAGCAGGTCGGGCTGCTCCAGCAGGAGCTTGCACAGCGCGACGCGGCGCCGCTCACCACCGGAGAGGTTGTTGACCGGCCAGTCGCCGGGCGGGCAGCCCAGGGCGTCCATGGCCTGCTCGAGCTGGGCGTCGAGGTCCCAGGCGTTGGCGTGGTCCAGGTCCTCCTGGAGCTTGCCCATCTCCTCGAGCAGCGCGTCCGAGTAGTCGGTCGCCATCTCCTCGGCGATCGCGTTGAACCGGTCGAGCTTGCCCTTGATCCCGGCGACACCTTCCTGGACGTTCTCCAGGACCGTCTTGTCCTCGGTCAGCGGGGGCTCCTGGAGCAGGATGCCCACGCTGTAGCCGGGCGCGATGAACGCGTCACCGTTCGACGGGTGCTCGAGGCCCGCCATGATCTTCAGGACGGTCGACTTACCGGCGCCGTTCGGGCCGACCACACCGATCTTCGCGCCGGGCAGGAAGTTCAGCGAGACGTCATCGAGGATGACCTTGTCGCCGTGTGCCTTGCGCGTTTTGCGCATGGTGTAGATGTACTCAGCCAAGAGAAACCGTCCGGCAGCTTGAAAGTCTGGCAGTGGGCAGAGGGCAGATACACCCCATCTTGCCTGACTGCCACCCCTCGAAGGAAACGCGTTCGGCCGGGGGGCTGTGACCTGGGGTTCTGCTGTTGATCGCCGTAGCCCACTTGTCACTGTCGGTCGCCACCGGCCGACGCCGACGCCCCTCGCACGGCCCAGACCTACCGGCTGGGGTACCCCTTGCCCAGCGAGTCACCCAACGACTTGATCACTCGCCCCAGGCGTTCGTTCACCTCAACCGGAAAGTGAGGGATGGGAGCCCCGGCCGCATGGTGCTCCCCCACCAGCCACAGCACCTCGTACAGGTCCTCGGCGCTGGCATGGTCGAGGTTCAGGGAGATGTCATCGCGCATGTCGGCAAGTTAGACGATGAGCTGGATCAAGTCGCTAGCCCCAAGGCGGGCGTGCCATCGGCCTTGTAAGGGCGGCTGGATGGGGTGGCGAAGGTACACAGGTCACGCTGAGTGCGGAGAGCCCCATCTCGGCGGCGCTTCCCGACTGAAGCGCATGCGGAGATCGCCGGTGACCGCAGACATGACGGTAACGCTCTGTTGCGGAGACAGCTCAGAGATCGGGCGCTCGACCTGTGGGTCATAGCCTTCCATGCCGGTCTCGTGTTCGATCACCGCCGCCAGTGTGTACACCAAGCCCAGAATGCGTTCCGCCTCGCCGCCCGTGTGCCAGTACGGAACCGTGATCGCCACTTCGTCGATGAAGACGGAAGCCTGGATGCCAGTGGCGTGGTGCGTCAGCTCACACGTTTCGCTGCTCTCAAAGACCTCGATCTCGCCCAGCAAGCCACGGGCCCGTGGAACGATGCGGTCCCACGCTTCGATGAGCTCAGGCAGTACCAGTCCCTCGACCTCTACGTCCTGGTCCTCCTCCAGCTCTTCGAGAGCTTCGTCCCAGGACTGGTCTGGGCGCCGGTTGAGGAAGTAGATGTCGTAGCTCACGGCGGAATCGTAGAGCTCCAGGCTTCTGGTGTCCCTGGTGTCCCCGGCAGGTCAGCTATTAGGGCTGGCGGCTCAACCTCGATGCGAACCACGGGCGGATAAGTCACTGCGGTCTCCATACCTGGTAAACGGGGCCAGGGATGGTCACCCGCACTCCCCACAGCCCGCCACCCACCTCTGAGAGGGTAGAGAGTCGGGTGTATCGCACTATTAGATGCGGGTGCGCCAAGGAACGATGATTACGAGCGAATCAGTACTCGATTGACCGTCTGGGGCTGCCTTGCCGGGTTGACTGTGGCCCTAGCCATTTCGGTGTACACACTGGCGACTTTCCTCCTCTATGGAATGCCAACCCCGTAACCTACCAAACTGACCTGTATTCCATGACGGCGAGAGGTTGGCTCCGAGACTCAATGGGCAAGTCAAGGCCGGGGCTTGCTCGGTTGAGGCCCGAGATGGCAATTACGTCCCTCCGTGAGCCAGTCGCGGCCGTGCCGTGATAATGGTCGGGTGAAAGAAGAGTCACCCGTACCAACGCCCGTCATCCTCGGCATAGACGACCTCCGGCCACTGCCCTGGACCACGCGGATCGCGCGCAACAGCGGCGAAGGTATCAAGCTCCTGCAAGAGCACCGCGACAGCTTCATCGATGAACTCTGGCTCGACCACGACCTCGGCGGTGACGACAGCATCTTGCCCGTGGTGACGCTCATGGAAGAAGCCGCTTTCAACGGGCGGCCCTTCCGAATCGGCACGGTCTTCGTACACAGCGCCAACCCCATAGGCGCCGAGACCGTCATCCGGTCACTCACACGCTGGGACTACCAGGTCCGGCGGGCAACGGTCTAGGAATCTGATTTTGAGGTCTGACCTCATCCTTATCAGGTCGATCACAGGTAACCCTCGACGCCACTCGACCAGTCCGGCGCCTCGGTCGAGGGTTCGCTGAGAATCTGCTGCTGACCGCCGCTGTTCGCGCTTGTTGGTGTCAGCCGCTGATGTCAGATGTCGTCCATGCTCACCGGGCCCACGACGCATTTCCCGCTCTCGTCCACTACGTAGATGACGTCACGGGTCCCCACTGCGCCCTCCGCCTTATCAGGCTCGGGGTCGATGAATGGGCAGACCGACTCCACTCCGCGGACGACGACCTTGTAGGTCGTGGGCCACGCGCGTCCCTCGGTCCACCCAATGCTGGAACCGCCTCCCTCGCCCGGCTTTCGGTCAGGTTCCCCTTCGACCGCAACGCCGAGCTTCCCGCACCCCGGACAACCGATCACGTGGGCATCCCAGGCCGACTCGTTGACCACTCGCACCGGCAGTCCCTCATCCTCGGAACTGCCGCACCCCGTCACGCAGACGGCAACGATGCCTAGCGCGACCAGCAGCGAAATGCGCGGTTGCTTCAGGCTCCGGCAGGACGCGGTGCTGGGACTGCCTGGTCTCGAAGGTTGCATGCCTGGACTCTCTCGTAATCATGATTCGGGCTGAATCATTGCAGGTCACAGCAGGGATGGACAACGGCCCAAGACCGACGTGAACCATCGGCATCGCTGAGCTCCACCGGGGTTGTGACGCTGACGAAGGCGGACAAGGTCCAGCTGACCTGTAGCAGCGAAAAGGTGCTCGCCGTCCCGCAGAACCCCGCGGCCAACGCCACCCTGGTGGCCACCAGGGTCGGCTCGTACCAGAACCAGGGCGCGGGCGCCCGCTGACCTCGCGCCTTCACCGGGTCGGTCGGCGATCCCCCACACAGGAACGTCGATCGCCCTACGGGCCGCCTCGCAGCAGCCTGACCGTGTTCACGAGGATGGCGAACGGGCAGCAGATGTCGACCACTTCGGGAGGTCCGAGAGTCTGGCGCTGTTCGATCGCCTGAGACTCAGCAGACGTTGGCCGACCTGCCTTGCGTGAGGCTCTCGAGGATCGGGCGCATCCACGGGCTGCGGACGGCCGGTAGCCGTACCAAGGTGTGCTGGAACGTTCCCCGGTCGGCCCAGAACAGGCGGTTGGGGAGCAGCGGGAGCGGGTCGTCACGGAGGACGTCCTGGGGTATGCGGCCCGACGCGGGAACCGGCGGGTACGGCTCGGGGGAGACCAGCCACAGCCACACCCCCAGCGGCAGCGGCACCGGGTATGCGGACGCGGCCGGGCCGGCGGGGATCCAGGTCTGACCTGTCTGGGGATGGACCGGTACGAGGAGGATGTCGACGCCCGCGTCGGGAGAGGGCTGTCCCGGTCCGGCCAGGACGGCGCGCCGCGTCGGCGGCCCTGCGGGCAGCAGCGCGTCGAGCGCGCGTCGGAACACGTCCGCGGTCAGGCCATCGGGGACCTGCACCGACTGCCCTCGGGAGGCCACCAGCAGGTGAGCGAGCGCCTGACCGGCCGCCGCCACCCATCGCGGACTCCACGACCAGTAGTGGCTCGGCCCCAACGGTCCTCCCCATGTGGCGATCGGCTCGAACGGGGGCGTTCCCTCTCCCTCTTCCGCCAGCTCGGCCCAGGAGAGCGGCGCGGCGTCGACCCCGTTGACGAGGATGCGGCGCACCACGTCCGAGCCGAGCCGCGCCATCTGCCAGAGCGAACAGTCATCGACCCTGGTCGCCACCGGCAGGCCGCACTCCATGCAGGCCACGTTGGGCCCGTCGGCCCCGTCGAGGCCGCAGCAGGCGCCGCCGCGCATCTCGGGGATCAGCCGGGTACCGCGAATGTCACCGGGCGCGATGAGACTCGCCCCGGTCGTGCTGTCGGACAGGGCGTGGACCGGCGCGTAGATACCGCGCGCCTCCGCCTCGCCCGGATCGATCTCGTCCCACCTGCGCCACGGCCCTCCCCAGGGATCCGGGTCCACGGCGAACGTCCCCGACTCCATGAGCACCGGCAGCTGGGCCCCATTCCCGTATATCTGGCGGGCGTGGGGCGGCAGGGCGACCTGGGACAAGGGAACGGTCAGCTCGGCATCGCACCGCGCACAGACGAAAACGAACAAAAAGCCCCCTCCGTACGGGAATCAGCTGCATCGTCGCAGCCCGGCGACGGTCGGCCAACGTGTTTTCCCGTCCGTCGCGGGAACGGCATCCGCCCCAGTCGTGCAGCGTCCACGCAGCGCGGGCGGGTTCCGGCCGCTCGTCTGCGACGGCGGCGAGTGGCCGGAACGGGCGAGGAGCCCGCTGAACTCCCCCGCACCGCTCGGCGGACTGCACAGCGGGTCCTGATTCCCTCCTGATCAGGACCCAGGGACGATGCGGCGCGAAAGAAGCGGAAGCTCGAATTCCGTGAAGTGGGTCACAGCCCTCCCCCGATCAACCGGTGCACTTAGTAGATGCGACTTGGCTGACATCTGAGGATTTGTCCGTCTTGACCCGGATGTGGGTCCCGCCGTCCGTCCCGGAATTCCGCCCGGGCGGCCCGCCCGCCCACTGCCCCGTGGCGCAAGGCTTCTGACGTCGCGCCAGCTTTCCCTCCCGCCGCCATGTGCGGACCGGAGACCCGCGCACGGCCCTGGCGAGGTCCCGGGACCTACGAGGCGACGTAGTGGCGGGACCCTTTGCGCTCCCTGTCGGGTCGTTCTAAGAATGTCGACCCACAGGACGCCGCCGCAGTTCGGAACCTGTGTTCACGCAGGGTCGACCGCGCCTCCGGGCGCTCGGCGTCACCGAGTGAGTAGGAGCCCCCCACATGAAGTCGTCCCGAATGTCCGCGAGACTCCTCGCCCTCACTCTCGGCCTGGGTCTGGCCTCCACCGCGCTCGGCGCGGCGGTGCCGGCGAGCGCCCGGACGGCCACCACCCCGTCCGTTTCCACCGCTTCCTCCGTGGCACGGTACGACGGGTCGGCCGAGGAGGCCGCGGACAACAAGGCGTTCTTCGAGGCCGTGCTCAAGTCGGTCGCCGAGAAGCGCACCGCCCAGCCCGACGCGCAGGCGGTGACCGTCTACTACAACGCCTCCCAGGCACCGAGCTTCCGTGCCCAGATAGCGAACGCCGCCTCGATCTGGAACAGCTCCGAGTCCAACGTCAGGCTCCAGGAGGCTTCGAGCGGCGCCGACTTCTCCTACTACGAGGGCAACGACCCGCGCGGGTCCTACGCCTCCACCAACGGCCACGGAAGCGGTTACGTCTTCCTCGACTACACCCAGAACCAGCAGAACGACTCGCTCCGCGTCGTCACCCACGAGACCGGGCACGTGCTGGGCCTGCCGGACGACTACAGCGGGCCGTGCAGTGAGCTGATGTCGGGCGGCGGCGCGGGCCCGTCCTGCACCAACCGCTACCCGGACGCCGCCGAGCGCTCGCGTGTCGACCAGCTGTGGGCCACCGGACTCGCGCAGGCCCCGGACACGCTGAACCAGCCCGCTGAGCAGCCTCGTATCGGACAGTGATCCGCGCGACGGAGACCCGGTGTCCCGGGCTGCCCGGCCCCGCTTCCCGCACCCCTGCGGTGCTCGGTGCCCAGCCGACTGCCATCAGCCGGCCCGGCGCGGGCACGATGCCCCGTTCCATGTGAAGTGCGGGAGCAGGTGAAGGGACCGACTCAGTCCCGTGTCGGCGTCTGCTTTCTGCCCACCAGGAGCAGGGCCGCGCCGCCGATGACGACCAGGCCGATGGCCACTCCGGCGATCAGCGGGGTCGCGCTGGAGCCGCCGGTCTCGGCGAGGTTCGTGCCGACGGCGCTGCCGCCGACGGTGGCAGGGCTCGGGGCGCTGAGGGTCTGCGTGGTGAGGCCGTCGGCGCCGCTCTCGGTCATGCAGTCCAGGACGCCGGTGAATCGCTTCTCGAAGCCGCCCGGGCCGGTGATCGAGAAGTCATAGGCCTGGTCCTCCTGCAACGGGATCGTGACCGTCTGCGACACCCCGGCCGCGATGCTGTGCTCGATCCCCATCAGCTCGAAGGTGAAGTCCTCGTCGCCCTCGTTGGCCGTGGTGATGTCCACACCGCTCTTGGCGCAGTTCTTCACCGCCGACAGCGCCGGTATCGCGCCCCGTGTCGCCCAGGCCGCGCTCGCGGTCGCCGAGACCGTCGACTCGCTCGAACCAGCCAGGATCTGCGTCTGGCTCCTGCTCTCGGAGGTGAAGGCGCGGCCGACCGGGACGGTGGTCGAGGCCTGCACGGTCAGTTCGGCGGTTCCGTCCGTGGCGTCCTCGGGCACGTCGAAGAACAGCTGGCTGCCCTCCCGCGCGGACGTGACGACCTTGCCGTCCTTGCCCACGATCCGTACCCCGCTCATCGCCGAGTCCGCCGGCGGAGTCACCGTCACGCTGTCTGCGTCGGTGTGGACCGTCACCGGACCGAGCAGGCCACCGGGGCGACCGGAGACCGCGGGCTGGCCGAGGGTCAGCGACGCCTTGGGCTCAGCGAGGGTCCGGGCCGTCTTGTGGAGATAGTCGGCGAGCTTCTCGGCCTGCGGGTCGACGGCGTCCACGTCGGCGTCGTCCGAGTAGCGCCAGATGGCCACCTGGGTGCCGACCGCCGCGTCCTGCTCGGTCAGGCCGCCGTCGATACCGGCCTCGTCGGCGAGCGCCGCGAGGTCGTTGACCTGCGGGTAGGAGTTCTCAAGGATCCAGCGGATCCGGCCGGCGCCCTTGTTGGCGCCCAGGGACGTGCCGCTCCACGGTGTCTCGTGGTACTTGGCGTCCCGCTGCGTGGGGTTGTGGAGGTCGACGCAGTACGTCTGCAGCGTGCCGCCGCCGTCCACGGACATCTCGAACAGGCCCGCCGACACCTGCTGGTCCCCGTCGGCGCCGTGGATCACGGCGCCGCCGTACGTCTTCAGGCTGCCCATGGTGGCGATCGCCCCGCCCTGGTTCTGCGACGTCTCCACGGCGAGGGCCGGACTCGCGACCGCCACCGCACCGACGGCGGCCAACCCGGAGACCAGTGCCGCGGCGGCGAGGCGACCCGCCCCTCGCCGACGACGCAGGGACAGCGCGGAGAGCGTAGAAAACACAGAATTCCCCTTCGAGCAGGACCCGTTGACGTGGGGATACGGGTCCCACCAGCAGAATCAGGAGCCACAGGAGCTCTGTTCGGCATCCTAAGGAAGCGGCGCGCCGCCTTTCTCCGTCATATCGTCGGACAGGAGATCCGACTCGGAATCGTTATCGCCGAGGCCGTCCCCGAGCAGGGCTTATCGACAAATCAACCGGGCTGTCAGGGTTGGCTGACGGACCTGTTCCTCGACAAGCCGTGGTCCGGTCGGCTCGGGGCGACGCCGGACATCACGTCACCGGGACCGGCTCCGAGTGCTGTTGGGTGGCACCCTCCTCGGCGGCGTCGGCCGGTGGTGTCTCCCAACTGGGCTCCGGTTGCGCCGACACGGTGGCCACCGCACCCGTCTCCGGCCTGCCGGAGCGTCGGAAGGCCGAGGTCCCGCGCGCGAGATCGTGACCGATCGACACCGCGTCGATGTCTGCCGACGTCCGGTTCTGCCCGTCGCGCACCTCGGTGCGCACCTTCAGCCGTCCCTGCACGATCACGGGTTCGCCCACCGACAGCGACGCCGCCGCGTTCGTGGCGAGCTGGCGACTGGCCCACACCGTGAAGAAGTTGGTGTGCCCGTCGGTCCAGGCGCTCTTCTCGCGATCCCAGTAACGCGAGGTCACCGCGAGCCGGAACCGCGCGGACGGCCCCGACGCCAGTTCCCGGTACACCGGCTGCGTGGCCACGTTCCCCACCGTGCACACGATCGTCTCGTTCATCGTGAACCCCTCCCTCACCCGGGCGCTCACCCCCCGGACGGGCACACGTACGGGCCCGTCCCGTACGGCTGCGTCTGCCGCGCCGGCCGCGATCGCTCGCGTACCGCCGCTGCCGTGACGACCACGTCCGTCGCGATCGCCGCGAAACCAGACTGCCTCCGCCGGGACGAGCCCGCCGAGCCCTGTGGACCACCGCCCGCCTGTGGAAAACCCCACCACCCGGACGGGCGACGACCCACCACCTTTCCCGCCCCACCACCCTTCCCGCCCCGCCAGACCTTTCAGGTCCTCCGCCCCGCCAGCCCTTCAGGTCCTCCGCACCCCCGTCGGTCGCCGACCGCCGCGGCCTCACCGCGCCCCGGCGCCCACCCCCACGACCCGGGCGTACTGTTCCCGCACCTCCCGGTACCGCAGCAACTCCGCGGCCACCGGATCCAGCACCCGGGCCCGTCCGCAGCCCGCGGCCGCCTCCCGCAATCGCCGCTCCGCGTCCAGCCCGTACCGTTTCGCCGGTCCGCGCGCCGCCATCCGGCAGCTCCACTCGACCAGCGGACCGCCGACGATGCCGGCCACCATCAGCAGCACGGGCACGCCCAGATTCGGCGCCATGACCCCGACGATCTGCCCCACCAGCCACAGCCCGCCGACGATCTGGAGCAGCGTCATCGCCGCCTGCGTCAGAACGGCGGCCGGCCACCAGCCCGGCCGCGGCGGCCGCCCGGGAGGCAGCCCGGCCCGCGTCGCCAGCTCGTCCAGCGCTTCGGGCAGGCCCTGGGACCCTCGTACGGCCGCCTCACGCACCGCCTGCGCCCACGGTGTGGGCAGCCCGGCCGACGCCCGGTCGGAGACCATCCGCACCGCCTGTTCGACGCGCTGGCGCGCCGTGGCCTCCTCGTCGTCCTGCGTCCGCACCGGAAGGCGCCCGGTGAGAGGTGCGGAGCGCGCCTGGCACCACCGCCACAGCCGCAGCCACGGTGTCCCGCACGCGCGGTTGGCGTTGCGCAGCCACGCGCGCTCGGCCGCCTCGCCCGCCGCCGTGGCACCCACCGCGTCCGCCAGCCGGGCGGCGAACTCGTCGCGCGACTCCTCGCTGAGCCCGATACGCCGTCCCGTCGCGTACACCGGTCGCAGCCCGGCCGCGGCCGCGTCGACGTCGGCCGAGATCCGACGGGCCGCCGCCCCGCGCTCCGTCACGAACTGACCGAGCACTTCGCGCAGGTCACCGACGCCGTCCCCGGTCAGCGCGGACAGCGCGAGCACGGTCGCGCCCGGTTCGCCGTACTCCCCCAGGGCGATCCCGTCCTCGTCGAGCAGCCGCCGCAGATCGTCGAGGACCAGCTCGGCGGCCTCTCCGGGCAGGCGGTCGACCTGGTTGAGGACGACGAACATGACCTCCGCGTGGCCTGCCATCGGCCGCAGGTAGCGCTCGTGAAGGATGGCGTCGGCGTACTTCTCGGGGTCGACCACCCAGATGACCGCGTCGACGAGCCCCAGGACGCGGTCCACCTGCTCGCGGTGCTGCACCGCCGCCGAGTCGTGGTCGGGCAGATCGACCAGGACCAGCCCGCGCAACTGCGCCTCCGCCTCGGCGCTCTGCAACGGGCGCCGCCGCAGCCGCCCGGGCACGCCGAGCCGGTCGATGAGGTGGGACGCGCCGTCGCTCCAACTGCACACGATGGGGGCGGCGGTGGTCGGCCGCCGTACGCCCGTCTCGGAGATCGTCACACCGGCCAGCGTGTTGAACAGCTGCGACTTGCCGCTGCCGGTGGCACCCGCGATGGCGACCACCGTGTGCTGCCCGGAGAGCCTGCGCCGGGCCGCCGCCTCGTCCAGGACCCGGCCGGCCTCGGCGAGCGTCTTGCTGTCGAGCCGGGTACGGGAGAGACCCACGAGTTCCCGCAGCGCGTCGAGGCGTGAGCGCAGCGGCCCGTCGTACGCGAGCGGTGCGGCGATCAGCGGCGCCTGCACCCGGCTCTCGGCTGCGGCGGCAGCCGCCGCGACCGCCTCGGCGGCGCCTTCCTCGGTCACCCGCCGCGCGATCAGCCCGTCGTCCCAGGCGCCGGAGGAGTCGGCACGGTCTGAGCGATCCGTGTGATCCGTGTGATCCGTGACAGCAGCCGTGTCGTCAGCGACGCCTGCGCCGCCCTCATCGTCCTTGTCGTCCGTGTCGTCTGCGTCATCCGTACGGCGCATTCGACCCGTGCCCTTCACCGGATCGGCCCGGTCCGCACGCGCCCGTCGCCCCTCGGAACGGTCGTCCCGATCGGTGTGGCCGCCTCCGTGAAGAGCGCGAACTTCCTCCGAACGGCCCTCCCCCGCGTCGTCGTAGGCGTCTCCTTCGGATTCCTTCTCGACATCCCCGCCGGAGTCGTTTCCGGAGTCCGCTCCGGAGGACTGCCGCGTCGGCTGCCGCGAGGGCTGTCCGGCGGAAGAGCCCTCCACAGGGGAGCCGGTTTCGTGATCACCCTCCCCAGGGGACCGGTTTTCGGCGTGGTCGCCCTTGGAGGCCGCCTCCCCGCCGTGATCGGCATGTTCCGTGTGGTCCTGGTCAGTGACGGCGGTCACCGGTCACCTCTCCTTCTGCAGTACGGACAGCGCGGCGATGAGTTCGGCCTGGGGCTCCACCTGGATGTCGAGCCCGTCCAGAGGCGCGAGGCGGCGCTCGCGTTCGATTTGCAGCACCCGGTCCACGTGGTCGGCGAGCAGCCGCCCGCCCCGGTCGCGCAGGCGCAGCGCGCCGTGCGCTCCGAGTCGCTCCGCGAGGCCCTCGCCCGCGGACCGCGCCCTGCGGCCGCCCAGCAGGGCGGTGGCGACCAGGGCGGAGACCACCTCGGGGTCGGGTGCGGTGCCGCGGTCGAGGGCACGTACCTCTTCCTCGGCGTACTCCACGAGTTCCCGTCGCCAGCGCCGTACGGCCATCCCGATCCGGTGCTCGGCGCTCTCCAGCGACGGATCTCGTCCCGCCAGTTCGGGTGCGCCCGCCGCGGGTTCGCGCCGCCAGGCGTCGTCGATGCGCTCGTCGGCGGCAGTCACGGCGCACAGCAGGAGGGCGCCGAGGCTCTCCACGAGCGCGTCGAGGAGTTCGCCCGCGGTGCAGTCGAGCGGGAAGGCACGCCAGCGCTTCAGAGCGCCGCCCGCGAGTACCGAACCGCCCTGCAACCGCCCCCGTACGCGCGTGTACTCGCTGTCGTACGCCCCGTCGACGGCGGCGGTGAGCCGCAGTGCCGCCGCGTGCTGTGCGGCGGTGGCGCCGGCGAGCTCGGGCATCCGCGATTTGAGCGAGTCGAGGACACCGTGGGCCGTACGGGCCATGGCGTCCTGCCGGGAGGCCGGCTCCTGGGCGTGCTGGACGAGCCAGGTCCGCAGGGCCGCCACGGCGGTCGCCGGAAGCAGCCCGCCGCCCCAGGCCGACTCGGGCAGCTCGGGCACGGTGAATCGGGGTACGTGGCCGAGTCCGGCCTTGGTGAGCAGGGCGCCGTACTGTCGCGACACCTCGGAGATGACCTGGTGGGGCACCCGGTCGAGCACGGTCACGAGCGTGGCGCGGTACTCCTTTGCGGTGCGCAGCAGGTGCCACGGCACGGCGTCGGCGTAGCGGGCGGCCGTCGTGACCATGACCCAGATGTCGGCGGCGCAGAGGAGTTCGGCGGCGAGTACACGGTTGTCGGCCAGCAGGGAGTCGATGTCGGGTGCGTCGAGGAGGGCGAGACCGCGCGGCAGGGTGTCGGCGGTCTCGACGCGCAGGACGCGTTTGCCGTCCTCCCCGGGCACCAGCAGTTCGTCCCCGGGGTCCTGATGGGGCACCCACACGCGCGTGAGGTCGGGTAGGACGCGCATGCCGCTGAACCAGTGATGGTCCTCGGGATGGCACACCAGGACGGGGGTGCGGGTCGTGGGCCGCAGCACCCCCGCTTCACTGACCCGGCGTCCTACGAGTGAGTTGACGAGCGTCGATTTGCCGGCCCCGGTGGATCCCCCGATGACGGCCAGCAAGGGCGCTTCGGGCTCCCGCAACCGGGGCACCAAGTAGTCGTCGAGCTGGGCGAGCAGTTCGTCGCGGTTGGCACGCGCGCGCGGGGCCCCCGCCAGGGGCAGCGGGAAGCGTGCGGCGGCGACACGGTCGCGCAGGGCGGAGAGTGCGTCGAGCAGCTGAGGCCGTACGTCCAAGGTCACCACATGCGAAGAATGCCCAATTTTAGGGGATTTCTGAAGCATATGGGCATGTCTGCGCGCCGATAGAACACAAGGGACGGAAGGTACGACCGGGACATGGGCACAGCTCAGGCATAACGAGTGCACAACACCCGGTGCGCGAGGCCCCAAAAGCGATGCACGATTCGTACCTGCCTGCGATTATCAGGACCGCTTCACTGAACCTCCACATCGAGCCACGGAGGCGAAGCAATAGGGACAAGGATCCGGGAGCCCTATCCTTGTCCCCGGCATCGTCATGGGGTCAGCCCGCACCTTGGGCCACCACCGACGCGGCCACCACACCAGGCCCCCGTAGCTCAGTGGATAGAGCAGGCGCCTTCTAAGCGCTTGGCCGCAGGTTCGAGTCCTGCCGGGGGCGCCACGCCTTCGCCCTCCCTCCGGGAGGGCTTTTTGCTGGTCAGGACCGGTATCGCGCGACACGCCGAAGCCCCGGACCCTCCCTGGACGATCAAGGAAAGTTCCGGGGCCGTACGGCTGTCACCGGGATTTCGCGGGTGGCCGTGTCGAATACGTATCGACGTTCTCGGCGCGCAGCCTCAGCCCGGGTCGGCCGTCCCAGCGAGTCCCCTGCGGGTTCCAGGCGCCGTTTCAGGTCAGGCGGCTGCCCCTCGACACGCCGGGCGTAAGTGGCCAGCAGTGCCGACCCCGACCCCTCCGCGCCGGGCGTTTGCGACTCGGGTGGTGGTGTCACATGTGTGCCGTGGTCGAGGTGCTCGGTGAGGACCACCCGTCGGGTGGTGCCGGGCGCGGCGTCGAACGGACGACCTCACGTGTAGACGAGCAGGAAATCGCACGTGCTCGTGCCGTCGTGGATCGAATTGTCGCTGCTCAGGACATAGAAGAGGTTGCCGAATACACCATTCGTCATCTTCGGCACCACGATCAGCGTTTGGTTCGCCATGTCCAGATTGGATGGCCTCACCACATACCGCGACACGAGAGCGAAGAGGTTCCGGCTGAGGTCGGGCAGCTTGAGTGCTCGGTACGAGCGATCCCCGGCACCCTGGGGGCCCGAGATGGGCACCTGGTAGTGCGTGTCGTTCCATTGCGCCGGGTGAGCGGCGACGCGGCCCATCGCGTCGAGGTCCTGCAGCCGCCTCTGCGTACTGTCGCGTACACCGGCCATGTGGATGTGCAGCTGGTCGAGGCGTCGGGCGGGCTTCGAGTTGATTCCCAATCCGATATTGGAATAGTTCACGGGAACGCTTCCACCCGGCCTCGCGTTTTCCCACGCGTCGTTCCAGTAGTTCGCCGCCGAGGACGACTCGAGAAACGGACATTCGATACCCGTGATACGACAGCTGGGGCACAGCAGATAATTGTGCTGGCTCTCGGGCTTGCCGTGCAACACGACGTAATTGGGAGCTGTCTTCAAGCAGTCGGGTTTGACCTGCGGCGGCGGTGGAGGTGTCCCGTTCACGCAGTACTGGACATCGTGCCACAGCGGATCATTGTCGCTGGGCCGACCGCAGAGGGGCTGAGACTGGGCAGGGGGACACGGGCTCGCCCCGGCGCCCGGGCCTGAGTCGGGAGGGGCGCAGGGACACGGGTCGGCCGAGGTTCCGTGCGCGGGGAGGGCCGCCGCGGCCGCACTCGAGACCGCTCCCGCACCGGCCAGGAGCGCCGCCGCACCAGCGGCACCGGAGAGTGCGACGAATTGACGCCGAGGCAACCCGGGCAACCGGGCAGAATTCCTGTCCTCGTTCATGCACGAACTCCGTTTCTGATGAACAATGCTCTGATTTCTCGGCGCTCTGATCTCTCGGCCTCGAAATGTTCTTCGCGCTCACGGATCCGCTCACAGCGTAGGCGGCGAGGAGCACGTCGCTCTGAACCGCGAGCTCGACGAAAGAGCGGATTCCTAAATCCATACAGACGGAGTATCGGAACTCGATGGTCGATCGCCGCATGGTGCTCGGCCGGAGTGCGCGCGGCGGTCGGCTGTTCTAGTGTCGGACGGGGAAGGGGCTGTTCCGCTGAATCGAGGGGCAGGGCGGGGCCGGTGCCACGGTTGTGCGCGGTCGGCTCTGCCGCCCGGTGCGCTGAATTCGCGCATTCCCGGTCAACCCCGGAGAGCAGGTGTCTCCCATGCAGATGTCGGCGCGTATCGCTGCTGTCCTGGCCGGTCTGGCGCTCGGAGTGGGGGGCGTCGCTCTCGCCGCCCCCGCCGCTCAGGCGGACATCCCGGCCTGCACGAGCATGGTCCAGAAATCGGGCGTCGACGTCTCGGACGTCGTCACTACGGCGTGCACCCGCGGTGTCCACCGTGACCTGCAGGCCTGTGTGAGCGCCCTGACCGGGGTCGGCGTGCCGGGCGGCGCGGCGAACGGTGCCTGCCGGATGGCGGCCGACCCGCCTCGATGACCGCCCTCACCGCCCTGACCGCCCAGCCATGAACGCACCCCGTTGTCCGAGCGCGGTGCGGTGTGCCCAAGGGCCTCGGACGCCGTGTGCCAAGGCCTCGGATACGGTGGCGACGATCTGCTGGTGTCCATGCCCAGAGGTGCGCCTCTCGGGAGAGCTCTTCTCGGACATGAGCCCGTGACCGACGACCCGCCGCTGAGGAGATGACGTGCGACTTCGCTGTGCCGTCCTCGACGACTACCAGGACGCGGCGGCCGGACTCGCCGACTGGTCGCCGCTCGCCGACGACGTGGAAGTCGTCCCCTTCCGCACCCACCTCGGCGAGGACGCCTTGGCCGCCGCCCTCGCCGACTTCGACATCGTGGTCACCCTGCGGGAACGCGTGCCGTTCCCCGGATCGCTGCTCGCCCGTCTGCCGCGGCTGAAGCTGCTCATCGCCTCCGGGATGCGCAACAGTGTCATCGACTACGCCGCGGCCGAGGCGCACGACGTCACCGTGTGCGGTACGGCCAGCTCCTCCGCCCCGCCCGTCGAACTGACCTGGGCACTGCTGCTCGGCCTCGCCCGTGGCATCGTCGGGGAGAACAACGCCCTGCGGTCGGGCGGGCCTTGGCAGTCCACCGTCGGCGCCGATCTGTACGGCCGGCGCCTCGGCCTGCTGGGACTCGGCAAGATCGGCGGCCGGGTCGCGCGGATCGGGCTCGCCTTCGGTATGCATGTCAGCGCGTGGAGCCGACACCTCACGAAGGAACGTGCCGACGAGGTCGGCGTGGAACTCGCCGCCTCCAAAGAGGAGTTGCTGGCCGGCTCCGACTTCGTCTCCGTCCACCTCGCCCTCGGCGAACGCACCCGCGGCCTGCTCGGTCCCACCGAGCTCGCCCTCCTCAAGCCGACGGCCTATCTCGTCAACACCTCACGCTCGGCCATCGTCGACCAGGACGCCCTGCTGGCCGCCCTGCGCGAGGGCCGGATCGCCGGTGCCGGGCTCGACGTCTTCGACATCGAGCCCCTTCCCGCCGACCACCCCGTCCGCACGGCCCCACGGCTCCTCGCCACTCCGCACCTCGGCTATGTGTCGCAGGCCAACTACCGTACGTACTACGGCCAGGCGGTCGAGAACATCCAGGCGTACCTGGCGAGTTCTCCCCTACGCCGACTGCCGTGACCGCACTCGATCAGGCGGACGGTACCGATCGGCCCCCGGCCCGCGCCATCTGAGCCGGCTCCGTCCCGCCCCGTGCCGCCCCGGTCGGCGCCTTCTCGCCCGCCTGCCGGTAGATCCCGTCGCTCCGGTCCAGGTGGCCCAGGTCCACCAGATAGCGCCGGAGCGTCGCATGGTCGACCTCGCCGTCCTCGCACCACGCCCGCAGCCGGTCGTTGACGACCCGCTCGGGGTAGGCGACACCGGGTTCGAAGGTCTGCTCGGCGATGTGGCGCAGCACCAGCTTCTTGCGGCTCCAGCGGGCGGGGAGCCGTACCAGCCGCCCGTCGCGCACGAAGGTCCGCAGGACCATGTCGGCCCGCTCGTCGTCCTCGTCGTCCTCACCGGGCACTCCGCCGACCGACGCAGGCGACCGCGACCCCGGCCGCTCCCGCTCCCGTTCCTCCCGACCGGCTTTCGCCAGCTCACGGAACAGGTCGTACGCCACCGCGAGGGTCTCGTCCGCCCCGGCCGCCACCACTCCCTGCTCACGCAGCCGGCGCAGCGCCCCGGCGGTCTCCTTCGCGGACAGACCCGCCATGGCGGCGACCTGCTCGGCCGTGCCCGCGCCCAGCGCCACCGCCGCGAAGGCGCGCAGGCGGCTCTCCTCGGCGAACAGACTGAGCAGACGCTCCGGTCGGCGGCCGGACGCATCGACACGGCCGACACCCTCGGACGGGCCGGACCGGCCGGACTGATCCGGCAGGTCGGAGGGGTCAGGCAGGTCAGGTCGGTCAGATCCGTTGGTAGGCATGGCGGGAGGCTAGTGGTGTTCCCCGCTCGGGCCGAGTGAATTACGCGCCATCGGTGCCTCGTTGCTCCGCGCGGCCCTGACTCTCGTTCAGAAAGAGTGATCCGCTCCACTGCCGCCGTGACCAGCCTCGTACCGCCGCGTTGAACGGGAAGTGCGGCGTCCAGTCCGGCCGTCGCACTCACGCTCACCCAGTTAATAAGGAGAACGTATGTCTCGCATCACCAAGGCTGCCGTCGTCGCGCTCGGCACGGGTGCCATGGCGCTCGGCGGCGCCGGTCTGGCCATGGCGGACGCGGGTGCCGAGGGCGCGGCCGTCGGTTCGCCCGGCGTGCTGTCCGGCAACGTCATCCAGGCGCCGGTCCACATCCCGGTCAACGTGTGCGGCAACACGATCAACGTGGTCGGCCTGCTCAACCCGGCCTTCGGCAACACCTGCGCCAACCTCGACGACCACGGCAAGGCCGGCGACAAGTCGGGTTACGGCTACGGCAGCTGACCCACCGCCCGCCGACCCGACGGTCCCCGACCCGAGGCCGTCGGGCACGGTCACAGGGAGGAGAGCCCCGGCACCCAGAGCGCCGGGGCTCTCCCCGTGTGCGGGACCAGTCGCCGTACGGAACTCCCGTACGGGTGGGCACCCGGCGACGCGTACCCGTACTCCCGTTCGGGCGGCCGCCCGGCTACGCGTACCGGTACACCCGGCTGTGGTCCTCCAGCCCGTCCGGTGTCACGTCCCACGGCGGCAGCTTCTCGGTCCGGGCGACGATCCGGCCGTGCTGCGGGTCGCCGGGGCCGGGGGGAGTGGCCGGCAGGTAGCGGTGTTCGCTGTGCCGGGCCTGCCAGCGCGACCACAGCATGTCGACGAAGGCGTGGTGCAGCCAGAAGACCGGGTCGTTGACGGACGCCCCGCCGAGCATGGCCCCGCCGACCCAGCGGTGCACCCGGTTGTGGTTGTGCCAGGAGGCGGAGCCGCTTCCGGTCCCCCACCCCTCCAGCTTGTTGCGGAAGCCCTTCGTGACCGTCGAGTCCCAGGGCGAGACGTCGTAGACGGGGTCGGACAGCGCCCGGTCGACATCGCCGTGCGTGGGCAGGGCGATCGGGGCGCGGGCGCGCCCGAGGTCCCGGGCGAGGTACTCGCCGTCGGTCACGCCCTCCCGGATCGTCCAGTTGCCCGCCGCGTAGGCGAACGGGCCCGTCGTCACCTGGTGGTCCGAGGGGCGCCCGTTGCCGCCGAGGAGGTCCTTGGTCCAGGGCGCCGACGTCGTCGAACGGTCGCGCGTCCAGTTCCAGTACGGCACCGTCACCGACGAGTCCACCCGGCGCAGCGCCTGCTCCAGCTCCAGCAGGAAGCGGCGGTGCCAGGGCAGGAAGGACGGCGCCATGTGGGCCGTACGCAGTTCGTCGTCGCCGTCGGCCACGTAGTACTCGATGTGCGTCCGTACGAACTCGTCGTACTCACCGCGTCGTTTGACCTCCAGCATCGCCTTCACGAACCGCCGCTTCTCGGCGGCCGTCAGCCTGCTGGCGTCCTTACGCGTGTAGACCATGCCGGCCCCCCATCGTCCCCATCAGCCCCCTGTGCGCCATCCTCGCGTGGCCCCCGTGGGCCGGGCCCGTCTCGCGCAACTGCTGCCCCGGGCCGAGCTCGTCGACGGCCGCGCGCGCCGCCTCCAGCGGGGTGGCGTACGAGCGGTAGTGGTCGACCATGCTCAGCCAGGTGCCGTCGGCCCGGCGCATCAGGTGCAGGGGGCGGCCGTCCACGGTGACCTGCCACTCGGCGGAGCCGCCGGTCGCGGTGCCCGCGGTGGAGGCGCCGACGGCGGTGGTGTGCCGTCCGCCGGAGAGCTGGACGCCTTGAATACGGCGGCCGTGGTAGGTCTCGTCGAAGTCGCGGGCCTCGCCGGTGGCGTCCGGCCCGTCCACGGCCCGCGGGGGCCGGGAGGCCCCGACGAGGGGAACGAGCGCGACGGCCGCCGCGCAGGCCAGCAGCCCGCGCAGCAGGTCCCGTCGTGTTCCCGGTCCGGGTCTCGCCGGACTCGCCGTCGGGCGCTCGGCGCCCACTGCCACACTGCCGCCCATACTGACGACCATGCTGTGCTCCTCGGTCCGGGTTCGGTTGTCCGTGGACATCAACGTCCGGCGGCCCGCCTGGTCACCCGCGTCGACCGATCCGCGGCCCACATGGCCCACGCCGCGAACGGAGACCGGCACTCGCGCCGGCCTGACACCGAGCCCTGAGGACGGCCGAGGGCTGCGTGAATCCGTCCGGACCCTTCCTGCGTCGGGTCCGGGCCCCGGAGCCGCGGGCCCCGGGGGCCGGACCCCGCACGCGTCCTACCGGCCGGACCCCATGCCCAGGTCGGCCCCCGGCACCGTCCGCAGTACCGGGGTCAGCAGGCCCGCCTGGGGAAGCTGCGTGTCCGGGAGGCCGAACCTGTCGGGGTTCGGGGCGGTGAGCGGGGCGTCCATGGACAGGTCGGGGCCCAGCGCGCGCACGGCGGAGGAGGGCGCGTCCACGCCGAGGTGGTCGTAGCCGGGGCCGAGGATGTGGGGCAGCGGCGCGCGCAGGTCCGCGCCGGGGAGTCCGGCGTCGAGGGGAAGCCGCGGGATCACGTGCTCCGGCATGAGCCGACCCTCGACGTACCGCGGTCCCTCGGGCGCGCCCGGCATGGGCATCGGCAGCTCCCCGGCGACCGTGGGCAGCTCCATGCCGAGCGACTTCTCCACGCCGTCCAGCGGTACGGGAACGGGGACCGTGCCGACCGCGGCGGCGGGGGTCGCGGCGGCGCCGGTCGCGGCCGCCACACACGTGATCACGGCGGCCAGGGTTCCTCGGGTGGTCGACTTCATCTCGCGTACGGGACCTTTCACATGTCGGGGTGCTCTGTCTGCGTACCGAGTAACGAGCCGGAAAAGGACATCAGCTCAAGATTCCCCCGAACGCCGTAGTAGTACGACAGGAGAACGAACGCCGCGGGCCGCCGCCGAACCCCGCCCCCAGCCCGGTGCCGGACCGGTCCTCGGCGTCAGCCGCGCAGGCTGCGGGCCGGGACGACGATGTGTGCCGCCGCGTTCAGGGTCTCGTCCGCACCGGCGAACGCGGCCAGTTGCTCCGGGGTGATGGGCGCGCCGGGCACGGCCCCGGGCCAGGGGCGGGTGGTGAACACGAAGTAGGCGTAGCCCCGGGCGGCGACCGCCTCCAGCCACTCCGGCGGCGGGGTGCACTGGGCGTTGAGGTGCGGGGGCATGGCGACGACGGCGTGGCCGGACTCGACGAGCAGGCTGACCGGGATGCTCGGCTTGACGTTGCCGTCGACCAGGTCGCCGCCGACGCGCAGGCCGTTGTCGTTCAGCAGTCGCGTCACGGCGGCCGTCGCGGCCTCGGGGCCGTCCGCCGCGTCCCCGAGGGAGTAGGCGAGCAGGTAGGGCATGTCGCCGCCGTCGGAGGTCTCGCCGCTCCAGGGGATCACGACGAGTGTGCCGAGGTCGGCGACGCGCAGGGGGCGGGTTTCGCTTGAGGTTGAGGTCACCGCGCGACCCTACCGACGCCGCGGAGGGCCGCCGGGCGCGTTCTCACCCGACCGGACGACGGCCCGCGGTCGCTCCACACGAACGAGGTACGCGGCGGGGGACGTGCCTCGAACAGCGGGCCGGGGGCCGGTTCCCTGCGCTGGCGAACCGGCCCCCGAGGCGGGTCAGCCCTGCAGCGGGAGGCCGCCGAGCAGTGGGTTGTGGGAGTTGAGGGCGGTGGTCGCGCCCTTCACCGCGTTGAGCGCGGAGCCCTTGTTCTCGGTGTCGAGCGCGTCCGACTGGTGCTGGAGCGGCATCACGTCGCGCACGCCGATGGGACCCTTGGTGAGTGTGTCGACGGCGCCGTTGAGGCTGGTGGGCGTGAGGTCGGCGGTGCTGTGGGCGAACGCGGGCGCGGCGGCACCGGCGAGGACCAGGGACCCGGCAACGACAGCGGCGGCCTTCAGGGACTTCATCGTGTTCCTTTCTTCGGCAACTCGTGTCGCCGCAGGGAATTCTGACGTCGTGCCTAACGAGCCCTGACCGGGGCGGAAACCCCGTCCGCGGCAACTTCCTGCACCCCACTCGGATGCGCTCCGACGCGGATCGGATGCGCCCCGGGGACGGGAGGGGTCCTCCTCCCGCATGCCGGATCCGGAGAACCGGATCCCGAATACCGGATTCCTGAAGACCGGATCCGGAATGCCGAAGGGCCGCCGTGTCAGCCGGATCGGCGGACACGACGGCCCCAACGCGGCTGTACGGCTGTACGGCTGCGCGGTCACACCGTGCGGGCTACTTGGCGGGCAGCAGGCTCCCCGTGGGCAGGGCCGGGGCGGCGACGGGCAGAGCCGGGGCGGCCACCGGCAGGTCCGGCACGGCCACCGGTACGTCCGGCACGGCCACCGGTACGTCCGGCACCGCGACGGGTACGTCCGGCACCGCGACCGGCAGGCTCGGCAGCGGCGGCAGGCCGGGGAGGCTCGGCAGCGCCGGCAGGCCGGCCAGGTCCGGCACCGGCAGTCCGCCGCCCAGCAGGGTGGCGGCGAGCAGGTTGACCAGGCCCGTGACGACGGCGGTGGCAGCGGGGAGGACCTGGGCGACGTCGCCGGAGGTCACGGCCGCCAGCAGCTTGTCGACCGCCTTCTGGAGGGCGGCGAGCGCGTCGCCCGCCACGTCGGCGGCGCGCTCCTGGGCAGGTGCGCCGGGCTTGGCGTCCGCGCCGCGGTTCAGCGAGGGCAGCGCCGGCACGGCGGGCAGCGCCGGGGTGGCGGGCAGCGCTGGGGTGGCGGGCAGCGCCGGGGTGGCGGGGACGGCCACGGGCGGGGTCACCGGGAGCGCGGGCGGGGCGACCGGCACCGACGCGGTGATCTTGGCGATGGCGGCCTTCACCGCGTCGGCGAGCTTGGTCGCCTCGTCGGGGGAGACCTGGCCCGCGTCCGCCTTGAGGGCGGCGTTGAGCAGGTCGGTGACGGGGGTGACGACGGTACCCAGGTCACCCAGCGCCTTGGTCTGGGCGAGAAGCGCGTCCGCGCCGGGGACAGGCGCTCGGGACGCCGCATGGGCGCGCTCACGGGTCACGTCGTCGTCGGCCGCTGTGGCGACCGGTGCGGCGATGCCGAGGACGAGGGCGGCGCATACTGCGGTAGAAGCGATACGCCGGACGTGCAGGCCACGCATGGTGGTTCCTTTCGGTGGTGCAGTGGGACTCGCCTCCACCGTGGAATCACGCTTCGCGCTCTGCAACCGAAAGAGTGCACACGGTCACCGCCTCTTCGCCACTCCATCGACATCACCGCTGGTGAGAGGCCTGCCGCAGTCCACCCGCCGGGCCCGGCCACCCTCCCGCCGTTCGGGGCAACCGGAGCACCGCGGCGGACCCGCGAAGCCGCCCGTGCCGACCCCGGACACGCGAAACCGGCCGCTCTCCGTCCCGAGAGCGGCCGGCCGCAGGGGGTGCGTCCGACGTCAGTCGTTGACGCAGGTGTTGCCGAAGGCCGGGTTCAGCAGGCCGATGATGTCGACGGTGTTGCCGCAGACGTTGACCGGGATGTGGACCGGAACCTGCAGGACGTTGCCCGACAGCACGCCCGGCGAGTGGGCAGCGGCGCCGTGCGCGTCGCTGTCGGCGGCGGCGATGCCGGCGGTCCCGGCGACGGCCGCGGCGGCAACAGAGGTCAGGGCCAGGCCCTTCGCGATACGCGACATGGAGAGGTGCTCCTTGGGGGGTTGACACAAACAGCCGGGCGGGGATGCACCGGCGCTGTGTCAACGCGCCGGGCACCCACGGGTTGTGCGGCCATTGGGGTGATCCCCCGAAGGAAAGGCTTCACGATTCCGACATACTTGTCTGGTTTCTGCTGATTAGTGCGGATAGCCGCTAGAGTTGCGGGCCTCCCCACGCGCCGTCACAAGCAGCCGAGTCCGCTGATCCCTGGTCGACGAACCTCCTCGAAAGGGCCACCGCCGGTCATGCGCCATTCCCTGGGTCCGCCGCTGCGCCGCGCGACGGTGGGCGCCCTGGTCCTCGCGACGATCTGGGCACCCGGCGCCGCCGGGGCCCCCGCGCCTCCGGCGCCGGAGGCGACACACCTCGCCTTCGCCCAGCGGTACCGGGCGCTCCAGCACGGCGGGATCGTCCGCGCGGCCAACACGTCCATCAGCTGCCGCGCCACGGAGGCGACGGCGGAAGCGGTCGCGGGTACGGAGGCGGGGACGAACGCGCGCGCGGACGCGGGGTCGCACTCGGCGGCCGTCACCCGCAAGGCTGAACCTTCGTGCCCCGCGGTCCGCGAGGGCGGGGCCGCGGTCAACGGCGACTTCGACATGTTCTACGTCGACGTCGACAGCGACCCGAACACCTACGACTCCTCGCGCGCGGAGGTCCGGCTGCCCGCCGGCGCCCGCGCGACGTACGCCCGGCTGTACTGGGGCGGCAACCTGCGCGTCGGCGAGCAGAAGCCGCCGCAGGACAACGGGCGGGTGCTGGTCGCGGAGCCCGGCGGCCAGTACAAGGAGGTGCTCGCGGACACGGTCGTGGGGCACCGGGCGGACGAGGGCGCCGACGCCTTCCAGGCCTCCGCGGACGTCACTTCGCTGGTGCGGGAGAGTGGTTCGGGGCTGTACACCGTGGCGCAGGTCAATGTGGCGATGGGCAGGTCGGCGGCCGGGGCCTGGGGCGGATGGACGCTGGTGGTGGCGTACGAGCACGCGGCCGAGCCGTTGCGGCACCTGTCGCTCTGGGACGGCTTCGACACGCTGAACTCCCTTACGGGGCAGGAGATCCGGCTGTCCGGAGCGCGCTTCCCGCGGGGCGCGGGCGGCCTGGCGGGACTGGTCGCGTACAACGGCGACCGCGGCCGTACGGGTGATTCGCTCACACTCTCGACGGCCTCCGGGGCCGCCACCGTGCTGGGTGACGCGACCGATCCCGGGGACGACGTGCTGAACTCCACGATCAGCGAGCCGGGCGGGTCCCCTGCGGGGCGGGTGCCGGCCTATGCGAACACCCTCGGCTACGACTCCGACGTGTTCGATCTGGCCAGGGGTTTGCGGCGAGGTGGTGACCAGCTGACGGTCCGGCTCGTTTCCCAGCGGGACGCGGCGTGGGCCGGGGCGCTTTTCGTCGCCGTCGACGCCCGGCAGTGAGGCGGCGCGTTCCCGCACGTCCCGAGCGCCACCCGTGAGCGAGGAAAACCGCGCGATGCACCTGTCAGCAACCGACGCCCGACCACGGGTTCTCCACCTCACCCAGCCCGTGGACGGCGGGGTCGCCCAGGTCGTGACGGACCTGGTGCGGGCCCAGCTCACGGCCGGTCTGCGGGTCGCGGTCGCCTGTCCGGACAGTGAACTGTCCGCCGTGCTGGGCGCGTCGGGCGCCGAGGTACGGAACTGGCGGGCCACGCGTTCGCCCGGTCCGACGCTGCTCGCGGAGGTGCGCGGGCTCGCCCGGGTGCTCGGGGAGGTCCGGCCCGACCTGGTGCACGCGCACAGCGCGAAGGCCGGGCTCGCCGGGCGGATCGCGGTGCGGGGACGGATCCCGACCGTGTTCCAGCCGCACGCCTGGTCGTTCGAGGCGGTCGGCGGCGTCACCTCGGCGCTGGCACTGAAGTGGGAGCGGTGGGGGGCGCGTTGGGCGTCCCGGGTGGTGTGCGTGAGCGAGGCGGAGCGCGCGACCGGCGAGCGCGCCGGTATCGCCGGGCGGTGGTCGGTGATCCCCAACGGGATCGACCCGGGCCGCTTCCGTCCCGCCGCGGTCGACACCGTACGGGCCGCGCTCGGTCTCCGTCCCGCCACCGCCGCCACCGGACGGGCCGCACCCGACGGGGACAGCGGGGACGGCAGGGACGGCCGGGACCACCAAGACGGCCAGGACAGCCAGGACGGCCGGGACGGCGATCCGCACCCGCCCCTGGTCGTCTGTGTCGGGCGGCTGTGCCGGCAGAAGGGCCAGGACGTCCTGCTGGACGCCTGGGACGCCGTGCTGCGACGGGTGCCCACCGCCCGGCTCGTCCTGGTCGGCGCCGGGCCGGAGGGCGACCGGCTGCGCGCCCGCGCCCCTCGGTCCGTGCTGTTCGCGGGAGCCGTCACCGACCCCGTGCCCTGGTATCAGGCCGCCGACCTGGTGGTCCTGCCCTCGCGCTGGGAGGGCATGGCGCTGGCCCCGCTGGAGGCGATGGCCTGCGGCCGGCCGGTGCTGGTGACGGACGTGGACGGCGCCCGGGAGAGCCT
The DNA here is from genome assembly GCF_053593435.1 of Streptomyces sp. NPDC002306. Taxonomy (NCBI): domain Bacteria; kingdom Bacillati; phylum Actinomycetota; class Actinomycetes; order Kitasatosporales; family Streptomycetaceae; genus Streptomyces; species Streptomyces sp. NPDC002306. Next base: position 243,066 of record NZ_JBSFCK010000003.1, read on the forward strand.
GCCGGCCGCGCTCGCCGGGCACTGCCTCGTCCCGCCCGGCGACCCGGGGGCGCTCGCCGCGGCCGTGACCCGGCTGCTGCTCGACCCGCCGCTGCGCGCGTCGCTCGGCCGGCAGGGGCGCCGGCACGTCCTGGCCACGCACGACGTGCGGCACACGGCCGCGGCCGTCGCGGCCCTCTACCACGATCTGCTCGGCGGCGAGCCGAACCAGGCAACAGGGCGCGTCGTGCCCACCGAGTACAGGGAGTCCATCCACCCGTGACTGCGGAAAGTACCGTCCCCTCCCCCGGCGCGCTGCCACGGGACCACGGATTCTCGCCCGTTTCGGTCATGCCGCCGCGCGGGGGCGGGGCCGGCTTCCGGTTCCCGGCCCGCCGTCCCCCGGCGCGGCCCGCCTCACCGCTTCCGCTGCTGCTCGCGGATCTCGCCGCCGCGCTCGTCGCCGTCCTGGCGCTCGCTCCGGCCCAGCGGCGGCCGCTCGTGGTGGCGCTGCTGGTGGCCGCCACCTTACTGCTGCGCTCCGCGCGCAACCGGCCCGTCCCGGGCGTGCTGGACGAACTGCCCGCCGTCTGCGGGCGGATCGCGGTGGGCTGGCTGACGCTGGCGGCGCTCGTGGCCGCGTACACCCCGCAGTACGCGCTGTCCGCGCGCACGCTGGTGCTCGGTTTCCTGCTCCAGACGGCGGCGGACTGCGCGGGGCGCGGGATCGTGCACGGGCGGCGGCGCGCCGCGCTGCTGCGCCGGCCGCGCACCGCGCTGGTCGTCGGCCCCGCACCGGCCGCGCAGCGGGTCGCCGCTGCCGTGCTGCGCCATCCGCGCTGCGGGGTGCAGCCGGTGGGGATCGTGGCCGAGCGGCCCGAGGGCACCGACGGGCTGCCGGTGCTGACCACCGGCCAGGAGGTGCAGCGGGCGCTCATCCAGAACGGGGTGCGCGACGTGCTCGCCGTCCACCCCTCGGTGCGTACCGCGCAGGGCCCCCTGCTGCGGGCGCTCGCCGAGTCGGGCTGCGCGGTGTGGGAGATCGACGCGGACTCCCCGTCGTACGCGACCCGCGACCAGCTCGCCGGCTTCTCCTGCCGACGGCTGGACATGGGGGTGCGGCAGCCGGGCAGTCTCGGCAAGCGGGTGCTGGACGTGCTGCTGTCCGGGATCGCGCTGCTGCTGGTCAGCCCGCTGCTGCTGGTGTGCGCGGTGGTGCTGCGGATCACCGGCGGCCCGGGAGTGGTCTTCCGGCAGGAGCGCATCGGCAAGGACGGGCGCCCCTTCACGCTGCTGAAGTTCCGCACCCACCGCCCGGTCGACGAGCACGAGGCCGCCACCCGGTGGAGCGTGGCGGGCGAGCGCGAGATGAGCCCCTTCTGCCGCTTCCTGCGCCAGAGCTCGCTGGACGAGCTGCTCCAGTTGTGGAACGTCTTCTGGGGCGACATGAGCCTGGTCGGCCCGCGCCCCGAACGCCCCTACTTCGTCGCCCAGTTCAGCCAGCACCACCCCGGCTACGCGGCCCGTCACCGGATGCGGACCGGTATCACCGGACTGGCCCAGATCAACGGGCTGCGCGGCGACACGTCGATTGAGGACCGTGCCCGCTTCGACAACGCCTACATCGACAACTGGTCGCTGTGGCAGGACATCTGCATCCTGCTGCGCACCGCCGCCTCCCTCGTGCGTCCGACGGGGAGCTGACGACGATGAGCCTCGCCCCGCCGCCGCCCCGCTCCGTCCCGCTCGTCCCGCCGCCCCGCCTCGCCCGGCTGTCCCCGGTCCTGCCCGTGGTGGCCGTGGTCGCCCTGCTCGGTCTGCCCCTCTCCCCCGGCGGCGACGGCGGCGCCGGCCCGGCCGACGCGCTCTCCGCGCTGGTGGTCCTGTTCTGCGTGGTCCGGCTGGTACGGCAGCGGCGGCGCCCCTTGTCGGGCACCGCCGCCCTCGTGCTGGGGCTGCCGGTCGTCGGGCTCGCGCTCGCGGCGATGGGGGCGTCGTCGCCGGGGGCCGGGTTCACCGGCCTCGGCCGCTATCTCCAGATCTTCGTCCTCGTCCCGGCGGCCGTCGTGCTGCTGGTCCGCGGCCGGTCCGACCTGCGGCTGCTGGCCTGGTCGTTCGTGGGGCTCGCCGGATGGCAGGGGGCGGTCGGCGTGCACCAGTACGTCACCGGGAGCGGCGCCTCCTACCAGGGTGAGGAGATCCGCGCCGTCGGCACCTTCGGGGCGCAGGACGTGATGGGGATGGCGACCGTCGTCTCCTTCGGGCTGGTGTGCGCGCTCGGCCTCGCGCTCGGGAGCACGCCGCTGCGGCAGCGCGTGGCCGCCGCCGTCTGCGCGCTGGCTCTGCTGCTGCCGCTGGCGCTCTCCTTCAGCCGCGGGGCGTGGATCGCCACGGCCGCCACCTGCACGGTCCAGCTGCTCCTCGCCGGGATGCGGCGGGCGCTGAAGGTGGCCGCCGTGGCCGCCGCCACGGGCGTGATCCTGGTGGGCGGCTTCGGGCTCGGTTCGGCCGTCCTCCAGGAGCGCGTCAACAGCATCACGCAGGTCGCGGACGCCCCCGACCAGTCGGTCACCGACCGCTACACCATGTGGTCGGCCGCGGCCGGCATGTGGCGCGAACACCCGCTGACCGGCGTGGGCCTGAAGGGCTTCCCCGAGTACCGGGACGCCCACGCCTCGCTGGCGCTGTCGTCCGGCAGCGACACGGAGGGCGCGGGCGCCGCCTTCCGCAGGCAGCCGCTGCTGTCCCCGCACAACATGTATCTGCTGCTGCTCGCCGAGCAGGGCCTGATCGGGCTGCTGGCGCTCGCCGGAAGCTGGCTGGCGCTGCTGGTGTGCGCGCTGCGCGGGCTGTCACGGGTACGGCGCACCGGTACGGGCCTGGACTGCGCGCTCGTCGCCTGCGGGTTGCTGGTGTGGCAGCTCGTCGACTTCGCGTACGCCGACATCGGCGGCCCCTCCACCGTGCTGACCGCCGTCTGCTTCGGGCTGGTGGCCTGGTGGGCGCTGGTCGGGGCCGAGCGTGAGGACGCCGCGACGGAGCTGCCGGTACCCGGGCTCCGGGACACCGAGGGGGCCGGGGCCCGATGACGGTGACGCCCTCCCGGCCGCCCCGGGCCACCGCCGACGGGGCGGTGTCCGTACCGTCGCCCCGGTCCGCGCGGCCGGCCGGGGACGGCGCCGACGGCGCTCCCGTCTCCCGGCGGTTCCTCGCCAAGGCGGCGCTCGTCACGGCGGCCCTGTCGATCGCCGGGTCGCTGCTCGGTCTGGTGCGCGACCAGGCGCTGGCCCGGCTGTTCGGGGCGGGCAGCGAGACGGACGCCTTCCTGGTCGCGTGGACCGTGCCGGAGTTCGCGGCGACGCTGCTCATCGAGGACGGGCTGGCGTTCGCCCTGATCCCGGCGTTCAGCATGGCCCTGGCGCGGCGGGCGCAGGGCGCGCCGGGCGACCCGGTACGTTCCCTGGTGGCCACCACCCTGCCCCGGCTGTCGCTGGCGTTCGTCGCGGTGTCGGCCCTGCTGATCGGCACCGCCCCCTATCTCGTCGAGGCCCTCGCCCCCGGCCTGCCGGACCCGGCCCTCGCCGTCGACTGCACCCGGCTGACCGCGACCTGCGTGCTGAGCTTCGGACTCGCCGGATACTGCAGCGCGGCCCTGCGGGCACACCGCCGCTTCCTGGCACCGGCCGCGATCTACGTCGCCTACAACGCCGGGATCATCACGGGGATGTTCGTCCTCGGCGGGCGCTGGGGGGTGCGCTCGGCGGCGGTCGGGGTCGCGGTCGGCGGCTGCCTGATGGTGCTCACCCAAGTGCCCTCGCTGCTGAAGCAGTTGCGGCGGAAGCGGAAGGGGCGGGCGGGGGACGGCATCGCGGGCACAGGCGCCCCGGGCGCCGGTGTCCCGGGCGCCGGTGTCCGGGCGGCCGACGCCCCCGGGGCCGGTGTCCCGGCGACCGACCTCCCCGCAGCCGACGTCCAGGAGTCCGGGTCCGGCACCCGGCCGATGGACCTCGCCCTCGTCGCGACCGTCCTGCTCTTCGCCCTGTGCCGCCAGTCCCAGGTCCTCGTCGAGCGCTTCCTCGCCTCCACCCTCCCGGCCGGTGCCATCTCGCACCTGAACTACGCCCAGAAGGTGGCCCAGATCCCCATGACGCTGTCGCTGATGGTGTGCACGGTCACCTTCCCGGTGGTCGCGCGGGCGCTGGCCGACGGCGACACCGAGCGGGCCCGCGGCCGGGTGGAACGGGATCTGTCACTGGCCGCGTGCATGGTGCTCCTGGGTACCGCCACCGTCGTGGCCTGCGCCCCTCAACTGGTCGAACTGCTCTTCCAGCGGGGCGCGTTCACGGCCCGGGACACCGCGGCGACGGCGGACGTCATGCGCGTGTACGCGCTCGGTCTGCTCGGCCAGACCCTGGTGGGCGCCCTGGTCCGCTCGTACTTCTCGGCGGGACGGCCCAGCTGGTACCCGGTCGGCGCGATGGCCGGCGGCGTCGTCGCCACCTCCTGGATCGGCGCGTGGGCGGTGGGCCCCTGGGGCGTGCTGGGTATCGCCGCCGCCAACGCGGCCGGGATCACCGTCACAGCCGCGCTGCTGCTCGCCGGAATGGGCCCGCGCAGCGTCCCGGTCCGCACCCGGCGCGTCCTGCACGAGCTGAGCAAGCCGGTCCGCGCCGCGGCGGTCGCCACGGCGGCCGGCCTGTTCGTGGCGAACCGTCCGCACTCCGCGATGGCCGGCCTCGCGGCGGGCTCGCTGACCGTGGCCTGCGTCTTCGTCCTGATCGGCCTGGCCCTGCGCACCGAGGGCCTCACCCCCGCACTGAGATCCGTACGTTCCGCGACCCGAAGGCTTGCTCATGGCCTCTTCCGTTGACCCAGCCGACCGCGCCGGGACGGGGTCCGTCCCGTTCATCGCGATGTACCACTCCGTCGGCGACTGCTCCGACGACCCCTACCGCGTCACCGTCACGCCTGACCGGCTGGAGCGGCAGCTGAGGTGGCTCGCCCGGCGCGGTCTGCGGGGGGTGTCCCTGTCCGCGCTGCTCGCCGCGCGGACCCGCGGCCGGGGGCGGGGCCTGGTCGGGCTCACCTTCGACGACGGGTACGCCGACTTCGTCGACCACGCCCTTCCCGTGCTGCGCCGCCTGGACTTCGGCGCCACCCTCTTCGTCCTGCCGGGCCGGCTCGGCGGCGACAACGCCTGGGACCCGCTGGGCCCGCGCAAGCCGCTGCTGACCGCCGCCGGCATCCGGCACGCCGCCGACGAGGGCGTCGAGATCGGCTCGCACGGGCTGACCCATGTCGACCTGACCGAGGCGGACGACCTCACCCTCAAGCGCGAGACCGTCGAGAGCAGGGCGCTGGTCGCGGAGTTGACCGGTGCTCCGGTCGACGGCTTCTGCTACCCGTACGGCACGATCGACCGGCGCGCGGTCGACGCCGTACGGGACGCCGGATACGCCTACGCCTGCGCGATCGACCCCGGTCCGCTGGGCGGCCGCCTGGCCCTGCCCCGGGTCCACATCGGCCAGAACGACAACGCCGTACGGCTGTTCCTGAAGCACCGGCTGCACCGGCTGCGCCGCCGGCCCGTCGAGGGGCTGTGATGAAGGCCCTGCACATCATCACCGGCCTCGGCGTCGGCGGCGCCGAGCAGCAACTGCGGCTCCTGCTGCGCCATCTCCCCGTGGACTGCGACGTCGTGACGCTCACCAACCCCGGCGCGGTCGCCGAGGGGCTGCTCGCCGACGGGGTGCGCGTCGTCCACCTGGGCATGACCGGCAACCGCGATCTGGGGGCCCTGCCCCGGCTGGTCCGGCTCATCCGCAGGGGCCGTTACGACCTCGTGCACACCCACCTCTACCGCGCCTGCCTCTACGGGCGGCTCGCCGCCCGGCTCGCGGGCGTGCGCGCGATCGTCGCCACCGAACACTCCCTGGGCGACTCCCAGATGGAGGGCCGGAGGCTGACGCCCGGGGTCCGTGCCCTGTACCTCGCCGGAGAGCGCCTCGGCTCCACGACCGTCGCCGTCTCCCCCACGGTCGCCGACCGGCTGAAGCACTGGGGCGTGCCCGCCCCGCGCATCGAGATCGTCCCCAACGGCGTCGACCTGGACCGCTTCCGCTTCGACCCGGTCCAGCGGCTGCGCACCCGCCAGCGCCTCGGCCTGCCCGAGGGCGCCTACGTCGTCGGCGGGATCGGCCGGCTCGCCGCGGGCAAACGCTTCGACGTCCTGGTCCGCGCCCTCTCCGGACTCCCCGACGACTACTGGCTGCTGCTGGTCGGCGGCGGCCCCGAGGAGAGCGTGCTGCGCCGCACCGCGCACGAGGCCGGGGTGGCGGACCGGGTGCTGTTCACCGGCGAACGCCCCTACGTGCCCGACGGCACCCCCGGCCCCGACCTGCCCTCGCTGACCGCCGCGATGGACCTGCTCGCCTCGCCGTCCCCCGAGGAGGCCTTCGGACTGGCCGTCGTGGAGGCCCTCGCCTGCGGGCTGCCCGTGCTCTACGCGTCCTGCCCGGCGATCGAGGACCTGCCCCCGCGCACCGCGCCCGGCGCCCTGCGTGTGACGGGCGGCCCGGAGGCCTTCACGCGGGCGCTCGCCGCGGCCCGCGCCCGGGGCCCGCACCCGCGTACCGCCCCGGACGCCGCCCACCACTACAGCATCAGCCGCAGTGCCGCCCGGCTCATGGGCGTCTACGCGGCGGCCGTCTCCCGCACCGACCCGTCGCCCTCCTCCCCGTCCCCGCAGTCCCCGTCACCTCAGGGAGCCAGTTCCTCATGACCGAGAACCCGACCGGACCACACCGTCCGGCCTCCCCTCTGTCCCGCACCCGGGCCCTGCCGGCCTGGTCCCTGCTCGCGGCCGGCACCGTGGCCGGCGGCCTGCTGGGCGGCGCGTACGGGCTGCTCGAACCGCCGTCGTACACGGCCACGGCCTACGTCGTCGCCGTACCGACCGAGAAGTCCGACCCGGCGTCCGCGCTCGGCTTCGCGCAGGCGTACGGGCGGGTCGCCACGCAGGTCGCGGTGCTCGGGGACGCGCAGGTGTGGGCGGGCGTGCCGGCGAAGACCCTCCGGTCGAGCGTGCGGACGGCGACCTCGCCGGACGCCCCGATGGTCGCCGTCACGGCCACCTCCTCCCGCCCGGACCTCGCGGCCGACATGGCCAACGCGGTCTCCCGGGCGCTGACCCGGCACGCCGCCGACAACAAGAACGCCACCCACGTCGAGCTCCAGCAGTTCGCGCGGGCGGTCCGGCCGTCCGCGCCGTCCTCGGCGTCGCCCGCGGTGACCGGTCTGGTGGGCGCCGCCGCGGGCGGGCTACTGGGCGGCCTGCTGGTACTGGTCCGGCCGCGGCGGGCCGACCGGAGCACGGCGTGGTCCGCCTCCGTGCCCGGACCGGCTCTCGCCGCCGACGTACACGGGCAGTTGTGACCGCACGAACGGGGGTGAGACCCGCGTACACCACCGACCTGGTCACCGACGAGGGCTCCTTCGCCGCGCTGGCCCCGGCCTGGGGGCGGCTGTACGGGCGGTGCGCGGCGGCGACGCCGTTCCAGAGCCACGCCTGGCTGTACTCGTGGTGGCTGTCGTACGGCAGGCCGGGCCGGCTGCGGCTGCTGCTGGTGCGCGACGGCGCCGAACTCGTCGCCGCCGCCCCGCTGATGGCCGTACGCCGTCCGGTGCCGGCGCTGGTGCCGCTCGGCGGGGCGATCTCCGACTACGGGGACGTCCTGGTCGACGACGACCGGGGCGAGGCGGCCGTGGCCGCGCTCACCGACGGACTCGCGGCGGCGGCCCGCACGGCGCTGATCGACTTCCGCGAGGTACGGCCCGGCGGCGCGGTCGAGCGGGTCTACGACCGCTGGCGCGGGCCCCGGCGCCGGGTGGAGGACTCGCTGTGTCTGGAGCTGCCCGCCGTGCCGATGGACGAACTGGTCGCCCGGCTGCCGGCGGCGAAGGCCCAGCGGGTGCGCGCCAAACTCCGCAAACTGACCGCGCTGGGCGTGGAGCGGCAGGTCGTCCGGCCGGACGAGGTGGATCCGGCGCTGCGGCGGCTGCTCGAACTGCACCGGCTCCAGTGGCAGGGGCGGAAGGTGACGTCCGAGCACCTCCAGACGCGGTTCTGCGAGCATCTGGTGCGGTCCGTGGGGCCGATGGTGCGTTCCGGGGACGCGGTGGTCACCGAGTTCCGGCTCGACGACGACGTGGTCGCCGTGGATCTGACGCTGCTGTCGCGACGGCTGGCGGGCGGCTATCTCTACGGCGCCCATCCGCGGCTGCGTGAACGCAAGGCGGACGTGGCGGTGATGCTGCTCGACGCGTGCGCCGAGCACACGCGAGGAGGCGGGCGGGGCACGCTGAGCCTGCTGCGCGGTGACGAACCGTACAAACACCACTGGCGTCCGGAACCGGTCGTCAACCAGCGGCTGCTGCTCGCCCGGCGGCGCACGGCCCCCCTGATGTCGGCGGTGGTGTGCGACGTGGCCGCCCGGCGGCGCGGCAAGGAGCTGCTGAGCCGGCTGCGGGAGCGCGACGGTGGCGGCGGGTCCTGACCGGACCCGCCGCCGTCCAGGGGCGCTACCGGGTGTGCGACCACCAGTCGAACCGCAGACACAGTTTCCCGCCGAGCCAGTACTCGACCCAGTCGCCGAGCTCCAGCGGCGAACAGGTCGCCGTGGGCTCCGGAGTGGTCGGCGGGGTGGTCGGGGGTTCGGTCGGCGGGGTGGTCGGTTCGGTGGGCTCGGAGAGGAGGGAACGGTAGACGGCGGACGAAGCGGGGTTGGCCGAGCACTGCCACACGCCGTGCGGGCAGTAGTCGGTCAGCGTGTTGTACAGCGGCCGGTGCTCATCCATCCATGTGATCATGCGGCGCATGTAGTCGGCGTTGTCACCGTTGCGGAAGAGTCCCCATTCCGGATAGGAAATCGGCTTGCCATGGGCTTTGGCGAAGTCCACGTGTTTCTGCAGACCGTAGGGCTCATTCACCTGTTGGTCGAACGTCAGCCCGGACGGCTGATCGTAGGAATCCATGCCGATGATGTCGACCGTGTCGTCCCCCGGATAACACTCCGTCCAGGCAACGGCGTCCCGGCCCCGGCTCGGCGCGAAGTCGAACCGGAATCTCTGGCCCGGCACCGCGCGCATGGTGGTGACGATCCTGTTCCAGTACTTCTTCCAGGCCTCCGGGTCCGGCCCGCAGCGATGGGTGTACGTGATGCCGTTCATCTCCCAGCCGAGCACGATCACCGTGTCCGGCACCCTCAGCTTCACCAGTCGCTCGGCGAGGGCGTGGAAGTGGTGATCGAACGCCCCCGCGGCACCCGCCCGCAGCAGCAGCCCCACGTTCGCGTCGGAGACACCGGCCTCGTTGCCCTCCTGCATGGGCACGTTGAGGACGAACATCCGGTCGTCCTTCGCATTGCGCCAGCGCGCCCACGCGTCGAGGAAGTCGACGTCGCCCTCGATGTTCTTCCACCGGTCCCCCGGCAGATAGGTGTGCCCGACGCGCAGGTCCGCGCGGCCCAGCCAGCGGCTGAGCTCGGCCATGCGCGCCACACCACCGGCGTCGTACTCGAGGTAGGCGCCGAAGGCGGGGACGTCCTTCTGAACCTCCTCGGTCTTTCCGGCCTCCAAGGGCTTCGGGGTCTGTGCGGTCGGCGGGGTCGGCGGGGTCGTGGGGACCGCCGGGACGGACGGGACGGTGGACACGGGCGGGACCGCCGGTCCGGACGGGACCACCGGGACGGGCAGGACGGTGGACACGGGCGGGACCACCGGGACGGGCGGGACCACCGGGACGGACGGGACGGCCGGCGCCGACGGGACGGTCGGCTCGGCCACGGCGGGGGCCGGGGTGGTCCCCGCGGCGGCCGGGACGGTGGGCGTGGGAGCGGGCGGATCGCCGACCCGCACCACCCCCGCGCCCGCGGCGAATCCAGGACCCGAGGCCAGGGCGGCCGACGCGGCGACCGTGGCCGCGATGACGGCCAGCCGCCGGGACCGGGCGCGTCGCTGCTGTGGGGCCATGCCTGCTCCTTTCTCCATTCGCGTGCTGACTTCTGACGCTTTCTCTGACATTCCGACATTCCGATTACTGACACTCAGTCATATGAATATGAACTCGGCCAGTGCGGTGGGGTCTTTCGGGTGATCCACTCCGTCGCACGGGTGAACCGAAGCTAAGGAAAAAAAGTCCGTGTCGTTGCTCGACATCCGCGTCCCCGCCGTTCTGCTGCGGATCGACCGGAATCCCTTTCACCACGGCACGCTCGGTGCCGTGCGCTCCCTCGGCAGGGCCGGCGTGGACGTGCACGTGGTCGCCGACTCCGTCGGAAGCCCGGTCCGCAAGTCCCGCTTCGTGTCCCGGCTGCACCCGCCGCCCCCGCCGGGCGCGTCCCTGACCGAGATCGCCATGACCCTGCGTCAGGTGGCCGCCCGGATCGCGCGTCCCGCCGTGCTGATCCCGATGGACGACGCCGGCGCCGTCGCGGTGGGCCGGCTGCGCGAGGAGCTGGAACCCGCGTATCTGCTGCCTCGGCAGCCCGGTGCGCTGGCCGAGCGGGTGGCGGACAAGGCGGAACTGGCCGCCGTCTGCGCCGCGGTGGACGTACCGCACCCCGTCACCGTGATCCCGGAGAGCGCGGCGCAGGCCGCCGGGGCCGCCTGGCAGCTGGGTCTGCCGGTGGTGGCGAAGTGGAGCCGGCCCTGGCTGCTGCCCGCGGGCAGCGGTCTGCGCAGCACGGTGGTGGTGCGCTCCACGCAGGAGGCCCGCGAGCTGTTCCAGCGCACCGAGGAGGCGGGCAGCCGGCTGCTGCTCCAGGAGTTCCTGCCGCCGGGGCCGGACCTCGACTGGTTCTTCCACGGGTACGCCGACCACTCCGGCGCAGTCCGCGGCGGCGGCTCCGGCCGCAAGCTGTGCTCCTGGCCGCGCGGCGCGGGGCTGACGGCGGTGGGCCGGTGGACCCCCAACCCCCAGGTGCAGACGCTCGCCGAGCGGCTCACCGGCGCACTCGGCTACCGCGGCATCCTCGACCTGGACTTCCGTCGCTGCGGCACGACCGGCCGCTACCACCTGCTCGACTTCAATCCGCGCCCCGGGGCCCAGTTCCGGCTGTTCTCCGACACCGCGGGGCTGGACGTCGTCCGCGCCCAGCACCTGGACCTGACCCACCGTTCGCTGCCGGACGGAGCGCCGCAGCCCGAGCGGGAGTTCGTCGTGGAGAACTACGCGCCGCTGGCCGCGCTGGGCCGGTCGTCACCGGCGCGCCGGGAGCTGGCGTGGTACGCGCCGGACGACCCCGGCCCCGGGCGGGCGATGTGGGGACTGTGGTGCCGCCATGTCTCCCGCCGGCTGGCGGGCCGACTGCGGGGGCTGTACGCGGTACGCGACACGGAGGTCCGGCCGCGCGTGGTGCGCCAGGCGTCCGCCCCCACCCTGCCGTCGGCGACCGCCGAGGCGACCGGGGTGCCGGCCGTGACCGCCGTGACCGCCGTGACCGCCGTGACCGCCGTGACCGCCGTGACCGCCGTGACCGCCGTGCCGAGCGTGACCGCCGTGCCGAGTGTTACCGGAGCGTCGGCCGTGACCGACGTGACCGAACCGACCGACGACGAGAGAGCGAGCAGCCGTTGATGTACGACCTGCTGGTGGTGGGCGCCGGCCCGTACGGCCTGTCCATCGCCTCCCACGCCGCCGCGGCCGGGCTGACGCTGCGCGTCTTCGGCCGGCCCATGGCGTCCTGGCGCGACCACATGCCCCGCGGCATGTTCCTGAAGTCGGAGCCGTGGGCCTCCCACCTCTCCGACCCGGAGGGCCGCCGACGGCTCGACGTGTACTGCGCCGGGCGGGGCATGACGGCGCGTCACGGGGAGCCGATCCCGGTGGAGACGTTCGCGGAGTACGGCCTGTGGTTCGCCCGGCACGCCGTACCGGCGGTGGACGAGCGCATGATCGTCCGCGTGGCGGCCCGCCCCGGCGGCTTCGAGGCGGTCACCGACGACGGGGAGGTGCTGCACGCCCGTACGGTCGCGCTCGCGATCGGCGTGCTGCCCTTCGTCGAGATCCCGTCCGCGCTGCGCGGCCTCGCCCCCGGTCTCGTCTCGCACAGCAGCCACCACAGCGACCTCGGCCGTTTCCGGAACAAGGACGTCACGGTGCTCGGCGGCGGCCAGGCGGCCCTGGAGACGGCGGCGCTGCTCGCCGAACAGGGCACCCGGGTAAGGGTGCTGGCGCGGGCCGACCGGCTGTGGTGGAACGACGTGCCGCCGCCCTGGACGCGCCCCTGGTGGCAGTCCGCCCGTGCCCCGCACAGCGGCCTGGGCTGCGGCTGGCGCAACTGGTTCTACGCCGAGCGTCCCGGCCTCTACCGCCGTCTCCCGGAGCGGACACGGGCGCGGATCGTGGGCACCGCACTCGGCCCGGCGGGCGCCTGGTGGGTACGGGAGCGGGTCGAGCGGTCCGTGGAGGTGCTGCTCGGCCACGAGGTGGCGGCGGCGCGCGCGGTGCCGGGCGGGGTCCGGCTGGAACCGGCGGGCGCGGCTCGCGTACGCCCGCTGGAGACCGAACACGTCATCGCCGCCACGGGGTTCCGGGCGACCCGCGACCGCCTCGGGCTGCTCTCCGACGGACTGCGCGGGACGCTGACGACGGGGGCCGACGGTGCGCCTACGGTCGGGCGGGACTTCGAGTCCTCGCACCCCGGGCTCTTCCTGGCGGGCCTGGTGACGGCCGCCGCCTTCGGCCCGGCGATGCGCTTCGTGCACGGCGCCACCTTCACGGCGGACACGCTCGTACGGGGTGTACGGCGTCGGCTGCGCACGGGGCCGGGCGGTGCGCCGCTACCGGCGCCGGGCCGGGACCGGCTGGACATGGCGGACACCGTACGGCGCTGACGACGGCCGGGACGGACCCGGGCGAGGGCGCGAGCACGGGTGCCGGACGGAACCACACGTCCGGCACCCGGCAGGTCACCGACGGGACGCGGCCCTGCCACGCCGGTACAGAACCGCTCCGCCCACGATCAACGCGGCGCTGATGCCGGAGGCGGCGAGCAGGGCCTCGCTGCCGGTGTCCGGCAGGCTGGGCGGCGGCCCCCCGTGCTCACCGGGCGGACCCTCGTGCCCACCGGGCGGGGGCGTCTCGCCACCACCAGGGGGAGGCGTCTCGCCACCACCGGGGGGAGGCGTCTCGCCACCACCGGGGGGAGGCGTCTCGCCACCACCGGGAGGCGGGGTTTCACCACCACCGGGGGGAGGCGTCTCGCCACCACCAGGGGGCGGAGTCTCCCCACCACCGGGAGGCGGGGTTTCACCACCACCAGGGGGCGTCTCGCCACCGCCGGGAGGCGGAGTCTCCCCACCACCGGGAGGCGGAGTCTCCCCGCCGCCAGGGGGCGTCTCGCCACCGCCGGGCGGGGTGGGGTGGTCCCCGTACCCGCCCTGGTCTCCGTAGCCCGAGTCCTCGTCGGCCCCGTACCCGGAGTCGTCCCGGCTCCCGTATCCGGAGTCGTCAGAGCTCCCGTATCCGGAGTCGTCGTCGCCGTACGGCTTCGACCGGTGCGCGCCCGCCGTGTGGGCGCAGGAGGTGCCGAACGACGGGTTGAGCGCGGCGATCACGTCGATCGTGTTGCCACAGGCGTTGACCGGCACCTCGACCGGGGCGGAGAGGCTGCTGCCGGACAGGGCTCCGGGTGATCCGGCTCCGGTGCCGTTCGCGTGCGTGTCGGCGAGGGCGGGAGTGCCGTACAGCGACAGAATGCTTGTCGCGGCCGCTGCCGCGACCATTCCCCTGCTCAGGGTCTGGCGCAATCTCTTGGTCTTCCTGCTCGAAGGGGCGTGGGAAAAGGCCGGCCCTGGAGCAAAGAGGCTTGGTCCAGGGCCGGCCTTGAGTCAGCCGAGTGGCTGCGTTGCCTACGTCGTCAGTCGTTGACGCAGACGTTGCCCGCGGTCGGGTTCAGCGCGGCGATCACGTTGACGGTGTTGCCGCACAGGTTGACCGGGATGTGGATCGGGGCCTGGATCACGTTGCCGGACAGGACACCCGGGGAACCGAGGGCGGCACCGTCGGCGTCGGAGTCGGCGAAGGCCGGAGCGGCCCCGCCCAGCGCCAGGATCAGACCCGCGACGACAGCAGCGGTCTTCTTCATGGAATTTCCCTTCTCCGCGGTCATGCTCCTGTGACGGTCGAAACCGAGCGAGCGCAGTCGGACGGCTCGCACATGACTCGCAGGCTGCAAACGAGAGATAGACGGCCGGAGAAACTACGGAACGTGGGCCGTAAGGGAATTCACTCGAACGCCTTCAGAGAGGCGGCACTCGGCATACACGCGAGCGGAAACGGTTCCCCTGAGTGGTGTAAAGGGTTTCGGGCACCGCACACGCGAAAGGGCTCGGGCAGCCCGCGGAAAAGACGGGCGCCCGAGCGCTTTTCTTGAACGAGCATCAGACGGCGTCTCGGACGCCGACCCTGACGGGGGTCAGCCGGAGATCAGCCGTTGCCCGTGCCGTTGCCCGTGAGGACGGAGATGTCGTCCACGATGTGCGACAGCGGCTCGTCACCCTTGGCCTGGGTGGAGTTCTCCGCGCACTGCTGGTTCTGCGGAGCCGAGAGGACGTTGATGTCCTGCACGGCGACCGGCACCAGCACGCCCACCAGCGAACCGACGTTGGCCTTGGCCGGCAGACCGACGCAGAGCTTGTTCAGCGAGCCCTGGGCGAGGCTGCCCTGCGGGCTCATGTTGCCCTTGGTCACGGAGTTGCCGAACTGCGAGGTGGCCTCGTTGCCGCTGGCGGAGTTGGTGCCGTCGTTGCCGATGGCAAGCGCCTGCGGGGCGACCGCCGCGGACGTACCGACGACGGAGGCGGCCAGCGCCGCCGCAGCCATTGCCTTCTTCAGCATTTCGCTTCCTTTCCCGGCTTTCGCCAAGACGTGTGTTCCTGCCCCCGCATCAACCGGATTCACGGTGATTGGTTGCGGATTGATTGCGATCCTTCACCCGATGGGTGAGAACTCCCGACACGTGTAGGCCATCGGGGTGAAAGGCAGCAACCAAGAGCGGCGTGGTCAGTTGAGTCGATAGCGCTCCGGTGGACGGGCGTTTCCTCAGAAGGGACTAGTAAGTGATCAAGAAGGTTCTGGCCTCTGCCGCGGTCGCCGCTTCCGTGGTCGGTGTCTCCGCCGCGGCCGCGCCGCAGGCACTGGCCATCGGCAACGACGGCACTTCGTCCGCCAGCGGCAACGGCGCTCACCAGGCGTTCGGCAACTCGGCGACGTACGGCAACATGAGCCCCCAGATGGCGCTCATCCAGGGCTCGCTGAACAAGCCCTGCATCGGCCTCCCGGCCAAGGCGAACGTCGGCTCGCTCCTCGGCGCCGTCCCGATCGCCGTCCAGGACATCAACGTCCTGTCCTCCCCGCAGAACCAGCAGTGCGTCGAGAACTCCACCCAGGCCAAGGGTGACGAGGCGCTGTCGCACATCCTCGACGACATCGCGGTCCTCGCGGGCAACGGCACGGGCAACCGCTGAACCCCGACAGCATGACACCGGGCTCGGACACCGAGCCCAGGGACTGAATCCTCCCGGTCCCGGCCGGCGGGCCGCCGAACTCTCGGCGGCCCGCTTTTCCATGCCCATGAACGCCCTCGAACGCCCGCGCTTCCATGCCCGCTTCTCCAGGCCCGCGCTTCCTCGACGCCGCCCGAAGCCCCGGCCGGGTCGAGGCGCGTGTTCCGCGCCCGACGGGCGCTTGTCGCCTGATCGGACTGCGCTGCGCCGAACGGAGTACACAGCGCAACCCCCACCCCGCCCGGGCAGTTGACGATCATGCAGCTCCGCCCCCGGAGTCCGCCTTTCGAAGGGAAAGACCATGAAGAAGCTGTGGGCAACCGCGGCTATCGCCGCCTCCGTCGCCGGTGTCTCGGCCGCGGCCGCGCCGCAGGCACTGGCCATCGGCAACGACGGCACCAACTCCGCGAGCGGCAACGGCGCCTCGCAGGAGTTCGGCAACTCGGCGACCTTCGGCGACATGAGCCCGCAGCTCTCGCTCGTCCAGGGCTCGCTGAACAAGCCCTGCGTCGGGCTGCCGCTCAAGGCCAACGTGGGCTCGCTCCTCGGCCTGATCCCGATCGCGGTCCAGGACGTCAACGTCCTGTCCTCCCCGCAGAACCAGCAGTGCGTCGAGAACTCCACCCAGGCCAAGGGTGACGAGCCGCTGTCGCACATCCTGGACGACATCTCGGCGCTGTCGGGCAACGGCCAGAACAACAACTGAGTCGTTCACTCCGCGCGCGGCGGGTCACCGGTCCTCCGGTGGCCCGCCGTTCCGCGTACCCGGCGACCGGCCGCCGGTGCCGGGCACTACTCGTCGAGGCGGGCCGCCGACGCGATGGCCGTGCCGAGCCGGGCCACGTCGTCGTCCTCGGTGATCGACGCCAGCCGGTCGGAGCGCCTGGCCAGCTCGTCCAGGGAAGGGGCGCCGGGCAGGGAACTCCAGCGGTCGTCCCCCGCGCGCAGGGCGTCGGCGAAGTAGGCGGCGACCGCGGTGACCTGGAAGCGGGGGCCGGCACTCCACACGGAGCGGCCGACGGAGTCCGTCTCCAACTGGCCGGACTCCTCGTGCGGTACGCGGGTCTCGGGGTCGAGCCAGCGGACCGTCGCGGTGGCGAGGTGGCCGTCGACGCCGGGCCGGGTGCGGACGGCGTACAGGGCGGTCACCGTGTGGCCGGGGCCGATCTCTCCCCCGTCGACACGGTCGTCGCGGAAGTCCTCGTCGGCGACCCGCCGGTCGTCGTAGCCGACGAGACGGAACCGGGCGACCGTCCGCGGGTCGAAGGCGACCTGGGCCTTGGCGTCGCGGGCGGTGAGGTCGATGTTCCGCGGGAGCTGGTCGCGGAACACCTTGCGGGCCTCGTCCTCGTCCGAGACGTACACCGTGTGGCCGTCGCCCTTGTCGGCGAGGCGCTCCATCAGGGCGTCGCCGTAGTCGCTGCCGACACCGACGCCGAAGAGCGTGATGCCGTGTTCACGGCGGGCGGTGGAGATCCGCTCCAGGAGGGAGTCCGGGTCGGTGTCGCCGTTGTTGGCGAGCGCGTCCGAGATCAGGACGACCCGGTTGGTGGCGCCCTCGCGCAGGCCCTCGACGGCGGTGGCGTAGCCGGTGCGCAGGCCCGCGCCGAGGTTGGTGGACTCCAGCGCCTCCAGGCTGTCGACCGCGCGGTGGACCCGGCCGCGGTGGCCGCCGAGCCGGGTCATCGGCAGGACGGTGCGGGCCTCGTCGCTGAAGGTGACGAGCGCGACCGAGTCGTCGTCGCGCAGTTCGTCCGTCAGCATGCCGAGGGATTCCTTGGCGAGGTCCAGGCGGCCCGGCTCGTCCATGGAGCCCGAGACGTCGATGACGAAGGTGAGCGCGGCGGGCGGGCGTTCGGCCGGGTCCGCGGCCGAGCGGGTGGCGAGTCCGACGCGGACGAGGGACCAGCCGTCCTGGTCGGTGCGGGCGCCGTCGACGGTGACCGAGAAGCCGTTGCCGTCGGGCCGTTCGTAGTCCTGGCGGAAGCTGTTGACGAACTCCTCCGGGCGGATCGTCGACGGGTCCGGGCGGCGGCCGTCGGCGAGGGAGCGGCGTGCGTAGCCGTACGACGCGGTGTCGACGTCGAGCGCGAAGGTGGAGAGGTGGTCGGGTGCGGGGGCGAAGTCACGGGCCTCGGACTCGCTGTCGTCGTCCTGCTTCTGTTCGCCGCCGCCCCCCGACTGCGCCGGCGCGGGGGCCGGCAGGCCTCCTTCGGCCTTGTTCGCGCCGTCCGCGCGACTGCCGTCGGCGGCGCTGCAGCCGGTGAGCAGCGCTCCGGCGGCGGCGAGGGCGAGCAGCGTGGCGCGCAGCCGCCTCGTTCGGTAGGTCCCCATCTGCCGTTCCCCCTACGGTCGTCGACGCCGGCGTCGGTGGACGACGGCCTTCTGTGACTGTGACGGCGCGGGGTGCCGGAACGTGCGTCATGGGGCGTTGCGGATGAATCTCGAAGAGGGCACGGCGGGGGCCCGTCGAGACCGGTGGGTGACCTTCCGTCGACCTGGCCGACGCGTGGCGCGGGCCGCGCGGCGGGATGTGGCCGGGCCGCTAGGACACCACGTCCTTGCGGGCGAAATTCCGGAAGGCCAGCGCGAACAGCACCAGGGCGTACGTCACGGAGATCGCCGTCCCCTGGATCATGCCGGACCACTCCGGGCGTGGCTGCACGGCGTCCGCCCAGGCGAACTGCCAGTGCGCGGGCAGGAAGTCGCGCCAGTCGCCGAGGGCGGTGACGGCGTCCAGGACGTTGCCGACGATGGTCAGGCCGACCGCGCCGCCGACCGCGCCGAGCGGGGCGTCCGTCTTCGTCGACAGCCAGAACGCCAGCCCGGCGGTGACCAGTTGGGAGACGAAGATGTACGCCACGACCACCAGGAGGCGCTGTGCGGCGGTGCCGGCGTCGAGTGCGCCGCCGGTGGGGAGCTCCAGCGGGCCCCAGCCGTAGGCGGCGGTGCCGACGGCGAGGGCGACCACCGGCAGCAGCACCATCGCGGCCAGACTGAGGCCGAGTCCGACCGCGAGCTTGGACCACAGCAGGCGCGCGCGAGGCACCGGGGCCGCCAGGAGGTAGCGCAGGGACGACCAGCTCGCCTCCGAGGCCACGGTGTCCCCGCAGAACAGGGCGACCGGGATCACCAGCAGGAAGCCCGCGGAGACGAACAGGTTCACCGCGGCGAAGTTGGCGCCGGACGCGGTGGCCGTGTCCATCAGGGTGACCTGGTCGCCCCGGCCGCCCGGCTCGCCGCCGATGGCGAAGGCGACGGCCAGGACGAAGGGCAGGGCGGCGAGGATCCCGCCCATGACCAGCGTGCGGCGCCGCTTGAGCTGGCGGACCAGCTCGACCCGCAGCGGCAGGGTGCGGTTCGCCCGGTAGCCGGAGGCGACCTCCACGGGCTCCGGGCGCCCGGTGAGCGTGCTCACGCGGAACCTCCGATCAGGGTGAGGAAGGCGTCTTCGAGCCTGCGGTGCGGTCCGACCGACTCCACCGGCACGTCGAGCCGGACGAGTTCGGCGACCAGGCGCCGGGCGCTGCCGTCCGCGTCGAGCCGGACCAGGAGTCCGTCGTCGGTGCGTACGGCCGAGGCGACGCCGGGCAGCGCGGCGACCTTCTCGACGACCGGCTCCTCGACGGGTCCGGCGGTGCCGACGAGCAGGGTGTCGCCGGAGCCGACGATCTCGGCGACCGGACCGGCCTGCACGAGCCGGCCACGGTCCATGACCACGAGGTGGGTGCAGGACTGCTCGACCTCCGCCAGCAGATGGCTGGAGACGATCACCGTGCGGCCGGCGGCCGCGTACCGGATCATCACCTCGCGCATCTCGCGGATCTGGGGCGGGTCGAGGCCGTTGGTCGGTTCGTCGAGGATGAGCAGGTCCGGCAGGCCCAGCATGGCCTGGGCGATGGCCAGGCGCTGGCGCATGCCCTGTGAGTAGGTGCGCACCGCGCGGGCGAGCGCGTCACCCAGGCCGGCGATCGACAGGGCCTCGTCCAGGTGGGCGTCCTCGGGCGGGCGGCCGGTCGCCGCCCAGTACAGTTCGAGGTTCTCGCGGCCGGACAGGTGCGGCAGGAAGCCCGCGCCCTCGACGAAGGCGCCGACCCGGGACAGCACCGGCGCGCCGGGCCGGATCGCGTGGCCGAAGACGCGGATCTCGCCGTGGTCGGGGGTGATCAGGCCCATCAGCATGCGCAGGGTGGTCGTCTTGCCCGCGCCGTTCGGGCCCAGCAGGCCCAGCACCTGGCCCTGCTCCACCCGGAAGGACAGGTCCTTGACCGCGTACCGGTCGCTCGACTTCGCGTACCGCTTGCCGAGGTCGGTGATCTGGAGGGGGACGCCTGCCAGGCCGGGGTCGGGGGCGGGGGTGGCGGTGCGCCTGCGGGCCGTCAGCAGCAGGGCGAGCGCGAGCGCCGCGCCGGCCAGGGGCAGCCACCAGACCCACGCGGGCAGCGTGGCGGCCGCGGTCGTCACCGCCGGGGCGGTCGGTACCTTCAGGTCGCCCTTCAGGGCGACGGTGTACGTCGCCGGGGCCGCCGGGGAGGCGTACGCGAGGTCGGTCGAGGCGAGGACCAGGCGGAGCCGGTGGCCCTTCTGGACCTGGTGGTCGATCGCCGGGAGGGTGATCGCGACGTCCTTGCCTGACCTGGCGCCCTCGACCCGGAGCGGTGTCACGAGCTGCGAGGGCAGCACCTGCCGGGTGCCCTTCGGGCCGACGTCGTAGACCTTGGCGAACAGCACGGCGTCGTCGCCGGTCGAGGTGACGTGGACGGTCGCGGTCGGGGAGCCGGTGATGGTGAGGTCGTCGGTCACCGGTGCCGAGTCGAACGAGGCGTACTGGCCGGGGAAGTCGAGCGACACCCCGACTCCCAGGGCCGACAGTTGGGCGAGCCCGCCGGTGCCGAGGCCCGGCAGGGCGGAGATCCCGGGCGGACTGGCGCCCGCCGGGTTGTCGAAGCGCTGCTCGCGTCCGGTGAGCGCGACCGGGCGTTCGTGACTCTCCAGGCCGGGGTAGGTGGTGCCGCTCGCGCCCCGCAGCCGGGCGGCGCCGTCGGTGGAGTCGACGCCCCCGGTGCGGGTGACGCGGAAGGCGGGGCCGGTGTCGGCGCCCTTGTCGTCCTTGAGGTAGCGGTCGAACCAGGCCGTCACGCGGGCCTGGACCCGGCCGGCCTCCAGGTCGCCGCCGTCATGGCCGCCCGCGATCCAGTCGACGTCCACGGGGGCGCCGTTGGCCTGGATCGCCCGCGCGGCCGCGTCGGCCTGGCCGAGCGGGAAGAGGGAGTCGGTCTGGCCCTGCACCAGGAGGGTGGGCACCTTGATGCGGTGGGCGACGGCGGACGGGGAGCGTTCCTCCAGCAGCGCGCGTGCCGCGCTGTCCGGGGTCCCCGACTCGGCGACGCGCTGGTACATCGCGCACAGCGCGGTCTCGAAACGGTCGCAGCCGCCGCCGGTGTTGAAGAAGACGCCGGTCCACAGCTTCTTGAACACGCCGTCGGGGAAGAGGGCGTCGGCGAGGTTCCAGTACGTGATGGCCGGGGCGATGGCGTCCACCCGGTCGTCGTGTCCGGCGGCCAGCAGTGAGATCGCGCCGCCGTAGGAACCGCCCGCGACGCCGACGCGCGGGTCGCCGGCCTTGTCGAGCCGGACCTGGGGCTGGCGCGCCAGCCAGTCGATCAGCTTCGAGACGTCGGCGACCTCGCCCCCGGGGGCGTTCAGCCCGATCCTGCCGGTCGAGCGGCCGAAGCCGCGCGCCGACCAGGTCAGTACCGCGTATCCGTCGCGCGCCAGGTCCTGCGCCTGCTGTTCGACGTCGTCCTTGCTGCCGCCGAAGCCGTGCGCCAGCAGGACGGCCGGACGGCGGCCGGCCGCCGAGGAGGTGAAGTACGAGGTGTCCAGGCGCACTCCGTCGACGGCCATGACCCGGTCGGCGCGGCGCACCGCGGGCACGTCGTCGGCGGCGACGGCCGTCCATGTCCCGGCACCGGCGAGCACGGCGACGGCGGCCACGGCGGCCGACAGCCGCCGTGGCGTCCGCGGCCGTCGCAGCGCGGGCAGTCGAAGATCCATGCGTCAACGGTACGGGCCGCCACCGACATCCGAAGCAGCCCCGGGGCGGAGCGTCCGCCCCTCCCCCGGGCGTAGAGGCGGGTGGTTCCGTACCGCGGTCGTGGTACGAACCGTCGGTGAACTCCGACCAGTACGCGATTCGCCGGGCCGCCACCGTCGCCGAAGTCGCCGCCGCCGAGCACCTCTTCGACCATCCGGTCCGCACCGAGTGGGCCGAGCGCTTTCTGACCGCCGCCGGGCACCATCTCCTGCTCGCCTACGAGGAGGGCACGGCCGCTCCCGTGGGCTTCGTCAGCGCGGTGGAGACCGTCCATCCCGACAAGGGCACCGAGATGTTCCTGTACGAGCTCGCGGTCGCGCCGCCGTACCGGCGCCGGGGCATCGGACGGGCGCTGATCGGACGGCTGGCGGCGCTGGGGCGTGAGCTCGGCTGCTACGGGATGTGGGTCCTGACCGACACCGGGAACGACGTCGCCCTCGCCACCTACCGCAGCGCGGGTGGCGAGGACGACGGGTCGTGCGCGGTGGTGACGTGGGACTTCGACTGAGCGGCCGGGCCGAGGCGCCGGGTTCAGGCCCGCGCGTCCTCCGGGATGGACACCAGCCAGCGGGTGTCGCGGCGGGGGCGCAGATAGAGGGCCCAGTAGAGGGTGGCGACGGCGGTGATGCCGCCGGTCCACAGGAGGTAGACCGTCTCCTGGCGGCTGAGGATGTACGCGAGGACCACGATCAGCAGGACGGGCACGGCGGGCCACAGCGGCATGCGCCACGCGGGCGTGTGCCGGTGCGAGCCGCGGCGGGCCAGCAGGGCGGCGATCGCGACGAGCAGGTACATGGCCGTCACCGACACGCCGGTCACGCCGTACAGGGTGTCGAGGTTGACGAAGCAGAGCAGGGCACCGGGGACGCCGACGAGGAGGGTGGCGACCCAGGGGGAGCCGAAGCGGCCGAGCCGCGAGAGGCCCTGGTTGACCGGCTCGGGCCAGGCCTTGTCGCGGGCCGAGGCGAACAGCACCCGCGAGTTCTGGATGACCATGACGATGCCCGCGTTGATGATCGCGAGGGCCACGCAGAGGCTGACGAAGGTGCCGACGGCGGAGTTCGACCAGGCGGTGACCATGGAGCTGATGTCGCCGCCGGTCAGGGTCGACAGGTCGGAGGCGCCCATGGTGATCGCGACGACCGGGACCAGGATGATGACCGTGGAGATGGCGAGGGTGGCCAGGACCGTGCGGGCGACGTTGCGGCGCGGGTTCTCCAGTTCCTCGGAGAGGTAGACGGCGGTCGAGAAGCCCTGGGTGACGAAGAGGGCGATGGCGAGGCCGGAGACGACCAGCATGGCCGTCACGGTGTCCGTGTGCCCGTGCCCGCCCGCCACCTGCATCGACACCAGGCTGCCCGCGCCGCGCTCGCTGTGGGCGAAGCCCAGGACCGCCACGACGGCCGCCGCGATGACCTCCAGGACCAGGAAGACCCCGGTGATCCAGGCGTTGGCGCGCAGGTCGAGCAGGCCGGCCAGGGTGGCCAGGAGCATCACGCCGGCGCCCGCCAGGGAGGGGTCGAGATGGACGATCGGCGCGAGGTAGTCGGCGGTGCCCATCGCGATCACCGGCGGGACGATCATGACGACCAGCAGGGACAGCACGAAGACCAGCCAGCCGGCGAGGCGGCCGGCCATCGTCGACACCATGGCGTACTCGCCGCCGGCGCTGGGGATGAGGGTGCCCAGTTCCGAGTAGCAGAACGCCACGGCGATACAGAGCAGGGAGCCGATGGCGATCGTCAGGGCGGTGGCCGTGCCGAGCGAGCCGAACAGATCGGGAACGACCACGAAGAGCGTGGAGGCCGGCGTCACGCAGGAGAGCGTGAGCAGCGTGCCGCCGACGACTCCGATGGAACGCTTCAGTGTCCGGGGACTGGTGTCCGGGGCCTCTGCGACGGCGGTGGCGACAGGGCGGAGCGTGTCGGTCATGCGGCGGTTCCGATCGCTTGTGCGAGGTGCTACGGGCGGGAGCGCTATCGCCTCCGGCGGCCTGGGTCGTTCGTCTCTTCGGTCGCTCCCGATGCCGCATGGAACCCCGGCGAAAACCAGCACGTCAATAGCCGTTTACCTTCGGAATTCGTGGCCCGGAGCGGGCGCTGATCGCGAATACGCCCCTCCGGCCGGACCGTTGCCCGCCTGGCGTCCGTACGGGAATCGCAGCGGGGGCGTCAAAAAAACGTGAAGGCGTCCGGAATGCGGACGGGGGAAACGTCCCGTTTACGTATCCGTACCGTAAATACGATCGCGGGAATGTCAGTGCCCACCACTAGAGTCCGGACCACAGTCGATTCACGGTTACGGGTGGGGACAGATGAAGCTGCGGTACACAGCGGGCTGGGTGGGGTTCACGGCCGCCGCACTGATGGCGACCTCCGCATGCGGCGCGGGACAGACGGCCAAGGACGCGGCCGACGGCGTCGCCGGCAACACCGACAAGATCATGGCGGCGCTCACGCGGGCGACCGACCGCACCGAGCAGCTCGGCTCGGCCGAGGTGAAGATGTCCACCGACATGGGCACCGGTACCCCGATCACCATGGAGGGCACCTACTCCTGGGGCGACGGGTACGCCTTCGACGTGGAGATGGACGCCAAGGCCGCGCAGATGCAGCAGCTGACCACGTCCCCGACGGTCCGCATGCTGTTCGTGGACGGCGCCTACTACTACGACATCGACCCGCAGGCCACCGGCCCCCTCAAGGGCAAGGAGTGGATGAAGGTCGACGCGTCGGCCGTCTTCGGCGAGAAGGGCTCACAGGCCCTCAGCGGCAGCTCCGCGGGCAGCCCGTCGGCGTCCATGAAGGGCCTGAAGTACGCCAACGACGTCGAGGACCTCGGCAAGGAGACCGTCGACGGGCAGAGCACGACCCACTACCGGGCCGTGGTCGACAAGGCGCACATGGGGAAGTTCAAGGAGGCCTACGGCAACACCGACAACCTCTTCGGCTCGGCCACCGGCGGCGCCTCCTCCGTCACCATGGACGTGTGGGTCGGCGCCAAGGACCTGCCGGTGCGCATGAAGCAGAAGTTCGGGACGGCCACCGTCACCATGGACTTCGAGAAGTTCGGCGCCACGGCCGAGGTCAAGGCGCCGCCGGCCGCGCAGACCGGTGACCTCACCGAGGCGATCAAGCAGGCCCAGAAGCAGCAGGGCTGAGCCCGGCCGCGGCGATGCCCCGCCCTCCCGGCACGGGGAGGGCGGGGCATCGTGGGCCGTACGGCCGGCGGTCGGTCGCCGGTCAGTGGTTGCGCGGGAAGCCCAGGTCGACGCCCGCCGGGGCCTCGGACGGGTCGGGCCAGCGCGTGGTGACGACCTTGCCGCGGGTGTAGAAGTGCGTGCCGTCGTTGCCGTAGATGTGGTGGTCGCCGAAGAGCGAGTCCTTCCAGCCACCGAAGGAGTGGTAGCCCACGGGCACCGGGATCGGCACGTTCACGCCGACCATGCCCGCCTCGATCTCCAGCTGGAAGCGGCGGGCGGCGCCGCCGTCCCGGGTGAAGATCGCGGTGCCGTTGCCGAACGGCGAGGCGTTGATGAGGGCCACACCCTCCTCGTAGGTGTCGGCGCGCAGCACGCACAGCACCGGGCCGAAGATCTCCTCCTGGTACGCCTTCGCGTCGGTCGGCACCCGGTCGAGCAGCGAGATACCGATCCAGTGGCCGTCCTCGAAGCCGTCCACGGTGTAGCCGGTGCCGTCGAGCACGACCTCGGCGCCCTCGGCCGCCGCGCCCTCGACGTACGAGGCCACCTTGTCGCGGTGCGCCTTCGTGATGAGCGGGCCCATCTCGGAGGCCGGGTCGTCGCCGGGGCCGATCTTGATCTTCTCGGCGCGCTCGCGGATCTTCGCCACCAGTTCGTCGCCGACCGAGCCGACCGCGACGACCGCGGAGATGGCCATGCAGCGCTCGCCGGCGGAGCCGTAGGCGGCCGAGACGGCGGCGTCGGCGGCCGCGTCCAGGTCGGCGTCCGGGAGGACCAGCATGTGGTTCTTGGCGCCGCCCAGAGCCTGGACGCGCTTGCCGTTCGCGGAGGCCGTGGTGTGGATGTGGCGGGCGATGGGGGTCGAGCCGACGAAGGAGACGGCCTTGACGTCCGGGTGCTCCAGGAGACGGTCGACGGCCACCTTGTCGCCGTGCACGACGTTGAACACGCCGTCGGGCAGGCCCGCCTCGGCGAGCAGTTCGGCGAGCTTCAGCGAGACCGACGGGTCCTTCTCGGACGGCTTCAGCACGAAGGTGTTGCCGCACGCGATGGCGATCGGGAACATCCACATCGGGACCATCGCCGGGAAGTTGAACGGCGTGATGCCCGCGACGACGCCCAGCGGCTGCCGGATCGAGGACACGTCGACCCGGGAGGCCACCTCGGTCGACAGCTCGCCCTTGAGCTGCACGGTGATCCCGCACGCCAGCTCGACGATCTCCAGGCCGCGCGCGACCTCGCCCAGCGCGTCCGAGTGGACCTTGCCGTGCTCGGCGGTGATCAGCTCGGCGATCTCGTCGCGGTGCGCGTCCAGCAGGGCGCGGAACTTGAACAGGATCGCGGTCCGCCTGGCCAGCGACGAGGTGCCCCAGGTCGCCCAGGCGTCCTTCGCGGCGGCGACGGCGGCGTCCACCTCGTCGACCGTCGCGAACGCGACCTTCGTGGTGACCGCGCCGGTCGCCGGGTCGGTGACCGGCCCGAACGTACCCGACGCGCCTTCGACGGTCTTGCCGCCGATCCAGTGGTTGACGATCTTCGTCATGCCCAGTTGCTCCTTCACAGATGGCGGCGTCGGGTGGTGACGTGCCGTTCGTACAGCTCACGTGCCTTGACCGCCGACGATCGGGTCGCGGTCTCGGCCACGGGTACATCCCACCAGGCCTGCGCCGGAGGCGCGCCCGACACTGTGTCTGCCGTTTCGGTCTCCACGTAGACACATGTGGGAGTGTCGGCGGCCCGCGCCTCGGCGAGCGCCGCGCGCAGTTCGCGGACGGTCTTCGCGCGCAGCACCCGCATGCCGAGGCTGGCCGCGTTGGCGGCGAGGTCGACGGGCAGCGGCGCCCCGGTGTACGTGCCCTCGCCGGACCGGTAGCGGTAGGCGGTGCCGTACCGCTCGCCGCCGACCGACTCCGACAGGCCGCCGATGGACGCGTAGCCGTGGTTCTGCACGAGCAGCATCTTGATCGCGATGCCCTCCTGCACGGCCGTGACGATCTCGGTCGGCATCATCAGGTAGGTGCCGTCGCCGACCAGCGCCCATACCGGGCGGTCGGGTGCCGCGATCTTCACACCGATCGCGGCCGGGATCTCGTAGCCCATGCAGGAGTAGCCGTACTCCAGGTGGTACTGGTCGCGCGAGCGGGCCCGCCACATCTTGTGCAGGTCGCCGGGGAGGGAGCCGGCCGCGTTGATGATCACGTCCGTCTCGTCGACGAGGGCGTCCAGCGCGCCCAGCACCTGCGGCTGCGTCGGCCGTATGTCCGGCTCCTCGGCCTCGTAGCAGGCGTCGACGCGCTGCTCCCAGCGCTCCTTGTCCTCGGCGTACTCGGCCGCGTACGCGTCGCCGACCCCGTGCTCGTGCAGGGTCAGGGCCTCCGTCAGCTGCTGGAGGCCGCTGCGGGCGTCCGCGATCAGCGGCAGGCCGCCGAGCTTGTGACCGTCGTAGGCGGCGATGTTGAGGTTGAGGAAACGCACGCCGTCACCCGTGAACAGGGTGTGGGAGGCGGTGGTGAAGTCGGTGTACCGGGTCCCCACGCCGATCACGAGGTCGGCCGTGCGGGCGAGTTCGTCGGCGGTCGCCGTGCCGGTGTGGCCGATGCCGCCGACGTCCTGCGGATGGTCGTAGCGCAGGGAGCCCTTGCCGGCCTGGGTGGAGGCGACCGGGATGCGGGTGGCCGCGGCGAACTCCGCGAGCGCCTCCTCGGCCCGGCTGTGATGCACACCGCCGCCCGCGACCAGCAGCGGCCGCCGGGCGGCGCGGATCATCTGGACCGCCTCGGCGAGCCCGGTCGGGTCGGCGCCCGGACGGCGCACCACCCAGGTGCGCTCGGCGAGGAACGCGTCCGGCCAGTCGTACGCCTCGGCCTGCACGTCCTGCGGCAGGGCGAGCGTGACCGCGCCCGTCTCCACCGGGTCGGTGAGCACCCGCATCGCCTGGAGGGCGGCCGGGATCAGCGCCTCGGGGCGGGTGATCCGGTCGAAGTACCTCGACACCGGGCGCAGACAGTCGTTGACCGACACATCGCCCGCGTACGGCACCTCCAGCTGCTGCAGGACCGGGTCGGCGGCACGGGTCGCGAAGACGTCGCCGGGCAGGAGCAGCACCGGCAGATGGTTGATCGTGGCGAGCGCGGCACCGGTGACGAGGTTGGTCGCGCCCGGTCCGATGGAGGTGGTCACGGCGTGCGTCGACAGCCGGTTCGACTGGCGGGCGTAGCCCACCGCCGCGTGCACCATGGACTGCTCGTTGCGGCCCTGGAAGTAGGGCATGTCGTCGGCGTACTCGACGAGCGCCTGGCCGACACCGGCGACGTTCCCGTGGCCGAAGATGCCCCAGGTCGCGCCGATCAGCCGCTGCCGGTGCCCGTCCCGCTCGGTGTACTGGGCGGACAGGAAGCGCACGAGCGCCTGCGCGACCGTGAGCCTCGTCGTCGAAGTCGTCGAGGTCATCGGTAACCCCCTGTGCTTTCTACGTGGTCCGGGTGGAAGCAGATCCGCCACTCCCGCGTCCCGCCCGGACCCGCCATGACGTTGAGGTAGTACATGGCGTGGCCGGGCTGGGCGATGGACGGGCCGTGCCAGCCGTCGGGAACGAGGACGGCGTCGCCGGAGCGGACCTCCGCGAGGACGTCGGAGCCGCCCGCGCGTGAGGGGAATACGCGCTGATAGCCGAACCCGTTCGGACCGTCGATCTCGAAGTAGTAGATCTCCTCGAGCTGCGACTCCTCGCCGGGCCGGTGCTCGTCGTGCTTGTGCGGCGGGTACGAGGACCAGTTGCCGCCGGGTGTGACGACCTCGACGGCGATGAGCCGGTCGCAGTCGAACGCGTCGGCGGACGCGAAGTTGCGCACCTGGCGGGCGCAGTCGCCGCCGCCGCGCTGCTCGACGGGGACCTCCGGCGCGGGGCCGTAGCGGGCGGGGAGTCGTCGCTCGCACTTCGCTCCTGCCAGGGCGAAGCGGCCTCCCGCGCCGGAGGCGATCTGTGCCTGGGCGTCCCGGGGCACGTAGGCGAAGTCGGTGACTCCGCCGAACACGCTGTCCCGGCCCAGGAGTTGGAACTCGTCGTGCTCAATTTGTACGGTACATCCGCCTTCCAGCGGAAGGATGATCCATTCACTGTCCCCCGCGGTGAACGCGTGCGTACCGCCCGGTGACAACTCCACGATGCGCAGGCTGCTGTGCGTCCAGCCGGCCCGCTCGGGGTCGATGTCGACGGCGTACCAGTCGTTCGCGGTGGCACCCCGGGGCAGGTGCAGGTCGGTGCTGGTCATGCGGCCCTCACAGCAGTCCTACGGCGGTGTCCACGGCGGCGGCCACATCGCCGTCCGCCGGGTACAGCAGCGAGCGGCCTACCACCAGGCCGCGCACGGTGGGAAGTCGGAGCGCGCCGCGCCACTTCTCGTAGGCGGCGGTCTGGTCCTCGACGGAACCGCCGACCTCGCCGCCGAGGAGCACGGCGGGCAGCGTGGAGGTCTCCATGACCTGAGCCATGTCGTCGGGGTTCTCGGTGACCGGCACCTTCAGCCAGGTGTAGGCCGAACTGCCGCCCAGGCCGGAGGCGATGGCGATGGACCTGGTGACCGCGTCCGCGCTCAGGTCGTTGCGCAGCCGTCCGTCCGGTCCGCGCCGGCTGATGAACGGTTCGACGAAGACCGGGAGCCTGCGCTCGGCCATCGCGTCGATGGCGCGGGCGGTGGACTCCAGCGTGGTGAGGGAGCCCGGGTCGTCGTAGTCGATGCGCAGCAGCAGTTTGCCCGCGTCGAAGCCGAGGCGGTGGATGTCCTCGGGGCGGTGGCCGGTGAAGCGGTCGTCGAGCTCGAAGGAGGCGCCCTGGAGACCGCCCCGGTTCATGGAGCCCAGGACGACCTTGTGGTCGAGGGCGCCGAGCAGCAGCAGGTCGTCGAGTATGTCGGCGGTGGCGAGGACCCCGTCCACACCGGGGCGGGACAGCGCAAGGCAGAGGCGTTCCAGCAGGTCGGCGCGGTTGGCCATGGCGAGGCGGCGGTCGCCGACGCCGAGGGCGCCGCGGGCCGGGTGGTCGGCGGCGACGATCATCAGCCGGCCGTTGTCGCCGAGCAGCGGCCTGCGGTGGCGGCGGGCGGCGGCCTCGGCGATCGCCTCGGGGTGCCGGGTGCGCAAGCGGACGAGTTCGGCGACGTCCACGCGGGCGCGGGCGGCTCCCGAGCCGCCCTCGTGCCGGACCTCTCCGACGTGGCCCGCCCTCACAGCACCGCTCCGGCGGCGAGCGCCGCGTCGACCTCGTCAGGGGTCGGCATCGCGGACGAGCACTCCAGACGGGAGGCGACGATGGCGCCGGCCGCGTTGGCGTACCGCATGGTCTTCTCCAGATCCCAGCCGTTGAGCAGGCCGTGGCACAGCGAGCCGCCGAAGGCGTCGCCGGCGCCCAGGCCGTTGAGGACGTTCACCGGCAGCGGGGGGACCTCGGCGGACTCACCCTCGCGGTTGACGGCGAGGACGCCCTTCGGGCCCTGCTTGACGACGGCGAGTTCGACGCCGGCCGCCAGAAGCGCACGGGCGGCGGCGTGCGGCTCGCGCACTCCGGTGGCGACCTCCACCTCGTCGAGGTTGCCGACGGCGACGGTGGCGTGGCGCAGGGCCTCGGCGTAGAAGGGGCGGGCGGTGTCGGGATCGCTCCAGAACATGGGGCGCCAGTCCAGGTCGAAGACCGTCGTGCCGGACTTGGCGCGGTGGGCCAGGGCCGCGAGCGTCGCCGAACGGCTGGGCTCCTCGCTCAGGCCGGTGCCGGTGACCCAGAAGACGCTCGCCTCGCGGACCGCGTCGAGGTCCAGGTCGTGGGCGTGGATCTCCAGGTCGGGCGCCTTGGGCTGCCGGTAGAAGTACAGCGGGAAGTCGTCCGGCGGGAAGACCTCGCAGAAGGTGACCGGGGTCGGCAGCCCGGGGACCGGGGTGACCCAGCGGTCGTCGACGCCGAAGCCGCGCAGCGCCTCGTGCAGATAGGCGCCGAACGGGTCGTCACCGGTCCGGGTGATCACGGCGGTCCGCCGGCCGAGCCGGGCCGCGGCCACGGCCACGTTCGTGGCGGAGCCGCCGAGGAACTTCCCGAAGGCCGTCACCTGGGCCAGGGGGACACCCGTCTGCAGCGGATAGAGGTCCACTCCGATCCGCCCCATGGTGATCAGGTCGTACGCCATCGGGTTCCCTTCGCTTCGACTTCCACCGGTTCTAATGCCGGACCCCGAGCCCTGTCAATGTTTTGTCCAGACATTCGGACCAGAGCTTGACACCCCCTCGCCGGGGACAGCACGCTGACGGCCATGACTTCGCTGTCACCTCAGTCCTCACTCTCCCGTATCCGCATCGGTTCGGCGCCCGACTCGTGGGGCGTCTGGTTCCCGGACGACCCACAGCAGGTGCCCTGGCAGCGCTTCCTCGACGAGGTCGCCGAAGCCGGTTACGAGTGGATCGAGCTGGGTCCGTACGGCTATCTGCCGAGCGACCCCGCCGTACTCGCCGAGGAGACCGCGCGGCGCGGCCTGAAGGTGTCGGCCGGCACGGTGTTCACGGGGCTGCACCACGGGCCGGACGTCTGGGACCGGACCTGGGCGCACGTGTCCGACATCGCCGCCCTGACCCAGGCGATGGGCGCCCGGCACCTGGTCGTCATCCCGTCCTTCTGGCGGGACGACAAGACCGGCGAGGTGCTGGAGCCGGACACCCTGACGCCGGGGCAGTGGCGTGATCTCACCTCGCTGACCGAGCGGCTGGGCCGGGAGGTGCGCGAGCGGTACGGACTGGAGATCGTCGTCCACCCGCACGCCGACACCCACATCGACAGCGAGGAGAACGTCGTCCGCTTCCTCGACGGCACGGACTCCGACCTGGTGTCGCTGTGCCTGGACACCGGGCACTACGCGTACTGCGGCGGCGACAGCGTCAAGCTGATCGAGACGTACGGCGAGCGCATCGGCTATCTCCACCTGAAGCAGGTCGACCCGGAGATCCTGGCGGACGTGCGGGCGCGGGAGATCCCGTTCGGGCCGGCCGTGGCCCGTGGGGTGATGTGCGAACCGCCGTCCGGGGTACCGGCGCTGGGGCCGGTGCTGGAGGCGGCGCAGCGGCTGGACGTGGACCTCTTCGCGATCGTCGAGCAGGACATGTACCCGTGCGAGCCGGATCGGCCGCTGCCGATCGCTCAGCGGACGCGGGCGTTCCTGAGGTCCTGCGGGGCGTAGCCCTCCGGGGGTGGGGTGGGATCTCGTCCGCCGGTCCCGCGAGTCGCTCGGGTGCCGGTCGCTCGGGTGCGGGGCGGTGGGGGCTGGTCGCGCAGTTCCCCGCGCCCCTGAGGGGGAGGGCGGACCGGGTCGTGGGTGAGTGCGGGTTGTGGGGGGTTCTCGCGCCGTTCCTCGCGCCCCTGAGGGGGTGAGGGGGACGGGAGCGTGGGTGGCTGCGGGCCGGTGGGGGTTCTCGCGCCGTCCCTCGCGCCCCTGTGGGGGCTCGCGTGGGTTTGCGTTGGGTCTGTCACAAAGGGCTCTCTTCTGTCACACATGTCGCGTGTACGCGGGTTTCGTGTCACACCCGGTCGACAGGCGAGGCCCCGTCCTCACTCTGCGTCGTTCATGGGGCACACGCTGGTGATCGCCAGCGCCGCGCCCGGCTCCCCCGACGGCCGCCCCCCGGCCGCCGCCGCGGCGCGCGCAGGGAGGTGCAACTCATGACCGACCGAAGGCTCTGGTCGTACAAGGAGATCGCGGCGCACATCAAGGTGCAGCCGGACACCGTACGGTCCTATCGCAAGCACGGACTGCTGCCGCCGCCCGACCACGTGGAGGGCGGCAAGCCCTACTGGTACGCCGAGACCGTCCGCGCGTGGGTCGCGTCCCGGCCGGGGAACCGGGGCCGCCGACCGGACTGAGCGGCCAGGGGCGAGTCCCCACACCGAAAAACCCTTCTGTGCCCCACCCTCGCGTGGGGCACAGTGCGTCGTATGGACTTCTCCGTCAAACCCGTGCTCACCGGTGCGAGGACCGTGCTGCGGCCGTTCACCGCGAGCGACGCCGACACCATGTGGGAGATCATCGGCGACCCCGAGGTCGTCCGCTTCACCTTCACGCCGGACAGCGATCTCACCCTCGACCGGGTGCGCTCCTGGTACGCCGATCGGGCCGGGCAGCCCGACCGGCTCGACCTCGCCGTCACCGACCGGGCCACCGGTGAACTCGTCGGCGAGGTCGTCCTGTACGAGTGGGACCCGCACACCCGCGGCTGCACCTTCCGCACCCTGATGGGTCCGCGGGGCCGCGGCCGGGGCCTGGGCACCGAGGCCACCCGGCTGATCCTCGGGTACGCCTTCGAGCGACTCGGCCTGCACCGGGTGCAGTTGGAGGTGTACGGCGACAACCACCGGGCCCGGCGCGTCTACGAGAAGGCCGGGTTCGTGGTCGAGGGGGCGCGGCGGGAGGCCGCGCTGCGGAACGGCGCATGGGTGGACGAGGTGATCATGGGGGTCCTCGACCGGGAGTGGGCCGTCCACCGCGGGCGGCCCGAGGACCGCGCGGTCAGCTCCACGGATCGATGACCGTGACCCCGGCACCGGGCGCCGTCCCCATCGCGGCCAGCGCGGCCGGCACCGCGTCCAGCGGGATGGTCGACGTCACCAGCAGGTCGGGGCGCAGGACGCCCGCGCCGACGAGTTCCAGCATCGCGGGGTAGCCGTGCGCCGGCATGCCGTGGCTGCCGAGCAGTTCCAGCTCCAGGCCGACGGCGCGGGCCATCGGGACGGGGGTCGTGCCGTCCGGTGAGGGCAGCAGGCCGACCTGGACGTGCCGACCGCGGCGGCGCAGGCCGTTCACGGACGCCGCGCAGGTGGCCGGGGAGCCGAGGGCGTCCAGGGAGAGATGGGCGCCGCCGCCGGTGAGCGCGCGGACCGCCGCCGCCGTGTCCGCCGTGCGGGTGGCGTCCACGCACTCCGCCGCGCCGAACCTCCGCGCCAGGTCCAGCGCCCGCGGTGCCACGTCGACGGCCACCACCCGCGCCCCGGACGCCGCCGCGATCATCACCGCCGACAGGCCGACGCCGCCGCAGCCGTGCACCGCGACCCACTCCCCCGCCGCGACCCGGCCCTGCCGCACGACCGCCCGGAACGCCGTGGCGAACCGGCAGCCGAGGGCGGCCGCGGTCGCGAAGGACATCCCGTCGGGGACGGCGACGAGGTTCACGTCGGCGTGGTCCAGGGCCACGTACTGGGCGAAGGAACCCCAGTGGGTGAAGCCCGGCTGGGTCTGGCGCTCGCACACCTGCTGGTCACCCGCCGCGCAGGCCGGGCAGGTGCCGCAGGCGCAGACGAACGGCACGGTGACCCGGTCGCCGGGGCGCCAGGCGGTCACCCGGGACCCCACCGCCTCCACCACACCGGCGAGTTCGTGCCCCGGGACATGCGGGAGGGTGATGTCCGGGTCGTGGCCCTGCCAGCCGTGCCAGTCGCTGCGGCACAGCCCGGTGGCCGCCACCCGCACCACCACCCCGTGCTCCGCGGGCCGCGGGTCGGCCACCTCCCGCACCTCGGCCGGCTCCCCGTACCGATCGAACACCACAGCCCGCATGCGTCCGCCCTCGCCTCCGCCGGGCCCCGGGGCCGGCCACCCCGGGGATCAACCCGCGCCCTCGGCGGAACGCTATCCGGGCACCCCGGCCTTGTCCCGCTCCCGGTCGGTCTCCGTGACCGCCGCCGGCTCCCCCTCGCTCAGCCCGAACCGGCGATGGAACCCGCGCAGCGGGGCCGGGGCCCACCAGGTCGCGCGGCCGGTGAGCCGCATGATCGCCGGGACCAGCAGGCTGCGGACGACCATCGCGTCCATCAGCACCGCCAGCGCGATGCCCAGGCCCAGCATCTTGGTGTTGGTCACGCGGGAGGTGCCGATCGCCACCATCACCACGGCGAGGATGACCGCGGCGGCGGTGATCAGGCCGCCGGTGCGCTGAAGGCCGTGCCGGACCGCCTCGCGGTGGTCGCCGCCGCGGTCGTACTCCTCCTTGATGCGGGAGAGCAGGAACACGCCGTAGTCCATGGAGAGGCCGAAGGCCACGCAGAACATCAGGACGGGCAGGGTGGTCTCGATGGAACCGGGGCTGGTGAAGCCGAGCAGGCCGGAGAGATGGCCGTCCTGGAAGACCCAGACCACCGCGCCGAACATCGCCGTCAGGCTGAGCGCGTTCAGCAGCACGGCCTGGATCGGTATGAGCACGCTGCCGGTGAGCAGGAAGACCAGGAACAGGGTGACCACCGTGATGAACACGGCCGCCCAGGGCAGGCGTTCGGCGATCGCGTGCTTGGAGTCGACCAGGACGGCGGCCGTGCCGGTCACCTTGGTGTCGAAGGGGGCGTCCAGGGCGCGCAGGTCGCCGACCAGTCGCTGGGCCGCGTCGTCGACGGCCTCGCCCTTCGGCAGCACCGTGAAGTACGCCGAGTCCCCGCGCACCAGGGGGCCGTCCACGCCCGCCACCTCCGGCAGGGCGGACATCCGCGCCTTGTAGGCGGCGTACTGCGCCTGGGTCGCGTCGCCCTCGGCCAGCACCTCCAGGCCGCCGCCGGGGCTGCCCGGGAAGTCGTCCCGGATGTGCTGCTGCACGACGTGCGACTCGGCCGTGGAGGGCAGTTGGCGGTCGTCGGCGGTGCCGAACCGCACACCGAGGAAGGGCAGTCCGAGCAGGACGAGGACGGCCGTGGTCGCCAGGGCGAAGAACGGGGCCCGGCGCATGACCAGGGAGGCCGTGCGCGCCCAGGCCGTGCCCTCCTCGCCGGAGGCCTTCGGGGGCCGCCCGCGGCGCAGCAGACGGCGCAGGTCGAGCGCGTCGACCCGGTGGCCGAGCAGGACCAGCGCCGCCGGGAGCAGGATGAGGGCGGCCGCGGCGGCCAGGAGCACCACCGCGATGCCGGCGTAGGCGAAGGAGCGCAGGAAGTACTGCGGGAAGACGAGCATCGCGGCCAGGGACACCGCGACCGTCAGCGCGGAGAACAGGACCGTGCGGCCCGCCGTGCGCAGCGTGGTGCCGATGGCGGTCAGCGGTTCGGCGCCGCCGGACAGTTCCTCGCGGAAGCGGCGGACCACGAACAGGGCGTAGTCGATGGCCAGTCCCAGGCCGAGGGCCGTGGTGAGGTTCATCGCGAAGACCGAGACGTCGGTGAACTCGGAGATGCCGCGCAGCACCGCGTTGGTGCCGAGGATCGCGATGATGCCGATGCCGAGCGGCAGCAGGGCCGCGACCGCGCTGCCGAAGACCATCACCAGCAGCACCAGGGTGATGGGCAGGGCGATCACCTCGGCCCGCGTCAGGTCCTCGCGGATGATCGTCTGCATCTCGTGCCGGACGGCGACGATGCCGCCGACCCGCACCTTCACCGGGCCCTGGGTGCCCCGGTAGGAGGGCTCGATGCGGTCCAGGGTGTCGCCCATCGTCTTCTCGTCGCCCGTGATGCGGGCGGCGATCAGCGCCTCGTGGCCGTCCTTCGCGCGCAGCGCGGGCGCCGCCGACGGAGCGGCCTGCCAGTAGGAGCCGACGCCGGTCACGCCCTTCTCCCCGGCCAGGCGCGCGGTGAGGCGGTTCGCCTCGGCGACGACGGCCGGGTCGTCCACGGAGGCGTCACCCGCGTCGAGCAGCAGCAGGAGGTTGGGCTGGGAGCCGGGGAACTCGCGCTCCAGCGCCTTCGTCGCGTACGTCGACTGCGCGTCCGGGTCCTCCCAGCCGCCGCTGCCCAGCCGGTCGGCGACCCCGCTGCCCGCCAGCACGGCGAGCACGGTGAGCACCAGGGCCGCCAGCAGCGACAGCCGTGGGCGCGCGGTCACGAGGCGCGTCCATCCACCGACGCGGGGTGGGCTGTTGACTTCGGTCATTGTGCGGTGTCCCCTTCACCTTCACCGTGATCCGTCATCCGTGCTGTACACAGACAGGAGCATGGGTCGGTCATTGCCATAGACTGACAAACACGAGAGATCGCTCGCGTTTACCCAGAATGCGAGCGGCCGCTCGTGTTTGTCAATCGCGTGCGGAAAGCTGGGGATAACGCGTGCCCGACAAGTCCGACCACCAGGAACAGGAGCAGCCCTCGGCGCAGGGGTCGCCGCGCCGCCGTCAGGCGCGCGGCGAGCGTCGCGTCGCCCAGCTGCTGGAGGCCGCCGCCACCGTCTTCTGCGCGACCGGCTACACGGCCGCCAGCACCAACGCCATCGCCCGCGAGGCGGGCGTCTCGCCCGGCACGCTCTACCAGTTCTTCCCGAACAAGGAAGCGATCGCCATCGAGCTCGGCGACCGGCTCATGCACGAGATGCGCGAGACGTACGGCGAGGCGCTCGCCCCGGTCGATCCCGCGACCCCGCTGGACGAGGCCGTCGGCGCCGCCGTCGACCGCTTCATCGCCTTCAACTGCGACCATCCGGTGTTCTTCGCCCTGATGCACGGCCCCGACATCCCCGGCCTGATCGCCGAGGAGCACGACGCGCTGCACGCCACGCTGCTCAGCCGGATAGAGGGCCTGCTCTCCTCGTTCCTGCCCGAGGCGCCCCCGGCCGACCTGGCCCGCACGGCGCACATGTGCCTGGGCATGTACAAGGCGGGCCTGGAGCTGGTCCTGGCCCACGAGGGCGCCGAGCGCGACGCGTACGTCCAGGAGCTCAAGAACGCGCTGAGCCGCTACCTCACCCCGCTGGTCGGCGACCGCCTCGGCCGCCCCGGCCGCACCGCGCCCGCGAACGGCCGACCGCCCGGAACGGACGGCTGACCGGCCGGACCATTCGGCTGATCGACCGGACGGCCGACCCCCGGACCAGCCGACCGGCCGGCCGCCCGACTCGCCGCACGGGCGACCAACCCCATCGGCGCCGCATCCGTGACGCCGCACGCCCCATCCACGCCCACGTCGCCCCGGCGGCGAGACCACCACCCGGCGGACAGCCCTCCGCCGCGCCCCACCGTGCCCCACCACGCCCCCACCCGCACAACCCGCCCCCACCCGCCCCGACGCGCCCGGACGCGTCGGACCTCCCTTGGATTCATACCCCCTAGGGGTATAGTCTGAAGAGTGTGATCCCCGTGGGCCCCACCGGCCCCGCCCGCCTCGACGAGGAGTAGCGCCATGACCGCCCAGACCGACACCCCGGGTTCCGTGACCGCCGTCTACCAGGTCAGCGGGATGAGCTGTGGACACTGCGAGGGATCCGTCTCCGGTGAGCTCTCCGGGCTCCCCGGCGTCAGCTCCGTGACGGCCGTCGCCTCCAGCGGTGAGGTCACCGTCGTCTCCGTCGCCCCGCTGGACGAGGAGGCCGTGCGCGCCGCCGTCGACGAGGCCGGCTTCGAGCTCGTCGCCAGGGCCTGACCGGCACCCCGTACACGTTTTCCCGACCGGGCCGCGCCGACCAGCTGATACTGGCTCCGCACGGCCCGTTCCGCTCCCTGGAGTACGGACACCATGACCACTACCGTCACAGACACCCGGATAGACGCTCTCGGCGACACGGCGAGCACCACCGCCACCGCCGAGGTCGAGCTGATCGTCGGCGGGATGACCTGCGCGGCCTGCGCGGCCCGCGTCGAGAAGAAGCTCAACCGCATGGACGGCGTGACCGCCACGGTCAACTACGCCACGGAGAAGGCGAAGGTCACCTACCCCGCCGGAATCCGGGTCGCCGACCTGATCGCGACCGTCGTGAAGACGGGGTACACCGCCGAGGAACCCGCCCCGCCGCGGCCCGAGCCGCCGGAGCAGGCGCCGGCCGCGGACCCCGAGCTCGCGGCCCTGCGCCACCGGCTCCTCGTCTCCGCGGCGCTCGCCGTCCCCGTCGTGCTGCTCTCGATGGTTCCCGCCTGGCAGTTCGACAACTGGCAGTGGCTCTCGCTCACCCTGGCCGCCCCCGTGGCCGTCTGGGGCGGCTGGCCCTTCCACCGGGCCGCCTGGACGAACCTGCGGCACGGCGCGGCGACCATGGACACGCTGGTGTCGGTCGGCACGCTGGCCGCGTTCGGCTGGTCGGTGTGGGCACTGTTCTTCGGCCACGCGGGCATGCCGGGCATGCGGCACGGCTTCGAGTTCACCCTGTCCCGTACGGACGCCGCCTCCGCGCTCTACCTCGAGGTGGCCGCCGGGGTCACCGTCTTCATCCTGCTGGGCCGCTATCTGGAAGCCCGCTCCAAGCGCCGGGCCGGGGCGGCCCTGCGGGCGCTGCTGGAGCTCGGCGCGAAGGACGTGGCCGTGCTGCGGGGCGGCCGGGAAGTGCGCGTACCGGTGGCGCGGCTGGCCGTCGGGGACCGGTTCGTCGTACGGCCCGGGGAGAAGATCGCGACCGACGGGACGGTCACCGAGGGCGCGTCGGCGGTGGACGCGTCCATGCTGACGGGCGAGTCGGTACCGGTGGACGTGGCGCCCGGGGACAGAGTGACCGGCGCGACCGTCAACGCCGGGGGCCGGCTCGTCGTCGAGGCGACCCGGGTCGGCGCCGACACCCAGCTCGCGCGGATGGCGCGGATGGTCGAGGACGCGCAGAACGGCAAGGCCGAGGTGCAGCGGCTCGCCGACCGGATCTCCGGGATCTTCGTGCCCGTGGTGCTGCTGATCGCGGCCGCCACCTTCGGCTCCTGGCTCGCGGTCACCGGCGACACGGGCGCCGCCTTCACGGCCGCGGTCGCGGTGCTGATCATCGCCTGCCCGTGCGCCCTGGGCCTGGCCACGCCGACCGCGCTGCTGGTCGGCACCGGGCGCGGGGCGCAGCTCGGCATCCTGATCAAGGGCCCCGAGGTGCTGGAGTCCACGCGCCGCGTCGACACGGTCGTCCTGGACAAGACCGGCACGGTCACCACCGGCCGGATGACCCTCCAGGAGGTGTACGTCGCCGAGGGCACCGAGGAGAAGCAGCTGCTGCGGCTCGCGGGCGCCCTGGAGCACGCCTCCGAGCACCCCGTCGCCCGGGCGGTCGCCGCGGGCGCCGGGGAACGGGCCGGGGAGCTGCCGGCCGCCGAGCACTTCGAGAACGTGCCCGGGCGGGGCGTACGCGGACGCGTGGAGGGCCACGAGGTGGCCGTGGGGCGCCTCTTCGCGACCCTGCCCGAGGAGCTGGCCCGTGCCAGGGACGAGGCCGAGAGGGGCGGCCGTACGGCCGTCGTGGTCGGCTGGGACGGCGAGGCCCGCGGGGTCCTCGCGGTCGCGGACGCGGTCAAGGACTCCAGCGCCGAGGCGGTACGGGAGCTGCGCGCGCTGGGGCTCACGCCGGTGCTGCTGACCGGGGACAACCGGGCGGTGGCCGAGGCCGTGGCGCAGGCCGTCGGGATCGACCAGGTGATCGCCGAGGTGCTGCCCGAGGACAAGGTCGACGTCGTACGGCGGCTGCAGGGCGAGGGGCGGACCGTCGCCATGGTCGGTGACGGCGTCAACGACGCGGCCGCGCTCGCCGTCGCCGACCTGGGCCTGGCGATGGGCACGGGGACCGACGCGGCGATCGAGGCGAGCGACCTGACGCTGGTGCGCGGGGATCTGCGGGTGGCGGCGGACGCCATCCGGCTGTCCCGCCGGACCTTGTCCACGATCAGGGGGAACCTGGTGTGGGCGTTCGGCTACAACGTGGCGGCGCTGCCGCTGGCCGCCGCCGGGCTGCTGAACCCGATGATCGCGGGGGCCGCGATGGCCTTCTCCTCGGTCTTCGTCGTGACGAACAGCCTGCGGTTGCGGTCCTTCCGCTGAGCCGGATCGAAGTTACCCGAGGTTACCGGGAGTTCGGCACATCGGAAGTGACGGTCCCCCTGGAGTCAGGCGCGAGCCTCACATAAGCTCTTCACAAGGCTCGCGCATCATCCTTACGCCCGAGCCCCGATCCGCATATCAGGGCTCTTGCGCATCTATAGGACATATGCAAGAGACGCAGATCACAGTGATGTGAACGTAACCATCGAAGGGATTCGAAGGTCTAAGTTGGCGATGTCAGAAAGCGTCTTGGGGGGCGCCTTCTGGCATCTGAGGATGTCTTGGGGGACTTCCTCAGAGATGCGTTGCCGGGGCACGCACACCGGGGAGCTTTGAGCGGCCCTCCCAGCGTGCGTTGTCCCGGCAGACCGCACAGCCAGTAATACGGCGAGCCCCGCTCGTCGCGTTCAACAACCGCACACAGCAATACAGCGATTCAGGCGCTGTCCTCAGACGCCCGGCCGGATCCCGTGGGGGGAATCCGCACCGGGACATGGGAAGGCGCCCTGTACGCCGGCCCGTGGGGGGACCGGCGGCAGGGCGCCTTCTGCTGTCTTCAGAGCCTTCGGGCCCTCGTGGGGCTCAGCGCCCCTCGACCGGGACGAAGTCGCGCTCGACCACGCCCGTGTAGATCTGCCGCGGGCGGCCGATGCGGGAGCCGGGCTCCTTGATCATCTCGTGCCACTGGGCGATCCAGCCCGGCAGCCGGCCGAGGGCGAACAGGACCGTGAACATCTCGGTCGGGAAGCCCATGGCGCGGTAGATCAGGCCGGTGTAGAAGTCCACGTTCGGGTAGAGGTTGCGCGAGACGAAGTAGTCGTCGGAGAGCGCGTGCTCCTCCAGCTTCAGCGCGATGTCCAGCAGCTCGTCGGACTTGCCGAGGGCCGAGAGGACGTCGTGCGCCGCGGCCTTGATGATCTTGGCTCGCGGGTCGAAGGACTTGTACACCCGGTGGCCGAAGCCCATCAGGCGGACGCCGTCCTCCTTGTTCTTCACCTTGCGGATGAAGGAGTCGACATCGCCGCCGTTGGCCTGGATGCCTTCGAGCATCTCCAGGACGGACTGGTTGGCGCCGCCGTGCAGCGGGCCCCAGAGGGCGTTGATGCCGGCCGAGATCGAGGCGAACATGTTCGCCTGCGAGGAGCCGACCAGGCGGACCGTGGACGTCGAACAGTTCTGCTCGTGGTCCGCGTGCAGGATCAGCAGCTTGTCCAGCGCGGAGACGACGACCGGGTCGAGCTCGTACTCCTGGGCCGGCACCGAGAACGTCATACGCAGGAAGTTCTCGACGTAGCCGAGATCGTTGCGCGGGTAGACGAACGGGTGGCCGATCGACTTCTTGTACGCGTACGCCGCGATCGTCGGGAGCTTGGCGAGCAACCGGATCGTGGAGAGGTTGCGCTGCTTCTCGTCGAACGGGTTGTGGCTGTCCTGGTAGAACGTCGACAGCGCCGAGACGACCGACGACAGCATGGCCATCGGGTGGGCGTCCCGCGGGAAGCCCTTGTAGAAGTTCTTGACGTCCTCGTGCAGCAGGGTGTGCTGCGTGATCTCGTTCTTGAACGAGGTGAGCTCGTCGACGGTCGGCAGTTCGCCGTTGATCAGCAGGTACGCGACCTCCACGAAGGTGGAGCGCTCCGCCAGCTGCTCGATCGGGTAGCCGCGGTACCGGAGAATGCCCGCCTCGCCGTCGAGGTAGGTGATCGCGGATTTATAGGCTGCGGTGTTGCCGTAGCCGCTGTCCAGAGTCACGAGGCCGGTCTGGGCCCGGAGCTTCCCGATGTCGAAGCCCTTGTCACCGACGGTGCTGTCGATCACCGGGTAGGTGTACTCGCCGTCGCCGTACCGCAGTACTACAGAGTTGTCGCTCACGTCTTCCCTCACCGACGTTGTGCCTCATCTTCGAGGTTGCCCTGACTGTCTCTACCATCCCCCATTTGGCGCACGAGAGTGCACTCGGGGTCGACCATTGGGCTTATCGGCGGCACTCAGTGCCGTCAACTCGCACATCCTGCCCCCTACATCCCGCATCTGGAAGTGCTCTGTGACCTTCATGACTCATTTGATCGATCATTTTTTGTGATCGGCGCCGGTCAGCCGGAAATCCAGCGCCGTACAACGCCGTCC
Source organism: Streptomyces sp. NPDC002306 (assembly GCF_053593435.1). NCBI lineage: Bacteria > Bacillati > Actinomycetota > Actinomycetes > Kitasatosporales > Streptomycetaceae > Streptomyces > Streptomyces sp. NPDC002306. The sequence goes on from NZ_JBSFCK010000003.1 coordinate 285,741, forward strand.
CGCCGACACCGTGCGCACCGCCTGGCCGATCGCCTTGCGTGAACCCACGAGCACGACGAGCTTCTTGGCCCGCGTGACCGCCGTGTACAGCAGGTTCCGCTGGAGCATCATCCATGCACCGGTGGTGACGGGGATCACCACGGCGGGATATTCACTTCCCTGCGAGCGGTGAATGGTCACCGCGTAGGCGTGGGCCAGCTCGTCCAGTTCGTCGAATTCGTACGCCACCTCCTCGTCCTCGTCCGTCAGCACGGTGAGGCGCTGGTCGACGGGGTCGAGCGAGGTGACCACGCCCACGGTGCCGTTGAAGACGCCGTTGGCGCCCTTCTCGTAGTTGTTGCGGATCTGGGTGACCTTGTCGCCGACCCGGAAGACCCGGCCGCCGAACCGCTTCTCCGGCAGGTCGGGGCGGCCCGGGGTGACCGCCTGCTGGAGCAGGCCGTTGAGGGCGCCGGCGCCCGCCGGGCCGCGGTGCATGGGCGCCAGCACCTGGATGTCCCGGCGCGGGTCGAGCCCGAACCTGGCCGGGATACGACGGGCCGCCACGTCCACCGTGAGCCGGCCCGTCTCCTCCGTGTCGTCCTCCACGAACAGGAAGAAGTCCTTGAGGCCGTCGGTGAGCGGATGCTGTCCGGAGTTGATGCGGTGCGCGTTCGTCACCACACCCGACTGCTGGGCCTGGCGGAAGACGCGGGTGAGGCGGACGGCGGGGACCGGGCCGCCGTCGGCCAGCAGGTCCCTGAGGACCTCCCCCGCGCCGACGCTGGGGAGTTGGTCCACGTCACCGACGAATAGCAGGTGGGCGCCCGGGGGCACCGCCTTGACCAGCTTGTTGGCGAGCAGCAGGTCCAGCATGGACGCCTCGTCGACCACCACCAGGTCGGCGTCCAGCGGCCGGTCCCGGTCGTAGGCCGCGTCCCCGCCGGGCTTGAGCTCCAGCAGCCGGTGGACGGTGGAGGCCTCGGCGCCGGTGAGTTCGGCCAGGCGCTTGGCGGCCCGGCCGGTGGGCGCGGCCAGCACGACCTTCGCCCGCTTGGCACGGGCCAGTTCGACGATCGAGCGGACCGTGAAGGACTTGCCGCAGCCGGGGCCGCCGGTGAGGACGGCGACCTTCTCGGTGAGCGCCAGCCGGACCGCGGCCTCCTGTTCCGGGGCGAGTTCGGCCCCCGTGCGCCCCTTGAGCCAGACGAGCGCCTTGTCCCAGGCCACGTCGTGGAAGGCGGGCATCCGGTCGGTGTCCGCGCGCAGCAGGCGCAACAGCTGGGCGGAGAGGGAGAGTTCGGCGCGGTGGAAGGGGACGAGGTAGACCGCCGTGACGGGCTCGCCGCCGTCCGGTCCGGGCACCTTCTCCCGTACGACACCGGGGTCCTCGCCGTCCTGCGCGGGCCCGGCGAGTTCGGCGAGGCACTCGATGACCAGCCCGGTGTCGACCTGGAGGAGCTTGACCGCGTCGGCGATCAGCCGCTCCTCGGGCAGATAGCAGTGACCTTGGTCGGCGGACTGCGAAAGGGCGTACTGCAGGCCCGCCTTGACGCGGTCCGGGCTGTCGTGCGGGATGCCGACGGACTGGGCGATCCGGTCGGCGGTGAGGAAGCCGATGCCCCAGACGTCGGTGGCCAGCCGGTAGGGCTGGTTCTTCACGACGGAGATCGAGGCGTCGCCGTACTTCTTGTAGATGCGCACCGCGATCGACGTCGAGACCTCGACGCTCTGGAGGAAGAGCATGACCTCCTTGATCGCCTTCTGTTCCTCCCAGGCGTCGGCGATCTTCCTGGTCCGCTTGGGCCCGAGCCCCGGGACCTCGACGAGCCGCTTGGGCTCCTCCTCGATGATCCGGAGGGTGTCGATGCCGAAGTGCTGGGTGATGCGGTCGGCGAAGACCGGACCGATGCCCTTGACCAGACCTGATCCCAGATAGCGGCGGATGCCCTGGACGGTGGCGGGGAGCACGGTCGTGTAGTTCTCCACCGTGAACTGCTTGCCGTACTGCGGGTGCGACCCCCAGCGGCCCTCCATCCGCAGGGACTCCCCGACCTGGGCGCCGAGCAGCGCGCCCACGACCGTGAGGAGATCGCCGGCGCCTCGGCCGGTGTCGACCCGGGCGACCGTGTAGCCGTTCTCCTCGTTGGCGTACGTGATGCGCTCCAGGACGCCTTCGAGCACGGCCAGGCCCCGCTCCGCGCCCCCCGCCTGGCTCCCCGCCTGATTGGACATGATCCGACGGTACCGGCGCGCTGTGACAGCGCGTGCGGGGACGGCCCGCGGACCCGCTCACCTGAGCGCGAATTATCACGATCTGGTCTCAGCATCTGGTTGAGGTCTTGATTAACCTGCATGTAATCGATTCCAATCCTCGGTACACGTCGATGTAATCGATTCCACGAGGAGGTGGAACGGCGATGGCGAGCATCAAGGATGTCGCTGCCGAGGCGGGAGTCTCCGTAGCCACGGTGTCGCGCGTGCTGAACGATCATCCGTCGGTGAGCGCCGACGCACGCACCCGCGTGCTGGCCGCCGTGGCCGCGCTGGGCTACCGCCCGAACGCCGTCGCCCGGTCCCTGCGCACCGACCAGACCCGCACCCTCGGCCTGGTCATCAGCGACGTCATGAACCCGTACTTCACCGAGCTGGCCCGGTCCGTCGAGGAGGAGGCCCGCGCGCTCGGCTACAGCGTGATCATCGGCAACGCCGACGAGCGGCCCGACCTCCAGGACCACCACGTACGGACCCTGCTGGACCGCCGGATCGACGGACTGCTGGTCTCCCCCACCGACGGCGGCTCGCCGCTGATGCTGGACGCCGCGCGCGCGGGGACGCCGATGGTCTTCGTGGACCGGTGGATACCCGGCGTGGACGTGCCCGTGATCCGGGCCGACGGACGCGCGGCCGTACGTGACCTCGTCGCCCATCTGCACGGGCTCGGACACCGACGGCTCGCGATCATCGCGGGCCCCGCCGCCACCACCACCGGCAGCGAGCGTGTCCAGGCCTTCCGGGAGGCCATGGCCGAGTACGGGCTCCCCCTCCCGGACGCCTACATAGGCCAGGGCGACTTCCAGGCCGAGAGCGGCCGGCGGGTGACCGAGGGCTTCCTCGACCTCGCCGAACCGCCCGAGGTCGTCTTCGCCGCCGACAACCTGATGGCGCTCGGCGCGCTGGACGCGGTCCGCGCGCGCGGGCTGCGGGTTCCCGACGACATCGCGCTCGCCGCGTTCGACGACATCCCGTGGTTCGTGCACACCGATCCGCCGATCACCGCGGTCGCCCAGCCCACCGGCGACCTGGGCCGCGCCGCCGTGCGCGCGCTCGTCGACCGCATCGAGGGACGGCCCCCCGAGTCCGTCGCCCTCACCGCCCGTCTCGTCGTACGCCGCTCGTGCGGCGAGCCGGCTCCCCAGGAGCAGTCCCCCGTAACGAACAGGAGCCAGTCGTGAGCAACGCGGACGAGTTGCTGCGCATCGAAGGCATACGCAAGACCTTCCCCGGAGTGGTCGCGCTCGACGGCGTCGACTTCGATCTGCGCCGGGGCGAGGTGCATGTGCTGCTCGGTGAGAACGGCGCGGGCAAGAGCACGCTGATCAAGATGCTCTCCGGCGCCTACCGCCCGGACGGCGGGCGCATCCTGGTGGGCGACGAGGAGGTGCGCATCCATGGTGCGCAGGACTCCGAGCGCCTCGGGATCGCCACCATCTACCAGGAGTTCAACCTCGTTCCCGATCTCACGGTCGCCGAGAACATCTTCCTGGGGCGGCAGCCACGCCGCTACGGGATGATCGACCGCAAGCGGATGGAGGCGGACGCGGCCGGACTGCTCGAACGGGTCGGCGTCGACGTGTCGCCCCGCGCGCGGGTGCGGGAACTCGGCATCGCGCGCCTGCAGATGGTCGAGATCGCGAAGGCCCTCAGCCTCGACACCCGCGTGCTGATCATGGACGAGCCGACCGCCGTGCTCACCTCCGAGGAGGTCGAGAAGCTCTTCGCCATCGTGCGCAAGCTGCGCGAGGACGGCGTCGGGATCGTGTTCATCACGCACCACCTGGAGGAGATCGCCGCTCTGGGAGACCGCGTCACCGTCATCCGCGACGGCAAGAGCGTCGGGCAGGTCCCGGCCTCCACGCCCGAGGACGAGCTCGTACGGCTCATGGTGGGACGTTCGATCGAACAGCAGTATCCGCGCAAGCGGCCCGAAACGGGCCCCGCGCTGCTCACCGTCGAGGGACTCACCCGCGGCGGCGGCTTCCAGGACGTGAGCTTCGAGGTGCACGCCGGTGAGGTCGTCGGCATCGCCGGGCTGGTCGGCGCGGGCCGCACCGAGGTCGTACGGGCCGTCTTCGGAGCCGACACGTACGACAAGGGCGCCGTGGAGGTGGCCGGCACCAAGCTGCGCCGGCACGACGTCAACGCCGCGATGACGGCGGGGATCGGGCTCGTCCCCGAGGACCGCAAGGGCCAGGGGCTGGTGCTCGACGCGTCCGTCGAGGAGAACCTCGGGCTGGTGACCATGCGGGCGGCGACCCACGCCGGGCTCGTCGACCTCAAGGGCCAGCGCGTGGCGGCCGCCCGGATCGCCGAACAGCTCGGGGTGCGCATGGCCGGTCTCGGCCAGCACGTGCGCACGCTCTCCGGCGGCAACCAGCAGAAGGTCGTCATCGGCAAGTGGCTGCTCGCCGACACCAAGGTCCTGATCCTCGACGAGCCGACGCGCGGTATCGACGTCGGCGCGAAGGTCGAGATCTACCAGCTCATCAACGAGCTGACGGCGGCCGGCGCCGCCGTCCTGATGGTCTCCAGCGACCTGCCCGAGGTGCTCGGCATGAGCGACCGGGTGCTGGTGATGGCCCAGGGCCGGATCGCCGGCGAGCTCACGGCCGACGAGGCCACCCAGGACGCGGTCATGGCACTGGCCGTCAGCACGAACAACGACAAGTCCGAGAAGGAGGCCAACCGTGGCCACTGACACGCTCAAGAGCAAGACAGGCGCCGGCGGCGCCGGGGCGGTCCGTCGCCTCCTGCTCGACAACGGCGCCCTCACCGCGCTCATCGTCCTCGTCGTCGCCATGTCGGCGCTGTCCGGGGACTTCCTGACCACGGACAACCTGCTCAACGTCGGCGTCCAGGCCGCCGTCACCGCCATCCTCGCGTTCGGCGTCACCTTCGTGATCGTCGCGGCCGGCATCGACCTGTCGGTCGGTTCGGTGGCCGCGCTCTCCGCGACCGTGCTCGCCTGGAGCGCCACCTCGCACGGTGTCCCGGTGGTGCTCGCGGTCCTGCTCGCGATCGCCACGGGCATCGTGTGCGGCCTGGTCAACGGCTTCCTGATCGCGTACGGGAAACTGCCGCCGTTCATCGCGACGCTCGCCATGCTCTCGGTGGGCCGCGGTCTGTCGCTGGTGATCTCCGGCGGTTCGCCGATCCCCTTCCCCTCCTCCGTCTCGCACCTCGGCGACACGCTCGGCGGCTGGCTGCCGGTGCCGGTCCTCGTGATGATCGTGATGGGTGTCATCGCCGCGGTCGTGCTCGGCCGGACCTACATCGGCCGGTCCATGTACGCGATCGGCGGCAACGAGGAGGCCGCCCGCCTGTCGGGTCTGCGCGTGAACAAGCAGAAGCTCGCCATCTACGCGCTGTCCGGTCTCTTCGCCGCCGCCGCGGGCATCGTGCTCGCCTCCCGGCTCTCCTCCGCCCAGCCGCAGGCCGCCTCCGGCTACGAGCTGGACGCGATCGCCGCCGTCGTCATCGGCGGGGCCTCGCTCGCGGGCGGTACCGGCAAGGCGTCCGGCACCCTGATCGGCGCGCTGATCCTGGCGGTGCTGCGCAACGGCCTCAACCTGCTGTCCGTGTCGGCGTTCTGGCAGCAGGTCGTCATCGGTATCGTCATCGCGCTCGCGGTGCTGCTCGACACCCTGCGCCGCAAGGCGGGCTCCACCCCGGTGCCCGGTGCCTCGCAGGGCGGCAGGCGCAAGCAGGCGACGACCTACGCGCTCGCGGCCGTGATCACGGTGGCGATCGTGGGCGCCACCACCTTCCTGCACGGCGGCAACTCCGCGGGCTCCAACCCCAAGGTCGGGCTGTCCCTGTCCACGCTGAACAACCCGTTCTTCGTGCAGATCCGGTCCGGCGCGCAGGCCGAGGCGAAGAAGCTGGGCGTGGACCTCACGGTCACGGACGCCCAGAACGACGCCTCCCAGCAGGCCAACCAGCTCCAGAACTTCACCAGTTCCGGCTACAAGGCGATCATCGTCAACCCGGTGGACTCGGACGCGGCGGGCCCCGCCGTGCGCGCCGCCGGCAAGGCGGACATCCCGGTGGTCGCCGTCGACCGTGGCGTCAACAAGGCCACGACGGACACGCTGGTCGCCTCCGACAACGTCGAGGGCGGTGAACTGGCCGCGAAGACGGTCGCCGAGAAGCTGGGCGGCCAGGGCAAGATCGTGATCCTCCAGGGGCAGCCGGGCACCTCCGCCGCCCGTGAGCGGGCCGCCGGCTTCGCCGCCGGGCTCAAGGCCTTCCCCGGCATCAAGGTCGTGGCCCAGCAGCCCGCCGACTTCGACCGCACCAAGGGGCTCGACGTGATGTCGAACCTGCTCCAGGCCCACCCCGACGTCCAGGGCGTCATCGCCGCGAACGACGAGATGGCCCTCGGCGCGATCAAGGCCCTGGGCTCCAAGGCCGGCAAGTCGGTCTCGGTGGTCGGCTTCGACGGCACCCCCGACGGTCTGACCGCGGTCAAGAACGGCACGCTGTACGCCTCGGTGGCGCAGCAGCCGAGCCAGCTGGGCAGGATCGCGGTGGACAACGCCCTGAAGGCGGCCCAGGACAAGAAGGTGGAGACGACCGTGAAGGTGCCGGTGAAGGTGGTCACGAAGGAGAACGTGTCCGGCTTCACCGGCTGACGGATCGGCCACCGGCCGGGCGGCCCGTACCAGGGCCGCCCGGCCGGCTCAACGCAGGTGCTTAGGGAGTCATCTCATGTACGACTACGACCTCCTGGTCGTGGGGTCGGCCAACGCCGACCTGGTGATCGGTGTCGAGCGGCGGCCGGGGGCCGGGGAGACGGTGCTCGGCTCCGACCTGGCCGTCCATCCCGGTGGTAAGGGCGCGAACCAGGCGGTCGCCGCCGCCCGGCTCGGGGCGCGTACGGCGCTGCTGGCCCGGGTCGGCGACGACGCCTACGGCCGGCTGCTGCTGGACTCGCAGCGGGCGGCCGGGGTGGACACGGCGGGTGTCCTGGCCGGCGGTGCGCCGACCGGGGTCGCGCTGATCACGGTGGACCCGTCAGGGGACAACAGCATCGTGGTGTCGCCGGGCGCGAACGGCAAGCTCGGGCCCGCGGACGTCCGGGGCGCGGCGGGCCTGTTCCGGGCCTCGCGGGTGGTCTCGGCGCAGCTGGAGATCCCGCTGGAGACAGTCGTCGAGGCGGTCCGGAACCTGGCGCCGGACAGCCGGTTCGTACTGAACCCGTCCCCGCCGCGTCCGCTGCCGGACGAGGTGCTGGCGGCCTGCGATCCGCTGATCGTCAACGAGCACGAGGCGAAGGTGATCCTCGGCGGGTCCGGGGCGGGCGACGAGCCCGCCGACTGGGCGCGCGCACTGCTGGCGAAGGGGCCGCGCTCGGTGGTCGTCACCCTGGGCGGCGAGGGCGCGCTGGTCGCCGACGCGGAGGGTGTCACCCGGATCCCCGCCGTGCGGGTGGAGGCCGTGGACACCACGGGCGCCGGTGACGCGTTCACCGCGGCGCTGGCCTGGAAGCTGGGCACGGGCTCGTCCCTCGCGCAGGCGGCGACGTACGCGGCGCGGGTCGGGGCGGCGGCCGTGACGAAGCGGGGGGCGCAGGAGTCGTTCCCGACCGCGGCGGAGGTGCCGGCGTCATGAAGAGGACGGGAATCCTCAACCGGTATCTCGCCGGCGCGCTGGCCGAACTGGGGCACGGCGACGGGGTGCTGGTGTGTGACGCCGGCATGCCGATACCGGACGGGCCGCGGGTGGTGGACCTGGCGTTCCGGGCCGGGGTGCCGTCCTTCGCCGAGGTGCTGGACGGGCTGATGGCGGAGCTGGTGGTCGAGGGCGCCACGGCGGCGGCGGAGGTACGGGCGGCGAATCCGGCGGCGGCCGGGCTGCTGGACGGGCACTTCCCCGAGCTGAGGCTGGTCTCGCACGAACGGCTCAAGGAGCTGTCGGCGGGCGCCCGGCTGGTGGTCCGCACGGGCGAGGCACGGCCGTACGCGAACGTGCTGCTGCGGTGCGGCGTGTTCTTCTGATCGCGGGCGCGTGAGCCGGTGTCACGTGAGCCGGCGTCCCCGCTGTCGCGTGCGCGGGGTCACGCGTTGTCGCGTGCGCCGGTGTGGCCGGTCGCGGATGCCGCTGTCGCTCGCGTGAAAGCTTCGAGGGGGCCCGGTCCGTCGACCTGGCCCCCTCGGCTCTTCCCCTCCGTATCAGAACCCCCGCGATCCCCCCAGATCCCCCTCCAAAGGTCCTGATGCCCAATACGACCCACCAAGCGTGGGAAGGGTTGCACGGTCTCCGGGACTTTTTTTCCGCACGCCGTCCGGCGGCGCGCGGTGCGCCGACCGTGCCGGTCACTCCCCCGCTGGGTCCATGTGGTGGATGTAGCGCCGGGTCGTCTCCGTCAGGACCTCGCGGCCGTCGCGTGTCCACAGGGCCTCGTTGAAGAGTTCGACCTCGATGGGTCCGGTGTAGCCGGCCGCGTCCACGTGGGCCTTCCACTCCCGCAGGTCGATCGCGCCGTCGCCGAGCTGCCCCCGGCCGTTGAGGACGCCCTCGGGCAGGGGGGTGGTCCAGTCGGCGAGCTGGAAGGAGTGGATACGGCCCGCGGCGCCCGCGCGGGCGATCTGGGCGGGCGCCCGGTCGTCCCACCAGACGTGGTACGTGTCGACCGTGACGCCCACCTGGTGTGCGGGGAAGCGTTCCGCCAGGTCCAGGGCCTGGGCGAGGGTGGAGACCACGCAGCGGTCGGAGGCGTACATGGGGTGCAGGGCCTCGATCGCGAGGCGGACGCCGTGGGACTCGGCGTAGGGGCCCAGATCCGCGAGGGCGTCGGCGATCCGCTCCCGGGCGCCGTACAGGTCCCTGGAGCCGGCGGGGAGGCCGCCGGAGACCAGGACGAGGGTGTCCGTGCCCAGCGCGGCCGCCTCGTCGACGGCGCGGCGGTTGTCGTCGAGGGCCGCCGACCGTTCGGCCGGGTCGATCGCCGTGAGGAAGCCGCCCCGGCACAGGGTGGTGACGGCGAGGCCCGCGTCGCGGACCAGCTTCGCCGTCGCCCGCACGCCGTACGCCTGGACCGGCGCGCGCCACAGGCCGACGCCCGGCACCCCCAGCTCCCGGCAGGCGGCGGTCAGTTCGGGCAGCGACAGCTGCCGGACCGTCATCTGGTTGATGCTGAAGCGGGCGAGTCCGTCGGTCACTGGTGCACTCCGTACAGGGCGAGCAGGGTCTCCATCCGCGCCTGCGCCCGCTTCGGGTCGGGGAACAGGCCCAGCCCGTCGGCGAGTTCGTAGGCGCGGGCGAGGTGCGGGAGGGAGCGGGCCGACTGCAGGCCGCCGACCATCGTGAAGTGGCTCTGGTGGCCGGCCAGCCAGGCGAGCAGGACCACGCCCGTCTTGTAGAAGCGGGTCGGCGCCTGGAAGAGGTGGCGGGACAGTTCGACGGTCGGGTCGAGCAGCCCGCGGAACCCGGTCACGTCCCCGGTGTCCAGGACGCGTACGGCCCGCGCCGCGAGCGGGCCGAGCGGGTCGAAGACGCCGAGCAGGGCGTGGCTGAAGCCCCGTTCGTCGCCCGCGATCAGCTCGGGATAGTGGAAGTCGTCGCCGGTGTAGCAGCGGACGCCCTCGGGCAGCCGGCGGCGCAGGCCGACCTCGCGCCGGGCGTCCAGGAGGGAGACCTTGACGCCGTCGACCTTGTCGGGGTGGGCGGCGACGACCTCCAGGAAGGTGTCGGTGGCCGCGTCCAGGTCGCCCGACCCCCAGTAGCCCTCGAGCGCCGGGTCGAACATCGGGCCCAGCCAGTGCAGGATCACCGGTTCGGCGGCCTGGCGCAGGAGGTGGCCGTAGACCTCCAGGTAGTCCTCGGGTCCCGTGGCGGCGGCGGCCAGCGCGCGGGACGCCATCAGGATCGCCCGGGCGCCCGACTCCTCGACCAGGGCGAGCTGTTCCTCGTAGGCCCGGCGGATCTCGGCCGTGGAGCCGCCGCCGGTGAGCTGGTCGGTGCCGACGCCGCAGGCGATGCGGCCGCCGACCGATCTGGCCTCGGCGGCGCTGCGCCGGATCAGCTCGGCCGCGGACGCCCAGTCCAGGCCCATGCCGCGCTGGGCGGTGTCCATGGCCTCGGCGACCCCGAGCCCGTGCGACCACAGATGACGGCGGAAGGCGAGGGTGGCGTCCCAGTCGACGGCCGCCGGGGAGCCGGGGCCGGCGTCGGCGAACGGGTCGGCGACGACGTGCGCCGCCGAGAAGACCGTACGGGAGGTGAAGGGGGTGCCGGGGGTGACGTCGAGGGGTTCGGCGCGGGGTTCGTAGGCGCGCAACGCGCCCGACGCGTCGGGGAGTCGGATGGTCACAGCGAGATCTCCGGTACGTCGAGGCGGCGGCCCTCGGCGGAGGACCTCAGGCCCAGTTCGGCGAGCTGCACGCCGCGGGCGCCGGCAAGGAGGTCCCAGCGGTAGGGGGCGTCGGCGTAGACGTGTCGCAGGAACAGCTCCCACTGGGCCTTGAAGCCGTTGGCGAACTCGGTGTTGTCCGGGACCTCCTGCCACTGGTCGCGGAAGACCTCGGTGGCGGGGACGTCCGGGTTCCAGACCGGCTTGGGGGTGGCGGAGCGGTGCTGGGCGCGGCAGGCGCGCAGGCCCGCGACGGCCGAGCCCTCCGTGCCGTCCACCTGGAACTCGACGAGTTCGTCCCGGTTGACCCGGACCGCCCAGGAGGAGTTGATCTGCGCGATCGCGCCGCCTTCGAGTTCGAAGACGCCGTACGCCGCGTCGTCGGCACTGGCGTCGTAGGGCTTGCCCTGCTCGTCCCAGCGCTGCGGGATGTGGGTGGTGGCGAGCGCCTGGACGGACTTCACCCGGCCGAAGAGCTCGTGCAGGACGTACTCCCAGTGCGGGAACATGTCGACGACGATGCCGCCGCCGTCCTCGGCGCGGTAGTTCCACGAGGGGCGCTGGGCCGGCTGCCAGTCGCCCTCGAAGACCCAGTAGCCGAACTCGCCGCGGACGGAGAGGATCCGGCCGAAGAAGCCGCCGTCGATCAGGCGCTTCAGCTTGAGCAGGCCCGGCAGGAAGATCTTGTCCTGGACGACGCCGTGCCTGATGCCCTTCTCCTCGGCCAGGCGGGCCAGTTCCAGGGCGCCGTCGAGGCCGGTGGCGGTCGGCTTCTCCGTGTAGACGTGCTTCCCGGCGGCGATCGCCTTCCTGATCGCCTCCTCGCGGGCCGACGTCACCTGGGCGTCGAAGTAGATGTCCACGGTCGGGTCGGCGAGGACCGCGTCCAGGTCCGTCGAGACGTGCTCCAGGCCGTGCCGCCCGGCGAGCGCGCGCAGCGCGTGCTCGCGGCGCCCGACGAGGATCGGCTCCGGCCACAGCACGGTGCCGTCGCCGAGGTCGAGCCCGCCCTGTTCGCGCAGGGCCAGCAGGGAGCGGACCAGGTGCTGGCGGTAGCCCATGCGACCGGTCACGCCGTTCATGGCGATACGCACCGTCTTGCGTGTCACGTCAGTCCCTTCGTGGGCGCCGGGCGCCCGGATTCCTGGTGATACCGACACACTGCACAGCAAGCGCTTTCTACACGCTGAAGCTAGCCTCTGACCGGTGGTCCGGACAAGGCCGTGTCCACTTCGAGTTGTTCGAGGGGGCGAACAACCAGGGTGTGGGGCCGTAAGGTCTGCTCGGACCGCACGACGCCGTAGCTGTGGATCGCGGGCCTGTGCATTGCCTGTGCGTTGCCTGTACATGCCCTGCGAACGGCCCCTGTGCGCGACGACGTACGGCGAGGGACGACACGATGCGCGACCGGAGGACGACGAGATGACGGTGACCCTGGCGGACGTGGCGGCCCGCGCCCAGGTCTCCCCCGCGACGGTGTCGCGCGTGCTGAACGGGAACTACCCCGTGGCGGCCTCCACCCGGGAACGGGTGCTGCGGGCGGTGGACGAGCTGGACTACGTGCTGAACGGGCCGGCCAGCGCGCTCGCCGCCGCCACCTCCGACCTGGTGGGGATCCTGGTCAACGACATCGCCGACCCGTTCTTCGGGATCATGGCGAGCGCCATCCAGTCCGAGATCGGCGGTCCGGGCGGCCGGGCCGGCGGGGAACGGCTGGCGGTCGTCTGCAACACGGGCGGCTCCCCGGAGCGCGAACTCACCTACCTCACGCTGCTCCAGCGGCAGCGCGCCGCGGCCGTGGTGCTGACCGGCGGCGCCGTGGAGGACCAGTCGCACGCGGCGGCCGTGGCGGCGAAGCTGCGCAAGCTGACGGCGGCGGGCACCCGGGTGGTGCTGTGCGGGCGCCCGCCCGCGCCGGACACCGGGGCGGTCGCGCTGACCTTCGACAACCGCGGCGGCGGGCGGGAGCTGACCGAGCACCTCATAGGGCTCGGGCACCGGCGGCTCGGCTACATCGCCGGACCCGAGGAGCGGACGACCACCCGGCACCGGCTGGAGGGACACCGGGCGGCGCTGACGGCGGCGGGCGTCGACGAGGATCCGCGCTGGACCGTGCACGGCCGCTACGACCGGCGCTCCGGTTACGAGGCGACCCTGGAACTGCTGCGCCGCGACCCGTCCCTCACGGCGGTCGTCGCGGCCAACGACTCCGTCGCCCTGGGCGCCTGCGCGGCGCTGCGCGAGTCCGGGTTGAGGATCCCGGAGGACGTGTCGGTGGCCGGCTTCGACGACCTCCCCTTCAGCATCGACGCGGTGCCGTCGCTGACGACCGTGCGGCTGCCGCTGGCGGAGGCCGGGGCGCGGGCCGGGCGGATCGCGATGGGGCGCGAGGAGCCGCCGCCCGGGGAGATCGCGACGGTCCGGGGGGAGCTGATGGTACGGGGGTCCTCCGGGGTGCCTCGGAAGTGACCGCACCGCCGGTGTGACCCGCCCCCGGTTCCGGTGCGCGTCGCGCCGTCCGTCCGATTCGCCCCAGGGGCTCTGGCCGTGGCGGTGCGGGCGGCCTACGCTCGGGGGTGCGTATCTCTGACTGGGTCAGCCATCGGATCACCGGGATCGAGCCATGACCGTCCAGGACATCCGCTCCTTCAACCACTTCTACGCGAACGTCATCGGCGCCCTCGGCCACGGCCGCCACCTGTACGCCCCGTACACCCTCACCGAGTCCCGCGTCCTGTACGAACTCGCGCACTCCCGCCGTACGGACGCGGCCGACCTGCGCGCCGGACTCTCGCTGGACTCCGGCTATCTGAGCCGCATCCTGAACCGCTTCGAGCGGGACGGACTCGTCGAGCGCGCCCCGTCCGAGGACGACCCGCGCCGCCGCCGGGTCACGCTCACCGCGCACGGCCGGGAGGCCGCCGGACTGCTGGACGAGCGGGCCCGGGAGACGGTGGGCGCGCTGCTGGAGAGCGTGGCGCCCGGCGACCGTACGCGTCTCGCCCAGGCGATGCGCACGATCCGGACCATCCTGGACGAGCGCCGCCCCCGCGCCGAGGACGTGGTCCTGCGCGAGCCGGTACCCGGTGACCTCGGCTGGATCGTGCAGCGCAACGCGGCGCTGTACGCCGCCGAGTACGGGTGGAACACCGACTACGAGGGACTGGTCGCGAGGATCGTCGCCGACTTCGCCGAGGACCACGACCCGCACCTCGAACGGGTGTGGATCGCCGAGCTCGACGGACGGCCGGTGGGCTGCGTGATGTGCGTACGGGACGAGGCACCCGGCACCGCCCGGCTGCGGCTCCTGCTGGTCGAGCCGGACGCGCGCGGCCTGGGGCTCGGCAACCGGCTGGTCGCGGCCGTCGTCGCCTTCGCGCGCGGGGTCGGCTACCGGGACCTCGCTCTGTGGACCAACGACGTGCTCACCGCCGCCCGGCACCTCTACGGACGGCACGGCTTCGTCCTCACCGCCGAGACCCCGCACCGTTCCTTCGGCAAGGACCTGGTGGGCCAGGACTGGCGGCTCGACCTGCGCGAGACGGCCGGGTGAGCGGGGACGAGGGGGCGCCGGACGGCGGCGACGAGTAGGGTCGATGGACATGAAGCTGGCCTTCTCCACCCTCGGTGTCCCCGGCCTGCCACTCCCGGAGGTGCTGCGACTGGCCTCCGCGCACGGCTATCACGGAGTGGAGCTGCGCGCGCATCCGGAGGAGCCGGTGCACCCCGGCCTCACCGCCGCCGAACGGGCCGCTGTGGCCGCCGGGTTCAAGGCGGCGGGCGTCGAGATCCTCGGCCTGGCGGGCTACGTGCGCGTGGCCGCGCCCGGCGACGACACCGCCGTGCTCGACGAGATCCGCGAGCTTCTCGACCTGGCCCGCGACCTGGGCGCGCCCTTCGTACGGGTCTTCCCGGGCGCCGCCCCCGGACAGTCCCCGCGGGAGGCCGACGCCGTCGCCGCGCGCCGCCTGGGCACGGCCGCCGAGTACGCCGCCGACGTCGGCGTCCGGATCCTGCTGGAGACCCACGACTCGCACCGCACGGGGGCCGCCGCGATCCGGATCCTGGGCCCGGTCGGCCACCGGCAGGCGGGGGCGCTGTGGGACGTGATGCACACCTGGCTGGGCGGCGAGCAGCCCGCGGAGACGTACGCGGCCCTCGCGCCGCACCTCGGCTACGTCCAGGTCAAGGACATCGCCGCCGCCGACGACACCGCGCCGCTGCCGCTGGGTGCCGGGGTCCTGCCGCTCACCGAGTGCGTGGAGGTGCTGTCCCGGCACGGCTGGGACGGCTGGCTGTGCTGGGAGTACGAGAAGCGCTGGTACGAGGACGCGGCGCCGCTGCCGGAGCTGCTGGGCGCGGGGCGGGAGCATCTGGGGCGGTTGCTCAACGAGTCGGCGTAGGCCGTGGCGCCGCTGGGGCGGCCGGGGAAATAGGTTCGCCGGAGTCCGGCCCTGCCGGTTAGCCTCACGGCCGTGAACCCGCCCAACCCCACCGCCCTCCCATGTCGCTGACGCACGCGCTGATCGACGTACGTCCGCTGCGCACCTCCCCCGTCTTCCGGCGGCTGCTGATCGGGCGGACGGTGTCCATGCTCGGCGGCGTCATGACCATGGTCACCGTCATCTACCAGGTCTGGGACATGACCCACAGCACGGCCTGGAGCGGCGCGGTCGGGCTCGCGCAGGCGCTGCCGATGGTCGCGGTCGGGCTGTTCGCCGGGGCCTGGGTGGACCGGGCCGACCGCCGCCGGGTGTTCCTGCTCGCCACGGTCGGCCAGGCGGTCTGCTCCTTCCTCCTCGCCGTGCAGGGCTTCAACGGGCACGTGCCGGTCGTCGTGCTGCTCGCCCTGGTCGCCGCCCAGTCGTCCTGCGGGGCGGTCGGGGCGCCCGCGGCGGGCGTGTTCGTGCCCCGGCTGCTGCCCAAGGAGCAGGTGGCGGCCGGGCTCGCCCTGAACCAGATCACCGGCCAGGCGATGCTGCTGCTCGGCCCGGCGCTCGCGGGCGTGCTGCTCGGCCGGCTGGGCATCGGCGCCTGCTACCTCCTGGACGCCCTGAGTTTCGGTCTGTCCTTCTACGGCGCCTTCGGGCTGCCCGCGCTGCCGCCCGAGGGCGAGCGCTCCCGGCCGGGACTGCGCGGGGTGCTGGACGGGCTGCGGTTCCTGACCGGCCACCGGGCGGTGCGCGGCGCCCTGCTCACCGATCTGGCCGCCACGGTGCTGTCGTTCCCGGTGAGTCTCTTCCCGCTGGTCAACGCGGAGCGCTTCGGCGACGACCCGAGCACGCTGGGCCTGTTCCTCTCCGCCCTCGCCGTGGGCGGCCTGGCCACCTCGGCGTTCTCCGGCTCTGTCACCCGCCTGGGGCGCCCGGGGCCGGTGATGCTGTGCGCGTCCGCCACCTGGGGTGCCGCCCTGGTCCTCTTCGGTCTGACCACCGACGCCTGGACGGGCCTCGCCCTGCTGGTGCTGGCCGGGGCGGCCGACACCACGGCCGTCGTCTCGCGCGGCACCATCGTGCAGACCCACACCCCGGACGCCCTGCTCGGCCGGGTCACCGCCGCCGAACAGATCGTCGGCCAGGCGGGCCCCAACCTGGGCAATCTGCGCGGCGGCCTGATCGCCGGCTGGACCTCCGGCGCGACGGCGCTGATCAGTGGGGGTCTGCTGTGCCTGGCGGCGGTGACGACGGTGGCCGCCTCGACACCCGAACTGCGGGGCGCCTCAGGGCCGGGGGCCGGGGACTGACCCGCCGCCTGACCCGTCGGCTGTCGGCTGTCGCCTGTCGCCTGAACCCGTCGCCGCCCGGGAGGCACCCCGGTTGCGAGGGACACCTCCTGGCCGCCTCACGGGTGGCGTCACCCTCGTCGACATGGGATGACGCCGGTGCGGCGCTTCCCCGGATCAGGAGACCGCTCGACGAGATCAGGAGACCGCTCGACGACCGCCGAGGGTCGCGGCGCCCGGTCGCGCGGTGGGGCGGGCGGGCGCCACGGACGTCAGCGCGACGCCGCCGACCAGCAGCGCCGCCGCGCACCACCTGAGCGGGCTCACCGACTCGTCCAGGAAGAGGGCCGCGGACGTCATCCCGAAGACGGGGACGAGCAGCGAGAACGGGGCGACCGTGGAGGCGGGGTGACGGCGCAGCAGCCAGCCCCAGGCGCCGAAGCCGAAGACCGTGGTGACCCAGGCGACGTACACGACCGTGCCTGCGCCCTGCGGGTCCAGCGCGCCCAGGGCGTCGTAGTCCCGGGTGGGTCCCTCCAGCAGCAGGGACAGGGTCAGCAGCGGCAGGACCGGGACCGTGCTCACCCACACCATGAAGTTCAGGGCGTCCGGGGGTGCCGCCTTGCGGGTCAGGACGTTCGAGGCGCCCCAGCAGACCGCGGCCGCGACCACCAGCGCGAAGGCGCCGAGCGGGCCCGAGGCGCCCTCGTCCACGGCCGCCACGCCGATGCCGGCGAGAGCGACCAGCATGCCCGCCGCGCGGACCGCGGTGGGCCGCTCGCCGAGTACCGCGAACGCGATCAGCGCGGTGAACACCGCCTGTATCTGGAGCACGAGGGACGACAGGCCGGCCGGCATCCCGGCGTCCATGCCGACGAACAACAGCCCGAACTTGGCCACTCCCAGCACCAGGCCCACCGCGACGATCCATTTCCACGCCACCTTCGGGCGGCCGACGAAGAAGACCGCCGGGACGGCCGCGACGAGGAACCTCAGGGCCGAGAAGAGCAGGGGCGGGAAGTGGCCGAGACCGATCTCGATGACCGTGAAGTTCACGCCCCAGACGGCGGCGACGGCGACGGCGAGGGCGAGGTGCGCGGGTTTCATACGACGAGGATCACTTCCCCTGACCATGAAGCACCAGCGATGATTGCTGCACGGTCGGATTAAGCAACGCTAAGCGGCCGACTCCGGGCACCAGGAGGGGACATGCTCGATCTCCAGCGCCTGCGCGCGCTGCACGCCGTCTCCGTGCACGGCACGGTCGGGGCGGCCGCCGCCGCGCTCGGGTACACCCCGTCGGCCGTGTCCCAGCAGATCACCAAGCTGGAGCGGGAGACCAGGACCGTACTGCTGGAGCGGGAGGGGCGCGGGGTGCGGCTCACTCCCGAGGCTCATCAGCTGGCCGCCACCGCACGGCAGTTGCTGGCCATCGTGGAACGGGCCGAGACCGAGCTGGAGGAGCGCCGCGGGCTGCCCGCCGGGCGGCTGACCCTGGCGGCGTTCGCGTCGGCGGCCCGCGGTCTGCTGCCGCCCGTGCTCGCCGACCTGGCCGAGCGGCACCCCGCGCTGGACGCCCGGCTGCGCGAGGTCGACCCGCACCTCTCCGTCGACCTGGTCGCCAAGGGCGCCGTCGACCTCGCGGTGGCGCACGACTGGGACATCGCGCCGCTGCCCGCCCCGGCGGGGGTGGAGCAGGCGGTCATCGGGGACGACCTGTGCGATCTGCTCGTGCCCGCGGGGCATCCGCTGGCCGGGCGGACGGACGTGCGGCGGGAGGAGCTGGGCGGCGAGCGGTGGATCTGCCAGCCGCCCGGCCGGGTCTGCCACGACTGGCTGGTACGCACCCTGCGCGCGGCCGGGCACGAGCCGGACCTCGTGCACGAGGCCGAGGAGAACCCGACCATCGTCGCGCTCGTCGCGGCCGGTCTGGGCGTCGCCCTCATCCCCCGGCTCGGCCGCGGCCCGCTGCCCGACGGGGTCGTGGAGGTGCCGATGGACCCGATGCCCGTGCGCCGCCTGTACGCGCTGTGGCGTACGGGGGCGGCCCGGCGGCCGGCGATCGCGGAGACCGTGCGCGCCCTCCGGGCCCACTGGCCGGACGTGTCGGCGCACACGCCCCGCTGAACGCACCCGTACCGACTTGCGGAAAGAGGGCGCCGGCCGGGAACCCGGCCCCGGCACTCCGCGTCCAAGGACCGAACTGCCGGACGAGTCACCGCGGTGCGGTGTCGGCCTCGCCGCTGGCTGCGAACGCCGACGACACCCTCTCCGCCGTACCGCGGCCGGCAGCACGCCGCCATCGGCGCGCCCCCCTCCAACTGCGCCGATGGCGGCGCCCCGCTGGTTACTGTGCACTCCCTTGACCGGAAGAAACTTCCCGGATATTGGTGGCACCTTGGAAGTTTCCTTCAGCGGTTCTCCTTCGGAGGGAGCGCACGTGCCCGACAGCAGCGCGGGAAGCACGGAAAGTTCGCGGAACACAGGGAGTTCGGGACACACAGGTGGTCCGAGTGACACAGGCGGTGCGCGCGGCGCGGGACGCACCGCACGTCCGTCCAGACGTACCGTCCTCGCCGCCACGGCCGGCGTCACCGCGTCCCTGACGGTCGGCGTACCCGGGTACGCCGCCGAACGCGACGACCGGCACCTGCACGCACTCATCTCCCGTATGACGCTGGAGGAGAAGGTCGGCCAGCTCTTCGTCATGCGGGTGTACGGCCACTCGGCCACCGCACCCGACCAGGCGGACATCGACGCCAACCTCAGCGAGATCGGCGTCCGCACGGCCGCCGAGCTGATCGCCAAGTACCGCGTCGGCGGCATCATCTACTTCACCTGGGCGCACAACACCCGCGACCCGCACCAGATCGCGGAACTGTCGAACGGCATCCAGGCCGCGTCCCTGGAGCAGCCGCGCGGCCTGCCCGTCCTCATCTCCACCGACCAGGAGCACGGCATCGTCTGCCGCGTCGGCGAGCCCGCCACGCTGCTGCCGGGCGCGATGGCCGTCGGGGCGGGCGGTTCGCGCGCCGACGCCCGCACGCTGGGCCGGATCTCCGGTGCCGAGCTGCGCGCGATCGGCATCCGGCAGGACTACTCCCCGGTGGCCGACGTGAACGTCAACCCGGCCAACCCGGTGATCGGCGTGCGGTCCTTCGGCGCCGACCCGGAGGCGGTGGCGGGCCTGGTCGCGGCCGAGGTGAAGGGGTACCGGTCGGCGGGCGTGGCCGCGACGGCCAAGCACTTCCCCGGGCACGGCGACACGGCCGTCGACAGCCACTTCGGCTTCCCCGTCATCACCCACAGCCGCGAGCTGTGGCAGGAGCTGGACGCGGTGCCCTTCCGGGCGGCGATCCGGGCGGACATCGACTCGATCATGACCGCGCACATCATGGTCCCGGCGCTGGACGACTCCGGCGACCCGGCGACCCTCTCCCACCCGATCGTGACCGGCATCCTGCGCGGCGAACTCGGTTACGACGGCGTGGTGGTGACCGACGCGCTCACCATGGAGGGCGTGCGCACCAAGTACGGCGACGACCGGGTGCCGGTGCTCGCGCTGAAGGCGGGCGTGGACCAGCTCCTCGACCCGCCCGACCTCGACGTCGCCTGGCACGCCGTCCTGGACGCGGTACACGGCGGCGAGCTGACCGAGGCCCGGCTCGACGAATCGATCCTGCGGGTGCTGCGGCTGAAGGCGAGGCTCGACCTGTTCCAGCGGCCGTACGTCAGCCGGGCGGGCGTGGACCGCGTGGTCGGTACGGCGGCGCACCGCGCGACGGCCGACCGTATCGCCGAGCGGACGACGACCCTGCTGGTCAACGAGGGCCGGGTGCTGCCGCTGTCCCGCCGCACCCACCCCAGGGTGCTGGTCGTCGGCGCCGATCCGGCGTCCCCGTCGGGCACCACGGGCCCGCCGACGGGTGTCCTCGCGGCCGCCCTCACCGAACTGGGCTTCACGGCGAAGGCGCTGTCCACCGGTACCGCGCCCTCGGCCGCGGTCGTCGCCCAGGCCGTCGCGGCGGCCGGCGAGGTGGACGCGGTCGTCGTCGGGACGTACAACGTCACCGGGGCCGGCGGCCAGCGGACGCTGGTGGAGCACCTGCTCGCGACCGGCAAGCCGGTCGTCGCGATCGCCGTCCGCAACCCGTACGACATCGCGCAACTGCCCGCGGTAGAGGCGTACTTGGCGACGTACTCGTGGACCGACGTCGAGCTGCGCGCGGCCGCGCGGGTCATCGCCGGGCACGTGGCGCCGCACGGGAAGCTGCCGGTGCCGGTACTTCGGGCGGACGACCCGGCGCAGGTGCTGTATCCGCTCGGGCACGGGCTGACGTACTAGGCCGTACGCCCCGCGCCCGGCGTACCACCCCCGAAGGGCGCAAAGCCCCCCGGTTGTCTGGCGTGCTCCGCTGTCGCGGGTCACGCTGGACGGGGGTGTCCGGGGGATGGCGATGCGCGGGAGAGGGCGGGCGGCGGCGGTGTGCGCCCTGTCGGCGCTGCTCGCCGCCCTGCTGACGGGGTGCCAGGGGCCGGGCGGTACGCGGGGCCCGGTCGCGCGGGACGACGGCCGGCCCGGCGCGGCGCCGAGCTCCGGCGTGCCGGTCGGCTACGGCGCCGAGTTCCTGGGCGTCGACGAGTGCAGCTCCTTCGGCACCACCAGCTTCACCGAGGTGCCCTGCTCCGGCGAGCGGGCGGCGGCCCGGGTCGTGGCCCGCCACGACGGCACGGTGGCCGACGGCCCGGCGTGCCCGGCGACCACCGACTTCGTGCTGCACATCAGCGAACAGGCCGCCGCCTTTGACGAGGACGGCGACGGCACGGTCCCGCAGGGCTACGCCTGCATGCGCAATCTGGAACCGCCGCATCCCGGCGACCCGGGCGGCGGGGGCGGACCGCACACCATCGTCGGCGACTGCGTCTACGGTTCCGGCACCGGCCAGGTGCGCGAGACGGCCTGCGACGGCTCGGGGGCGAGGAAGCCCCAGTACAAGGTGGTGAAGGCCGTGGACGCCCGGGTCGAATGCCCCGCGTCCACGGCCCTCTACGTCCGGCTCGGCGGCACCGACCCGGTGGGCTGCGCCCGCCCGGTGTGACCGCCCGGCCGCGCTACGGACGCAGCGCGGGCTCCCGCTCCACGTCCCGGACGTCCAGCTTCGCGTCGAACCCGGCCAGCGGTTTCGCCGCCGCCGCGTCCGCCCGCACGGCGGGGGACGCGACACCGGCCCACGTGAGGATCCGGGCGGTGGCGAGCGCCTTCTGGTCGGCGGTCAGGCCGGCCACGTTCGCGCCGTGGTTCAGACCGGGCGCCGTGAAGACGTACGCGTCCTTCGCGCCCTTGCCGACCCGGAAGCGCTCGGCGCCCCACGGGTCGTTCTGGCCGTAGACGAACAGCATGTGCCGCGCGTGGTGCGCCACCCAGCTGTCCACGTCACGCATCGCGCCCCGGTCGAACCGCATCGGGATGTCGCGCGGGACGAAGTTCCGCGGCGGCTGGTAGCCGTAGCGGACGTACTTCCGCTCGATGGCCGGGAAGTGGATCGTCGGCGCGCCCAGCTGGGTGCCCGCCTGGTAGTAGTACGGCGTGTACGGCTCCAGGCCCTGGTCGGTGTAGAAGGAGAAGCCGGAGATCGTGTCGACGGAGTTCCAGATCTCGTCGTCGGTCGCGGTGGCCGCGTGCGCCGGGATCGTGTCGCAGTCGGACAGCAGGCTGTACTGCCAGAAGCCCCAGACGTAGTCGAGCACGACCGCCTCGTAGGCCCGGTCCAGGCTGCCGACGGTGGTGAAGGTGTAGCCGTTCTCGGCGGCGTACGCCTCGTACTTCCGCTCCAGCGGCTCGCGGCGCACCAGCGCCTCGCGCTGCACCGCGTTCAGCCGGTCGCGGCACTCCTTGGTGCCGACCGAGGCGAAGAAGCGGTCGTAGGCGGCGTCCTCGTCGTTCACGACGTCGTTGGGGGCGACGTAGGCGACCACGCCGTCCATGTCGTGGGGGTAGAAGCGCTCGAAGTAGGTCGCGGTCATACCGCCCTTGGAGCCGCCGGTGGCGATCCAGTTCCTGGTGTAGATCTTCTTCAGCGCCTTGAAGATGCGGTGCTGGTCGCTCGCGGCCTGCCAGATGTCGAGCTTGGACCAGTGGGCCGGGTCGGGCCGGGACGGCGTGAAGAAGCGGTACTCCATGGAGACCTGGTTGCCGTCCACGATCTGGGTCGGCTCACGGCGGCTCGGAGTGGTGGAGACGTTGTAGCCGCCGGTGTAGAAGACCGTCGGGCGGCTGACGTCCTTGTGCAGCACGGTGATCCGCTGCTGGAACGTGCCCTTGGACGGGTGCCGGTGGTCGACCGGCTGGGTGTAGTTGAGGACGAAGTAGCGGTAGCCGGCGTACGGCTTCTCCTCGATCAGGCTCATGCCCGGTACGGAGAGCAGCCGCTCCTTGATGTCGGTCGTTCCGGTGGCCTCCGGCACGGCGGCGGTGGCCGCCCCGGCCGTGCTCAACGTGCCTATGAGCACCGTGAGCGCCAGCAGCCATCTGAGCGCCTTGCGCATGCACCCTCCCTGTGAAACGGATGTGCGCCGGAAGCTATCCCAGCAACACCCTTCACACCAGAGGGGGTTGAGACTCGGCGAGTCGGCGCGTCGGTCACGTCAGCACAGGATCCAGCCCGTGCTGACCGTCCCCCGCCCCACCGCGCCCTTGATCCGGACACAGCGGTGCCCGGCGTGCACGGTCACCGGGCCGGCCCGCAGCGCGTACCGCCCGCTGTCGACGACCGGCCGGGTGCCGCGCGCCTGCACACTGACGGACATCGCGGTTCTGCGGCCGGGGTGCTCGGGGAGGGTGACGGCGCAGACGTAGCCGTCGCGTTTGTAGAGGTGGACGGCGCCGGTGGAGAAGGAGACGGTCTTCACCTTCCGCCCGGCGCACTGCGCGGGAGCCGCGTCGGCGCTGCCCGGCGCCGCGAGCGCGAGCAGTCCGGACGCGGCCAGCACGGTCATGCCGAGTGCCAGCCGCCGGCGTATCGCACCACTGTCCACGGTCGTCCCTCCTGTCACACGTCCATCACCGTACTGGTGTACGGACGCAGGACAGGTGTACGACGGTTGCGTGCGCCCCGCCTCGGGGCCCCGCGGCACTCCCGCGCCGGGCCCCGCCACGCCGTCGCGTCGGCCCCGCTACACCGTCGGGACGGGTTCGCCCACGAAGGTCCGCCACAGCCGCGCGTACTGGCCGTCCAGGGCGAGCAGTTCCTCGTGCGTGCCGTCCTCGGCGACCCGGCCGTGGGCCATCAGCACGACCCGGTCGGCGCGCGCGGCGGTGGTCAGCCGGTGGGCGACCACGAGCGTCGTACGGCGGCCCGCGAGCCGCTGCGTGGCCTGGTTGACCTGCGCCTCGGTGGCCAGGTCCAGGGCGGCCGTCGCCTCGTCCAGGAGCAGGACGTCGGGGTCGACCAGCTCCGCGCGCGCCAGTGCGATCAACTGCCGTTGCCCGGCGGAGAGGTTGCGGCCGCGCTCGGCGACCTCGTGCAGATAGCCGCCGTCCAGCGTGGCGATCATCTCGTGCGCGCCGACCGCGCGGGCCGCCGCCTCCACCTGCGCGTCGGTGGCGTCGGGGCGGCCGTAGGCGATGGCGTCCCGCACGGTGCCCTGGAAGAGGTAGGCCTCCTGCGGGACCACACCGAGACGATGGCGGTACGAGGTGAGGTCGAGCGTCCGCAGATCCGTGCCGTCGACCGTCACCCGGCCGGCGGTCGGGTCGTAGAACCGGGCCACCAGCTTGACCAGGGTCGACTTGCCGGCCCCCGTCTCGCCGACGAAGGCGACGGTCTGGCCGGCGGGGATCTTCAGATCGATGCCGGTGAGCGCCGCCTCGTCGTCGCCGTACGCGAAGCTCACGTCCTCGAAGGCGATCTCGCCGCGCAGGGAGCGCACCGCGAGCGGCTCGTCTGCCGACTTCGTGGACGTGGGCTCCCGCAGCAGTTCCTGGATACGGCCGAGGGACACGGTCGCCTGCTGGTAGCCGTCGAACACCTGGGAGAGCTGCTGCACGGGGGCGAAGAACAGGTCGATGTAGAGGAGGTAGGCGACCAGGGCGCCCGTGGTGAGGGTGGCCGCGTCGACCCGGCTCGCGCCCGCCATCAGCACCGCGGCCGCGGCCACCGACGACAGGAACTGCACGAAGGGGAAGTACAGGGAGATCAGCCACTGGCCCCGGATCCGGGCGCGCCGGTAGCTGTCGCTGCGCTGCGCGAACCGCCGTCCGCCGTCCCGCTCGCGCCGGAAGGCCTGCACGATGCGCAGCCCGGACACCGACTCCTGGAGGTCGGCGTTGACCGACGAGACGCGCTCGCGGGCCAGTTCGTACGCCTTCACGCTCGCCCGGCGGAAGAAGTAGGTGGCGACGACCAGCGGGGGCAGCGTCGCGAGGACGACGAGCGCCAGCTGCACGTCGATGACCAGCAGGACGCCCATGATGCCGAAGAAGGTGACGACCGAGACGAAGGCGGTGACCAGGCCGGTCTGGAGGAACGTGGACAGCGCGTCGACGTCGGTCGTCATCCGCGTCATGATCCGCCCGGTCAGCTCCCGCTCGTAGTAGTCGAGCCCCAGCCGCTGGAGCTGGGCGAAGATCTTCAGGCGCAGGGAGTACAGCACGCGCTCGCCGGTGCGTCCCGTCATCCGGGTCTCGCCGACCTGCGCCGCCCACTGCACGAACACCGCGACCAGGCCGAACAGCGCGGCCGCCCAGACCGCGCCGAGCGCCATCCGGCTCACGCCCTGGTCGATGCCGTGCCGGATCAGGACGGGCAGCAGCAGACCCACTCCGGCGTCCACGGCGACGAGCGCCAGGCTGATCAGCAGGGGCCGTCCGAAGCCCCTCAGCAGGTGCCTGAGGCCGTACGACTCCTCCGGGCGCACCGCGCCGGCCTCGTCGATGTCCGGGGTGTCGGCCGCCGCGGGCAGTGCCGCGACCTGCGCGAGGAGTTCGGCGCCGGCGGGCATGCCGGCCAGGGCGTTGTCCTTCGGCTCACGGTCACCGGTCCACAGGCGGGGGGTCAGCCCGCGTTCGGCGTCGAACTCGGCGTCCAGTTCGTCGCGGACCGAGGTGTCCTGCCGCGGCTCGGCGGACGGGGTGTGGCCCGGGGAGACCCCGCCCAGCTCGTCCGGGTCGGTGAGCAGGCGGCGGTAGAGGTCCGAGCGCTCCTGGAGCTCCTCGTGGGTGCCGAGGTCGGCGAGCCGGCCGCCGTCGAGGACGGCGATGCGGTCGGCGAGGTTGAGGGTGGAGCGGCGGTGCGCGATGAGCAGGGTGGTGCGGCCCCGCATGACCTGCTTGAGCGCGTCGTGGATCTCGTGCTCCACGCGGGCGTCCACCGCGGAGGTGGCGTCGTCGAGGACGAGCAGGCGCGGATCGGTGAGGATCGCGCGGGCGAGCGCGACCCGCTGGCGCTGGCCGCCGGAGAGGGTGAGGCCGTGCTCGCCGACCTTGGTGCCGTAGCCCTCGGGCAGCTCCGCGATGAACCGGTCCGCCTGGGCGGCGCGGGCGGCGGCCTCGACCTGTTCGTCGCTCGCGTCGGGGCGGCCGTAGGCGATGTTGGCGCGCACGGTGTCGGAGAAGAGGAAGGAGTCCTCGGGGACCAGGCCGATCGCGGCGCGCAGCGAGTCGAGGGTCAGTTCGCGGACGTCGTGGCCGCCGATCAGGACGGCGCCGTGGGTGACGTCGTAGAAGCGCGGCAGGAGCAGGGAGAGGGTGGACTTGCCGGAGCCGGAGGAGCCGACGACGGCGAGGGTCTCGCCGGCCCGGATCTCGAAGGAGAGTCCCTCCAGTACCGGGCCGGTGCTGCCGGGGGCCTGGTCGTAGCCGAAGGCGACGTCGTCGAACTCGACGGTCGCGGGCGCGTCGGCGGGCAGGTCCTTGGTGCCGTCCTTGAAGGTCGGCTCGGTGTCGATGAGCTCCAGGACGCGTTCGGTGCTCGCGCGGGCCTGCTGCCCGACGGTGAGCACCACGGCCAGCATGCGGACCGGGCCGACGAGCTGGGCGAGGTAGGTGGAGAAGGCGACGAAGGTGCCCAGGGTGATGTGGCCGCCGACGGCGAGCCAGCCGCCGAGCGCCAGCATCGCGACCTGGCCGAGGGCCGGCACGGCCTGGAGCGCCGGGGTGTACGTGGAGTTCAGCCGGACGGTGCGCAGCCGCCCCGCGAAGAGCCGGCGGCCGACCTCGCGCAGCTTGCCGGTCTCCTGCTCCTCCTGCCCGAAGCCCTTCACCACGCGTACGCCGCTGACGGCGCCGTCGACCACGCCCGCGACGGCGGCGGCCTGGGCCTGGGCGTACCAGGTGGAGGGATGCAGCCTGGTGCGGCTGCGGCGGGCGATCCAGGCGAGCGCGGGGGCCACCGCGAGGGCGACCAGGGTCAGCGGCAGGGACAGCCAGGCCATGATCACGAGGGAGATCACGAAGAGCAGGAGGTTGCCGATGGTCATCGGCAGCATGAAGAGCAGACCCTGGATCAGCTGGAGGTCGCTGGTGGCCCGGCCGATCACCTGCCCGGTGGACAGCTCGTCCTGGCGGCGGCCGTCGAGCCGGGTGATCGTGTCGTACATCTCCGTCCGCAGGTCGTGCTGGACGTCGAGCGCGAGACGTCCGCCGTAGTAGCGGCGGACGTAGGTGAGGACGTAGACGAGGGCGGCCGCGCCGATCAGGGCACCGGCCCAGGGGGTCATGGAGCGGCTGTGGCCGGTGATCACATCGTCGATGATCACCTTGGTGACCAGCGGGACCAGCGCGGTGACGGCCATGCCGCCCAGGGCGGAGCCGAGAGCCAGGACGACGTCTCGCGGGTGGCGCCAGGCATAGCCCGCGAGTCTCCGCGCCCAGCCCTGTTTCTCCCCCTGCTGCGCTGCCACGCCGGTGCCTTCCGTTCGTCCTGGTCTACCGGAAGGCACCAACGCGCAACGAAGCGGATTTCATCCCTCCGCAACATTCGGGCGAAGCAAGGTCAGATACGGACGCGCAGTCGGTAGAAGCGGGTCGTCTGGACCGCGTTCTGGTTGTCGTCGCTGACCAGCAGGACGTCGAGGCGGCACCGGGACCGGCCGGTGATCACCATGCCCTCGATGTTGTCGAGGAGCGGGTTCGGCTGCGGCTGCTTGGCGGTCGCGCCCAGTGACGGGCAGGTCACGAGGTCGGTGAGCAGGGTCTTCGTGATCAGCCGTACGCCGCTCCGGCCGGTGACGTTCTCGACGCGGCCGGTGTCCGTGGCGCGGCGCGGGTCGGCCAGGTAGAGGCGGACCGTGTTGCCGACGCCGGCGGTGAAGCCGCGCTCCAGCACCAGGAGGCGGCCGTCGGGGGTCGCCTGCACCTCGGGGACGCCGAGGCCGGTGTCGGTGCGGTAGGCGTACTGGGCGCCGAGCCGGAAGTGGTCGCCCTTCGTCCGCTGCCAGGTCTGGAAGCGGACGATGCCGGCGTCGTCACCGGCGAGCGGGTACTCCATCGACGCCAGCAGGGTGCGGCCGCCGGGGAACAGGGTCAGCCCCTCGAAGGTGCCGTTGGGGACGGCGCGGCCGGCCGGGGCGACCTGGAGCGGGGCGGGCACCGGGAGGCGGTCGAGGATCGTGCCGTCGGCCCGGTAGCGGCGCACGGACGGCTCGGTCTCCGAGGTGACCAGACGGGTGTGGTCACGGTCGACGACCAGGCCTTCGGAGTCGAGCGCCGCGCCGTTCTCGTCGGCGAGCGCGCTCACGTCCGTCGGCCGGAGCGTGCGCGCGTCCAGGGTGAACAGCGCGGAGCGGTCGGAGAGCGCGGCGAGTCGGCCGGAGCGGTCCACGGCGAGCGCGGAGAAGTTGCCGACGAAGATGCCGTCGTACGTCGTCTTGTCGAGCGCGTCGGAGAAGCGGTCGAGGGTGACGGACGGCGAACAGGCCTGGGTTTCCCGGGCGACGGCCGGGCCGGCGGCGGACACCGAGGTGACCGCCGCCAGACAGGCGGTGAGGGTGGCGAGTACGGTTCGCAGACGCATGGACGTCACCGTAGGACGGCTCGGTGACTCCCGGTGGGCCGCACCGTGAAGGATCCGCCGTCTCAGGACATGAGGTCCCGGTGCACGACCTTCGCGACGCCCTGGATGGTCGTGATGCCGTAGTTCATCGTGCTGTTGCCGTGGGTCAGCACGGTCAGCGTGTAGTCGTGACCGCGCCCCTTGAACGTGCCGACGCTGTGCACCCGCCAGCCCTGCGTGGCGCGCTGCAGCCAGCCGTTCTTGACGTGCACGGAGACACCGGACGGCACACCGTAGGGCGTGCCCCAGCGCTGGGAGGAGACGACCTTCCCCATCAGCTTCTGGATGTAGTCCCGTGAACTGTCGCTGAGCACCGTGTTCTTGGCGGTGACGAGATCGAGCAGCTTCTGCTCGTCGGTGACCGTGATCTGGGTCAGACCCCAGTAGCCGTTCGCGCCCGGCTTCGTCTGGGTCATCTTGGCGGCGCTCAGGAAGCCCTTGATCTTCGTCAGGCCCAGCTGCTTCCAGAGCTTGCTGGTCGCGGCGTTGTCCGACTTGGTGATCATGGCGGTGGCGAGCGAGTTCTCGGTGCTCGTCAGATAGCGGTTGTGCTTCTTCGCGTCCCACAGCAGCGTGGCCAGGACGGTGACCTTGACGACGCTGGCCGAGTCGTAGGCGCTGGTGGCCCGCAGCGTGCAGGTGGTCTTGGTGGTGCGGTCGTAGAGGCCGACGGCGACGGTGCCCTTGCGGGTGGCGAGCGCGGCCGTGATGTCCTTCTTGAGCTTGGCGGCCAGGGCCGCCTTCGACGACGTGCAGCTGACGGTCGGCGTCGCGGCGGTGGCGGGCGCGGCGGCGGCCACGCCCGTCATGAGCACCCCGGCCGTGAGGCCGCCCGCGACCAGTCTGGCGCGTCTGGATATCCCCTGAGTCATGTCCTTTTGACTCATGAGTTCGACCGAATGGTTGTACGGACTGTTGCGGCGATTGTGTGTCGATCGCGACAGCGGCCACGCACGCCGGGAGCCTCCGAGTCCCGTCCGCCGGACCTCGGAGGCTCCTCGGCCACTACGTGACGGCGCCGGGGGTCACTTCACTACGGCGCCGAAGCGGACGCCGACCGCGGGAAGGCTTCCGGTGCCGGGGGCGTACGTGGTGACCGCGCCCACCGTGCCACCGGTCACGTTGGACCAGGGCAGCACGTGGACCGCGCCGTACGCCGACGGGCCGTAGGGCATACCCACGTACAGGTTCGTACCGGTCGCGGCGATGCTGATGCCGACCTGCTGGTTCGCCGCCGGGGTCCCCCCGGCAGACCCGAGGCGCCCGCCTGGACCCAGTAGTCGGAGTCACCGGGAGCGCCCAGCAGGGCGAAGGTCTCGATCGCGCCGGCCTTGGCCGCCGTGCCGAGCGCCTCGCCCGGAACGCCGACCGCGAGCTTCATCGTCGCGGCGGTGCTCGCCGCGCGCGGCGCGGTGTTCATGACCGCCACCCGCTCGCCGAAGCGGTCGCCCACCTCGGCCCCGCCGGTCACACCGTCGACCTCCTGGTGGATGTCGCCGATCTGGCCGACCACACCCGCCGCCGTGATCCGCAAGGTCACCACACGTCCCGCGTCCGCCTTGTCGACCTCGCCCACGGTCAGCGACTCACCCGGCGAGCCCACCGCCAGGATCGAGTCGGTGGTGGCGCCGGCGCCCGCCGGGCGGTACTCCGTCATCGACAGCGACCTGCCGAACTCGTCGTCCGCCTCTGCCGAACCGGTGATCCCGTCGGTGTCCTGGTCGATGCCCGCGAGCGGGGTCGGAATGCCTTCGGCGTTCAGCTTGTGGTCGAAGACCGCCACTCCGCCCGACGCCGCGAGTGTGCCGATCGCCTCGCCCGGGACGCCGACCGCGACGTGGTTGGCGTCGCCCGCGACCGAGGTGCCGAAGCCGTCACCCGCCTCCGCCGTACCCGGCACATCCGTCTTGTCCTGGTGGATGACGACATTGGTGGTGCCGTGCGCGTAGAACGCCGAGCCCGCCTTGGCCAGCGTGCCGAGCGACTCGCCCGGCACACCGATCAGCAGCCAGGGCTCGCCCGCCGCGGTGGCACCCGCGGCAAGGGAGTAGCCCATGAGGTCGCCGGTTTCGGGGGTCGACGTGAAGATCGCGCCCGTACCGTAACCCTGCTCCAGGTGCAACGCGGCGGGACCGGTGCCGAAACCGCCGCTCCCGCCGTACAGCACGTCCACGAAACCGGCGTCGACCACGCTGCCGACGTCCTCGTTCGGCGTGCCGACGACCAGGTCGGTGTAGCCGTCCTGGTTGTAGTCGACCGCGGCCATGGCCACGCCGAAGCCGTCACCGTTCTCCGCGCCACCCGGCACCCAGTCCAGGTCCTGGGTGATCTCGGCGGTGCCCTTGCCCCCGCCGTACACGACCCGTACCAGACCGGCCTTGGTGTGGGTGCCGACGGTCGCTTCCGGGTCGGCGACCGCGATGTCCTCGATGCCGTCGCCGTTGAAGTCGTTCACCCGGGTGGCGTTGACCTTGGAGGTGATCCAGGAGCCGAGGTCGTCGACGCGGGTGGCGACGGCGCCGGTGCGGGTCTCGGTGGCGTCGATGCCGTAGCAACCACCCTGCCAGGAGCGGCTGTTGATCGCGACGAGCTGCGGCTGGCCGCCGGTGACGCGGATCTCGGGGCCGCCGGTGTCGCCGGCGCAGACCGACACGCCGTCCTTGCCCGTCACGGTGGCGGTGGTGGCGTCGGCGGCGTCCACCGAGAAGGCGCCGGTGTGCACGGCGAGGGGGGCCCACTCGTCCTTGGTGCGGCCGTAGCCGGCGACGCGCAGTTCCTCGCCGGCGGCCGGCGCGGTGGTGGCCACAACGATGGGGGTGACACCGGTCGCCGGGCCGGAGAGGCGGGCCAGCACCAGGTCACGGTCAGTGCGCGGGACCAGCTCGACCACGCTGCGGACCGCACCGGCGGTCCCGGTCAGGTCGGTGCGGCCGACGGTGGCGGTGGTGGCGAGCTTCGGCGCGCCGGCGGGCGCGGTCAGCCCGGCGGCGGGGTTGTCGACGAAGCAACTGGCGGCGGTGAGCACCCATTGGGGATCGACGAGGACTCCGGAACAGCCACGGGTGCCGTTGCCGATGTCCAGGCGGGCGGTGTAACCGTAGGTGGTCTCGGCGGCGGCGACGGCGGGGCCGGTGACGGCCCGCGCGGGCGCGGCGCACAGCGCGAGCGGCGCGGCGATCAGGGCCGCGGCCATGAGGGCGCGGCGAACGGGTCTTATGTGCTGGGTGACCATGACGTCCTTGAGATGAGAAGACGGAAGCGAGAAACGGGGAACGGGCCGCCCAACCCGGCAACCATGCGTGGGCCGGCCAGACTTGAACCATGGCGGTCGGCAACATGTGCGCCGGGGGGTGTCACTCGGCGTCCAACCGGACAACTCCGTTTCTTGGAAGCGTGCCTGCCAGACAGACACTTGTGCCTGTCAGCCGACTACTTGGAGGTCCTGATCTCCACGAGCATGAACTCGCGTCCCTGCTCGTCCGCGCTCTCGCCCACGGCCGTCCAGGTGTTCTTGGTGATGTCGTAGGACTTCTCCTCGTCACCCACGGTCATGTCCACCTGCGTCTCGTAGTCGTTGCCCCTCACCACGTAGACGGCGGGGATCTCCAGCGTCAGCCAGCCCGAGTTGCCGACCGTCTTGAAGCAGATCGTCTTCGACTGCCGCCGGGCCATGACCTGAAGGAGGCCGGTGCCACTGGCACAGTCGGCCAGGGTGATGTGACCGTCACCGCGCTTGAGGACGATGCCCTGCTCCGCCAGGATCCTGTCGGCCTGCGGATAGTCGAAATCCTCCACCGCGTAGCCGGGCGCCTCGCCCGCCACGTTGACCACCGGACCGTCGGTCTCCGCCTGGAGGCCGGACGCCAGCACGGCCCATGCCAGGCCCCCGGCCGCCAGCACGCCCAGTGCGCGCGCCACGAGCCTCTTCCGCAGCGGCTTCGCCGCAGGAGTGGTGCATTCCTTCATCGCAGTCCTAAATTCGCTTTCCTCCGGCCGAATGTCCGCCATCCGGCCCCGTGTACAGACATGAAGGCTCCGCAATTCAATAAGGGCTCCCAACCCCCGTCGGGAATAAGGGAGAACAGCCTCACCACCTTCCTCACCGACAGCCAGTACGACTCGCGCCTGGAGGACACCCGCGTCCAGGTCAGCGCCATGCTGTTCAACGCTGGCCCTGAGGTACAGAAGTACGCGAGCCGTGCGCTCGACGGCGCCGCGACCGATGTGGAGTGGTTCATCGAGACCGGCCAGCACATCGCGCGGGCCCGTGACCAGGAGTCGGCGACCATCGAGGAGTTGGTGGCCCTCGTCGAGCGCGAGGGTAAGCGCGCCGAGAGCGAGACCAACCTGGCCGTGGAGGCCTCGGCCCGTGCCGAGACCGCCGCCGGGAAGGCCAAGGAAGCCGCCGAGAAGGCCGCTGCCGAGGCGACCGCCGCCCAGAACGACGTGCAGAAGTCGGGGGCGGCGGCCCGGAAGGCGGCGAGCGCGGCGAAGGGCGCGGCGGACGCCGCACGCGACGCCATCAATGCCTCCAATGCCGCGGTGAGTGCCTCCCGCCGCGCCTCCTGGGCGGCCACCGGCGCCGCTCTCAGGCCGCCTCGAAGGCGGGCAGCGCCGCTGCCGCTGCCTACAAGGCCGCGATCGCCGCCTCCAAGGACGCGAGCAAGACGGAGACGGCCAAGAACGCCGCGGTCGCCGCCAGGAACGCGGCGGCCAAGGCCCGGAGCGCCGCCAAGGCCGCCGACAAGGCCGCCGACAAGGCCGCCGACAAGGCCGCCATCGCCGGCGACGCGTCCGCGTCCGCCGGCCGGTCCGCCGCGTCCGCCGCGTCCGCCGCGTCCGCCGCACGCAACGCGGCCGCCGCGGCTACGGCCTCCGCCCAAGCAGCCGTCTCCGCCGGTGTCGCCCAGGCGGAGGCCGACGAAGCCAAGCGTCAGGCCGCGATCGCCACCGCTGCCGCCAACCGTGCCACCAACGCGGCTTCCACCGCTCAGGCCCTGGCCGGCACCGCCGCCACCGCGGCCCGCACCGCCCGCGACGCCGCCAACTCCGCCGCCGGCTGCTCCATCACCGCCCCCGGCAACTACTCCTACGAGCGTTTCAGTTACTGCGTGACCGGGGTGAACGTCCTCTACCTCCTGCGCGACAGCAACGGCGCGGAGCTCGGGCGCGGCACCCTGGCGATCTCCACCAGCGCGTCACTGCCCGCGAGCGGCACGACGTGGAGCGAGCTGGTCACCGTGACGATGACCTCCGCTCAGGGCGAGGTCACCGCCCTCAACGCCAAGTTCCGCGCCGCCTGCGGAACCGGCTGCACGGCGACGAAGACCGCGCCCTGGTACAACAGCGACTTTGTCCTGGGGCAATCCCGCGAGGGCACCGTCACGTACTCCTCGGCCCCGGCGGCGGGGGCAGTCGCGGAGTTCCTCACGTCGTACAAGATGTACGTGACCTCCCCGGGCGCCACTGCCATTGACCCGAACGCCTCGTGGGACAACCCGCGCAAGATCCGCTGCGACAACGCGGTCGGGGGCACCTCGACGACGGGCTGTGTCATCCCCTCGATCATGCCCGTCGTGCCGATGAGCGCGCAGGCATCCGACGCCGGCGGCGCCGTGGCCGCCTATGCGTGGGCGCAGCAGAACCTCGACGGCGGCTGGGGGAAGAAGGGCAAGCCGCTGACCCGGTCGACGAGCGGCGTGGCCAACCGCACCGCCAGCACGTGCGGCGGCTTCACGCCCGATACGGAGATCGTCGAGAACGACTCCTGCGGTGACTTCCCCTTCGGCGAGGCGAAGGAAGGCGGCGCCGCCGGCGCGCAGTGCGTCGAGGTGATCCCCAATCTCGGCAACGGCGAATGGGACACCTACGTCCTGAACGACGCCCGTGACCTGGACCGCACCTCACCCTGCGTGCAGGCCCATGTCACGCCCGCCGAGAAGCAGTACGCCGACAACCAGCTCGCCGACGGCTTCAAGAACCAGCGGGTGATCGACGCCGACCAGTTCGAGCTGACATTCTCGTTGCCGGACACCGGCCCGCAGGCCAGCTGCTTGAACGACCGCGCGCCCTTCAACTCGCTTCCCAACGGCGACGGCTGGTTCTTGAACACCAAGGAGGCGGTTCCTCTCATCAACAAGAGTGCGCCGGCGGACGGGTCCGGATACAGGCCGACCCGGGCGCAGGCATGCGGGGGGCTGAATGTCAAGGAGGGGACCGATACCAGCAATCCCGTCACTGGCATGAAGGACGCCGTGGAGTACGCGAAGACGAACAACCTCGCCTACGACCAGTCCCGGTGTCATCTCATCCCGAAGGTCCTCGGCGGAAAGGGCACGAGCAAGCGCACTCGGTTCAACCTCGTCCCTTGCTGGCAGGTCGGGATGAACACGGGCACGCCCAGCATGCGGACGTACGAGAAAATGGGGGAGGACCTGGTCAAGGGCAACGATCCCAATCGGGTGCTCGGAACGAACGACGCGATCTTCTACCAGGTGACACCCGTCTACAACGACGCGACCAGCACCATTCCGGTGGGCGTCACGATGAGCGCTTACATCGAACGGGCTAACGGGACGACCGAGGATCTGTTCCCCAACGTCTACGTCACCAACACCTATGGAAACACCGGGTTGTATAACCTCGGCAACTGATCCCACTCAGTAAGCGCCAACGGGAGCCGGCATGAGTTTCACCACCCCACCGCGGCCCTTCGACATCACCGCGCTCTTCCCTCAGCTGGCCCCGCTGGCGCGCTCGACGACCCGGCTGCACCCGCAGCCCGGGGCGCCGACCGTGCACGACAGCTCCGTCGGCGGGCCGCTCCTGTGGCCCGCCGACGAGCCGTGGCCGTACTGCGACGAGCCGCACGACAGCCGCGCGGCACCGGTGGTCCACTCCCCCGACGACGTCCGGCTCCTGCGCCACGACCGCGCCGCAGCGGCCGAGCGGCGGCGCCTCGACCCCGAGGCACCCCAGTGGACTCCCGAGGAACGGGTGACCTGGGAGCGGCTCGCGGACCGTCCGTGGTTCGACGGCCCGATCCCCCTCCTCCCCGTCGCCCAGCTCTACGCTCGCGACGTCTCCTTCCCGCGCCCGCCCGACGCGGACCTCCTCCAGGTCCTCTGGTGCCCCTTCGACCACGAGATGGCCCACCCCCGGACAGCCCTCTTCTGGCGCTCCTCCGCCACCGTCACCAACGTTCTCGACGCGCCGCCCGAGCCGCCCATCGTCCAGCGGGACTGCTACCTCCCGGAGCCGTGCCTGCTCTCGCCGGAGCAGGTCACCGAGTACCCCCACCCCTCGGAGCTGGACACGGAACTTCAGGACCAGCTGGACGACATGAGCCGCTGGGAGACGATCGACCCCGCGCGGTACAACACGTACGCGGACGACCCGGGCGAGCTCTACCTGAACAACCTCTCCACCGCCCCCGGCTGGAAGACCGGCGGCTGGACCCGCTGGAGCCTCACCGACCCCAAGCCCCGCCCCTGCCCCGAGTGCGGCACCGAACAGGTGCCGCTCCTCACCATCGCCTCCTGGGAATGGGACGGCGGCAGCGAGACCTGGATCGCGGGGGAGGAACCGATGAACCCGGCCCCGCCTCCCCTGGGCGCCAAGAACGGCAACTTCACCTTGATCGACATCCTCGGCGGCTACAGCCTCCAGCTCCACGTGTGCCCGAAGTCCCCGGACCATCCCCACATCGAACTGGTCCAGTGAGCAGGCCCGGCGCTCGAGTGCCCGGGACGCCGACCAGCACGATGACCGTGGGAGTCATGGGAGCGCCGAAGCCGGGTCGTTCAGCCGCGGTCACCGATCTCGGCCTGTCCGTGCCGAAGGGCGGCACGAGAATGAGCCGGTGGACGCGATCCTCCACCGCCTGCGCGCCGAGTCGGACCCGACGTCCCGTCCGGCGTCGAATGCGGAGTCGAACGGGCCGATCGGACAAGTGACTTAGACGCTCCGTCGGCCGGGTCCGTCCGGTGCGAGACGACCGAAACGGCCCCAAGGCCCGCCGCCCGTAGGCCCACAGAGCATGTCAACTCGCGTAGACACGTGCCGGATTGCCGATTTCGCTCATGCGATGGTCATGCTCAGTTCATTTACATGACCGCATGTCCATGTCACGCTCCCGGGTGCCGCCTCCATTCAACCCGCGTAGATCGGACTCCCCACATGCTGGCGACACGGATACGCCGCTGGAAGTCAGTGGCGCTCACCACCGCAGCCGTCCTGGTCGGCCTCGCCGCTCCGGCGTTCACCGCGACCCCCGCCGCGGCGACCACGACGGCCTACGACTCGACGTACTACAAGAACGCGGTCGGCAAGACCGGTACGAGCCTGAAGTCCGCGCTGCACACGATCATCAGCAGCCAGAGCAAGATCTCGTACTCCGCGGTCTGGAACGCGCTCAAGGCCACCGACCAGGACCCGAACAACACCAACAACGTGATCCTGCTGTACAGCGGCGTCTCGCGCAGCAAGTCCCTCAACGGCGGCGACGTCGGCGACTGGAACCGCGAGCACACCTGGGCCAAGTCCCACGGCGACTTCGGCGAGGTGACCGGTCCCGGCACGGACCTGCACCACCTGCGCCCCGCCGACGTCCAGGTCAACAGCATCCGCGGCAACCTCGACTTCGACAACGGCGGCAGCACGGTCACCAACGGCGGCGGCAGCCTCGTCGACTCCGACTCCTTCCAGCCGCGCGCGGCGGACCGGGGTGACGTGGCCCGCATGATCCTCTACATGGCGGTCCGCTACGACGGCGGCGACGGCTTCGCCGACCTGGAGCCCAACGAGAAGGTCAACAACGGCAGCAACCCCTACATGGGCAAGCTGTCCATCCTCAAGGCGTGGAACGAGGCGGACCCGCCGAGCGCCTTCGAGGAGCGGCGCAACCAGGTCATCTACGACACCTACCAGCACAACCGCAACCCGTTCATCGACCACCCTGAGTGGGTCGAGGCGATCTGGTAGGTCCGGTCCGGTAGGCCCGTCCTACTACTTCCCCCACACCAGTGAAGTCGATCTTGGACTCGGGCGTGTCATCGCCCCGGGACAGGAGCATGGAGGCATCCCGGCAGGTCCGGGGTGCCTCAACTCCCTTTCCTGGAGAACCTCATGAAGCTTCGTTCCTGGTCCCTGGCCGCCGCCCTCGCGCTGACCGCCCTGGCGCTCCCCGCGCAGAGCGCCTCCGCACAGGCCGCGCCCCCCTCCTGTCCCGACGGCTCGGTGTGTTTCTGGAGCGGGGAGGGCTTCGGCGGCGACTACTGGGAGTGGACGTCCCGCAGCGGTTACCGCGACATGCCTCCCAGCCTGCACGACCATGTCGGTTCCGCCGTCGCGAGCACCCGCGCCTGCTTCGTCAACTGGTCCCCGGTCGAGAAGCGGGACGTCTTCAACGGCGACTGGCGCTCGCGCTATCTCGGCGACTTCGGCGGCCGGATCGACGGGGTCGGCCCGGGCGCCTGCTGAGGCCTACCGCACGTCGGCGCCGCCTCCGGGAGCGCCGTACCAGCGCCACCGCGTGAGCCGCGCGTGTCCCGGGATCTCGCCGCGGCCGGTGGCCCACAACAGGGTGGGCCACCGGTCGGTGCCGGCCGGCGCGTCGGGGAAGAGTCGGGCCAGGACCCGGTCGCAGAGAGCGGCGTCCGGAGCCCACTCGACCCCGAGCCCCGTGGCCACGTCGTGCAGGTGCACCAGCGTCTCGACCACCCCCATGGCGGCGAAGCCCTCCGGGTCGGAGGCGCCGAAGACGTGATGGGACCTGACGGACGGCGGTGTCGTGCGCACCATCGCCGCCAGCAGCGCCCCACTGGCCTCCAGCACCTGCACCAGCCCGGCCGGCCCCGCGGCACGGTCCGCGAAGACGACGTTCGCCGGGCCCCCGGGCCGCGCCCGCCGCCAGACGAAGGGCACCTCCCGGTCCGACGGCGGCTTCTCGGGGCCGAGTTGGGCGGCGTAGGAGAACAGGTCGTCGGCGAGATGCTCGACGGTCTCCCAGCAGTTCCACTCCAGGGAGCCCGCCTGGGCGTCCCAGTCGGCCGCCTCCGCCGAGCGCAGGACGCTCGCCGCCAGCCGCACGGCGCTGGTCACGTCGGCCGCGGTGACCGGTTCAGGTGTTCGACGCGCTTCAGACATGCCGGGACCGTATCAACGGCCGCCGAAGGCCTCGTCTCAGCCCAGGTGGGTGGGCGCGAACATCCGCAGCAGGGCGGGAAGTACGACCACCGAGGGGCCGGGGGCGGCGAGCGCCGCGGCCAGGTCCTTCTCCAGGGTCTCGGGGGTCGTACGGGTCCCCGGCACCCCGAAGGACTCCGCCAGCGCCACGTAGTCCGGACGGCTCAGCTCGGTCGCCGTCGCCTGCCCGAAGGCGTCGGTCATGTACTCGCGCAGGATGCCGTAGCCGCCGTCGTCGACGATCAGCCAGGTGACGTTCAGGTCGTACTGCCGGGCCGTCGCCAGCTCGGCGATCGAGTACAGGGCGCCGCCGTCGCCCGACACCGCGAGCACCGGGCGGGTCGGGTCGGCGGCGGCCGCGCCGAGGGCGGCCGGGAAGCCGTAGCCGAGGCCGCCGGCCCCCTGCGCGGAGTGCATGGCGTTGGGCGCCTTCGCGTCGAAGGCCGACCACGCCCAGTAGGCGAGGATCGTCATGTCCCAGAAGGACGGGGAGTCGGCCGGCAGGGCCCGGCGGACCGCTCCCAGCACCTGCTGTTCCAGGGCGAGTTCCTGGCCGTCGATCCGCTCGGCGACCTCCGCCAGCAGGGTGCGGACCCGCTCCCGCGCGGTGTCGTCGGCCCGCTCCGTCACCGTCTCCAGCAGCGCCTGCAACGCCATCCGCGCGTCCGCGTGGATGCCGAGCGCGGGGTGGTTGGCCTCCAGCTTGCCGAGGTCCGCCTCGATCTGGATCACCCGGCCGCGCGGCTTGAACGTGTGGTAGTTGGAGGAGAGTTCACCCAGACCCGAGCCCACCACGAGCAGGACGTCCGCGTCCTCCAGGAGGTCCGTGGTGTACCGGTCCTCCAGCCAGGACTGGAGCGAGAGCGGATGGTTCCAGGGGAAGGCGCCCTTGCCGCCGAAGGTGGTGACCACGGGGGCGTCCAGCTTCTCGGCCAGCTGCCTCAGCTTGCCGGAGGCGTCCGCCCGGACCACTCCCCCGCCCGCGATGATCGCCGGGCGGGCGGCACGCGAGAGCAGGTCGGCCGCCACGGCGGTCAGTTCGGGGCGCGGCAGCAGCTCGTCGGGGGTCGCGTCGACCGCCGTCACCACCGGCAGGGACGTCTCCGCCAGCAGCACGTCCTGCGGGATCTCCACCCACACCGGGCCGTGCGGGGCGGTGAGCGCCGACTTCCAGGCCGCCGCGATCGCCGACGGGATCTGCGACGGGGCGCGGACCGTGTGCACCGACTTGACGACGCCCCGGAACGAGGCGGCCTGGTCCGGGAGTTCGTGCAGATAGCCGTGCCGGCCGCCGCCCAGGCCCGCGGTGGGGATCTGACTGCTGATCGCCAGCACGGGGGCGGAGGCCGCGGCCGCCTCCTGGAGCGCGGCGAGCGAGGTCAGCGCTCCGGGGCCGGTGGACAGCAGCAGGGGCGCCGCCTCACCGGTGACCCGGCCGTACGCGTCCGCCGCGAACCCGGCGTTGTTCTCCACCCTCAGGCCGATGTACCGCAGGTCCGAGCGGCGCAGCGCGTCGAACATGCCGAGGGCGTGCTGGCCGGGCAGACCGAACACGGTCGTCGCGCCGAGTCCGGCCAGGGTCTCCACGACCAGGTCTCCGCCGTTGCGGCCGGGGGGAGGGTTCAGCGCGGCCTCCGTCTGGGCGGGCGTGGGACGGAGTTCCAGGTCGTGGTCGTGAGTCACTTCGCGCGAGCCTCGGCAATCTGACGGGACATGATCGTGGTCAGTTCGTACGCCGTGTGGGACGCCGCCACCGACGTGATCTCGGCGTGATCGTACGCGGGCGCGACCTCGACGACGTCCGCCGAGACCAGGTGGCAGCCGGCCAGGCCGCGCAGGATCTCCAGCAGTTCGCGGGAGGTCATGCCGCCCGCCTCGGGGGTGCCGGTGCCGGGCGCGTGGGCCGGGTCGAGGCAGTCGATGTCGATGGAGATGTACAGCGGGCGGTCGCCGATGCGCTGGCGCAGCTGGTCGGCGACCTCGTCCGCGCCCCGGCGGTAGACGTCCGCCGAGGTGACGATGCCGAAGCCCATCTTCTGGTCGTCGGTGAGGTCCTGCTTGCCGTAGAGCGGGCCGCGGGTGCCGACGTGGGAGAGCGCCTCGGTGTCGAGGATGCCCTCCTCCACCGCGCGGCGGAACGGGGTGCCGTGGGTGTACTCGGCGCCGAAGTACGTGTCCCAGGTGTCCAGGTGCGCGTCGAAGTGCAGCAGCGCGACGGGGCCGTGCTTCTTGGCCACGGAGCGCAGCAGGGGCAGCGCGATGGTGTGGTCGCCGCCGAGGGTCATGAGGCGGGCTCCCGTGCCGAGCAGTTCGTCGGCGGCCGCCTCGACGGTGTCCACGGCCTCGTTGATGTTGAACGGGTTCACGGCTATGTCACCGGCGTCGGCGACCTGGGCGAGCGCGAACGGAGAGGCGTCCTGCGCCGGGTTGTAGGGGCGCAGGAGCCGGCTCGCCTCGCGGATGGCGTTGCCGCCGAAACGGGCGCCGGGGCGGTACGAGACGCCCGAGTCGAACGGCACGCCCACGACGGCGACGTCGGCGGTGCCGACCTCGTCGAGACGGGGCAGCCGGGCGAAGGTCGCGGGGCCGGCGTACCGCGGGACGCGGGAGGAGTCGATGGGCCCGCGGGGCGTCTCGCTGCTGCTCATGGAACTGCCTTCTTTCCTACGCTTCGTCGCGTATGCGCTGCTTGCCGCTCCGACTTTACTGGGCGGCCGCGATCGTTTCGGACACGGGTTCGGGAGCGCGGCCCGCCAGCCGGTCGCGCCAGGCGGCGAGTACGGCGGCGTCGGTGGCCGGGGTGGCCAGGGAGACGACCAGGTAGGCGGCCAGCGAGGCCAGCAAGCCGTAGTAGACGGGCTCGTTGGCGAGGATGCCGTAGGCCGCCATCAGGCCGATCACGGTCAGGCCGCCGACCACGACGGAGGCCAGGGCGCCGTGCGCGGTGCCGCGCTTCCACAGCAGCCCGCCGAGGATGGGGACGAGGAGCCCGCCGACGAGGAGGTTGTACGCCACGGTCAGCGCCTCGACGACGTTGTTGAGGGCGATGGCCGTGCCGATGACGGCGACCCCCATGATCAGGATGAAGACGCGGTTGCCCCTGACCTCGTCGTGCGCGTCCTCCTCGCGCGCCTGCCCGGACCGCCGCCCCAGGCCGCCGCGCAGCCGCGACCAGATGTCGTTGTTGGCGACGGTGGCGCAGGCGATGAGAGCGCCGGAGGACGTCGACATCACGGCGGCGAGCGCGGCGGCCAGCACCAGGCCGCGCACCCCGACGGGCAGTTCGTCCTTGACGATGGTCGCGAAGGCGTCGTCCGGGCTGGCGAGCTTGGGGTACATCACCTTGGCCGCCGTGCCGATGACGGCGCCGGCGAGGGCGTAGACCAGGCAGTAGGTGCCGGCGACCGTGCCGCCCCACTTCGCCGTGCGGTCGTTGCGGGCGGTGAAGACGCGCTGCCAGATGTCCTGGCCGATCAGCATGCCGAAGGTGTAGATCAGCACGTACGTGAAGATGGTCTCGCCGCCGATGCCCAGCGGGTCGAAGTACGCCGTGGGCAGCTTCGCCTTCATCTCGCCGAAGCCGCCGGCCTTGACGACGGCGATGGGCAGCAGCAGGAGCAGCACGCCGATCGTCTTCACCACGAACTGCACCATGTCGGTCAGCGTGATCGACCACATGCCGCCGAGCGTCGAGTAGGCGACGACGATCGAGCCGCCCAGGATGATCGCGAGGGTCCGGTTCATGTCGAACAGGACGTCGAAGATCGTGGCGTACGCGATGGTCGAGGTGACCGCGAGCATGAGGGTGTACGCCCACATGACCAGGCCCGAGATGACGCCCGCCCGGCCGCCGTAGCGCAGGTCGAGCATCTCGGAGACGGTGTAGACCTTGAGGCGGGCGATGCGGGCGGAGAAAAAGACGGACAGGGCGAGGAGCCCCAGGCCGATGGTGAAGACCATCCAGGCACCGGACAGCCCGTACTGGTAGCCCAGCCCGACGCCGCCGATGGTGGACGCGCCGCCGAGCACGATCGCGGCCATGGTGCCGGAGTACATCGCCGGTCCGAGGCGACGGCCCGCCACGAGGAAGTCGCTCTTCGACTTGGCGCGGCGCATGCCCCACCAGCCCATGGCCAGCATGCCGGCCAGATACAGGACGATCACTGTGTAGTCGACGGCCATGAGGGCCCTCCTTCGCGCACTCTCGGTGGCGTGTCGTGCGGTACCGGGGACGGTCGGCAGCGTTTCCCGGGGACATCCGCCCGTACCCGGAGCTGCTGGTTCTGCACCGACCCTAGGTGGCCGGAAAGCGACTGCGAAGTGTACGTTTCATCCATCCCGACCGTTCGGACTGGAGGAAACGCACACCATGCCGGACGCTCCCGCACCAGCGGTCCCACCCACCCCGCCGGTCCCGCTGTCCGCCCTGCTGGCCCGCGAGGACCTGGGACTGCGCCAGATCGCGGGGCCCCGCGACCCCGATCTGGTGATCCACTGGGCGCACACCTCGGAGATGGCCGACCCCTATCCGTATCTGCTGGGCGGCGAACTGCTGCTGACGGCCGGGGTGCACATCCCGGAGGCGGCCGGGCCGGACGGGGGCGCCCCCGGTCGAGCGCAGTCGGGACCGGGGGACTACTTCGACGACTACGTCACGCGGATCGTGGCGGCGGGCGGCGCGGCCCTCGGCTTCGGGCTGGCGCCGGTGCACGACAGCGTGCCGCGGGCGCTGGTCGCGGCCTGCGACAGGTACGAGCTGCCGCTGGTCGAGGTGCCGGTGCAGACCACGTTCTCGGGCGTGGCCCGCGCGGTCTGGCAGCTGATGGCCCAGGCCCGGCTGGCCGAGCTCCGCCGGGTCACGGAGGCACAGCAGAGCCTGGCCGCCGCGGCCTCCCGCCCGGACCCGGTCCCCTCGGTGCTGCGCCAGCTGGCCCAGCGGGTGGGCGGGTGGACGGTGCTGTACGGCCCGGACGGCACGGAACTCGCCACGGCGGGCCGCCTGCGCGCAGAGGAACCCGAGCCCTCAGTGCCGGTCGGCCGGGACGGCGCGGGCGATCCCGTACGGCAGCCCGACCCGGCG
This sequence comes from Streptomyces sp. NPDC002306, assembly GCF_053593435.1. Classification (NCBI taxonomy): domain Bacteria; kingdom Bacillati; phylum Actinomycetota; class Actinomycetes; order Kitasatosporales; family Streptomycetaceae; genus Streptomyces; species Streptomyces sp. NPDC002306. Next base: position 329,390 of record NZ_JBSFCK010000003.1, read on the forward strand.
GACGGCGGGCGGGTGCGGGCGGCGCTCGCCCGGCTCGCGCGCGTCGTCGCCGACGGGCCGTCCTCCACCGCCACCGACACCGCCGCCGGGACGCACCTCGCGGCCTACGACCTCGGCACGGGCCAGGGCTTCGCGCTCGCGGTCGCCGCGCCTCGGCGCGACCCGGGCGACCACACCATCGCCTCGGTGGCGGCCGTACTGCTCTCCCTGCTCACCGGCGAGCACCAGAGCGGCACGGGGGCGGCCCGCTCCTCGGCGCTCGTACGACTGCTGCTGGGCGCCGAGCCGGAGGCGGTGGCCCCGCTGCTGGGGGCCGGGCTCTGGAGTGTCGTGCACGCCCGTCCGGACGACCGGGCCGCCGGCCCGGTGGCCGCCTCCGCGCTGGGCGCGGCCCTCGGCTCCGCGCTGGTCGACCTCGCCGACGGCGTCGTCCGGATCCTGGTGCCCGGCGACCGTGAACCGGCCGCGCAGCCCGGCTGGACGCTGGGCGTGAGCGCGCCCGCCGCGCCACCGGACTGGCCGGCCGCCGACACCCGGGCGGCGCGCGCCCTGGCCCGCGCCCGCGCCCTCCGCGTCCCGCTGGTGCGCCACGGCGACCGCCCGGGCCTCGCGGAGCTGGTCCCGCTCGACGAGGCCGCGACGCACGCCCGCACCCTCCTCGCCCCGATCGCCGCCACCCCCGCCCTCACCGAGACCCTGCGCACCTGGCTGTCCCTGCACGGCAGTTGGGACCGCACGGCGGTGGCACTCGCGGTGCACCGCAACACCGTGCGGCAGCGGATCGCCCGGTGCGCCGCGCTGCTGGCGGCGGACCTGGACGACCCGGACGTACGGATGGAGCTGTGGTTCGCGCTGAGACAGCGGTGACGCGCGGGGGGTGACGGACCGGCAGTGAAGCGGGTGAGTGACGCGTGTCCCAGCGTGCGGGACGTCGGGTGCTCGCACGTCCGCCTGCCTCACAATGGGAACCATGCCGATATCCGGGACACCCAGCCGCGCCGAACTCGTCGACCATCTCGTACGGACGCGCATCGCGGGCGACGTCGCCACGCCCCGCGAGAACAACCTCTCCCACTACCGCAAGCTGGCCAACGGCGACCGCAACTTCTGGCTCGGGCTGGAACTCGGCGACCGCTGGACCGACGAGCAGGACGTGCTCGCGGTCATGGCGGAGCGGGTCGGCGTCAACGACGACGCCGAGTACCGGTACGGCCAGGACACCATCGACCCCGAGTTGACGGTGGCCGCGCTGGACCGGATGGCGGGCCGGCTGCGCAAGGCGGCCGAGGGCCGGCAGCGGGTGCTGCTCGCCACCGGCCACCCGGGCGGTCTTCTCGACGTGCACCGTGCCACGGCCGCCGCGCTGCGCGCCGCGGGCTGCGAGATCGTCGTCATCCCGGAGCTGTTGCAGACCGACGAGGGCTATGTCATGCAGTTCGCGGACGTGGCGGTGCTGGAGCACGGCGCGACCCTGTGGCACACCCATTCCGGCGAGCCGATGCGCGCGATCCTCAAGGGTCTGGAGCGCGAGGGCCGCGCCCTGCCCGACCTGGTCGTCGCGGACCACGGCTGGGCCGGCTGCGCCGGTCAGCACGGCATCGACTCCATCGGTTACGCGGACTGCAACGACCCGGCGCTGTTCCTCGCCGAGTCGGAGGGCACGCTCCAGGTGGCGGTGCCCCTGGACGACCACGTCCTCAGCCCGAGGCACTACGACCCGATGACGGCGTATCTGCTGGCGGAGGCGGGCCTGGCGTGACCTGCCGCCGAGGTGCGGCTCCGGGTCCCGGAGCCGCACCTCGGCGCAGGCACCGCATGGCCGCGTACCTGGCGTCAGCGCCCGCCGGTCGGGTCAGCGCCCGCCGTGGCCTCCGCCGCCGTGGCCACCACCGCCGTGGCCGCCGCCACCCCAGCCGCCGTGGCCGCCGCCCCAACCACCGCCGCCGCCGCCCCACCCGTTGCCGTAACCGCCCCAGTTGTTCCCGTAACCGCCGTAACCGCCGTAACCGCCCCATCCGTTGTTCCCGTAACCGCCCCAGCCGTTGTTGGCGTACACCACCCAGCCGTTGCCGTAACCGTTGCCGTAACCCCACCCGTTGCCGTAGCCGTTGCCGTAGCCGCCCCAGCCGCTGTAGTAACCGGTGCCGCGGTAGTTGCAGTTCCACCAGTTGTAACCATCACTGCAATAGAGTCCGAGGGAACTCACCTCATGGCTCGGCGCGGCCGAAGCGGTACCCGCCGCTCCGATCGCGGCACCACCGGCCAGCATCAGGCCGGCAGCCGACGCCACGAGAAGGCGCCTGATCCGTTGGGCTTGCATGGAAGAACCTCGTTCCATCGATTCCCGCGCGGCTCCCGGAGGGACGTACGGGTTCTGATGGCCGCCGCCGCGATCACCGGGATGCGGCACGGTCTTGTTGTCACCGCGCTCGGACGCGAGGCACGGACACGCCCCCCGACGCCTTCAGGCCACCCGCGCGAGGTCATACGGGCGGAAGCTGCGGCGGTGGTCCCGCGCTACCGGAGACCACGTCGGCCGGGCACGCCGTGCGATGCGGCGCCTTTCACCCATCGAGCCTAATCCTCGACCCGCGACTCGTCACCTCGTGCGGCCGCCCGCCGCGCGGGGCCCGGCGTCGGATCCAGGTACACCCGGCCGACCACGGGGAACGCCGTCCGCAACCGCTGCTCGGCCCGCTCGCAGGCCCACTCGACCTCGGCCGCGGTCGACGCGTCCCGGAAGTCGACCTTGGCGGCGACCAGCGCCTCCCGCGGCCCCTGCACCAGGGTCGTCAGCTCCAGGACGGCCTCGATGTGCTCGTCCTTCAGCAGCTCCTCGCGGATACCCCGCCGCACCGGCCGCGGCAGCGGTCGGCCGATCAGGAGCTCGGCGTTGGAGCGGCCCAGGACCCAGGCGACCCACAGCAGGAGCAGGCCGATGAGCAGGGACGCGACGCCGTCCCAGACGCCCGAGCCGGTGAGCTGACCGCCGAGCAGCCCGCCCGCCGCGAGGACGAGACCCACGAGCGCGGCCGAGTCCTCCATGACGACGGCCTTCACGGCGGTGTCGGCGGTGCGCCTCAGGTAGCGGCCGAAGGACACCCCCGTGCGGGCCGCCTCCCCGCGGGCCTGGCGCATGCCGGTGCGCAGGGAGAAGCCCTCCAGGAGGAAGGCGACACCGAGAACGACGTACGAGACGAGGGGGTTGCCCAGTTCCTCGCCGGCGACCAGGGTGTGCACGCCGTCGTAGATCGAGAAGACCGCGCCGCCGACGAAGGTGGCGACGGCGGCCAGCATCGCCCAGATGTAGCGCTCGGGGCCGTAGCCGAGGGGATGGTCCTCGTCGGCCGGTTTCCCACTGCGCTTGAGCGCGGTCAGCAGCAGCACCTCGGTGACCGTGTCGGCGACGGAGTGCGCGGCCTCGGACAACATCGCGCTGGAGCCGCTGATCACGCCCGCGACCGCCTTGGCGAGCGCGATGCCCAGATTGGCGAGGGCGGCGACGATCACCGTGAAGGTGCTCTCGCCGCCGCCGTCGTCGTCGTCCCGCTGTGGTGCCTGCGCCGCCATGCCCCTCAGTCTTGCCGAGGCACGCGCACCACGCCCTCCTGAATCACCGAGATGGCCAGCCGCCCGTCCTGGGTGTAGATCCGGGCCTGGCCCAGACCGCGGCCGCCGTACGCCGACGGCGACTCCTGGTCGTACAGAAGCCATTCGTCGGCCCGGAACGGACGGTGGAACCACATCGCGTGGTCCAGCGAGGCCCCGACGACGTCGCCGACCGCCCAGCCGCCCCGGCCGTGCGCGAGCAGGACCGAGTCCAGGAGCGTCATGTCGGAGACGTAGGTGGCGAGGACGACGTGCAGGAGGGGTTCGTCGACGGCACCGTCGAGTTTGCCGCTGGTGCGGAACCACACCTGGGAGTGCGGCTCGCGCGGCTCGCCGAATCTGCCGAAGGGCGGTTCGTCCACATACCGCAGGTCGACCGCCTCCCGCGCCTCCAGGAACTTCTCCACGACCTGGGACCCGAGATGGCCGTAGCCGCGCATCCGGTCGTGGGCGGTGGGCAGGGTCTCCGGGTCCGGCGCGGGCGGCATGGGGGCCTGGTGGTCGAGTCCCTCCTCGTACGTCTGGAAGGACGCGGAGAGGTGGAAGATCGGCTGTCCGTGCTGGACCGCGACCACCCGGCGGGTGGTGAAGGAGCGGCCGTCGCGGATGCGGTCGACGGTGTAGACGATCGGCGCGCCCGGGTCTCCGGGGCGCAGGAAGTAGGCGTGCAGGGAGTGGGCGTGGCGGTCCGCCGGGACCGTACGCCCCGCGGCGACCAGCGCCTGGGCCGCGACCTGGCCGCCGAACACCCTGGGGACGACGGCGGACCGGGACTGACCTCGGAACATGTCCTGCTCGAGCTGCTCCAGATCGAGCAGCTCGAGCAAGGATTGCAGTGCCTGACTCATATGTCAGTTGTACCGTGCAGTGATTTCGCCGCGCTTACGGAGCCGGGTCACAGGCCCATGTTCTTGGCGATGATCGACTTCATGATCTCGCTGGTGCCGCCGTAGATGCGGTTGACGCGGTTGTCGGCGTACAGGCGCGCGATCGGGTACTCGTTCATGAAACCGTAGCCGCCGTGCAGCTGGAGGCAGCGGTCGATCACGCGGTGCGCGACCTCGGTGCAGAACAGCTTGGCGCTGGCGGCCTCGGCCGGGGTCAGCTCGCCCGCGTCGAGGGCCTCCGTGGCGCGGTCGGCGACGGCCTCGGCCGCGTCCACCTCGGCCTGGCAGGCGGCCAGCTCGAACTTGGTGTTCTGGAAGGACGCGACGGTCTGGCCGAAGACGGTGCGCTGCTGGACGTACTCCTTGGCGAACCGGACGGCGGCCTTGGCCTGCGCGTAGGCGCCGAAGGCGATGCCCCAGCGCTCGGAGGCCAGGTTGTGGCCGAGGTAGTAGAAGCCCTTGTTCTCCTCGCCGAGGAGGTCCTCGACGGGCACCTTCACGTCGACGAACGCCAGCTCGGCGGTGTCGGAGGTCTTCAGGCCCAGCTTGTCGAGCTTGCGCCCGACCGAGTAGCCCTCGGCCTTGGTGTCCACCACGAAGAGGGAGATGCCGTGCCGGCGGTCCTCGGCGGTGGGCGCGGAGGTACGGGCGCAGACGATCATGCGGTCGGCGTGCACACCGCCGGTGATGAAGGTCTTGGCGCCGTTGAGGACGTAGTGCGTGCCGTCCTCGGAGAGCTTGGCCGTGGTCTTCATGCCCGCGAGGTCGGAGCCGGTGCCCGGCTCGGTCATCGCGATGGCCCACATCTCCTCGGCGGAGACGAACTTCGGCAGAAAGCGCTTCTTCTGCTCGTCGGTGGCGAGCAGCTTGATGTAGGGCAGGCCGAGCAGCACGTGCACGCCGGAGCCGCCGAAGGAGACACCCGCGCGGGCGGTCTCCTCGTAGAGGACGGCCTCGAACTTGTACGAGTCGATGCCGGCGCCGCCGTACTCCTCGTCGACCTTGATGCCGAAGACGCCCAGCTCGGCGAGCTTGTAGTAGAAGTCGCGCGGCGCCTGGCCCGCGGCGAACCACGCGTCGTACTCCGGGACGACCTCTGCCTCGATGAAGGCGCGCAGGGTCTCCCGGAACGCCTCGTGATCCTCGTTGAACACCGTACGGCGCACGCCGCCACCTCCACGTCTCGGCCGTCGTCAGCTGTCTAAGCGCTTGCTCAGATCAACCGTACCGGCCGGTAGGGAGGGGCGTCGAGGGGCTGGACCGTAACGCTCGTCACGCCTGTCCGGACCGCTCCGGCCCGGCCGCCGCCGCCAGGGCGCCGCGCGCCATCCGGTGCAGCAGTTCCGCCGTCACCGCGCGCCCCGGCAGGGCGCCCGGGCGGCCGAGGTGGGGCGTCGAGTTCAGCAGGCCGAAGACCGAGTGCACCGCCGAGCGGGCGGCCGGCTCGGCCAGCGCCGGGTACACCTCGCGGACGAGCTCGACCCACAGTTCGACGTACTGCCGCTGGAGCTGCCGCACCAGCTTGCGGTCGCTGTCCCGCAGCCGGTCCAGCTCGCGGTCGTGCAGCGTGATGAGGGGGCGGTCGTCGAGCGCGAAGTCGATGTGCCCCTCGATGAGCGAGTCGAGGACCGCCTCGGGGGGGATCTCGCCGGCCTCCTTCAGGCGCTGCCTGGCACCGGTCAGCAGCTGGCCGCTGATGCCGACCAGCAGTTCGGCGAGCATCGCGTCCTTGCCCGCGAAGTGCCGGTAGAGACCGGGGCCGCTGATACCGACCGCGGCGCCTATCTCGTCGACTCCGACACCGTGGAACCCGCGCTCGGCGAACAGCCGCGCGGCCTCCTTGAGGATCTGTTCACGCCGGGTGGGGGCGTCGGTTCTCGTGGCCATGCAATCGATTCTAGACAGGGAGGTTAGCGGTCGTTAACCTAAAGGAAATGGTTAACGCTCATTAACAGTCGATCGCTGGGTGAGGGGACCGCAGGATGCAAGAGGCACCGGAGCTGACGAGCGCGGCCGACCCCGCGTCGGAGGCCTGGCAAGCCAACGAGGAGGCGCACCGCGCCCTCGTGGAGGAACTGCGCGCGAAGCTGGCCGCGGCCCGGCTGGGCGGCGGTGAGAAGGCGCGGGCCCGGCACACCGCGCGCGGCAAGCTGCTGCCGCGGGACCGTGTGGACACGCTGCTGGACCCCGGCTCGCCCTTCCTGGAGCTGGCCCCGCTCGCCGCCGACGGGATGTACGACGGACAGGCCCCGGCGGCGGGTGTCATCGCCGGCGTCGGGCGGGTCAGCGGCCGCGCCTGCGTGATCGTCGCCAACGACGCCACCGTCAAGGGCGGCACGTACTACCCGATGACGGTGAAGAAGCACCTGCGCGCCCAGGAGGTGGCGCTGGAGAACCGTCTGCCCTGCGTCTATCTCGTGGACTCCGGCGGCGCCTTCCTGCCGATGCAGGACGAGGTCTTCCCCGACCGCGAGCACTTCGGGCGGATCTTCTACAACCAGGCGCGGATGTCCGGCGCCGGGATCCCGCAGATCGCGGCCGTGCTCGGATCGTGCACGGCCGGCGGGGCGTACGTCCCGGCGATGAGCGACGAGGCCGTGATCGTCCGGAACCAGGGCACGATCTTCCTGGGCGGCCCGCCGCTGGTGAAGGCGGCCACCGGCGAGGTCGTCACCGCCGAGGAACTCGGCGGCGGCGAGGTGCACGCGCGGGTGTCCGGCGTGACCGACCACCTCGCCGAGGACGACGCCCACGCGCTGCGGATCGTGCGGAACATCGTCGCCACCCTCCCGGCGCGCGGGGCGCTGCCCTGGGAGGTCACCGCGGCCGTCGAGCCGAAGGTGGACCCCTTCGGGCTCTATGGCGCCGTCCCCGTCGACTCCCGCACCCCCTACGACGCGCGCGAGATCATCGCGCGCGTGGTCGACGGTTCGCGGTTCGCCGAGTTCAAGTCCGAGTTCGGGCAGACCCTGGTCACCGGCTTCGCCCGGATCCACGGCCACCCGGTCGGGATCGTCGCCAACAACGGCATCCTGTTCTCCGAGTCCGCCCAGAAGGGCGCCCACTTCATCGAGCTGTGCGACCAGCGCGGCATCCCGCTGGTGTTCCTCCAGAACATCTCGGGCTTCATGGTGGGCAGGGACTACGAGGCGGGTGGCATCGCCAAGCACGGCGCCAAGATGGTCACGGCGGTGGCCTGCACCAGGGTCCCGAAGCTGACGGTCGTGGTCGGCGGGTCGTACGGCGCGGGCAACTACTCCATGTGCGGGCGGGCGTACTCACCCCGCTTCCTGTGGATGTGGCCCAACGCCAAGATCTCCGTCATGGGCGGCGAGCAGGCCGCCTCCGTGCTCGCGACCGTCAAGCGGGACCAGCTGGAGGCGCGCGGGGAGGCCTGGCCCCTGGAGGCGGAGGAGTCCTTCAAGGACCCGATCCGCGCCCAGTACGAGCACCAGGGCAACGCCTACTACGCCACGGCCCGGCTCTGGGACGACGGCGTGATCGACCCGTTGGAGACCCGGCAGGTGCTGGGCCTGGCCCTGACGGCGTGTGCCAACGCGCCGCTGGGCGAGCCCGCCTTCGGCGTCTTCCGGATGTGAGCGGATTCGTGAGGGGACCACAGACCATGTTCGACACAGTCCTTGTGGCCAACCGGGGCGAGATCGCCGTACGCGTGGTGCGCACGCTGCGCGCGCTGGGCGTGCGCTCGGTGGCCGTCTTCTCGGACGCCGACGCGGACGCCCGGCACGTCCGGGAGGCCGACACGGCGGTACGGATCGGTCCGGCGCCGGCCGCCGAGAGCTATCTGTCGGTGGAGCGGCTGCTGGAGGCGGCCGCCCGCACGGGCGCGCGGGCGGTGCACCCCGGGTACGGCTTCCTCGCGGAGAACGCCGCGTTCGCGCGCGCGTGCGCCGACGCGGGACTGGCCTTCATCGGGCCCCCGGCGGACGCGATCTCCCTCATGGGCGACAAGATCCGCGCCAAGGAGACGGTGCAGAAGGCCGGTGTCCCGGTCGTGCCCGGATCGAGCGGCAGCGGTCTCACCGACGCCGAACTGGCGGACGCGGCCCGCGAGATCGGTATGCCGGTGCTGCTGAAGCCGTCGGCCGGCGGCGGCGGCAAGGGCATGCGGCTGGTGCGGGACGCCTCACTGCTGGCCGACGAGATCGCCGCCGCCCGCCGCGAGGCCCGCGCCTCCTTCGGCGACGACACCCTGCTCGTCGAGCGGTGGATCGACCGGCCCCGGCACATCGAGATCCAGGTCCTCGCCGACGCCCACGGCAACGTGGTGCACCTCGGCGAGCGCGAGTGCTCGCTCCAGCGACGGCACCAGAAGATCGTCGAGGAGGCGCCCAGCGTGCTCCTGGACGAGAGGACCCGGGCGGCGATGGGCGAGGCGGCGGTCCAGGCGGCCCGCTCCTGCGGGTACCGGGGCGCGGGCACGGTGGAGTTCATCGTCCCCGGCGGCGACCCGTCCGCGTACTACTTCATGGAGATGAACACCCGCCTCCAGGTGGAGCACCCGGTCACCGAACTCGTCACCGGCCTGGACCTGGTGGAGTGGCAGCTGCGGGTGGCGGCGGGCGAGCCGCTGCCGTTCGGCCAGGACGACGTCCGGCTGACCGGGCACGCGGTCGAGGCCCGCATCTGCGCCGAGGACCCCGCCCGCGGGTTCCTCCCGTCGGGCGGCACGGTGCTGCGGCTCGCCGAGCCGCAGGGCGACGGCGTGCGCACCGACTCCGGGCTCAGCGAGGGCACCGAGGTCGGCAGCCTCTACGACCCGATGCTGGCCAAGGTGATCGCGTACGGGCCGGACCGCGCGACCGCGCTGCGCCGCCTGCGCGCGGCCCTGGCGGAGACGGTCACGCTGGGCGTGCCGACCAACGCGGGGTTCCTGCGCCGGCTGCTGGCCCATCCGGCGGTCGTCGCGGGCGAGCTGGACACCGGCCTGGTCGAGCGGGTGGCGGCCGACCTCGTCACCACGGACGTGCCCGAGGAGGTCTACGAGGCCGCCGCCGCGGTGCGCCTGGACGCGCTGCGGCCGAGGGGCGAGGGCTGGACCGACCCGTTCTCGGTGCCGAGCGGATGGCGGCTGGGCGGCACACCCCGGCCGGTCGGCTTCCCGCTGCGGGTGCAGGACCCGGTGGAGTACGTGCCGCGCGGCACCCACACCGTCACCGAGGACCGGGTCCACGTGACCCTGGACGGCGTCCGCCACACCTTCCACCGCGCCGCCGACTGGCTGGGCCGGGACGGCGACGCCTGGCACGTGCGCGACCACGACCCGGTCGCCGCGTCCCTCGACCGGGCCGCCCACTCCGGCGCCGACTCGCTCACCGCGCCCATGCCGGGCACGGTCACCGTGGTGAAGGTCGCCGTCGGCGACGAGGTGGGCGCCGGTCAGAGCCTGCTGGTCGTCGAGGCGATGAAGATGGAGCACGTCATCTCCGCCCCGCACGCCGGCACGGTCGCCGAGCTGGACGTCCGGCCGGGCACGACGGTCGCGATGGACCAGGTGCTCGCCGTCGTCGCACCGCACGAGGAGGCGGAATGACCGTCGAGGCACTGCCCATGGTCGTACCGGCCCCGGGTCTGCCCGCGCGCGTGCGGATCCACGAGGTCGGCGCCCGCGACGGGCTGCAGAACGAGAAGTCGACCGTGCCGACCGAGGTGAAGGCCGAGTTCGTGCGCCGGCTGGCCGACGCCGGCCTGGGCACGATCGAGGCGACCAGCTTCGTGCACCCCGAGTGGGTGCCCCAGCTCGCCGACGCCGAGCAGTTGTTCCCGCTGGTGGCCGGCCTGCCGGTGGAACTGCCGGTGCTCGTGCCCAACGCACGCGGACTGGAGCGGGCGCTGGCGCTCGGCGCCCGCCGGGTCGCCGTCTTCGCCAGCGCCACCGAGTCCTTCGCCAAGGCCAACCTCAACCGGACGGTGGACGAGGCACTGGCCATGTTCGCGCCGGTGGTGGCACGGGCGAAGGCCGAGGGCGGCCATGTCCGCGGCTATCTCTCCATGTGCTTCGGCGACCCGTGGGAGGGCGCGGTGCCCGCGCACCAGGTCGTCCGGGTCTGCACGGCACTTCTGGACATGGGCTGCGACGAGCTGAGCCTCGGCGACACCATCGGGGTCGCGACCCCCGGCCAGGTGCGCGGGCTGCTCGCCGCGCTCGACGCCCGGGGGGTCCCCGCCGACGTGCTGGGCGTGCACTTCCACGACACCTACGGCCAGGCCCTCGCCAACGCCCTGGCCGCGCTCCAGCACGGCGTCACCACCGTCGACGCCTCCGCCGGCGGCCTCGGCGGCTGCCCCTACGCCAAGTCCGCGACCGGCAACCTCGCCACCGAAGACCTCGTGTGGATGCTGCGGGGCCTCGGCATCGACACCGGCGTCGACCTCGGCCGTCTCGTCGCCACCAGCGTGTGGATGGCCGACCGACTGGGCCGACCCAGCCCGTCCCGCACCGTACGAGCCCTCTCCCACCAGGAGCAGTGAACACGATGGACCACAAGCTCTCCCCCGAACTCGACGAACTCCGCCGCACGGTCGAGGAGTTCGCCCATGACGTCGTGGCTCCCAAGATCGGCGACTTCTACGAACGGCACGAGTTCCCGTATGAGATCGTCCGCGAGATGGGCCGCATGGGCCTGTTCGGGCTGCCCTTCCCGGAGGAGTACGGCGGCATGGGCGGCGACTACCTCGCCCTGGGCATCGTGCTGGAGGAACTGGCCCGGGTCGACTCGTCCGTGGCCATCACCCTGGAGGCCGGGGTCTCCCTGGGCGCGATGCCGATCCACCTCTTCGGCACGGAGGACCAGAAGCGGGAGTGGCTGCCCCGGCTGTGCTCGGGCGAGATCCTCGGCGCGTTCGGTCTCACCGAGCCGGACGGCGGCTCGGACGCGGGCTCGACCCGGACGACGGCGCGGCTGGACCCGGACACGGACGAGTGGGTGATCAACGGCAGCAAGTGCTTCATCACCAACTCGGGTACGGACATCACGGGTCTGGTGACGGTCACCGCGGTCACCGGCCGCAAGCCGGACGGAAAGCCCCTGATCTCCTCGATCATCGTCCCGTCCGGCACCCCCGGCTTCACGGTCGCGGCCCCCTACTCGAAGGTCGGCTGGAACGCCTCGGACACCCGCGAGCTGTCCTTCTCGGACGTGCGGGTCCCGGCCGCGAACCTGCTGGGCGAACAGGGCCGCGGGTACGCGCAGTTCCTGCGCATCCTCGACGAGGGCCGGATCGCCATCGCGGCCCTGGCGACCGGGCTGGCGCAGGGCTGTGTGGACGAGTCGGTGAAGTACGCGAAGGAACGGCACGCCTTCGGCCGCCCGATCGGCGCCAACCAGGCGATCCAGTTCAAGATCGCGGACATGGAGATGAAGGCCCACACGGCCCGTCTCGCCTGGCGTGACGCGGCCTCCCGGCTGGTGTCCGGGGACCCCTTCAAGAAGGAGGCGGCCCTCGCCAAGCTGTACTCCTCCACGATCGCCGTGGACAACGCCCGTGACGCCACCCAGATCCACGGCGGCTACGGCTTCATGAACGAGTACCCGGTGGCCCGGATGTGGCGCGACTCCAAGATCCTGGAGATCGGCGAGGGCACGAGCGAGGTCCAGCGGATGCTGATCGCACGGGAGTTGGGGCTGGCGGGCTGAGCCGTCGGGCGGGCGGCGACCGCCGCCCGCCGCCGTCCGGGGCGGCTGCGCGCACCCCCGCCCCTGGACCCGAGCTGAGGTTAGGCTAACCTACCTTCGAATTGTCCGGCGGTGATCCGCCCCGTTCGAAAGCAGCGTAGCCATGCCCAACGCCAGAGCCACCCACCTCACCCGTCGCGGCATCCTCGCCGCGGGCGGCGCCCTCGGCCTCGGTGCCGTGCTCGCGGCCTGCGGGGACGACGACGCCAAAAGCGGTGGCTCGGCCAAGGAGACGGCCGCTGCCGCCAAGTCCGGCCCCTGGACGTTCAAGGACGACCGCGGCACCACGGTGAAGCTCGACAAGATCCCCGCGAACATCGTCGCCTTCACCGGCGTCGGTGCCGCGCTCCACGACTACGGCATCTCGGTCAAGGGCGTCTTCGGCCCGACCACGACCACGGACGGCAAGCCCGACGTCCAGGCCGGCGACATGGACGTCAGCAAGCTCACGGTCCTCGGCAACGTCTGGGACCAGTTCAACGTGGAGAAGTACGCGGCCCTGGCGCCGGACGTGCTGATCTCCACGATGTTCGACGGCGCCGGCACCCTCTGGTACGTCCCGGAGACCTCCAAGGACAAGATCGCCAAGCTCGCCCCGAGCGTCGGCGTCTCGGTCTACGACCGCCAGCTCACCGAGCCGCTCCAGCGCATGTGGGAGCTGGCCGAGTCGCTCGGCGCGGACATGAAGGCCGCCAAGGTCACCGACGCCAAGAAGCGCTTCGAGGCGGCCGCCGCCCGGCTGCGCGCGGCCGCCAAGGCCAAGCCCGAGATCAAGGTCATGGCGGGTTCCGCGAGCACGGAGCTGTTCTACGTCTCCGGCACCAACCTCTCCATCGACCTGGAGTACTTCAAGTCCCTCGGCGTGAACTTCGTCGAGCCCCCGGAGAGCGCCAAGAAGCTGGGCGGCGGCTGGTACGAGAGCCTCAGCTGGGAGAACGTCGACAAGTACAAGGCCGACATCATCATGATGGACGACCGCTCCGCGACGATCCAGCCGGCCGACATCGCCGAGGCCACCTGGAAGAAGCTGCCCGCGGTCAAGGCGGGCCAGGTCATCGCGCGTTCGCCCGAGCCGATCCTGTCCTACGACAAGTGCGTGCCGCTGCTCGACACCCTCGCCGAGGCCCTCGAGAAGGCGAAGAAGGTCAGCTGACCTCCGCTCTCCCCACGCTGCAGGAGCACCACCGATGACCACGGCCGCGGCCGCCCCGTTCCGTTTCTTCGCCCTTGAGGTCGTACGGACGAGGCGGCTCGGCCCGTCTCTGGTCCGGGTCACCTTCGGAGGGCCCGACCTCGCGTTCTTCCACTCGCACGGACGCGACCAGAGCCTGTCGCTGTTCCTGCCGCACCCCGGCCAGAGCGAGCCCGTCGTGCCGATGGAGTACGACGACGACTGGTGGCGGAACTATCGCCGACCGCCCGAGGACGTACGGGCCGTGATGCGCTCGTACACCCTGCGCTCGCTGCGGCGGGACGCGCACGGCGGGACGACGGAGATCGACATCGACTTCGTGCTGCACGGCATGGAACCGGGCGCGACCGCCCCCGCGGGCCCCGCCTCGCGCTGGGCCTCCCGGGCGAGCGCGGGCGACCGGGTCCGGCTGCTCGGCCCGGCGGTCGCGGACAACCGCGCGATCCGCTTCCGCCCGCCCGAGGACTGCGACCTGGTGCTGCTCTGGGGCGACGAGACCGCCCTGCCGGCCGTCGCCGCGATCCTGGAGTCTCTGCCGGCCGGCACCCCTGCCCGGGTCTGGCTGGAGGTGCGCCACGCGGACACCGTCCAGGACCTGGCGACGCGGGCGGACGCCGAGATCACCTGGCTCGTCCAGGACGAGAGCCGCGCCGAGGCGTCCCCCATGACCCTCGGCGCCCTGCGTGCGGCCCAACTCCCGCCCGCCCGGCATCCGTACGTCTGGATCGCGGGCGAGTCGGGCCGCGTGAAGCAGCTGCGCCGCCACTTCGTCGGTGAGCGCGGCGTCGACCGGAGCCGGGTCACCTTCGTCGGCTACTGGCGCCAAGGCCTCAGCGAGGAGCAGTTGCGCGAGGAGGGCTGACCGGGCGGCAAGTGATCACGGTCACGGAAGAGGCGACCCTCCCATCACATTCATTAGGTTAGGCTTACCTAAGTTGATGAAGGAACTTCGCCGCTCCTCTCCCCCGTCCCACACGGAACTCTCCCCATCCGGAGGACCCCCACATGCGCTCGCACCTGCTCAATGACCTCACCGCGGAGGACTACCGTCGCTCCGTGACCGAAGGAGTCGAGCGGGTGGCGGCCAAACTCGCCACCACCGACCGGCCGTTCACCGGCATCACGGTCGACGCCCTCACCCCCCGCATCGAGGGGATCGACCTGGACCGGCCGCTGCACGACACCTCGGCCGCCCTGGACGAGCTCGAAGAGGTCTACCTCCGCGACGCGATCTACTTCCACCACCCGCGCTACCTCGCCCACCTCAACTGCCCCGTCGTCATCCCGGCGGTGCTCGGCGAGGCGGTGCTCTCCGCCGTCAACTCCTCCCTGGACACCTGGGACCAGTCGGCCGGCGGCACCCTCATCGAGCGCAAGCTCATCGACTGGACGACCGCCCGCATCGGCCTCGGCCCGGCCGCCGACGGCGTGTTCACCTCCGGCGGCACCCAGTCCAACCTCCAGGCGCTGCTGCTGGCGCGCGAGGAGGCCAAGACCGACGAGCTCGGCAGACTCCGCGTCTTCGCCTCGGAGGCCGGCCACTTCAGCGTCAAGAAGTCCGCGAAACTGCTCGGTCTGGGCCAGGACGCCGTGGTCTCGATCCCCGTCGACCACGACCAGCGCATGCAGACCGTCGCGCTCGCCCGGGAACTGGAGCGCTGCGTGCGGGACGGCCTCGTCCCCATGGCCGTCGTCGCCACCGGCGGCACCACCGACTTCGGCTCCATCGACCCGCTGCCCGAGATCGCCGAGCTGTGCGAGCAGTACGGCGTGTGGATGCACGTCGACGCCGCCTACGGCTGCGGCCTGCTCGCCTCGGTGAAGTACCGGGGCCGCATCGACGGCATCGAGCGCGCCGACTCCGTCACGGTCGACTACCACAAGTCCTTCTTCCAGCCGGTGAGTTCCTCCGCCGTCCTGGTCCGCGACGCCGCCACCCTGCGGCACGCCACCTACCACGCGGAGTACCTCAACCCGCGCCGCATGGTGCACGAACGTATCCCCAACCAGGTGGACAAGTCCCTCCAGACCACCCGCCGCTTCGACGCGCTCAAGCTGTGGATGACGCTGCGGGTGATGGGCGCCGACGGCATCGGCGGCCTCTTCGACGAGGTCTGCGACCTCGCCGCCGAGGGCTGGGAGCTGCTGGCCGCCGACCCGCGCTTCGACGTGGTCGTCCGGCCGTCCCTGTCCACCCTGGTCTTCCGCTACATACCGGCCGCCGTCACCGACCCGGCCGAGATCGACCGTGCCAACCTCTACGCCCGCAAGGCCCTGTTCGCCTCCGGCGACGCGGTGGTCGCGGGCACCAAGGTGGCCGGTCGCCACTACCTGAAGTTCACCCTGCTCAACCCCGAGACCACGGCGGCCGACATCGCCGCCGTCCTCGACCTGATCGCCGGCCACGCCGAGCAGTACCTGGGAGAGTCCCTTGACCGCGCTTCCTGAGTCCCGAGTGACGACGCACGACTTCGTGGGGATCGGGCTCGGCCCCTTCAACCTGGGTCTCGCCTGCCTCACCGAGCCGATCTCCGAACTCGACGGCGTCTTCCTGGAGTCGAAGCCGGACTTCGAGTGGCACGCGGGCATGTTCCTCGACGGCGCCCACCTCCAGACCCCGTTCATGTCGGACCTGGTCACCCTCGCCGACCCGACCTCCCCCTACTCCTTCCTGAACTACCTCAAGGAGCGGGGCCGGCTCTACTCGTTCTACATCCGCGAGAACTTCTATCCCTTGCGGGTCGAGTACGACGACTACTGCCGCTGGGCCGCGAACAAACTGACCAGCGTCCGCTTCGGCACGACGGTCACCGAGGTGACGTACGAGGACGAGCACTACGTCGTACGGACCACGGCCGGTGACACCTACCGCGCCCGCCGCCTGGTCCTCGGCACCGGCACCTCGCCCTACGTCCCCGAGGCCTGCCGGGGCCTGGACGGCGACCTCATCCACAACTCCCGCTACATGGGGCACAAGGCGGAGCTGCAGCGCAAGGAGTCGATCACGCTGGTCGGCAGCGGCCAGTCCGCCGCCGAGATCTACTACGACCTGCTCAGCGAGATCGACGTCCACGGCTACCGGCTGAACTGGGTCACCCGCTCGCCGCGCTTCTTCCCGCTGGAGTACACCAAGCTCACGCTGGAGATGACCTCGCCGGAGTACATCGACTACTTCCGCGAGCTGCCGGAGCACACCCGATACCGCCTCACCGCCGAACAGAAGGGCCTGTTCAAGGGCATCGACGGCGACCTGATCAACGAGATCTTCGACCTGCTCTACCAGAAGAACCTCGGCGGTCCGGTCCCCACCCGTCTGCTCACCAACTCGGCCCTGCACGGCGCGCGGTACGACAACGGCACGTACACCCTCTCCCTCCGCCAGGAGGAGCAGGAGAAGGACTACGAGCTGTACACCGACGGCCTGATCCTGGCCACCGGCTACAAGTACGCCGAGCCGGAGTTCCTCGCCCCGGTCCGCGACCGGCTGCGCTACGACGAACACGGCGGATTCGACGTCGGCCGCAACTACGCGATCGACGTGACGGGCCGGGACGTCTTCCTCCAGAACGCCGGCGTCCACACGCACAGCATCACCTCACCCGACCTGGGCATGGGCGCGTACCGCAACGCGTACATCATCCGTGAGCTGCTCGGCACCGAGTACTACCCGGTCGAGAAGAAGATCGCGTTCCAGGAGTTCGCCGTATGAACACCCTCAGCACCCGCCGCGTCGGCACCTTCACCGTCCGCCCCCTCGACCCCCTGAAGGACGCCGAGCTGCTGTACACCTGGGTCACCCATCCCAAGGCGGCCTTCTGGATGATGCAGGACGTCCGGCTGGAGGACGTCGAGCGGGCCTACATGGAGATCGCGGCCGACGAGCACCACCACGCCTTCCTCGGTCTGCACGACGGCGTACCGGCCTTCCTGATGGAGCGGTACGACCCGGCCCACCGCGAGCTGGTCGGCCTGTACGAGCCGGAGCCCGGTGACGTCGGCATGCACTTCCTCGTCGCCCCCTCGGACACGCCCGTGCACGGCTTCACCCGCGCGGTGATCACGGCGGTGATGGCGCACCTCTTCGAGGACCCGGCGACCGCCCGGATCGTCGTCGAGCCCGACGTCGGCAACAAGGCCGTGCACGCCCTCAACGAAGCCGTCGGCTTCGTGCCGCATCACGAGATCCGGAAGCCGGAGAAAAAGGCGTTGCTGAGCTTCTGCACCCGCGCGCAGTTCGAGAAGGCGGTGACCGCATGACCCTCGCCGACGCCGTGGCCCACCTCTCCCCCGAGCGCTGGGAGCAGGCCAACCGCCTGCTGATCCGCAAGGCCCTCGCCGAGTTCACGCACGAGCGGCTGATCAGCCCCGAGCCGGACGGCGACCGGTACGTCGTCTGCAGCGACGACGGTCTGACCAGCTACCGGTTCGCCGCCACCCGGCACGCTCTCGACCACTGGCAGGTGGACGCCGGCTCGATCACCCGCCGACGCGAGGGCGCCGAACTGCCGCTGGCCGCACTGGACTTCTTCATCGAGCTGAAGGCCTCCCTGGGGCTGAGCGACGAGATCCTCCCGGTGTACCTGGAGGAGATCTCCTCCACCCTCTCCGGCACCTGCTACAAGCTCACCAAGCCGCAGATCCCGGCCGCCGAGCTCGCGCGCGGCGGCTTCCAGGCGATCGAGACCGGCATGACCGAGGGGCACCCCTGCTTCGTCGCCAACAACGGGCGGCTGGGCTTCGGGGTCCACGAGTACCTGTCGTACGCCCCCGAGACGGCGAGCCCGGTCCGGCTGGTGTGGCTGGCCGCGCACCGCTCGCGGGCCGCGTTCACGGCGGGCGTCGGGATCGAGTACGAGTCGTTCGTCCGGCAGGAGCTGGGCGAGGCGACCGTCGAGCGCTTCCACGGGCAGCTCACCGGCCAGGGACTCGACCCGGCCGACTACCTCCTCATCCCGGTCCACCCCTGGCAGTGGTGGAACAAGCTCACCGTGACCTTCGCCGCCGAGGTGGCCCGCCGGCACCTGGTCTGCCTGGGCGAGGGCGACGACGAGTACCTGGCCCAGCAGTCCATCCGGACCTTCTTCAACTCCTCGCACCCCGAGAAGCACTATGTGAAGACGGCCCTGTCGGTCCTCAACATGGGCTTCATGCGCGGGCTCTCGGCCGCGTACATGGAGGCCACCCCGGCGATCAACGACTGGCTCGCGCAGCTCATCGACAACGACCCGGTGCTGAAGTCGACCGGCCTGTCGATCATCCGCGAGCGGGCGGCCGTGGGCTACCGGCACCTGGAGTACGAGGCGGCCACCGACCGCTACTCGGCGTACCGCAAGATGCTCGCCGCGCTGTGGCGGGAGAGCCCGGTGTCCTCGCTCCAGGAGGGCGAGTCGCTGGCCACCATGGCCGCGCTGGTCCACGTGGACCACGAGGGCAGGTCGGTCGCCGGGGCGCTCGTCGAGCAGTCCGGCCTGGCCCCGACGCAGTGGCTGCGCGCCTACCTCCAGGCGTACTACACCCCGCTGCTGCACAGCTTCTACGCCTACGACCTGGTCTTCATGCCGCACGGCGAGAACACGATCCTGGTGCTGAGGGACGGCGTCGTGCAGCGGGCGGTCTACAAGGACATCGCCGAGGAGATCGCGGTCATGGACCCGCACGCGGTGCTGCCGCCCGAGGTCCGGCGGATCCGCGTCGAGGTCCCCGAGGACATGAAGCTGCTGTCCATCTTCACGGACGTCTTCGACTGCTTCTTCCGCTTCCTCGCCGCCGGCCTCGCCACGGAGGGGATCCTGACGGAGGACGACTTCTGGGGCACGGTCGCCGAGGTGACCCGTGAGTACCAGGAGGCGAACCCCGCGCTGGCCGACAAGTTCCGCCAGTACGACATGTTCGCCCCCGAGTTCGCCCTCTCCTGCCTCAACCGGCTCCAACTGCGGGACAACAGGCAGATGGTGGACCTGGCCGACCCGTCCGGCGCGCTTCAGCTGGTCGGCAGCTTGGACAACCCCCTCGCGGGCCGGTAACGGCCCCGCACGGACGGACGGGCACCCCGGAGTACGGTCCTGCGGGGTGCCCGTCGCCATGCGGTGGAACACTTCTCCTCATGGCGGAAATCATCCAGAAGGACGGCACCTGGGCCTTCGACGGCGACGCCCTGCGGCTGACCCCGGGACGGGACAAGAACGTCGGCCTGTTGCGCAGAACCCTGGGTGAACTGACCGTGCCGCTCGCCGCGTTGGCGGGCGTGTCGTTCGAACAGGGCCGCAGGTCGGGGCGGTTGCGGCTGCGGCTGCGGGACGGCGCCGACCCCCTGCTGCACGCCACCGGCGGCCGGCTCACCGAGCCGCACGACCCGTATCAGCTGCTCGTGGAGTCCGACCGCTACGGCGTCGCCGAGTACTTCACGGACGAGGTCCGCAACGCGCTGCTGCTGGACCAGGTGCCCTCCGAGCCCGTGACCCGGTTCCTGCTGCCCGGCCCGTCCGTGCCGGTGTCGGTGTCCGCCGGGGACGGCACCGCGAGCTTCGACGGCGACCAGGTGCGCCTGGAGTGGAACTGGAAGACGGAGGACGCCAAGGCCGCGGCCGGCGCCCGCACGCTCGCCGTCGCCGACCTCGTGGCCGTGGAGTGGCATCCGGCGGCGGGCCTGGAGAACGGGTATCTGCGCTTCACCGTGCGCAACGCCCCGACCAAGGCCCCGCCGAAGTACGACCCGAACGCCGTGGAGCTGTGGGGCTTCAAGAAGGACCCGCTGATGGCGCTGGTCGCGGCGGCCGTGCAGGCGCGGCTGCCGCATCCGGCCACGGCCCCCACCGCGGACGTACGGCGGTCCGCGCCCGAGACGTCCCGGTCGCCGGTGCCCGCCTCCGCCGAGGACGGGCACGACGCGCTGCTGCGGCGGCTGCGCGAGCTCGGTGAGCTGCACCGCACGGGGGTCCTGACGGACGAGGAGTTCACGCTGGCCAAGCGGGCGGTCCTCAAGGGCATGTGAGGACCGCCCGGCCGGTGCTACTTCGCCCGGCGGGCCACCGTGAAACGGTCGACCTCGGCGCCGGTCTCGGCGATGCCCCGCACCGTCAGCGTGGCCAGCCGGCCCCGCGAGGCGGGGGTGACGTCCACGCGCAGGAACGAGTAGTTGAGGTAGCGCACCCGGGACCAGGCGACGGTCTCGTTGACCTTGCCGTCCTTGGTGTTGATGAACGCGGCCACCGAGTCGACGTCGTTGACGTGGCCCTCGTACGAGTCCGGGGCGCTGAAGGCGTACAGGCTGCGGCCGGCCGCTCCCGCCGTCACGTAGACCACGCCCTCCGTCTCGGGGTACGCGGTGCCGCCGATGGGCAGCTTCTTGGCGACCGTGTTGCCCTTGATGACGTCCGTGCGCTCGTACTGGTGGTTGTGGCCGTTGATCACCAGGTCGACGGTGTACTTCTCGAACAGCGGCACCCACTCGGTGCGTACGCCGCCCTCGGAGGAGTGCGCGGTGGAGGTGCAGTAGGCGCAGTGGTGGAAGAAGACGACGACGAAGTCGACGTCCTTGCTCGCCCGGTACTTCTTGAGCTGGGCCTCCAGCCACTTGGTCTGGGTGCCGCCGGAGACGCCGAGGTTGGCCGGGATCTCGAAGGACACGTCGTTGGCGTCGAGCGAGATGACCGCCGTGTTGCCGTAGACGAAGGAGTAGACGCCGGGCAGGTTCGTCTTGTCGGGTCCGTTGTCCGGGAGGTTCCAGCGGGCGTCCTCGCCGCCGTAGCCGTTGGGCGAGTACCAGGCCTCCATGTCGTGGTTGCCGTAGGCGGGCATCCACGGGACGGACTTGGCGACGGACTCGGTCTGGGCGAGGAACTGGTCCCAGATGCGCGAGTCGAAGCCGGTGTCGGCGGTCTTGCCCGCGCCGGCCGGGTCCGCGTAGGCGATGTCGCCGGCGTGCAGGTGGAAGGCCGGGTTCTGGCCCAGCAGCAGGCTGTCGTTGGCGAGGCCGTGGTAGCCGACGCCCTCGTCGCCGAAGGCCGTGAAGGTGAACGGCTCGGCGTGCGCGGGCGCGGTGGTGAAGGTGCCCAGGGTGCCGAGCAGGTGCGGCGCGGCGGGGTCGAAGCCGGCGTGGCCCACACCGTAGTAGTAGGTCCGGCCCGGACGCAGGTGGGTGAGCTCGGCGTGCACGTAGTACTGGGTGTGGTCGCCGCTCACGCCGACGCCGGCCGGGGTGTAGAGGGTGCGGACCTCGGCCTCGATCTTGTGGGAGAGGTCCCAGGGGTGGGCGCCGATGCGGATGTAGGGCTTGCGGACGGCGGTCGGGACCTGCCAGGAGACGCTGATCTCGGTGCGCGGGTCGTTGCCGAAGGCGAGGTGGCGGCCGAAGGGGGCGACGAGGGCGCCGTCGACCGTCTCGGTCGCGGGGGCGGAGGACTGGGTCGGCACGGCGGCCTGGGCGGTGGCGCCCGGCACGAACGCGCCGCCCGCGACGGCGCCCAGCGTGACCGCGCCGCCTCTGATCATCGTGCGCCGCGAGAATCTGGCGCGCAGGTACTCGTGCTGCTCGGCCATGCTCATACGCTCGGCGAGCCGGTCAGGTACTCCCATGCGAGGAATGTCCATGGCCAGTGAAACTCGTCTCCCAAGGCGACCGACCGCAAGACGCCGGATGGACAGCTCACGAACAGCGCCTCATAAGAGTTTCAACAAGGGGTTGCCCGGAATCGGGCAGGATTCTTGCGAAACCGTCTCCGGTACCCCAGGATCTACCGGGTGCACGACGAACTCGTTGATCATCTGACGCGGTCCACGCCTCTCAACCGGGGCGAGGCGCTGCGGGTGATCCAGGACGTGCTCGCCTACTTCGACGAGACGACCGAGGAGTTCGTCCGTCGCCGCCACCGCGAGCTCCAGGCCCAGGGCCTGGTGAACGCGACGATCTTCGAACGGATCGAGGCGGACCTGAAATACCGGGCGGTGGCGCCGCCGGAGCTCTCGCTCAGGCAGCTGCGCCGCATGGTCTACGGCTGAGGAATACCTATATATGTGCGGAATTGTCGGATACATCGGTAAGCGTGATGTCGCCCCTCTCCTCCTGGAGGGCCTCCAGCGCCTGGAGTACCGCGGCTACGACTCCGCGGGCATAGTCGTCACCTCGCCGAAGACGGCCGGCCTGAAGATGGTCAAGGCCAAGGGCCGGGTCCGCGACCTGGAGGCCAAGGTCCCGGCACGCTTCAAGGGCACCACGGGTATCGCCCACACCCGCTGGGCCACCCACGGCGCCCCCTCCGACGTCAACGCGCATCCGCACATGTCGGCCGACAGCAAGGTCGCCGTCGTCCACAACGGCATCATCGACAACGCCTCCGACCTGCGCCGCAAGCTCGAGGCCGACGGCGTCGAGTTCCTCTCCGAGACCGACACCGAGGTGCTCGTCCACCTCATCGCGCGCTCCCAGCAGGAGAAGCTGGAGGACAAGGTCCGCGAGGCGCTGCGGGTCGTCGAGGGCACGTACGGCATCGCCGTGATGCACGCCGACTTCAACGACCGCATCGTGGTGGCCCGCAACGGCTCCCCGGTCGTCCTCGGCATCGGCGAGAAGGAGATGTTCGTCGCCTCCGACGTGGCCGCGCTGGTCGCCCACACCCGGCAGATAGTCACGCTGGACGACGGCGAGATGGCCACCCTCAAGGCGGACGACTTCCGTACGTACACCACCGAGGGCACCCGCACGACGGCCGAGCCGACCACCGTGGAGTGGGAGGCCGAGTCGTACGACATGGGCGGCCACGACACGTACATGCACAAGGAGATCTTCGAGCAGCCGGACGCCGTGGACCGCGTGCTGCGCGGCCGCATCGACGACCGGTTCTCGACGGTCCACCTCGGCGGCCTGAACCTGGACGCCCGCGAGGCACGTGCCGTGCGCCGGGTGAAGATCCTCGGCTGCGGCACCTCGTACCACGCGGGCATGATCGGCGCCCAGATGATCGAGGAGCTGGCCCGCATCCCCGCGGACGCCGAGCCGGCCTCGGAATTCCGTTACCGCAACGCCGTCGTCGACCCCGACACGCTGTACATCGCGGTCTCGCAGTCCGGTGAGACGTACGACGTGCTGGCAGCCGTGCAGGAGCTGAAGCGCAAGGGCGCGCGGGTGCTGGGCGTCGTCAACGTCGTGGGTTCGGCGATCGCCCGCGAGGCGAACGGCGGCGTCTACGTCCACGCCGGTCCCGAGGTCTGCGTCGTCTCCACCAAGTGCTTCACCAACACCACGGTGGCCTTCGCGCTGCTCGCGCTGCACCTGGGCCGCACCCGCGACCTGTCGGTGCGCGACGGCAAGCGGATCATCGAGGGGCTGCGCAGGCTGCCGGCCCAGATCTCCGAGATCCTGGAGCGGGAGGACGAGATCAGGAAGCTGGCCGAGGAGTACGCCGAGGCCCGCTCGATGCTCTTCATCGGCCGGGTCCGGGGCTACCCGGTGGCGCGCGAGGCCTCGCTGAAGCTCAAGGAGGTCTCCTACATCCACGCGGAGGCCTACCCGGCCTCGGAGCTCAAGCACGGTCCGCTGGCGCTGATCGAGCCCGCCCTCCCGACGGTCGCGATCGTGCCGGACGACGACCTGCTGGAGAAGAACCGCGCGGCCCTGGAGGAGATCAAGGCCCGCAGTGGCCGGATCCTCGCGGTCGCGCACCGCGAGCAGGAGAAGGCCGACCAGACGATCGTCGTACCGAAGAACGAGGACGAGCTGGACCCGATCCTGATGGGCATCCCGCTCCAACTCCTCGCCTACCACACGGCGAAGGCCCTGGGCCGGGACATCGACAAGCCGCGCAACCTCGCCAAGTCGGTGACGGTGGAGTAGCACCCTCGCCCTCACGGCCCTCACGGCCCGCGGGGCCGTCGCGGCAGGGCGGACGGCAGAGCGAACGGACCCTCACGTGTGCCACCCGCACGTGAGGGTCCGTTCTGTCGCCGGGGCCGCCCGTCGCCCCGGCGGCGGCTGCCGGTCAGCCGGTGGCCGTCACCCCCCGGCCGGGGGCAGCACGTCGCGGAAGTGCGGTGGGCCAGTGGGCCAGCGCCGCGGTCGCCGCGTACCAGGCGACCGCTCCGGCGGCCACGGCGAACCAGCCGCCGGCCTTGGCCAGGCCGCCGCTGTCCGCGAAGCGGGCGACGGCCAGCAGCAGGAGCGAGACGGTGAACAGGCCGTAGGTGCCCTGGCCGAGCCGGTCGCCGCCGGCCAGGGTGAGGCTGAGCGCCACCAGGGCGAACAGCAGCAGGAAGAGTCCCGCGGCGTTGTCGGTGACCTGGGCGCCGGCCGAGACGGCCCAGGTGAACCAGAGCGCGCCGATGACCACGTACGCCGTGCCGGCGGCGGTGTCGCGCTCGCGCAGGGCGAACAGCCCGGCGACGAACAGCGCGACGCCGCCGACGTAGTGGGCGAGGGAGACGGCGTCCGCCGTCGTCACGCCGTCGATGAGGTCCGTGTAGCCGATTCCGACCGCCAACAGGGTGATTCCCAGGGCGAGTCGGCCGACGATGGTGGTGGTGCTTCCCGCAGAGACGTCGTTGTCCACGGCGGGCTCCCTTCATGCATGTGCAGGTGCGCGGTGAGCGATATATGCCCTTCACAAGGACACAAACACTTTCTACGCGCGAGTAGATTTATGCTGCGCACAAAGGGAGTTGACACCGTCCGGCCGTCATCTCGCCGAGCCCGGGGGCGCGTTACGGGATGACGATGACGGGCCGCTTGGCCCGCTTGGCGAGCCGCCCGGCGACGGACCCGAAGATCCGTCCGACGATGCCGTGCGTGGACCCGACGACGATCGCGTCGGCCTCGTACTCCCGCCCCACCTCTTCGAGTTCGTGGCAGATGTCGCCGCCACGCTCGACCAGGATCCAGGGCACCTCCGCGAGGTACTCCGCGCAGGCGAGTTCGAGTCCGAGCACCTCGGTCCGGTGGTCCGGCACGTCCACGAAGACGGGTGGCTCACAGCCGGCCCACACCGTGGTGGGCAGCCGGTTGGCCACATGGACGATGATCAGGCCCGACCCTGAGCGGTGGGCCATGCCGATGGCGTACGCGAGGGCACGCTCGCTGGACGTGGAGCCGTCGAAGCCGACGACCACGCCGTGCTTGAAGGCGGGGTCGCACGAGTGGCGTGGCTCTTCCGCCGCCAGGGGCTCGGCCGCCGTGGGATCGGCGACGGGCCGCTTGCGGTCCGCTGGTTCGAAGAATTCGTGACCGGCCATGAGTGTCTCGGCGTTTTGATCCTCGTGGAGGGGGACGGCGGAGGGCGGCGGGCGGCGTGTCCGGGAATCATCTTCCCAACCCCATACCCCCAAGGGTACGGCGGCACGCCTCCTTCGCCCAGATCCCGTGCGGGCGCCGCGGGATTCCCCGGAGCATGCACGAGGGGGCGCCCGTAACGCAATGGTCGCTGCGCCGTACAGGAGGTTTGCACGGCATTCACCCGGCCGCCCGCGGTGACCCCGCGCTCGAACAGGCGTTGAACCCCCGTGAACGACCGTCACAGGGAGCACGCCATGCCCTCACCTCGCTCCGGCCCCGAGGCACAACGCGCCACCCCGCCGACGCCGGACACCGCGACCGACGTGGTCCGGTGGGCGGCCTTCAGCTGTGTGCTGGTCCCGGTGGTACTCCTCTGGTACGGCTCCTCGCTCGCGGGTGCCACCGGTACGGCCCTCGGCCTCGCCGCCGTCACGGCCGCCTGCCGGATCCTGCTGCGCCGGTCCGAGCGTGGCGCGGCCCGGCTGCGCGCCGAGGAGGGCGTACCGTCGGCGCCCTCGCGCCGGCGCCATCACCGGGCCGGAACGGGGGCGCGCAGAGGCGGGCGCCACTCGGGCGGGAGTACACCGGTCGGCTGACCGGTTTTTATGCACGCGCCCGCCTGTTTTCAGCCAACTTCTCGAGACTGTGCGTCCCGTACCGGAACCACCCCCTACCCCCCGTTCCACCTGCACGGAAAGGGCCTCAGGGGGACTGCGCACCCTACGGGGATTGGCCACCGCGACGAGGCGCACTTCCCTGCACGCCCCACGAGTGCAACGCTTCGTGATCGAATGCTTCACGCCAAGTTGCCATGTCGACAATGTGCCGGATCGTGAACTGGTCACGCCGGCACCGTGCGACACAGTAGATTCGATCTTGACTGTCTTACGGCGGGGGACTCGTGCAGGACCGAGGGGAAACGTGCAGGAGCGACACAACCGAGGAGCCGCGACCACCGAGGGGGGCTTAGCAGTATGAGCCACGACTCCGCTGCCGCGCCGGAAGCCGCGGCCCGGAAGCTTTCCGGGCGACGCCGCAAGGAGATCGTTGCGGTGCTGCTGTTCAGCGGCGGCCCCATCTTCGAGAGTTCCATACCGCTGTCGGTGTTCGGGATCGACCGCCAGGACGCCGGCGTACCGCGCTACCGACTGCTGGTGTGCGCCGGTGAGGACGGCCCGCTGCGGACCACAGGGGGCCTCGAACTCACCGCGCCACACGGCCTGGAGGCGATCTCGCGAGCAGGCACGGTCGTCGTGCCTGCCTGGCGTTCGATCACCTCGCCGCCGCCGGAGGACGCGCTCGACGCACTGCGCCGGGCGCACGAGGAAGGCGCCCGCATAGTCGGGCTGTGCACCGGTGCCTTCGTCCTGGCGGCCGCCGGTCTGCTGGACGGCCGTCCGGCGACCACCCACTGGATGTACGCGCCGACGCTGGCCAAGCGCTATCCGTCGGTGCACGTCGATCCACGCGAACTGTTCGTCGACGACGGCGATGTGCTGACGTCGGCGGGCACCGCGGCCGGAATCGATCTCTGTCTGCACATCGTGCGGACGGACCACGGCAACGAGGCGGCCGGTGCGCTGGCCCGTCGTCTGGTGGTCCCGCCGCGCCGAAGTGGCGGTCAGGAGCGCTACCTCGACCGGTCTTTACCCGAGGAGATCGGCGCCGACCCGCTCGCCGAGGTCGTCGCCTGGGCGCTGGAGCACCTCCACGAACAGTTCGACGTGGAGACCCTGGCCGCGCGTGCCTACATGAGCCGGCGCACCTTCGACCGCCGGTTCCGCTCGCTCACCGGAAGCGCTCCCCTGCAGTGGCTGATCACCCAGCGGGTGCTTCAGGCGCAGCGCCTGCTGGAGACGTCGGACTACTCGGTGGACGAGGTCGCGGGCCGCTGCGGGTTCCGTTCGCCGGTGGCGCTGCGCGGGCACTTCCGCCGCCAGCTGGGCTCGTCGCCGGCCGCGTACCGGGCCGCGTACCGGGCACGCCGGCCGCAGAGCGAGAAGCAGCTGGAGAGCGAGGGCCCGATGGCGTCCGTCCAGGCGGGTCCGCCGCCCACGCTGCATCCGGAGAGCGGACCGGTCCCGCCCCAGACCCGGCGCACACCCGCGGCGCTGGCCGCTTCGGCGTCCGGGCCCGGCGACAACGGCCGGGACCCGTACCTGTCGGGCCGGGCCAGCCTGCCCGGACAGCGGAGCGGGATGTGACACAGGGAACGCGCGCCGCCGCGCGGTGACGTGAGGTGACCGGGCGTGATGACCGGTCGTGGGCGTGAAATGAGCGGTCGAACGGGGTGCGGGGCGGTCAGGACCGGGGATTTCCGGTCCCGGCCGCCCCGCACCGCGTGGGCCGGCCGGTTCCGGAGCGCGGGCTGCTCGTCCCGTCCTCCCCACCCTCCCCACCACAAGCTCACCGCACGATCGGTTCGACCCGGGGCAGCGCGCCGTAAGGTTAGACACATGAACGATCGCATGGTGTGGATCGACTGCGAGATGACCGGCCTCTCGCTGTCGGACGACGCTCTCATCGAGGTGGCCGCCCTCGTCACGGACTCCGAGCTCAACGTGCTCGGTGAAGGGGTGGACATCGTCATCCGTCCGCCGGACTCCGCGCTGGAGACGATGCCCGACGTGGTGCGCCAGATGCACACCGCGTCCGGACTCCTCGACGAGCTGGCCGGCGGCACGACGCTGGCCGACGCCGAGGCGCAGGTCCTGGCGTACGTGCGCGAGCACGTCAAGGAACCCGGCAAGGCCCCGCTGTGCGGCAACTCGGTCGGCACCGACCGCGGCTTCCTGCTCCGCGACATGCCGACGCTGGAGGACTACCTCCACTACCGGATCGTGGACGTCAGCTCGGTGAAGGAGCTGGCCCGGCGCTGGTACCCGCGGGCGTACTTCAACAGCCCCGAGAAGAACGGCAACCACCGCGCCCTCGCCGACATCCGCGAGTCCATCGCGGAACTCCGCTACTACCGCGAGGCCATCTTCGTCCCCCAGCCCGGCCCCGACTCGGACACCGCGAAGACGATCGCGGCGAAGCACGTTCTGCCTGCTCAGCAGGTCTAGGAGGGTCCCCGTAAGGGGCGCCGCGAAAAGCGTGCGCGAGCACCCCTTCGGACCCTGTACACTTTTTCTCGGCCGGTCAGGAAGACCAAAAAGTCAGCCTTCGGCCCATGGTGGGTGTAGCTCAGTTGGTAGAGCACCTGGTTGTGGTCCAGGTGGCCGCGGGTTCAAGTCCCGTCACTCACCCTGATGGTTCAGCGGGTGACCTCCTCACGGAGGTCACCCGCTGACGTATTTCCGGGAGATCCGCCTCATCGTGCATACCGAGCCGTTGCGCACCGCCCGCCTCGACCTCGTCCCCCTGGGTGTCGAGCACGCCCGGGAGATGGCCGACGTCCTGTCCGATCCCGCCCTGCACACCTTCATCGGCGGCACCCCCTACACCGCCGAAGCCCTGCGGTCCCGCTACGCACGTCTCGTCACCGGCTCCCCCGACCCGGCCGTCACCTGGTGCAACTGGGTGCTGCGCCGGCGCGACGACCCGTGTCTCGTCGGCACCGTCCAGGCCACGGTCACCGCCGCACACCACGCGGAGATCGCCTGGGTCGTGGGCACGCCCTGGCAGGGCCGCGGATACGCCTCCGAAGCCGCGCGGGGACTCGTCGCCTGGCTGCGCGCACAGTCCGTCCGCACGGTCGTCGCCCACGTCCACCCCGACCACCGGGCCTCCGCCGCCGTCGCGTCGGCGGCCGGACTCGCCCCGACGGACGAGACGCACGACGGCGAGATCCGCTGGCGCCTGACCACCCCGGACCGCCCGTAGCCCCACCGACGGACCGTCCGGCCACCACGGGGAGCGGTCGGCGCCGGGATTCCGCCCGTTCCTCGCGACCCGACGACTTGGCCCGCGCCCTTTCCCTGGCCCTCGCCCCCGCCCTCACTCCCTCTCCCCCGCCCGGAGATCCCCTGCGTGGAGATCCCCTGCGCGGAGATTCCCTGCGCGGAGGGGGAGTTGGCAGCCCCGGCCCAGGCGCGACGGGCCGGCTCACCCTGGCAGATCCTCCGGGTCCCGGCGCGGACCTCTCCCGCGCGGGGCCGTCACGAGGACGCCCGGGCCACCAGTTCCGTCGCCAGGACCACCTGGTGTCGCTCCAGGCCCCGGGAGACCGACGGGCGGCGGTCGGCGATCTCGTTGAGGAGCAGGTCGATCATGGAACGGCCCATCTCCTGTATCGGCTGGCGGACGCTGGTGAGGGGCGGCTCCATGTGCCGGGCGATGGCCGAATCGTCGTAGCCGACGAGCGCCACGTCGTCCGGGATGCGACGGCCCGCCTCGCGCAGCGCCTGCCGGGCGCCCGCCGCCGTCACGTCCGAGGCGGCGAACACCGCGTCCAGATCGGGGCGGCGGGCGAGCAGCGCCGCCATCGCCCGGCTGCCGCCCTCCTCGGTGAAGTCACCCGCCTCGATGAGGCCTTCGTCCGGCGCGTGGCCCGCGTCACGCAGGGCGTCGCAGTAACCGTCGATACGGCGTTGGGCGCCGTACACGTCGAGCCGGCCGGTGATGTGGGCGATGCGGCCGCGCCCCCGGGACAGCAGATGCTCCACCGCCGAGCGGGCGCCGCCGTAGTTGTCGGAGTCGACCGACGTCAGCGTCTCCGCCGCCGAGCGCGGGCCGCTGATCACCGCCGGGATCTCCAGCTGGGCGAGCAGGTCGGGCAGCGGGTCGTCGGCGTGCACGGAGACCAGCAGGACGCCGTCCACCCGGTGCGCGGCCAGGTACTCGGCGAGCCGGCGCCGCTCCCGGTCGTTGCCCGCGAAGATCAGCAGCAGCTGCATCTCGGTGTCCGACAGCGCGGCCCCGACGCCCCGCAGCATGTCCGAGAAGTACGGCTCCGCGAAGAACCGGGTCTCCGGCTCGGGGACGACCAGGGCGATCGCGTCCGTGCGGTTGGCGGCGAGGGCGCGGGCCGCGGTGTTGGGAACGTAGCCGAGTTCCTCGACGGCGGCCTCGACGGCGGCCCGGGTGGCGTCGCTGACCCGGGGCGAACCGTTGATCACCCGGGAGACCGTGCCACGGCCGACCCCGGCGCGCGCGGCGACCTCTTCGAGGGTCGGCCGGCCGCCGCTCCGGTTCCGCGCTCCGTGGCCTGCCATGGGCTCCGCCTCCCCGTCGACCTTACGTTGGCCTGGAATCTAACAGTCCTGCTCCGGCGTCGATGATCTCAGCCTTCGCCCCGAGCCGGACCGAAATCTACCGACCTGTTCATTTTGCGCTCCGCCAACTCCGGTTAGCTAACAGGCCGATAACTGAACGCATCTCTCCGTGTCCGCTCCCTTGACACCCCCGCGCGGACCGACGACTCTTCAACACATCACCTGTGGGAGCGCTCCCACGGTACCTGACACATACACATCCCGCACGTTCCCCGCCCGAGCCGCAGCGAGAACCACGGGCGCCACCAATGCAGTTGGCCGGGGGGTCGGCACGTCAGGCAACAGGAGGACGCAATGCGCACGAGTACCCGCCGGTCCCGCCGGCTGATGGCCCTCGCCGCCGTCGCCGCGCTGACTACGGGGCTGCTGGCCGGTTGTGCCAGTGACTCGGACGACGGCTCGTCGGACTCGAACAACGGTGGTGGAGACGCCAAGGGCAAGACCACCCTGACCATAGGCACCTTCGGCGTCTTCGGCTACAAGCAGGCCGGCCTCTACGACGAGTACATGAAGCTGCACCCGGACATCTCCATCAAGGAGAACGTCACCACCCGTACCGACGTGTACTGGCCCAAGACGCTCACCCGCCTCCAGGCCGGCTCCGGCACCGACGACATCCAGGCGATCGAGGTCGGCAACGTCACCGAGGCCGTCCAGACCCAGGCCGACAAGTTCGTCGACCTCGGCAAGGACGTCGACAAGTCGCAGTGGCTGGACTGGAAGACCGCCCAGGCCACCACCAAGGACGGCAAGACGATCGGCCTCGGCACCGACATCGGCCCGATGGCGATCTGCTACCGCAAGGACCTGTTCAAGCAGGCCGGCCTCGAGACCGACCGCACCAAGCTCGCCGCGCAGTGGAAGGGCGACTGGGCCAAGTACGTCGACCTGGGCAAGCAGTACATGAAGAAGGCGCCGAGCGGCACCAAGTTCGTGGACTCCGCCTCCTCGGTCTACAACGCGGCGCTCGGCGGCGAGAGCGAGCGGTACTACGACAAGGACGGGAACGTCATCTGGGACAAGTCCACGGGCGTGAAGAAGTCCTGGGACGCCGCGATGACGGTCGCGACCAGCGACATGTCGGCGAAGCTGAAGCAGTTCGACCCGACGTGGGACCAGGGCTTCGCCAAGGGTTCGTTCGCGACGGTGGCCTGCCCCGCCTGGATGATGGGCTACATCCAGGAGAAGTCCGGTGACTCCGGCAAGGGCAAGTGGGACGTGGCGGCCGCGCCGACCGCGGCCAACTGGGGCGGTTCGTTCATCGGCGTGCCGACGGCCGGCAAGCACCAGAAGGAGGCCGTCGAGCTCGCGAAGTGGCTGACCGCGCCCGAGCAGCAGGCGAAGGTCTTCGCCAAGCAGGCGAGCTTCCCGTCGACCCCGGCGGCGTACGACAGCCTGAAGCCGGCGGACGCGACGACGTCGTACTTCTCGGACGCGCCGATCACGCAGATCTTCGCCGACTCGGCGAAGACCATCCCCGTCCAGAACTTCGGCACCAAGGACCAGCCGATCGGCACCGCGATCACCGACATCGGCATCCTCCAGGTCGAGCAGAAGGGCAAGTCCCCCGAGCAGGGCTGGAACGCGGCCAAGGCCGAGATCAAGGACGTGCTCGGCCAGTGACCAGCTCCAAGCAGGCTCTCGCGCATTCCGCGACGAGCGCCGACGCCGCGCCCGGCTCCCAGCCGGGCGCGGCCCGGGGCGCTCAGGGTCGCGGTACGCCCCCGCCGGGCCCGGACTCCTGGCGCAGCCGGCTGTACCGCTGGGACATGAAGGCGTCGCCGTACGCGTTCATCGCCCCCTTCTTCATCATCTTCGGGGCCTTCGGGCTCGTGCCGCTGCTCTACACGGCCTGGTACTCGCTGCACAACGTGCAGTTGTCCGGCCTGGACCACCAGACCTGGGCGGGCCTCGACAACTACAAGAACCTGCTGTCCTCGGAGTTCTTCTGGAACGCCCTGCAGAACACCTTCACCATCGGCGTGATCTCCACGGTGCCTCAGCTGGTCATGGCGCTCGGGATCGCCCACCTGCTCAACTACCGGCTGCGCGGCTCGACCGTGTGGCGGGTCGTGATGCTCACCCCGTACGCCACCTCCGTGGCGGCCGCGACGCTGGTCTTCACGCTGCTGTACTCGTGGGACGGCGGCATGATCAACTGGCTGCTGCACTTCGTCGGGGTCGACCCGATCAACTGGCGCGAGTCCGACTGGGGCGGCCAGTTCGCCGTCTCCTCGATCGTGATCTGGCGCTGGACCGGCTACAACGCGCTGATCTACCTCGCGGCGATGCAGGCCATCCCCACCGACCTGTACGAGTCGGCGGCTCTCGACGGCGCGGGCCGCTGGCAGCAGTTCCGCCATGTGACCGTGCCCATGCTGCGGCCGACGATCCTGTTCACCGTGGTGGTCTCCACCATCGGCGCGACGCAGCTCTTCGGTGAACCGCTCCTGTTCGGCGGGGTCAGCGGCTCGAAGGGCGGCTCCGCGCACCAGTACCAGACGCTCGGCCTCTACATGTACGACCAGGGCTGGGGCATCGGCAATCTCGGCAAGGCGTCGGCGATCGCGTGGACGATGTTCCTGATCCTGCTGCTCGTCGCCGCGATCAACCTGCTGGTCACCCGACGGCTGAGGAAATCCCTATGACCACCACCGAACTGACCGCCCCTCGGACAGGGGCGAAGGGAACCCGGGACGGCCGGGGCGGCGGACGCCGCCGGGTGCTCGGCGCGGGCAAGCAGCTGCACGCGGGTCCGGTCACCTATGCCGTCCTGACCGTCTTCGCGCTGGTCTCGCTGGCTCCGCTGGTCTGGACGGCCGTCGCGGCATCCCGCAACAACCAGAGGCTGGCGCAGACACCGCCGCCGCTGTGGTTCGGCGGGAACCTGTTCAAGAACCTCGAGGCCGCGTGGGAGCAGGCCGGGCTCGGCACCGCGATGGTCAACTCCACGATCGTCGCCGGGACCATCACCGTCGGTACGGTCGTGTTCTCCACGCTCGCCGGCTTCGCCTTCGCCAAGCTGCGGTTCAAGTTCTCCGGGCTCCTGCTGCTGCTGACCATCGGCACGATGATGATCCCGCCGCAGCTCGCCGTCGTACCGCTGTATCTGTGGATGAGCGACCTGGGCTGGTCCAACCAGCTCCAGACGGTCATCCTGCCCACCCTGGTCACCGCCTTCGGTACGTTCTTCATGCGGCAGTACCTGGTACAGGCGCTGCCCACCGAACTGATCGAGGCGGCGCGGGTGGACGGCGCGAGCAGCCTGCGCGTCGTGTGGCACGTCGTCTTTCCGGCGGCGCGGCCGGCGATGGCGGTCCTCGGTCTGCTGACCTTCGTGATGGCCTGGAACGACTTCCTGTGGCCGATCATCGCCCTCAACCAGCAGAACCCCACCGTGCAGGTCGCCCTGAACTCCCTGGGCACCGGTTACGTCCCCGACCAGGCCGTCATCATGGCGGGCGCGCTGCTCGGCACGCTGCCGCTGCTCATCGCCTTCCTGCTGTTCGGGAAGCAGATCGTGGGCGGGATCATGCAGGGCGCGATCAAGGGCTGACGCCCCCGCCCTCCTCCGGGGGGCCGGGCCACCGCCGCCCCGGCCCCTCCTCCGCCCCTCCTTTGTCTCCCCTGTCCCCCCTCCCTTCCCCCTTCTTTCCTTCCGTCGGTTGCCCCGACCTCCCATGGGAGCGCTTCCATGTCTGAGCCCGTTACGCCCGAGACCTTCCCGTCCGCCTTCCTCTGGGGTGCCGCGACCTCCGCGTACCAGATCGAGGGGGCGGTGCGGGAGGGCGGCCGCACCCCCTCGATCTGGGACACCTTCAGTCATACGCCCGGCAGGACGGCCGGCGGTGAGACCGGTGACATCGCTGTCGACCACTACCACCGCTTCCCCGAGGACGTGGCGATCATGGCCGACCTCGGTCTGAACGCCTACCGCTTCTCGATCTCCTGGTCACGGGTGCAGCCGACCGGCCGGGGTCCCGCGGTCCAGGTCGGCCTGGACTTCTACCGCCGGCTGGTCGACGACCTGCTCGCCCACGGCATCAAGCCGGCCATCACCCTCTACCACTGGGACCTGCCGCAGGAGCTGGAGGACGCGGGCGGCTGGCCGGAGCGTGACACGGCGCTGCGTTTCGCCGAGTACGCGCGGATCGTCGGCGAGGCGCTCGGCGACCGCGTGGAGCAGTGGATCACCCTCAACGAGCCCTGGTGCAGCGCCTTCCTCGGCTACGGCTCCGGCGTGCACGCCCCCGGCCGCACGGACCCCGAGGCGTCGCTGCGAGCCGCTCACCACCTCAACCTGGCGCACGGCCTGGGCGCGACGGCACTCCGTTCGGTGATGCCGGCCCGCAACTCGGTCGCGATCAGCCTCAACTCCTCGGTGGTACGGCCCCTCACCGAGGACCCGGCGGACCTGGCCGCGGCCCGCCGCATCGACGACCTCGCCAACGGCGTCTTCCACGGGCCGATCCTGCACGGCGCGTACCCGCAGACCCTCCTGACGGCGACCTCGTCGGTCACGGACTGGTCGTACGTCCTCGACGGTGACCTGCGCGCGATCCACCAGCCCCTGGACGCGCTGGGCCTCAACTACTACACGCCCACGCTGGTGTCGGCGGCCCAGCCGACGCGCCGGGGCGCGCGGGCGGACGGCCACGGCGCGAGCGACCACTCCCCGTGGCCGGGCGCCGAGGACGTCGACTTCCACCAGACCCCGGGCGAGCGCACCGAGATGGGCTGGACGATCGACCCGACGGGCCTGCACGACCTGATCATGCGCTATACGCGGGAGGCCCCGGGCCTGCCCCTGTACGTGACGGAGAACGGCGCGGCCTACGACGACAAGCCCGACCCGGACGGCCGCGTCCACGACCCCGAGCGCGTCGCGTACCTGCACGGCCACCTGTCGGCCGTCCGCCGGGCCATCACCGACGGCGCGGACGTCCGCGGCTACTACCTGTGGTCCCTGCTGGACAACTTCGAGTGGGCGTACGGCTACGACAAGCGGTTCGGCGCGGTCTACGTGGACTACTCGACCCTGGCCCGTACGCCGAAGTCGAGCGCCCGCTGGTACGGCGAGGCGGCCCGGACCGGGGCCCTGCCCACCGTCGAGTCCGCTTCCTGACCGGCCGGACGCGGCCTGTCGTGGGGGCGGCCGACGTCCGGCCGAAGGGCGCGGTCCGCCGTGGGGGCGGACCGCGCCCGGCGACCTACGGGTTGCGGGTTGCAGGTTGCGGGTTGCGGGTTGCGGGTTGCGGGTTGCGGGTTGCGGGTTGCGGGTTGCGGGAGCGTGACTAGTTGTACGTCCCGAGTGTCTTGGAGAACGCGAACCGGTCCTGGGTGATCGAGCTGCAGGTGGCGTCCGCGGTGGGCTTGGTGCCGCCGTCGCACTGCCTGTCACGGGTGGCGGACCACATGGACAGCCCGCCCAGGCCCTTGGACTTGGCGAAGTTCACCAGCTGGGCGGCGTCGTCGACCTTGAAGATCTCGGACGCGACGTCGTTGACGCCGATCATCGGGGTGACGGCGACCGCCTTCCAGGCCGCGCTGTCGGACAGGCCCAGCACGCTCTTGATCTGGGCCTGGGTGGCGGTGGCGGCCTGCTCGGCGTAGGTGCCCATGTCGCCGCTGTACGCGGGGCCGTAGTCCATCGCCATGATGTTCACGGTGGTGATCCTGACGCCGTTGGACCTGGCGTCGGACACGAGGTTCACGCCGTCCTGGGTCAGGCCCTCGGGCATCACCGGCAGGGTGAAGGAGACGTCCAGGCCCGGGTGCTGGGCCTGGAGCTTGGCGACGGCCCGGGCACGGCGGGTGTTGGCCGCCGTGTCGGGCAGCGCGCCGCCCTCGACGTCGAAGTCGACCTTGGTGAGCTTGTAGGCGTCCACCGCCTTGCCGTACGCCGCCGCCAGCGCGTCCGCGGAGGAGCAGGTGGTGGCCAGTTCGGAGCCGGAGGCGCCGCCGAAGGAGACGCGGACATCGCCGCCCGCGGCGCGCAGCGCGCCGATCTGCGCGGCGACCGCGTCGCTCGCCAGGTCCGTGACACCGCCCCACTTCGGGGTGCAGCCGCCGCCGTCGGTGACGAAGGCGAGGTTGTAGTTCTTGACGCCGGTCGCCGTGGCGCTCGCGAGCAGGTCGAAGGCCGGGTAGAGGGAGGTGTCGACGTACGGGGCGAAGCCGGCGGCCGCCGTCGTGCCGGTGCCTGTGCCCGTGCCCGTTCCGGTGCCCGTGCTCGGCGTCGGCGTCGGGGTCGCCGTGGCCGTCCGGGTCGGAGTGGGGGTGGCCGAGGGGGTGGGGGTCGCCGGCCGCGTCGGACGGCCGCTCGGCTCCGGGGTCGCGCCGTCGTCCGTGGAGCACTTCGCGCCGTCCACGACACAGCCGGTCGGGTCGGCCGCGCCGCTGACGACGAAGCCGACGGTGGTCGACTCGCCGACCGCCAGGCCGTCCGTGTCCCACTTCGGCGGCTTCACGGTGACGTGTATGCCGTGGACGCTCGACTCACCGTTCCAGAGCGAGCCGAACCGGGCACCGGAGGGCAGGTCGAACTCCAGGGTCCAGTCCCGCTCCGCCTGCCCGCTGTTGTTCGTGACGACGTACTGCGCGGTGTAGCCCGTCGACCAGTCACTGGTCCTGGTGTACGCGGCGCCGACACCGGCCGCCTGAGCGGTGCCGGTGAGGACGAGTGCGCTGCCGCCGACCACGGCCGCGGCGACCAGTCCGCCGATCGCCTTGTTCCTGCCACTGATCCTGCGCCGGTGCGTACGCATCACGTGCCTGCCTTCACTGCTCACGGGGGGGGCTCCCAGACCTGGGACGCGGCAGCACGCTAGCGATCCGGAATCGGACAAGCCGGTTGATCCGGACGGCTGGCGACGATCTTAGGGTGCGCTTAAGGAAGGGATCGGGGACGGTTAAAGGGAGCGGCCGATCGAGCGCGCCCCGGCTCCTCGTCTCCGCCGCCGCACCGTGCCGCGGTGCCCCCTGCGCACCGGCTCGCGCCCGTCCAGCTGGATCCAGATCCGCACCTCCGTGCCACCGAGCACGGACGAGCCGATGCGTACGTCCCCGCCCGTCGACTCCGCGAGCCGCCGCACGATGTCCAGGCCGAGCCCGGTCGAGCCGTCGCTCCCCGAGCCACGCCCGCGTGCCATCGCCGCCGCGGGGTCCGGTATCCCCGGGCCCGCGTCCGACACCAGCACGATCACCGCGTCCTCGCCGTTGTGCACGTCGACCGCGAAGGCCGTGCCCTCGGGGGTGTGCCGGAAGACGTTGCCGAGCAGGGCGTCGAGCGCGGCGGCCAGGTCGGAACGGGCCACCGGGATGCGCACCGGGCGGTCCACGCCGGCCACCCGCACCTTGCGGCCCTCGTCCTCCGCGAGCGCCGACCAGAACGCCATCCGCTCCCGCACCACCTCGCCCGCGTCGCACCCGGCCCCCGGCCCGGCCGCCGCGGTCTGCGGCTTGGCCTCGCGGGCCGTGCGGATGATGGTGTCGACCTCACGCTCCAGCTGGGCGACCGCGGCCCGGGTCTGCTCGGCGGCCGGCCCGTCCCCGAGCGAGGCGGCGTTGAGCCGCAGCACCGTCAGGGGCGTGCGCAGCCGGTGGGACAGATCGGCGGCCAGCTCCCGTTCGTTGGCGAGCAGTTGCACGACCTGGTCGGCCATGGAGTTGAACGCGACTGCCGCAAGGCGCAGTTCGGTCGGCCCCTCCTCCGGCACCCGCACGCCGAGCTGTCCCTCGCCCAGTTCGTGCGCGCTCTCCACGAGCCGCTGCGCGGGCTGCACCATCCGCACCCCCAGCCGGTCGGCGACCGCGACCGAGCCGACGACCAGAGCGGCGCCGACCGCGGCGAGCACCGCCCAGGCGGTACCGACCCCGTTGCTGACCTCGGACTCGGGGACGTACACCTCGACGACGGCCATCGCGCCGGAGCTGAGCGCCACCGGCTGGAGCAGGGTGGAACCGCCGGGCACCTCGGTGGTGGAGGCGCGCCCCAGTTTCCGTACCGTCGTGATGTCCGCGTCGGCGGCGCGCTGCCGGCCCAGGTCGACGGCGGCCTTGCCGTCGGCCGCGGGTATGTGCACGGCCATTCCGGCGTCGGAGCCCGCGGAGGCGACGACACGCTCCAACTGGTCGCGGTCGGTGGTGATGGACAGGGCCGGGACGATCGCCGCGGCCTCCCGCTCCGCGTTGGAGAAGGCGCGGTCCCGGGCCATCTCCTTGATGACGAGCCCGAGCGGCACCGCGAAGGCGACCACGACCATCGCGGTGACCGCCAGGCACACCCTGACCAGCGCCCACCTCATCGGACCCGCTCCACGTCCGCGCCGGGTGGCTCCAGCTTCACGCCGACGCCCCGCAGGGTGTGCAGATAGCGCGGCCGCGCCGCCGTCTCGCCCAGTTTCCGCCGCAGCCAGGAGAGATGGACGTCGATGGTCTGGTCGTCGCCGTACGACTGCTGCCAGACCTCGGCGAGCAGTTCCCTGCGGGGGACGACGACTCCGGGCCGCCCGGCCAGGAAGGCGAGCAGGTCGAACTCACGGCGGGTGAGGTCGAGCCGTACGCCGTCCAGTTCGGCCTGGCGGCGCAACGGGTCGACGGTCAGGCCGCCGACGCGCAGCACGGTGGAGGGCGGGGGCTCGCCGCCCGCGGCCCGGGACCGGCGCAGGACCGCGGCCATCCGCGCCGAGAGGTGCTCGACCGAGAACGGCTTGGTGAGGTAGTCGTCCGCTCCGGCGTTCAACAGCCGGACGATCTCGGTCTCGTCGTCCCGGGCGGTGGCGATGATCACGGGGACGTCCGTGATCCCGCGGAGCATCTTCAGGGCCTCGGAGCCGTCGAGATCGGGCAGGCCGAGGTCCAGGATAACGACGTCGAAGCGGAAATGGGCGACCTCGCGCAGCGCCTCCAGCGCGGTGCCGACGCTGCGCACGAGGTGTGCGGCGTCGGTCAGATGCCGGATGAGTGCCGAGCGTACGAACTGGTCGTCCTCGACGACGAGCACACTTGCCATGCGCCGCACCGTACGCCATGCGCGCCACACCGTCCGGCGCCTGTGGATAACTCCGAGCATGTGCGAACCGTGGGACGCGTGGGGCAGTATGGCCGCGATGCGCAGAGGACTCGTACACGTACTGGCATGGTCGCTCGCCACGGGCGCGGCGGTCACGCTGTCGTGGTGGGGCGTCCACACGGTGATGACGGGGACGGCCTACGACCCGCCGCGCGCGCTGCCGATCACGGCGGGCGACGCGACCACGCAGGAGTCGAAGCCGCTGGCCTCCCCGACCCGTCGCGCCACCCCCTCGAAGACGCCGCCGGCCGAGCCGACGACTCCCACGCCGACCCCCTCGAAGTCGGCACCGCCCGCGAGCCCCAGCGCGTCCCCCACCCCCTCGGCCCCGGCCACGGCCACGGGCCGGGTCAAGAGCTACGACACCGACGGGGGCCGCGCGGTCTTCGACATCGGCGATGCCTCCGCGACGCTCGTGTCGGCGACGCCCGGCTCCGGCTGGTCGATGCAGGTGTGGACGACGGAGAGCTGGATCCGGGTGGAGTTCAGCTCGGGCGCGGACCGGGTGTCGGTGTTCTGCACCTGGCACGACGGGCCGCCCCGGGTGGAGGTCGGCACGTACTGACCCACCGGGATGAGTCCTGGACGGGGATCGGGACGGATGTGCGGGACCGGTATCGGGACGGGTCCTAGCGGAAGACGGACGGCGGTGGGGCCGGTGAGGCGACCGCCGCCGCGTCCGTTACCGGGACCGCCCCGCCGGTGAAGTCGGCGAGCGTCCGGCCGTGTTCGACCCGTCCGGGGTGCGGGTCCGAGGCCGCCCGGCGGGTCAGTTCGATGACCGGCAACGGGAGGTCGCAGGCGACGAGCACCGCGTTGCCGAAGCGTTTGCCGCGCAGCACCGTCGGATCGGCGACGAGGGCGAGTTCGGCGAACCGGGCGGCGACGGTGGCGATCTGGCCGCGCAGATGGGCGAGCGGCGGGCCGTCGGCGAGGTTGGCGGCGTAGATCCCGCCGGGCTTCAGCGCCCGGCGCACCTCGTCGAGGAACTCGGTCGAGGTCAGATGGGCGGGGGTGCGGGCCCCGCTGAACACATCGGCGATGACGAGGTCGGCCCAGCCGTCCGGCACCTTGGCGAGCCCGTCCCGGGCGTCCGTGGACCGGACCCGTATCCGCGCGTTCTGCTCCAACGGCAGCTTTCGGCGCACGAGTTGGACGAGCGCCGCGTCCCGTTCGACGACCTGCTGGGTGGAACGGGGGCGGGTGGCGGCGACATAGCGGGCGAGCGTGAGGGCGCCGCCGCCTAGATGCACGGCGTGGACGGGCTTGCCGGGCGGCGCGGCCAGGTCGATGACGTGGCCGAGACGGCGCTGGTACTCGAAGGAGAGGTACGAGGGGTCGTCGAGGTCGACGTGCGACTGCGGGGCGCCGTCGATCAGCAGCGTCCAGGCCCGCGCCCGGTCCCGGTCGGGGATCAGCTCGGCGAGTCCGCCGTCGACGGCCTCGACGACGGCGTCGTCGGCGTCCGGCCGGCGCCGCGGGTTCCTGGACTTTCCCATGGGGTCATTGTCGCAAGCCCCTGGTACTCGTGCCGCTCAGCGGCAGCTGTCCGCCGCCTCGATGAGCCGGGCCGCCTCGCCCAGGGCCCGGCGCAGCACCGCCGGGTCGGTCGCGAGGTCCGTCTCGCCGGGCGGCAGCAGCCAGTCCGAGCCCTCGCCCGGCGGCTCGGGGTGGAGCCTGAGCCCTCGCCCGTCGGTCTCCGTGCACGTGCTGCCGGGGACGTCCCACGCGGCCGCGGTCCCCGACGGCACGAGGAATCCGAGGGTGTCGCACCCGTCGTCGTGCAGTACGGGCCCCACCGCGTCCGCGGCCCCTCGGCGCAGGATGTCGACCGCCTCCAGCCCCTGCCGGGTCGGCACCGTGACGAGGTCGCACATCTCGTCCCCCGTCGGCGGCACCACGCACTCCGAACACTCCGGGGGCGACAGGCGCCCCACCGTCGTCGGCGGCGTACGAGGATCGACGCTCCGGCTGGTCTCCATCCCGGCCTCCACCACAGAACCCACTTGGCAGTCCGGCCGGTTCAACGCGTCACGGCGTCAAGGGCTACGGCGGAAGTACGCCGCAAAGGATGGCAGTTCATGGCAGATCGTGGATGAGATATCCGGTTTGTAGCCAAACCCTGCGTGGTGGCCCGACCACAGCAGGTACGTTCTTGCCCGCCGGAAACAGGGTGGCACACGGACAACTCACCCCGATTCCGGCATGGTTCGACGGTTCGCACGAGAGGACCCGGCCATGGCGTCGTCAACGGTGCCCTTGCCCCAGCCCAGCCGGCCCACCCGGCCCAACCTCCCCTTCCGGCGGCTGCGCGGACAGCGCTCGCCCGCCGAGTTCGCCGCGCTGGTACGGCGGGCCGCTCGCGAGATCGGCGAGCGGGTCAGCTGCGACGCGCGCTACATCGGCCGGGTGGAGGCGGGCGAGATCCGCTGCCCCAACTACGCGTACGAACGGGTGTTCCTGCACATGTACCCCGGCCGCACACTCACCGATCTCGGCTTCGCGCCCCGCTCGTCCGTGCGCGGACGAGGCGCGCGCCCGGACGAGGAAGCGCCCCCGGCTCACTCCATGAGCCCGGCGCGTGCCATGAGTGCGACGCACGGGGCTGGTGAGACGGACGGGGCGTACGAGCCGTATGAGACGCAGGACACGCACGATCCGCAGGACCCGTACGAAACGCACCACGACCACGAGGAGAGCGACGTGCTGCGTCGCGCATTCATGACCGGCGGGGGCGCCACCATGGCCGCCGTCTCGCTGGCCCCCCTGGGCCTCCCCCACGACGCCGTGGCGGCGGACCGCCCGTCCGCCCGCGTCGGCGTGCGCGAGGCGAGCGCCCTGGAAGAGGCGGTCCGCCGCATCCGGCTGCTGGACGACCGGCACGGCGCCGACGGCCTCTACCGGCGCGCGGCGGCCCCGCTGCGCACCGCGTACGCGCTGCTGGACGCCAACACCACCCGGCAGACGACCGCCGAGCGGCTGCACTCGGGCGCCGGTGAACTGGCCATCTCCGTGGGCTGGCTGGCCCATGACTCGGGCCGCTACGACGACGCCCGCTCGCACTACGCGGAGGCGCTCGCCACCGCCCGGGTGACCGGCGACCCCGCTCTGGAGGCCCACGCCTTCTGCAACACGGCCTTCCTCGCCCGTGACGCCGGCCGCCCCCGGGAGGCGGTCAGGGCCGCCCAGGCGGCGCAGCGCGTGGCGCGCCCGCTGGGCTCCGCCCGCCTGATGTCGCTGCTCGCGCTGCGCGAGGCGGGCGGCTGGGCGGGCCTCGCCGACCGCACCGGCTGCGAGCAGGCGCTGGTACGGGCCCAGGCCCTCTACGACCGGGGCCCCTGCGAAGCCGACCCCGAGTGGATGAGCTTCTACGGTGAGGCCGAGCTGGAGGGCCTGGAGGCACAGTGCTGGTCCACCCTGGGCGACTGGCAGCGGGCGGCGCGGCACGCGGCGCGGGCGGCGCACCTCCAGGACCCGCACTTCACCCGGAACATCGCCCTCTACACGGCCGAGCTCGCGGACGACCTGGCCCGCGTCGGCCGCCCCGACGAGGCGGCGACGGCGGGGATGCGGGTGCTGGACCTCCTGGACGAGGTGCAGTCGTCACGGATCCAGACGATGCTGGCGGGCACGGCCCGGGTGCTGCTCCCGCACCGGCGGGCCTCGGGAGTCTCGGCCTTCCTGGACAGGCACGCGTCACTGCCCCGCAAGGCGTGAGCGCCGACACGGCGGGCGGTCGTCCCGCGGGGCCGGCACGGGCGGGCGCGACGGCGCCCCGCGAGCCCCGGGCCACACGGCCCACGCCCGACCGGCGCGCCGGAGCGTCATGGAACCCACCCCGCGGCACCGGGCCGTTCGCCCCCGCCACGGCACCGGGTCCGCGCTAGGACGCCAGATGCCCCAGGTCGTTCCAGGCCTCGATCGCCGGCTCGCCGTAGGCCCACCCCAGCACCGACAGCGACGTCGGGTTCAGCCGTATCCGCGCCGCGAACCCGATCGGCAGCCCCAGCCACCGCGCCCCGATCGACCGCAGCACGTGCCCGTGGGCGAAGACCAGCACGTCCCGGTCCTCGGCCCGCGCCCAGGCGACCACCTCGTCCGCCCGCGCGCTGACCTCGGCGAGGCTCTCGCCCTCGGGCACACCGTCCCGCCAGATCAGCCAGCCTGGCCGCACCGCCTGGATCTCGGCCGGGGTCATGCCCTCGTACGCGCCGTAGTCCCACTCCATGAGCGTGTCCCAGTCACGCGCGCGCTCGCCGAAGCCGGCCAGTTCGCACGTCTCACGCGCGCGTACGAGCGGACTGGTGCGCACCTCGACACCCGGCAGCCCGTCGAACGGCGCCCGGTGCAGCCGCTCGCCCAGCAGCTTCGCGCCGCGCCGGCCCTCTTCGAGGAGGGGGACGTCGGTCCTGCCGGTGTGCTTGCCGGACAGCGACCACTGCGTCTGTCCGTGCCGGGCCAGCAGGATGCGCGGTGCCATGAGGGGCCTTTCCGGGAGAAATCTTCGAACGGGACTCCTCCATCATCGCTCACCCCTGTGAGGGGCAACCCGAGGGGCGATCTCTGCGTCTTTGAGGTCCGGGGGCGCCCGGAACGGGTGCGCACATACGCCGTAAAGTGTCACGTCCGCGCCGGCAGGCGTCGCAGGGACGAAGAAGGGGGAGGACGACCGGATGTCGCTGACCGGGACACCTCGCGTCGAGACGGCCCCTCGGACCCGGCTGCGCTGGTGGACCGAGCTGCCGCTGATCCTGCTGGTGTACGCCTGCTACTCGGCCGGCCGCCTCCTCGCGCGCGGCGACGTCTCCAGCGCCGTCGACCACGGTGTGACGATCCTGCGCGTCGAGAAGTTCCTGCACCTCAACGCCGAGCACCCGCTCAACCGGCTGTTCACCCGTGAGGCGTGGCTCGGGGTGCCGGCGGACTTCTGGTACGCCTCGCTGCACTACCTGGTCACACCCGTGCTCCTGGTCTGGCTGTTCCGCTCCCGCG
This sequence comes from Streptomyces sp. NPDC002306, assembly GCF_053593435.1. Lineage (NCBI taxonomy): Bacteria > Bacillati > Actinomycetota > Actinomycetes > Kitasatosporales > Streptomycetaceae > Streptomyces > Streptomyces sp. NPDC002306. The sequence continues at coordinate 374,315 of NZ_JBSFCK010000003.1, forward strand.
CGGTGCACTACCGGGCGGCCCGCACCTGGCTGATGACCTCCACCTTCATCGGTCTGATCGGCTTCACCCTGCTGCCCACCTGCCCGCCCCGCCTGCTGTCGGCGGGCCACGGCTTCGTGGACACGATGGCCCAGTACAGCTCGTACGGCTGGTGGGGCGGCGACGCGAGCGCGCCGCGCGGCCTGGGCGGCATGACGAACCAGTACGCGGCGATGCCGAGCCTGCACGTGGGCTGGGCGCTGTGGTGCGGGGTCATGCTCTGGCGGTTCGGCGGTACGCGCGCGATGAAGGCCGCCGGGATCGTCTACCCGCTGCTCACCACGATCGTCGTGATGGGCACCGCCAACCACTACTTCCTCGACGCGGTCGCGGGCGCCGCCGTGATGGGCGCCGGACTGCTGCTGGCACCGCTGGTGACACGGGCCGCGGACCGGGCCCGGGACCGCTTCCAGGCACAGCGCGGAACACCTGTCCCGTCCGGCTCGACGGCCTCCGCCGACGCGGGTTCCTCGATTGTCAGTGCCGGATGCCAGACTTCCACGGGTGAGCGATTTCCACGGCAGCGCGATGCGCGGTTCGGGCCCGGAGCCGAGCCGGGTGCCTCCCCCTCGGACGCCGGAGAGGGCACTCCGGCAGCGGCTCGCTGAGCTGCGCGGTCCGGACGTACCGGCCAAGGCGCTGGACGCGCGCGCCCTCGCGGCGCTCGCCGCCAACCCCGGGTGCAAGCGGCGCGCGATCCTCGACGGAGCCGGGGTGGACAAGGCCGCGCTGGCGGGCGCGCTGGGTTCGCCCTCCGTCTTCGGGCAGTCGCAGTTCGCCTTCACCCGCGGCAACGCGTTCGAGGCACGGGTCAAGGCGGACGGCGGCGCGGAGCTGCTGCGACTGGCGCACGAGCGGCTGGACCCGTCGGCCGAGCCGCCCGGGCGGGCCCACACCCCCGACCTCGCGGCGAGCGGACCGGAAGGCCGCACGGCGCGTACGGCGCTGGCGCTGCGCGAGGCCGCCGAGGCTCCCGGCACCTGGACGCTGCTCGACCACCCGATGCTGGCGCTGGACGTGGCGGGCTCCCCGGCCTTCCTGGAACCGGACGCGGTGGTCGTGCACCCGGACGGCGGCTGGACGGTCGTGGAGATCAAGTCCTTCCCGATGCTGGACGGCTCGGCGGACCCGGCGAAGGTCGGCGCGGCCGCGCGGCAGGCCGCGGTGTACGTGCTGGCGCTGGAGGAGGTGGCCGCGCGGCTCGACCCGGCGCCACGCGTGCGCCATCGCGTCCTGCTGGTGTGCCCGAAGGACTTCTCGAACCTGCCCACCGCCTCGGCGGTCGACGTGCGCAAGCAGCGCGCGGTCACCAGCCGCCAGCTGGCCCGGCTCACCCGCGTCCAGGACATCGCCGACGCCCTCCCCGAGGGCACCTGCTTCTCCCCCGAGCTGCCCGCCGAGGAACTCACGGCCGCCGTCGAGTCGGTACCCGCCGTGTACGCGCCGGAGTGCCTGGCCGCCTGCGAGCTGGCGTTCCACTGCCGTGACCGCTCGCGCGCGGACGGCGCGGTGACCGCGCTGGGCCGCTCGGTGCGGGCCGACCTGGGCGGTCTGTCCACCGTCGAGGACGTCCTGGCGGCGGCCCGCGGCGAGGCCGGTGACCCGCGGGATCCGGCGGTGGCGGCGCTGCGCAGGGCGGCCCGGCTGCGCGCCGAGGCCCTCGGCCGGGAGGCGGCTCCGTGTCGCTGATCTCCACCCTGGCCCGGCTGGAGGCCGTCTCCACCGGCCGCGCCCAGCCCACCGCCACCGTCCTGCACCGGCATCTGTCGCACCGGCCGCTGGTCCTCGTGCCGCTCGTCACCGCGGGTGAGGCCGGTGCCCCGCTCGGCGCGCTGGTCGGCACCGACCGGGACGCGCCGCGGCTGCTCGTGGTGGCGCAGCCGCGCGACCGCGACCTGCGGTTCGCGTTCCTGGCCGAACTGGCCGACGTCGTCCTGCCCTACGTCGACGCGTACGCGGACGTCGTCGAGGCCGCCGAGCGCAACGAGACCGACCCGGAGACCGGCAAGCGGGTCAAGGTCGAGGTCGAGCTGTGCGCGGACGCGCCCCAGCTGATCGTGCCCAGCCGCGCGGGTATCGACCTCGTCCGGCTGCTGGGGCGCTCGACGCGCTTCCGCCGCACCGCCGAGCAGGACCCGGAGACCCCGCATCCGGCGCCGCCGCGGGTCCCGCTGCTGGGGCGCTGGCTGACCCACTTCGGGGAGCGGGCCCGGGTGCCCGGCTCCGCGCTGCTGCTGGCCCTGACCGAGGTCCTGGGCCGGCACTGGGCGACCGGCCAGTCCAGCCTGGAGGACCAGCACCTGGGCGCGCTGCTCGCCTGGCTCGACCCGCCGGAGGGTGTCTCCGGCGCCGAGGCCGCGCTGCGCGCCGAGCTCGCCCGGGGCAGCGGCGGGCAGTTGCTGTGCCCGCCCGCGGGCCCGGCGACCGACCCGGCGTTCGACAACAAGCTCCTCGCGCCGGCGATCGAGCGCTACGACCGGGCGCGTACCGCCCTCGCGGCGGCCGAGGACGGGCTGGAGGCGGACGACCGCCTCGGCGACCTGAGCACCGCCGAGCGGGAGATCCGCGCCCTGGTCGACAGCCGCACCCGGCCCACCTGGGAGAAGGTGTGGGACGGCCTGGAGCTGCTGCGCACACTGCCCGAGGGCGCGCACGTCGAGGAGCGGTGGACGCGCGACCGCTGGTCGTTCACCGCCCACCGCGACCGCGTCCTGGCCGGTGAGCCCCCGCAGCCGCGCCGCGACGACGCGGTGACCGCGGCCACCAAGCTGGCCTCGCGCGAGCGGGAACAGGCCCGGCTGGAGGCCCAGGAGGCGCTGGACGATCCGCTGGTGATGGCGGGCAGGCGGCTGGCCGGGGAGGCGTTCGCGGGCGAGGTCACGGACGTCGTCATGGCGTACAGCGAGGGCAAGCGGCCCAGTCCGCGCCCCCTGGTCACCGTCCGCACCGACGACCGCCCGCACCTGGGCGAACGGGCCAAGGTCCACCGCTCACTGGGTGGGAAGCCGCAGGCGGCGGAGTTCGTGGGGTACGAGGGCGAGGGACTGCTCGTGCTGCGGGTGGTCGACAAGATGGGCCGCGGCAAGGAGCCCGAGGCCGGATCCGTGCCCGAGAAGGGCGACCTGGTCTGCTTCACGCTCTTCGAGCACGAGCAGCGCGGCGGCGCGAAGCTGCCCGACCCGGAGAACACGCCGTGGACGCACGGCGGACCGCCCGGCGAGACGGCCGCCGTGCCGGAGGCCGCCGACCCCGTCACCGAGGAGGACGTGCTGTGACCGTCGAGGCCGTCTTCGATCCCGGTGCCGCGGCGGCGCGGGCCACCGACGCGATCCTGCGCGACACCGTGCTCGGCACCCACCGCGGGGTCGTCGTGGACTCCCCGCCCGGCGCCGGGAAGTCCACGCTCGTCGTGCGCGCCGCGCTGGAACTCGCCGAGGCCGGGCGCCCGTTGATGGTCGTCGCGCAGACCAACGCGCAGGTCGACGACCTTGTCGTGCGGCTCGCCGAGAAGAACGCGGAGCTGCCGGTCGGCCGGCTGCACAGCAGCGACGCCGACCCGTACGACAAGGCGCTGGACGACCTGACGAACGTCCGCAAGTCGGCGAAGGCGGCGGATCTGGCCGGCCTCCCGGTGGTCGTCTCCACCGCGGCCAAGTGGGCCCATGTCAAGGTCGACGAGCCGTGGCGGCACGCGATCGTCGACGAGGCCTACCAGATGCGCTCCGACGCGCTGCTCGCCGTGGCCGGACTGTTCGAACGGGCGCTGTTCGTGGGCGACCCCGGACAGCTGGACCCCTTCGCGATGGTCGGCAGCGAGCAGTGGGCGGGGCTGTCGTACGACCCCTCGGCCTCCGCCGTGACGACGTTGCTGGCACACAACCCGGAGCTGCCGCAGCACCGCCTGCCGGTGTCGTGGCGGCTGCCGGCCTCGGCGGCGCCCCTGGTCTCGGACGCGTTCTACCCGTACACCCCCTTCCGCAGCGGCACGGGCCACGGCGACCGCCGGCTCGCGTTCGCCGTCCCGTCGGACGGCTCGGGCCCGGACCGGGTGATCGACGAGGCCGCGCTCTCGGGCTGGGGACTGCTCGAACTGCCCGCCCGGCACACACCCCGCACGGACCCGGAGGCGGTGCGCGCGCTGGCCACGGTCGTCCGGCGGCTGCTGGACCGCGGGGGCGCGGCCACGTCGGAGCGCTCGGCGGACGCCGCTCCCCTCACCGCCGACCGCATCGCCGTCGGCACGGCGCACCGGGACCAGGCCGCGGCGGTCCGGGCCGCGCTGGCCGACCTGGGTGTCACGGACGTCACCGTGGACACGGCGAACCGGCTCCAGGGCAGGGAATTCGACGTCACGGTGGTCCTGCACCCGCTGTCCGGCCGCCCGGACGCCACCGCCTTCCACCTGGAGACGGGCCGCCTGTGCGTCCTCGCCTCGCGCCACCGGCACGCGTGCATCGTGGTGTGCCGGGCGGGAGTGAGCGACCTCCTGGACGACTACCCGTCGACGGAGCCGGTCCAGCTGGGCACGCTGGTGAAGTTCCCGGACGGCTGGGAGGCGAATCACGCGATCCTGGCCCGCCTGAGCGAACACCGGGTCACCTGGCGCCCCTGACCGCCCCTACGGCACCCGCCCGCCAGGCGATCAGAGCAGCGCCGCCCCATCCGCCGGACGGAGTCCGGCACGCCGCCACAGGCGGCCGATGAAAACAGCCCGGACGGCTGGGAGGCGAATCACGCGATCCTGGCCCGCCTGAGCGAACACCGGGTGAGCTGGCGGCCGTGAGCGCGCCCCGGGCGCGCGGAGCGGCCGGGAGCACCGGGTCACCTGGCGGCCGTGAGCGGACTGCGGGAACATCGTGCGGTCCCGCGGGCTTGAGAGTGCGGGGCGGTGACGCCTGTCCCGGGGTGCCCTTGCGCCCCGGGGAGAGAATGGAGGGTGGACCACCTGCGGGGGGTGCCACCGACAACCGTACGAGGAGGAGAAGACATGGCGGAGCCCACGCCGCGTCGCGCCGAACCGCGGCTTCGCCCCGCGCCCCTGCTCTTCGAGCCCACGGAGGTGGCGGCCGACCCGGAACACTTCTTCGACCTGGAGTCGATCGACGATCCGGCGGCGCTGCTGGCGCGGGCCACGGAGCTGACCCTCGCGTTCCGGGCGGCCACCGACCGGGCGGTGGAGTTCCAGGCGATCGCCGCGGCTCAGCTCGCCGATCCGCGCCGGTTCGACCGGCTCACGGACGCGGACATCGCCGAGCGGGCCGAGTGGACCGAGGACTACGCGAAGAAGATGGTCGAGTTCGGCCGGGATCTGATGCGGGGCGGGACCGAGGGCCGGGGCCACATCGACCCGGTCTGACCGGCGCTCGCGGACCACGTCCACGGCATATGCCAGGCGGGCAAGATACCCGCTCCCGTCCGTTCCTGTCCCGGTTTCCCACAACCCTCGGGAATCACTCGCTCACGCCCGGTAGACGTAGGGGGTATGAGCAGCACACTGGATGAGCCGTTCCCCGGCCGCGACCGCTCCGACGTCTCGGGAGTCACCGCGGACGGCGCCGACTGGCTGGCCTCCGCCGGAACGTATCCGCGCAGCACCCTCGCCCTGTGGCACGAGCGGCCGGACGCCCCGCTCATCCTGCCCTGCGGCTCCGTCTTCGACGTGGTCAGCGCCCCCGCGATCTTCGGCCGCCGGATGCTCGACCGGCTCTGGGACGAGGGGCCGGGCTCGGGGCCGGTGGCCGCGTTCCGGGGGCGGATGCTGCTGTTCGCGGCGCCCGGTACGGCCCAGCGGCTGCCCTCCCTGCTGGAGTGGGAGGAGTGGGCGGCCCACGGCCGCCCGGACGGCCGTACGGGGTCCGTGCCGCCGTTGTTGTGCCACGGCGGCGGCGACGCGGTGACCGTGCCCGCGCTCACCCCCGTGACGGGTGCCACGCACACGTCCGCCGCCCGCTGGCTCGTCGCCCCCGACACCCGGCACCCCTGGCTGCCGGGCCCCGAGATCCTGCTCTGGGCGGCCGTCCGCGCGGCCCGTTCGGCGGTGCGGATATCGATTTTTCCTCCCGCCGATCAGGATGCTAAGGTCTACGACGTCAGCAGGCGCCGCTAGCTCAGTTGGTTAGAGCAGCTGACTCTTAATCAGCGGGTCCGGGGTTCGAGTCCCTGGCGGCGCACCATGATGAAGGCGATGGGGTTCACGGTTTCCGTGAACCCCATCGTCGTATGTCCGCCCGCCCGTGTGCACACGGCGTGAGCGCGGGGCGCCCGACGCCGGCACGTCACCGTGCCGCCGTGACACCCGTCGTGATCTTCACGGTCCACGCACCGGACGGTGTGCGTCCCTCCACGTCCACCCGGACGTTGTCACCCGGCACCGTGAAGCTCTCCCCCAGGCCCACCAGGGCGTCCGCGAGGGGCGGATAGACCGAGTCCTCCCAGCAGGCCTCGCCGCGCGGGTGGGCGTCGACCACCTCGATGGGGCCGCGGCCGGACTGCGCTCCGCCGTTCACCCGGTAGACGAGGACACCCGAGTCGCAGACCGCGTGGTCGTTGCCGATCGGGCCGCGCGCCTCGAAGGCGAGGACGCTGTCGGGGCCGGTGCGCACCACCGCGAGTTTGGTCCCGTCGCCGAGGCCGAACGCGGGGGCTCCGGCGGCGCCGGTGACCGGGACGCCGGGGCCCGCGCCGAGGGGTTCGAGGGTCAGCCGGGTCGGACGGGCACCCCGTACACACATCACCTGGCGGGGTTCCAGCCATCCCAGCTTCCACTTGTGCCAGGCGAAGAGATCGGGGGCCAGTCCGAACTGGCTGCCCATCAGGTCCCAGTCGCCGACGTAGGTGTCCCAGTCGCCCTTGCCGTCCACCGGCCGGTGGTAGAGGTCCGGCAGGTCGAAGACGTGGCCCGTCTCGTGCGCGAGCACCAGACGGTCCGGCGGGTGCTGCTCGAAGACGGTCACCACCCGGCGCAGGTCCGTGCCGTCCGCCCGCAGGGGCGTGTCCAGATTGACGACCTTCGTGGCGTCCGAGTCGACGCCGGGCGCGTCGGGGTCGGCGACGAGGTAGACGATGTCGTAGCGCGAGAAGTCGACCTGCGGGTCGGCGCCGGCGAGCGCGTCGCGCAGGTAGGCGGCCCGGTCCGTGGCGTTCCAGTCACGCCGTATGGCGTACGCGGTGGATGGCTTCGGCATCCGGATCCAGCGCTGGAGCGGGTGCGGGCGGAGGGCGAACTTGCCGTAGGAGGCGCGCTCGAAGAAGCGGCTGGTGGCCGGGAAGTGGTCGGCGGCGAGCTGCGCGGGCGTGGTCCGCGGGTCCGAGTCCGGGAAGGACAGGAAGATCATCACCGCGTCCAGCGCGTGGGTCGGACGCGGATAGGCCGCGTTCCAGGTGTCCAGTCCCTCCGAGTGGTGGGCGTCGGTGCGCTGCAGCTCGCAGGGCTCGACCGAGAAGGGCTCGGCCACGGACGGACCGCCGAACAGGGAGGTCGCGGCGAGCGCGGACATCGTGGTGAAGACGGCGGCGGTGGTGCGCAGTCGGGGGCGGGCCGCCACCCGGCCGAGACCCCGGAGGGTCCGACGCCCGAGTCCCTCGCGGAGCAGCTGACGCGGCAACAGGACCTCCGGATGCGGTTCACGGGACGACACCGCATCCAGACTGTGTAGTTTTGCTGTCCTATGTCCTGTTTATCTGACCCAGATGAGTGAGCGGCCCCGAATCTGGGTAAAGAACGACACCCCCGAAGTACTCACGGAACGTCACAAGCGGTCCGCCACTTGAAGAACCCGCCCAGGTGCGGGCAGAAACGATCTGTCAGAAAGGGCACCCCGTCGGGGACACTGGACAGTGGCTGGAAGGCCTTGGGACCACCCTCTATGATCGGCACACTTTGCTGCGCGGACAGAGATCGAGTGCACTGCGGGAGCGAGCGGTGAGCGGAACGTCCGAAGGGCCGACGCCCGCGGCAGACCTCGACCGGTCGGCCGTCACAGACAGTGATCTTGACGCGCCCCCTCGTGGCGGGTCGGCTCGCGACACGGCGACCCGTGAGGGATCCCCTCGCGACGGGTCGCCCCAGGGGGGATCCCCTCGTGAGGGATCGCCTCGCGACGGGGCGCCTCACGAAGGGGCGCCGCGTGGTGGATCGCCGCGCGGCGAGTCGCCGTATCGCTCCGTCTTCACGACGGCGCCGCTCGCGATGGCCGTCGTCGACCGCGACGGCCTCGTCGTCAGCGCCAACGACATGCTGGGCGTCCTGCTCGGCGGCGATCCGGCGGCGCTCGCCGGACGCCAGGCCGCCGACCTGGTCGACCTGACCTCGGACACCCGTACCTGGCACGCCTACCGCGAGGTGCTGCGCGGCCGGCAGGCGAAACTGCGCTGCACCCGGCGGCTCAAGCACCCCGACGGCCAGTCGGTGTGGGTGCAGGTCACCGTCGCGCCCCTGAGCGGCGACGAAGGCGGCGTCCTGCTGTCCGTCGCCGACATCAGCGCCCGCCGTGAACTCCAGGCCCGGCTGCGGCACTTGCAGATGCACGATCCGGTGACCCGGCTGCCCAACCGCACCCTGTTCTTCGAGCGTCTGACGGCCGCGCTGGAGGCGGGGTCGTACGAGCAGCGTGGCACCGGACGGATCGGCCTGTGCTATCTGGACCTGGACGGCTTCAAGGCGGTCAACGACACGCTCGGGCATCGCGTCGGCGACCGGTTGCTGGCCGCCGTGGCCGAACGACTGACCCACGTCGCCGAGGCGGCCGGACTGGCCCGGACCGGCACCCCGCTGGTGGCCCGGCTCGGCGGCGACGAGTTCGCCCTGCTGGTCGAGGACTCCACCGGCACCGACCAGGTGGCCGAGCTCGCCGAGTCCGTGCTGACCGCCCTCCAGGCCCCCTTCGACCTGGCCGGCCGGCGGCTGTCGCTGTCCGCGTCGATCGGGGTCGTGGAGCGGCACGCGGCCGGGACCACGGCCACCGGCCTGATGCAGGCCGCCGACACCACGCTGTACTGGGCGAAGGCCGACGGCAAGTCGCGCTGGACGCTGTTCGACCCGGAGCGCAACGCCCACCGCATGACCCGGCAGGCCCTGGCCTCCGCGCTGCGGCCCGCCATCGAGCGCGGCGAGTTCGTCCTGGAGTACCAGCCGCTGGTCGGCATGGAGGACGGCCGACTGCGCGGGGTCGAGGCCCTCGCCCGCTGGAACCATCCCCAGTTCGGCCTGCTGACGCCGAATCGGTTCATCGCACTGGCCGAGGAGGACGGCTCGATCGTGCAGCTCGGCCGCTGGGCGCTGACCACCTCCTGCCGGCAGGCCCGCCGCTGGCAGCTGGACCACCCGGACGAGCCGCCGATCTTCGTGAGCGTCAACGTGGCCGTCCGCCAGATCTGGGACTCCGACCTGGTCGCGGACGTGGCGAAGGTGCTCGCCGAGACGGAACTCGCGCCGAGTCTGCTTCAGTTGGAGCTCACCGAGTCCGCGGTGATGGGGTCCGCCGGGCGCCCCCTGCAGACCCTCCAGGCGTTGAGCGACATGGGCGTGCGGATCGCCATCGACGACTTCGGCACCGGCTACTCGAACCTCGCCTACCTCAGCCGGCTGCCCGTCTCCGTGCTGAAACTGGACGGCTCCTTCGTCCGGGGCTTCCAGTACGACGAGGCGGGCGAACGTCCCAACCCTGCCGACGAGGTCGTGGTCGAGGCGATGATCCAGCTCGCCCACCGCCTCGGGCTGACCGTCACCGCCGAGTGCGTGGAGACCCTCACCCAGGCCTCCCGGCTACGGCACATCGGGTGCGACACCGGCCAGGGGTGGCTGTACTCCCGGCCGGTGCCGCCGGACCGTATCGACGAGTTGCTGGGGACGACGTCCTACGCCGTCGGCAACCCGTAGGCGTCCGCGATCAGTTCGTAGGAGCGCAGGCGCAGCTCGCCGCGGTGGGCGTGGGACGTGAGCATCAACTCGTCCGCGCCGGTGCGCTTCTGGAGGTCGTCCAGGCCGGAGCGGACCTCGTCGACCGTGCCGTGCACGATGTTGGCGGCCCAGGAGTCGGTGAACTCCTGCTCCAGCGGGCTGAACTCGTACGCCTCGGCGTCCTCCGGGCTGGGGAAGAGCCCGGGCCGGCCCGAGCGCAGCCGGATCATGTTCAGGGCGGTGGCGCGCACCTGGCGGCGGGCCTCCCTCTCGTCGTCGGCGGCGAGCGCGGAGACCCCGATGAGGGCGTAGGGCTCGTCGAGGACGGCGGACGGGCGGAACTGCTCCCGGTACAGATCGAGCGCCGGGACGGTGTTCTGGGCGGAGAAGTGGTGCGCGAAGGCGAAGGGCAGGCCGAGCATGGCGGCCAGCCGGGCGCTGAAGCCGGAGGAGCCCAGCAGCCAGACCGGCGGGCGGTTCGGGGACTGGACACCGCCGGGTGAGCTGCCCTGGATCGGCCCCGGGATGGCGTGGATCCGGGCGTAGGGGTGGCCGTCGGGGAAGTCGTCGTCCAGGAAGCGCAGCAGTTCGGCGAGTTGCTGGGGGAAGTCGTCGGCGCTCTCGTCGAGCCGGTCGCTGCGGCGCAGGGCGGCGGCGGTGGCGCCGTCCGTGCCGGGGGCGCGGCCGAGGCCGAGGTCGACGCGCCCGGGGGCCATCGCCTCCAGCGTGCCGAACTGCTCGGCGATCACCAGCGGCGCGTGGTTGGGCAGCATGACGCCGCCCGAGCCGAGCCGGATGCGGTCGGTGTGGGCGGCGAGGTGGGCGAGGATCACCGCGGGCGAGGAGGAGGCGACGCCGGGCATGGAGTGGTGCTCGGCGACCCAGTAGCGGTGGAAACCGCGCGCCTCCGCGAGCCGGGCCAGCTCCACACTGGTGCGAAGGGCGTCCGTGGCGGTGCTGCCCGCGCCCACGGTGACCAGGTCCAGTACGGAGAGCGGTACGGGAGCGGTGCCCCGGGCCTCGCCCCGGATGCCCCGTACGTTGCCCCGGGTCTCGTCTGCCGTCACGGTGGGTGCCTCCTGTTGTCCGGCCAGCGCTGTCCTGGCCCCACTAACAGGAGGGTGTCCCCGTTTATTCCCGCGGGGGGCGGCGGGGGCGGGCACGGTTCGAGGCGCGGCGAGGCGCGGCGGAGTCAGGCCGAGGCGGGGTGGGGCGGGGCGGGGCGCGCCACCGGAGGCCCGCGCGGGGGCCCGGTCCCGAGCCCCGCCGCCTCACACCTGCACGATCGGCTCCCGGGTGAACAGCGCTCCGAGCATCGGCGCGTTCACCCGTCGGTCGGTCAGGCGCAGGGCCTCCCAGACGGTGACCTGGTTGGCGGTGAGGACCGGCTTGCCGAGCTCCTTCTCCAGGGCGGGGAGGTGCGCGGCCGTGTGCAGGGCGGTGTCCGGCAGGAGCAGCGCCTCGGCGGACGCCTCGTCGGCCGCCCTGGCCAGGGCGAACAGCTCCTCCTCGCCCCACGCCCCGACCTCGGTCGCGGTGACGATCCCGGCGCCGCGGACCCCGGCCACCTCCACGCCGGCGGCGCGCAGGAAGTCCGCGAACAGCTCGGCCACGTCGTCCGGATAGGTCGCCCCGACCGCGACCCGCCGCACCCCCAGCTCCCGTACCGCGTGGACGAAGCCGAAGGAGGTCGAGGAGGCCGGCATCCCGGCCGCCCTGGCGAGGCCGCGCACCTGCTCCTGGGCGCCCTCCCAGCCGTGCACGAAGCTGCCGCTGGTGCAGGCCCACACGATCGCCTCGACCCCCGCCAGCCGCAGCTCCTCGACGCCCGCCGCGAGCCGCCCCGGTGCGCCCATCTCGCGCAGCGCGTCCACCCGGTGCGCGTCCTCGCCGATGTCCGTGTGGACGAGGTCCACCCGGATGTCGCTGCCGAGGAGCTGCTCGATGCGCGGATAGTCGTCCTCGGCCGAGTGGCCCGGGTAGAGGAATCCGAGTGCGGTCATGTCCAGCCTTCCTGCTGTTCTTCCGGCAGTACGGGCCACGCACGCGCCGGCTCTTCGAGCAGCGCCTGATACGGCCCCACGGCTCGGGTACCCAGCCTGCGCAGCGCCGCCCACATCGTTACCTGGTTGGCCGACAGGACCGGTATGCGCAGTTCCGCCTCCAACTGGGGGATGACGTCGTACGTCGGCAGGTTCGTGCAGGAGATGAACAGTACGTCCGCGGCCCGCCCCCGGGCCGCGCGCCGCGCCATGTCGGCCACCTCCCGGTACCCGACCTTCCAGATGTGCCGGGTCAGCCCCATGTAGGCACAGCCCGTCACCGCGACACCCGCCTGGGCGACGTACTCCTGGAGGGCCCGTGTCACGGACTCGGTGTACGGGGTGACCAGCGCCGCCCGTCCGGCGCCGAGCTCCGCGAGGGCCTCCAGGAGCGCCCCGGACGTGGTCACGGAGGGGACCGCGCCCGCCCGGGTCATCGCCTCGCACATCGCGCGCTCACCGGCGATCCCGCCGACGAAGCTGCCCGAGGTGCACGCGTAGGCGACGACCTCGGGGGCGACGGCGTTGAGCGTGCGCACCGCCTCGCCCAGCGTCTCGTGTTCGCTGACCCGGCGCGCCAGGTCGAGGCTGACCTCGACCGGCACGAACGGGGTCCGGGTCAGATGCAGCGAGACGTCGTCGGGCACCCAGCGCCACAGTTCGCGGTCGAGCGCGAAGTCGAAGGGGGCCACCACGCCGACGCCTCGCTGCGGACGCGGGCCACCGAGAAAGGTGATGTCCGGGGACTCCATGGCAGGCACCTGCCTCACCGTGCGGAAGGAGGGGACAACGGACCGTAGGCACGCCCGTGTTGACGAAGGTAGGTTCGGGTGCGAGCGTGGTCAATCCGCGCATGTCAGACGCTCGCACCGGCGAAGAACGGCTGCCCATGACCGCCCCCACGCTCCTTGTCCTCGACGCCGACCCCCGGCCCCGGCTGGGCCGCCTCACCGGCCGTGCCCGGATCGTGCACGCCGACGAGGACTCGCTCGCCCGGCGCCTCCCGGACGCCGACGTCCTGCTCGTCTGGGACTTCACCTCCACGGCGGTGCGTGACGCGTGGCCGGGCGAGGGCCCCCGGCCGCGCTGGGTGCACACGGCGAGCGCGGGCGTGGACCATCTGCTGTGCCCGGAACTGGCCGCGTCCGACACGGTGGTGACGAACGCGCGCGGCATCTTCGAGCAGCCCATCGCCGAGTACGTCGCCGCGCTGGTCCTGGCGATGGCCAAGGACCTGCCGCGCACCCTGGAGTTGCAGGGCCGGCGCGAGTGGCGTCACCGGGAGGGCCAGCGGCTGGCCGGCACCCGCGCCTGTGTCGTCGGGTCGGGCCCCATCGGCCGGGCGATCGCCCGCACGCTGAAGGCACTCGGCGTCACGGCGGCGGTCGTCGGCCGGGTGCCGCGCACCGGGATCCACGGCCCCCAGGATCTGGACCGGCTGCTGGCCCGCGCCGACTGGGTGATCTCGGCCGCGCCGCTCACCGAGGCGACGCGCGGCATGTTCGACACCCGCCGGTTCGGCGTGATGCAGCCCTCGGCCCGGTTCGTGAACGTCGGGCGGGGGCCGCTGGTCGTCGAGGACGCGCTCGCCCAGGCGCTCGCCAAGCGCTGGATCGCCGGGGCGGCGCTGGACGTCTTCGAGGCCGAACCCCTCACCCCCGACAGCCCGTTGTGGCAGGTGCCGGGTCTGATCGTGTCCCCGCACATGAGCGGGGACACGGTCGGCTGGCGGGACGACCTCGGCGCCCAGTTCGTCGAGTTGTACGAGCGCTGGGCGGCGGGCCGGAGCCTGTCGAACGTGGTCGACAAGAAACGCGGATACGTACCCGGACACTGACGCCGCCAGGAGGGTGCATGACGGAGCCGACCGACCTCACCGAACTGACCGCCGTACGACTCGTCGAGGGTTTCCGCAAGGGCGAGTTCAGCCCCGTGGAGGCGACGCGGGCGGTGCTGGAGCGGGCCGAACGCGTCCAGCCGGAGGTGAACGCGTTCGTGCGGCTGCTCGCGGACGAGGCGCTCGCGCGGGCCCGGGAGTCGGCCGACCGCTGGCGGCGCGGCGAACCGCTCGGCCCGGTGGACGGCGTGCCGGTCACGGTGAAGGACATCCTGCTGCTGCGCGGCCATCCGACCCTGCGCGGTTCGAAGAGCGTCGCGGAGGAAGGCAGTTGGGACGAGGACGCGCCCTCCGTGGCCCGGCTGCGGGAACAGGGCGCGGTCTTCGTCGGCAAGACCACGACACCCGAGTTCGGCTGGAAGGGCGTCACCGACTCGCCGCTGAGCGGGACGACCCGCAATCCGCACGACACCTCGCGCACCGCGGGCGGCTCCAGCGGCGGCAGCGCGGCCGCCGTGGCCCTGGGCGTGGGCCCGCTGTCGCTGGGCACGGACGGCGGGGGCAGCGTGCGTATCCCGGCCGCCTTCTGCGGGATCTTCGCGCTGAAGCCGACGTACGGGCGGGTGCCGCTGTACCCGGCGAGCGCGTTCGGCACGCTGTCGCACGTCGGGCCGATGACCCGGGACGCGGCGGACGCGGCGGTGCTGCTGGACGTGATCGCCGCGCCGGACGCGCGCGACTGGTCGGCGCTCGGGCCGGCCGGGGTGTCCTTCAGCGACGCGCTGACCGGGGGTGTGCGCGGACTGCGGGTGGCGTACTCACCGTGTCTGGGCGGCCAGGTGGCGGTGGCCCCGGCGGTCGCGGCGGCGGTCCGGCGGGCGGTGGAGGGGCTGGCGGCGCTCGGCGCGTACGTCGAGGAGCGCGACCCCGACTTCACCGACCCGGTGGACGCCTTCCACACCCTGTGGTTCACCGGGGCGGCCCGGGTCGCCGAGCGACTCGGGCCGGGGCAGCGGCAGGCGCTGGATCCGGGGCTGCGCGAGATCTGCGCCGCGGGGGCCCGCCGGTCGGCGCTGGACTACCTCGCCGCGGTGGACGTCCGGATGGAACTCGGGCGCCGCATGGGCCGCTTCCACACGTCGTACGACCTGCTGGTCACGCCGACTCTGCCGATCACCGCGTTCGAGGCGGGAGTCGAGGTGCCGAACGGCTCCGGCTACCGCCGCTGGACGGGGTGGACGCCGTTCACCTACCCGTTCAACCTGACGCAGCAGCCCGCGGCGACCGTCCCGGTGGGGGCGGACGGTGCCGGTCTGCCGGTGGGAATGCAGATCGTGGCCGCCCGGCACCGCGACGACCTGGTGCTGCGCGCGGCCCACGCCCTGTACGAGGCCGGGTTCACGGCGTCGTTCCGCTCCGCCGGAAGCTGAGCGTCTCCCCCGCCGCCCCCGACCGCCACAGGTCGTTGCACGCCCGGGCCATGGCCTCCAGGCCGTCCACCACCTGTCCCCAGACGATGCCGGGCACCCAGCCCACGTCGCCGTTGAGGAGCAGGTTGTTGCGCTCGTAGAAGAGGGCGAGGTCGACGACCGTGGCGCCGGGGCGCACCTCGGCGTCGTAGCCGTACGCCTTGGTGCCCAGTTCCGCGCCCGCGAAGGAGAAATAGCAGAGATCTCCCGGAATGGGAGTGACCGTCGGATTCTCCAGAGGTGGCTCCCTTTTCGCGAAAGGCGGGAAAAGGGCGTAGATCTCATTGCGTGCGTACTTCGCGTGGTAGACGTCGGCGGACAGCGGAAGGGAATTCCACACGGCCGCGCAGGTGATCGGCGCACGGTCGTCCAGCAGCTTCGCCGTGCAGTGGATCCCCCGCTTGACCAGCGAGACCTCGATGAAGCGATCAGCCATGCGTTCCATGGTCCCGCGCCGGTCAAGAGCGCCTCGTTCGCGATCGCGACCGAAACCCGCCCGCATAGGTCGCATGGTCTCGGGTAGCCGCGCCGCCATGGCTCCACCTCACGGGAACGACGAACGCAAGGCCGCGCCCACCCGCAGATCGCTGCTCGCGGGGGTCGCGGCGCTCGGCGCGCTGGGCGCCGCCGGCTGTAGCCGCGTGGCCACGGCGTCCAGCACCGCGGGGGGTGATCTGCTCGACCGGCTCAGGGCACAGGGTGTCGTACGGCTCGGTATCGCGGGCGAGATCCCCTTCGGCTACATCGACAGGAATGGTGATCTGACCGGCGAGGCGCCGGAATTGGCGAGAACCGTGTTCAAGAGGCTCGGCATCGACCGGGTCCAGCCCGTCCCGACGGAGTTCGGCTCACTCATCCCGGGCCTGAACTCGCAGCAGTTCGATGTCGTGGCGGCCGGGATGTACGTCAACGCGGACCGCTGCAAGCAGGTCATCTTCGCGGACCCGGACTACCAGATGCTGGACTCGTTCATCGTGCGCAAGGGCAATCCGAAGGGCCTGCACACCTACCGGGACGTCGTCGAGAAGAAGGCGAGGTTCGCGACCGGGACCGGTTACGCCGAGATCCAGTACGCGGTCGAGGCCGGTTACCGGGAGAGCGACATCCTCGTCGTGCCGGACCAGGTCGCCGGGCTGAACGCGGTCGAGGCGGGGCGGGCCGACGTCTTCGCCGGTACGGCGCTCACCGCCCGCGAGGTCGTCAAGAAGTCGGGCAAGGCCGAGGCGACGAAGGCGTTCGCGCCGGTCGTCGACGGCAAGCCGCACGTGGACGGGGGCGCCTTCGCGTTCCGGCCGACGGAGACGAGGCTGCGGGACGCCTTCAACGGGGAACTGCACAAGCTGAAGAAGAGCGGTGAGTTGTTCCGCATCCTGCGGCCGTTCGGCTTCACCGAGGCGGAGATGACCGATCTGACCGCGAAGGAGCTCTGCGGCGGATGACTCCGGGACTCTGGGAACTCGTACTCAAGGGCATCGGCACCACACTCCAACTGCTGGTCTACGGCGCCCTGCTGGCCGCGGCCGTCTCCTTCGCCGTCGGCGTCGCCCGCACCCACCGGCTGCGGATCGTCCGCTTCCTCGCGGGCCTCTACACCGAGATATTCCGCGGCACCTCGGCCCTCGTCATGATCTTCTGGGTGTTCTTCGTGCTGCCGGTCGCCTTCGGCTGGCAGCTCGTCCCGATGTGGGCGGGCACGCTGGCGCTGGGACTGACCTACGGCGCCTACGGCTCGGAGATCGTGCGCGGCGCGCTGAACGCGGTCGACCCGGCCCAGAAGGAGGGCGGCGTCGCGCTCGGCTTCACGCCCTGGCAGCGGATGCGGCTGATCCTGCTGCCGCAGGCGGTGCCGGAGATGATCCCGCCGTTCTGCAACCTGCTGATCGAACTGCTCAAGGGCACCGCGCTGGTGTCGGTGATGGGCATGGGCGACCTGACGTTCAGCGCCAACCTGGTGCGGCTGGCGCTCCAGGAGAGCGCGGAGATCTACGCCTATGTGCTGCTGATCTACTTCGTGATCGCCTTCCTGCTCACGCGCCTCATGCGCGGGCTGGAGAAGCGGCTGAAAGCGGGGGTCGGCAAGGAGCCGCGACGCGGGGTGGCCGCGCGTGAGCCGAAGCGGGCCGAGACGGCCGGGGCCGGAGGTGTCGCCGCGTGACCTGGGACTGGAACGCCGTACAGGACTTCATGCCGCTCTTCCGGGACGGCCTGGTGGTCACCCTGGAAGCGCTGGCGCTCGGCTCGCTGATCTCGTTCGCGCTCGGGCTGGTGTGGGCGCTGCTGATGCGGACGCCGACGCGCTGGGTGCGCTGGCCGGTGGGGGTCGTCACGGAGTTCGTGCGTGACACCCCGCTGCTGGTGCAGCTGTTCTTCCTCTTCTACGTACTGCCCGAGTGGGGCCTGACCCTCTCCGCGATGGCCACCGGTGTGATCGGCATCGGCCTGCACTACTCGACGTACACGATGCAGGTCTACCGGGCCGGCATCGAGGCCGTGCCGGCCGGTCAGTGGGAGGCGGCGACGGCGCTCAGCCTGCCGGCCACCCGGACCTGGCGGGCGGTGATCCTTCCGCAGGCGATCCGGCGGGTGGTGCCGGCCCTCGGCAACTACGTCATCGCCATGCTCAAGGACACGCCGCTGCTGATGGTGATCACCGTGCTGGAGATGCTCGGCCGGGCCCGGCTCTTCTCCCAGCAGCACTTCCAGTTCACCGAGCCCCTCACGGTGATCGGCGTGGCCTTCATCCTCATCTCCTACCTGGCCTCCCTTCTTCTGCGAGCCCTGGAGCGACGTCTTGTCCGCTGACACCTCCCTGCTGAACGATCCCGACACCCACACCAATCCGCCGGTGGACGGCAGCGAACTGATCCGCTTCGACCAGGTCACCAAGCGGTTCGGCGACAACACCGTCCTCGACCGGCTCGACTTCTCCGTCGACTCCGGCAAGCACGTGACGCTGATCGGTCCGTCCGGCTCCGGCAAGACGACGATCCTGCGGCTGCTGATGACGCTGACCAAGCCCGACGAGGGCACGATCACGGTGGCCGGGGAACGCCTGCACCCGGCCCCGGAGAAGCAGCTCCGCGAGGTCCGCAAGAAGATCGGGATGGTCTTCCAGCAGTTCAACCTCTTCCCGAACATGAGTGTGCTCAGGAACCTCACGGAGGCGCCCGTCACCGTCCTCGGGCTGTCCCGGGACGAGTCGGAGGCGCGCGCCCGCGAGCTGCTCGACCTGGTGGGGCTCGCCGACAAGTGCGACATGCGGCCGACGCAGCTGTCCGGCGGGCAGCAGCAGCGGGTGGCGATCGCCCGCGCCCTCGCGATGCGGCCGCAGGTGCTGCTGCTCGACGAGGTGACCTCGGCGCTGGACCCGGAACTGGTGGCGGGCGTCCTCGACCTGCTCAGGGACATCGCCGGCAGCACGGACATCACGATGCTCTGCGTGACCCACGAGATGAACTTCGCCCGGGACATCTCGGACCAGGTACTGATGTTCGACGCCGGTCGCGTCATCGAGTCCGGGCCGCCCGAGAAGCTCTTCGGCGACCCCGACCACGAACGGACACGGGAGTTCCTCGGCGCGGTGCTGTGAGCACGGTGTCGTGAGCACGGCGCCGTGAGCGCGGCGCCTTGGTCGCGGTGCCGTGGTCGCGGTGCCGTGCACGGGGTGCCACGAGCGCGGCGTCGTGCGCGCGGCGCCGTGCACGGGGTGCCACGAGCGCGGCGTCGTGCGCGCGGCGCCGTGCACGGGGTGCCGTGAACGCGCCGCGGGGGGCGTGGCGCCGAGATCGTGGAAATCCCGGCGTGCAATTACACGAAGTGAACACGCCATCACCCCAGGTCTCGACGCCGTGACCTGACCCTGGCATATGCCAGGGAGCCAGAGTCGCAGTTGGGAGGGGCGCGTTCGCTCCAACACCCCCTCCCGATCAGTCTTCTGGCGGCTATCGTGGAGGGGATCCGTTGTCCGGATCACGGCCCAGGAAGCGACCGGGGGGAAACACCGTGGCGCTGAAGCACGAGCCGACCGCGCCGTACCACTCGGCTCAGGACGCCCTGCGCGTCCTGGAGACGGTGGCACGGCATTCCAGCGGTGTCACCGACACCCTGCTCGCCCGCGAGACCGGCCTGGGCACGGAGCGACTGACCGCGCTCCTGCTCATGCTGCGCCGCGAGGGGTACGTCGAGCAGATCTCCGACGGGGCGTACGTCACCGGCCACGCCCTGGCCCGGCTGGGCTCCGCCCACGACCGCGAGCAGGCCCTGCGCGACAAGCTCCAGCACACCCTGAACCGGCTGCGCGACTCCGTCGGCGCCGCCGTCTACATCAGCCGGTACGTCGACGGCGAGGTCAAGGTCACCCAGTACGCGGACGGCCCCACGACCCCCGCGGTCAACGAATGGGTCGACTTCCGCTTCTCCGCGCACGCCACCGCGGTCGGCAAGAGCCTGCTCGGTCAGCTCGACCACAACGGCCGGCGCGACCACCTCTCCCGGCACAAGATGGCCCGCCTCACCTCGCGCACCATCACCAGCGACAAGCTCCTGCTCTCCCGCCTGGAGGCGCAGCCGCCCACGGTGCCGGTCCTCGACCTCCAGGAGTACGCGATCGGCACGGTCTGCGCGGCCGTCCCGATCACGGCCGGTTCGTCGGTGGGCTGCCTCGCGGTCTCCCTCCCGCTGGAGCACGCGCACCGGCTCCGGCAGGCGGCCGACGCGCTGAACCGGAACGCGGCGCCCGTGCTGCTGTCGCTGGCGATCTGAGCCGGGGCCCGGGCGGGGCGGCCCGTCCGTGGTCACGGGCATGCCGCGGACCATGTAATATTTTCCTCGTCGTCGCCCGCCGAGCGCGGACGACGGGAGTCATGCGCCGCTAGCTCAGTTGGTTAGAGCAGCTGACTCTTAATCAGCGGGTCCGGGGTTCGAGTCCCTGGCGGCGCACAGATGAGGAGCCCCTCGCGACAGCGGGGGGCTCCTTCGCGATCAGCTCCTCCCGCCCCCGCGCCCGGTACTGCGCCACCAGATCGGCCAGGTCCGCGGCGTCCAGCCTGCGGTACGCGGCCGCCCCGGGCGGACGCCACCACACCGGGTCGGCGCACCGGAACCCCTCCCGTCGCAGCCCCACCCGATGGATCTTGTTCGTGGCGGTCACCGGCATCCGCTCCACCACCCGGACGAACCGCGGCGCCATCTTCGTCCCCAGGTCCGGCTGGTCCAGCAGGAACTCCGCGAAGCCCAGCGGGTCGAAGTCACCGGCGAGGGCCGCCATCACCTGGTCCCCGGCGACCGGATCCGGGACCGCGTAGACCGCGACGGCCGCGGCACCCTCGTAGCGGGCGAGGATGTTCTCGATCAGGGCGGCGGCGAGGTTCTCGCTGTCGACGCGCAGCCGGTCGTCGGCCCGCCCGGCGAAGTAGAGGAAGCCGTCCCGGTCCCGGTAGAAGAGGTCGCCGGTCCAGTACCAGCCGCCCCCTCGGCGCCGCTCGCGGTCCGCCTCGGGGTTGCGCCAGTAGCCCTCGAAGGGGTTCGGCCCGCGGTTGACCAGCTCCCCGATCGCCTCGTCCCCGTTGAGCAGCCGGCCGCCCGGGCCGAAGACGGCCGGCGGGCACTGCGCGCGCGTCGCCGGGTCGAGGACGACGAGATCGCCCCCGCGCGCGGCGCGGCCCACCGCCCCCGTCGGGGTGCCCGGCGTCCACTGGACCGCCGCCCCGCCCTCCGACGAGCCGTACCCCTCCACCAGCGGCACCCCGAACCGGCGCTCGAAGGCCGCCGCGTCCACCGCCCCCGCCTCGGTGCCGAAGCCCAGCCGCAGCGGGTGGTCCCGGTCGTCGGGGCGCGCCTCGGTGGCGAGAAGGTACTGCACGGCTCGTCCCACGTACGTGAAGTACGTCGCCCGGTAGCGCCGGACGTCCGTCAGGAACCCCGACGCCGAGAAGCGCCGCCGCAGCGCGACCCCCGCCCCGGCCGCCAGCGCGGGCGCCCAGTCGGCGATCACCGCGTTGCCGTGGAACATCGGCATGCAGACGTAGTGCACGTCGTCCGGGCGGACGTGGAAGTGGTCCGCCAGCGAGCGCCCGGCGGCGGCCAGCCGCCCCTGGGAGCGGATCGCGGCCTTGGGCGCGCCGGTCGAGCCGGAGGTGAAGCAGAGCAGCACCCGGTCGGCCGGGGTGGCCCGGGAGGCGTCGGGCCGGGCGTCCGCGTAGGGGGCGAGCAGGTCGGCGTAGGCCTCGCCGTCGGTCACCAGCAGGCGCACACCGGGGAGTTCGAGACCGTCGAGGAGAGGCAGGTGGGCCCGCTCGGTGACCAGGACCGGGCACTCGGTGTGCCGGATGTCGCGGGCCAGTTCGGGCCCCCGGCGGGTGGGGTTGACGCCGGCGACGGCCGCTCCGGCCAGGGCGGCCGCGCCCAGCCACAGCGGGAACTCCGGGGTGTTGTCGAGCAGGACGCCCACGTGCGGCGCGGCGCCCGGCGGGAGCAGCTCGGCCAGCAGCGCCGCACGGGCCGCCGCCCCGGCCGCCACCTCGTGGTGGGTCAGCACCCGCTCCTCGAACCACAGCCCCGGCCGGTGGTCGCCCCACCGCGCCGCTACGAGTTCGGCGACCGTGCCCTTAGCGGACTCCATGGCCGCGCACAGTAGTTGACGTGTCGTCAGAAAGGGAGTGCCGTGCGGCGGGAAGCTCCCGAGGCCCGCCCTAGAAGCCGACGTCGCCCACCGAGGCGGCGGCGTGGGTGTACGTCACCATGAAGGCGATGCAGAACCCGACGACCACGCCGAGGAGCACGAGCGTGCTGAGGGTGGACGCCGCCTGCTTGGCCCGGCGCGGAGCGAGGGCCGTGGCGATCACCTCGCGACGCCCCTCCTTGTAGTGCACGGTGATGAAGTCGCCCTCGACGACGGTGACCGGCCCGTCCTCCTCCTCGAAGCGGACGGTGCGGCCGTCGCGCGCGGTGAACTCGTACACGTGATGCAGGATCGTGCGCACGGGGCTGTCGTTGCCTCCGCCGCGCACCGTGGTGAAGGCTCGCAGGCAGCGCGCCTCCGCGGTCAGTCCGCCGTTCCAGGCCGCGCGCAGCCGGAACGTGCGGCGCAGCACGCGGTACGCGGCGAAGAAGGTCACAGCCATGATCAGGCCGGGTACGGCGTAGAACATCACGTCCATGGGATCCCCCGATCTCCGGAACGCCCTGCCCTCGGCGGGGCGTGCCAGGAACCTACCCCCGGCCCACGCCGGTGCGCCTCAAGGGACGCTCAGAACTCGTCGAGGGAACCCGGGTGCGCCGGAACCATGACTCCGTCGCACCCGGACCCTGCCCGTGGGGGGATCAGAAGGTGACGTCGGAGCAGGCGTAGAACGCGTTGGTCGTGTCCGCTATCGTCCACACCGCGACGATGACGTGGTGACCGCTCAGCCCGGACGGCAGCGTGCCGCTGTGGGAGAGCGTGGACGGCGGACGCTGGCCGTTGTAGGGCACCGTCAGGAACGGTGTGGTGTTGAGGTCGGAGCGGGCCAGGTTGTGGTTCTGGTTCCAGCCCGCCTTGGTGACGTAGTACTTGAAGTCGGTCGTGGCGTGCATGGCGGTGAACTGCCAGCGGAAGGTGTAGCTCTGTCCGCCCGTCACCCGGGTGGTCGGCCAGGCTCCGCCCGACGGGGTCTTCGGGCTGTCGAGCTGGGCGAACCGCGTGTTGTTGCCGGAGCAGATCCGGCCGTCGGCCGGGCCCGCGGCCGGGAAGCCCTTGAGGCCTTCGACGCTCTGCGGCTCCCACTGGATGTCGCCGCAGTTGGTCACCGTGCCGTTCTGGCACAGCTTCTGCCTGCTGATGGGCAGGTCGGTGTAGCCGTGGCTGCTGGCACCACCGGACGAGAGCACGATGGCTCCGGTGGTGGCGAGGCCCACCACGGCGGCATACCACTTGGTCTTTCTGCGCATGCTGCCGCTCCTGGAGAACGTGGGGGAAGTTCACTGAGCCGTGCAGGTCTAGACCAAGTCCCAGATTATTGCGGCTTCTTGAACATGTCCATACCAATCACGGGGCCGCTTCCCCTCGGCCCGCGCAGAACGCCACCGTCAGGTCCTTCACCAACGCCTTGCGCTCGTAGTCGTCCAGTTCGACCAGTCCGCGCATGGTGAGCCGGGTCACCGTGTCCTCCACCGAGTCGACGACCGAGGTGAGCACACTCGCCCGGTGCTGCGCGTCCAGGGCGGCGATCCGGCGGCGGTGCATCGCGGCGGCGACCTCCGGCGCGTACTCCACCCGCACCGGCTGGACCGAGAACACCTCCAGCCCGACCGGCCCCGCGTCCTGCGCCACCCGGCGGGTCAGCGCGTCGGTGGCCGCCTCCATCGAGCCCCGCGCCGCGCCCGGCGTCTCCACCGCCACCCGGGCCAGCGCCGCCTCCACGCACTCGCGCAGATAGGTCTCGTGGTCCTCGACCGCGAGCGTGGCCCGCGCGGTGTCCCGCACCCGCCACACCACCAGCACCACCGCCCGCAGCGCTACCCCGTTGCCGTCGGCGGCCGGCATCGGCTCGCTGCGCCAGTGCCGCAGCCGCACGTCGACCCGGCGGCGCAGCAGCAGCGGGTTGACCCACAGCAGGCCGGTACGCCGGACGGTGCCCCGGTAGCGGCCGAACAGGTCGAGCACCCAGGCCCGGCCGGTCCGGCCCCGGGCCAGGCCGCCGAACCCGAACAGCCCGAGCGCCCCGGCCCCGGCGTAGGCCGCCCACTGCACCGGGCCGAGCCCGGCCGCCGCCGACGCCGGCAGCCGCAGCGCCTGCGCCGCCAGTGGTGGCAGCAGACCCGCCCACCAGGAGGTGGCCGCGCACCCGGCCAGCCCGCAGGCCCCGGCGAGCAGGCCCACCGCGCCGGGCAGCACCCTGCCGGACCGCTCCACCAGATCGGGGTCGACCTGGGGCACCGGGCGTGCCTTCACCGGCCCCGGGCGCCGGAACCGCGGCTGTTCGCCGGTGCCCTGCCTGCGCCCCACGACCGCGGGTGCGAGCGGCACGGACACCGGGTCGGCCTCGTCCCGGAACAACAGATGAATGGGGATCTCGGTGGTCACCTCGTTCTGGATGAGCCGGGTCGGCCGGGCCTGTCCCTCGGCCGGCCCAGGTCCTTCGGACTCGGGCGTCTGTGACGTGGTCGTACTGCTCATGCGTGCCTCCAGCCTCCGCGCCAGATGCGTCACAACAGTGGGCGAGTAGTGGGTCTGCGAGTGGTTGCCGGTCCGCGGCGAGGGGAAACCGGTCCGCCGGACGCCATCGGCCGGATGCCGCCCGCCGGATGACGTCCGCCGGTGGTCTACGAGAAGAGCCGGCGCCAGGTCTCCGGCCCCGGGTAGCCGTCCGCCGCGCCGCCCCGCCAGCCCTGGGAGCGCTGGAACGCCTCGACGGCGCGCCGGTCCGCCTCGCCCCAGCGCGGCCCCGGCCCGGTCGTGTAGGAGCTGCCGAACCCCTTCTTCACCAGCTGCCGGCCGAGCAGGGTGACATACGAGTTGTCCGCGCCGGGCCGGAACTTGTCCCGGCCCGGGTAGGCCGGGGGCTGGGCGGACGGCGCGGCCGGGTCCGCCGTCTTGCCCCCGATGTCCCGGCCCGCGCCGGTGGCCAGCAGTTCCCAGGTGCGCGGGCCCGGCAGTCCGTCCGCCGCCGCGCCGGTCCAGCCCTGGGCCCGCTGGAACGCCTCGGTGGCCTTGCGGTCCGCGTCGGACCAGCGGGGACCGGGACCCGAGGTGTAGTAGGCGCCGGCGCCCCGGCTGACCAGCATCTGGCCCAACAGGGTGACGTACTTGTTGTCCGCGCCCGGCCCGAAGTACGCCGCTCCCGGGTACGGGGTCGCGGTCCCGGCCGGTTTTACGCCACCCGTGTCCGGCTTCGCGCCCGCCGTGTCCGCCGCGAGCCCCTTGTACCGGTAGGCGAGGTACTTCTCCGAGTGGCTCCAGTAGGCGTACGGGGTGGACTGGCGGCGGGCGTGCGGGGGCGTCTGTTCATAGGCGCTGTAGTAGGTGTGCGTGTAGTCCGTCCAGCCGCCGAAGATGACGACGTGCGAGCCTTTCTGCGGGTCCGCCGGATTGTGGAACAGCAGAATGTCCCCGGGCTGGATCTCCTCCTTGGTGATGCGTTCCCCGTACTGGTTGAGGCTGCCCGTCCATTCGTTCCCCGGCAGCTTCCAGGCCATGGAGACGAAGCCCGAGCAGTCCTGCCGGTATCCGTCGGACCAGTAGGCCACCATGCTGTACGGCACGGCCGCGTCGATCCATTTCTTCGCCCGGTTGATGATCTCCGTGCGGGTGGTCGCGGGGGTCTTGACCGAGCCGGTCGGCTTGGCCGGCCGCCCGCCCGGGCCGTGCAGCGGGGCCTTGCCTCCCTGGGGGGTGTCGGGCTCGTCACCTGCGGGAACACCCGGGCGTTCGGGCGCGTACGGGGCGGCGAGAGCGGGTGTGGTGGCCGCCGCACCGAGCGCGGCGGACGCGGCGGCGGCCACGACCAGGGCCCGGTGGGCGGCCGGGTGGCCGGTGGTGCGGCCGGCGGAGTGCGGCAGGACACGGCGCCAGTGGACGCATCCCGGGCAGTCGCAGTCGCTCGCGGGATCGAATTCCTCGAATACCGGAGTCTCCATGCGATTCCCCTCACACTCCAGATGGAAATGCCCGCGCGTGATCACGTCGCCAGTTTCCCAACTGTCTTCCGGGTGCGCATGTTGACGGTCCGAATGATGTACGGCGACCGGGCGACGGGACCGGACGGAGCGGAAAGCGGCCACGAGGGGGCCGGGAGGTGGTCGCGCGGCGGTCCGGAGCACCTCCGCAGGTCATGTAGAGTTAACGACGTCAGCACGCGCCGCTAGCTCAGTTGGTTAGAGCAGCTGACTCTTAATCAGCGGGTCCGGGGTTCGAGTCCCTGGCGGCGCACAGACGGAGGAAGCCCCTCGCAGCAGCGAGGGGCTTTTTCGTTGTTTGGCCGGATACCCTCTGGCCATGGCAGCCCGAGACCTACAGGAGCGGATCAAGAAGCTCATCATCGACGGTCGGCTGCCCTCCGGGGCGCCGCTGCCGACCGAGCCCGAGCTGATGGAGTTCCTCGGCGCGAGCCGGAACTCGGTGCGCGAGGCGCTGAAGGCGCTCCAGGCGATGGGCATCGTCGAGATCCGGCACGGCTTCGGCACGTACGTCGGACCCATGTCCCTCGCGCCCATGATCGAAGGCCTCGCCTTCCGCACGGTCGCCGGACACTACCGGGGCGAGGACAGCCTGCTCCAGCTGCTGGAGCTGCGCGAGGCGGTGGAGACGGGACTGGTCTCCCGGCTCGCGGGCCGGATCCCCGAGTCCGACCTCGCCGAACTGGACGCCCTCGTCGACCGCATGGAAGCGGAGGCCGAACGGGGCGCCGGCCTCGCCGAGACCGACCGGGCCTTTCACGCCACCCTCTACCGGGGACTCGGGAACGCGCTGTTGCGCGAGGTGCTGGAGGCCTTCTGGGACGCCTTCCACCGGGTCCGCACCGA
Source organism: Streptomyces sp. NPDC002306 (assembly GCF_053593435.1). NCBI lineage: Bacteria > Bacillati > Actinomycetota > Actinomycetes > Kitasatosporales > Streptomycetaceae > Streptomyces > Streptomyces sp. NPDC002306. Next base: position 401,099 of record NZ_JBSFCK010000003.1, read on the forward strand.
TCTGGCGGACGTTCCGCAGGATCCGCTGGTCACCTGCCGTCAGCACCGGGACATCGTGCGGGCGGTGCGTTCCGGTGACGCTGTTCGAGCGGAAGAGTCCATAAGAGATCACTTCGGCAATATTCGCGCACGACTGTCCACAACTGACCCACAACTCCCCCACAGCCGCCACAATGAACGCGTATGACCGGTAAACACCGCGTTTCGCATCTTGCGATCATGCCGAGCACCGTAGAACCCTGTTTCCCAAGATGCTGCCCATTGGCGGCACTTGGGGGGCAAGAAGCCGGTTGCGGCCGATGCGGGGAGAGGGGCCCCGTTCCTGGAGGCGTGCCGAGGGGGGCAAGCCTGCGACCGGAAGGGCGCAGTTCCCTGTTCATGAGTTGTGCGGTAGCTGTGCCCCGTCACTGAAGCGCCTGTGCAGGCCGAGGGGGGTCGCGCGGGCGCAGGGAACCGACAGACACGCGGTCGCCCGCGTGTGGGGGGATGACTCATGACGTCGACGCCGATGGGCGCCCGGCAGCACTTCGACCCGTCACAGACCACGCAGCTCCGAACACCTTCGCACTCGACCGGCCAGTTCCGCCGGATAAAGAAGACACTTCCGAGATACGACTACGAGCACTACAGCCGACTGGCGGGGCCCCTCACGCAGCCCGACCCGAACCGGCCGTACAAGGTGCAGTACCGCTCGCTGCTCTCGCAGGAGCCGCACCGGATCCGGGCCGCCCTCATGCTGGGCGCCGCCCCACTGCTGTCGCTGATCCTGCTGGCCTGGCTGCTGCGGCCGGAGCACTGGACCTCGCGCGACTACCCCGCCTTCTCCTGGCTGCCCGCGCTCGACATCGTCATGCTCGTCTCGATCGGTCTGATCGAGTTCTTCCGCTGCATGAACGTGCTGTCGAACGCGCACGCCACACTGGTCGCCCGCGACCCGATCCCGGTCGTGCCCGAGACCGGCACCAGAGTCGCCTTCCTGACCTCCTTCGTCCCCGGCAAGGAGCCGCTGGAGATGGTGACCAGGACCCTGGAGGCCGCCGTCCGGCTGCGCCACCGGGGTCTGCTGCATGTCTGGCTCCTCGACGAGGGCGACGACCCCGAGGTCAAGGCGGTCTGCGCCCGGCTCGGCGTGCACCACTTCTCCCGCAAGGGCGTCGAGAAGTGGAACCGGCCCAAGGGCGCGCACCGGGCCAGGACCAAGCACGGCAACTACAACGCCTGGCTGGAGGCGCACGGCGACGCGTACGAGTTCTTCGCCTCCGTCGACACCGACCACGTGCCGCTGCCGAACTACCTGGAGCGCATGCTCGGCTTCTTCCGCGACCCGGACGTCGGCTTCGTCATCGGCCCACAGGTGTACGGCAACTACGACACGTTCGTCACCAAGGCCGCCGAGTCCCAGCAGTTCCTCTTCCACGCGCTGATCCAGCGCGCCGGCAACTTCTACGGCGCGCCGATGTTCGTCGGCACCTCCAACGCCGTACGCATCAAGGCGCTGAAGCAGATCGGCGGCCTGTACGACTCGATCACCGAGGACATGGCGACCGGCTTCGAGATCCACCGGCACCGCAACCCGGCCACCGGCCACAAGTGGCGGTCGGTCTACACGCCCGACGTGCTCGCGGTCGGCGAGGGCCCGAACGCCTGGACGGACTTCTTCACCCAGCAGCTGCGCTGGTCCCGGGGCACCTACGAGACCATCCTCAAGCAGTACTGGAAGGGCTTCTTCTCGCTGCCGCCGGGCAAGCTCTTCAACTACACGATGATGATCATCTTCTATCCGATGTCGGCCCTCAACTGGATCCTCGCGGCCCTGAGCTGCGCGCTCTTCCTGGGCCTGGGCGCCTCGGGCGTGAACATCGACCCCACCGTGTGGCTCATGCTCTACGGCAACGCCTCCGCGCTCCAGATCGGCCTGTACATCTGGAACCGGCGGCACAACGTCTCCCCGCACGAGCCGGAGGGTTCGGGCGGAGTCGCCGGCATGGTGATGTCGGCGCTGTCCGCGCCGGTCTACGCCCGCTCGCTGATGGACACGGTGCTGCGCCGCCGCAGCAGGTTCGTGGTGACGCCCAAGGGCGACTCGGCCAGCCCGGACACCCTGTTCGGCACGTTCCGCATCCACCTGTTCTTCATCCTGGTCTTCGCCGGGTCGATCACCGCCGGTTTCCTCCAGGGGCACTCCCACCCCGCGATGCTCGTCTGGGCGTCGTTCGCCCTGCTGATCACCGCATCGCCGATCTTCGCCTGGCGCTACACGCTCCGGCAGACGCGGAAGCGGACCGCCGGGGCGGCCCCGGAGCCGCGGGACGCGGTCCCGGCGCCGGCGCCGGCCCCGGCCGTCGCGCCGGTGCCCGCGCCGTACGCGGCACACGGTCCGGCGCCCCGGCCGACCTGGGCCGCCTCGAACACGAGCGGCGACCAGACCATGCAGATCGCCCTGGGCGGGCTGGGGGGACGTAAGGAATGAGCGAGGGAGCCGGCCGCCGGCGCGCACGCCGACTCGCGATAGGTACGGCGGTGGTCCTCGCCCTGGCCGGGATGAACGGCCCCTGGGTGTACCGCGTCGGAACCGAGAAATATCACGAGTACGCGATCAACAGACCGGAGTACAAGGCCGACCACGGCCGCTGGCAGATCGTGGAGTTCCCCGAGGAGTACCGCCAGAACACCATCCACGCGGTCCTCCTGCACACCGGAAAGGTCCTGCTCGTGGCGGGATCGGGCAACAACCAGGACAACTTCGACGCCAAGAGGTTCGACAGCCGGATCTGGGACCCGGTCAAGGGCACCGTCAAGAAGGTGCCCACTCCGAGCGACCTCTTCTGCACGGGCCACACCCAGCTCGCCGACGGCAACATCCTCATCGCGGGCGGCACCAAGCGCTACGAGAAGCTGAAGGGTGACGTCACCAAGGCCGGCGGCCTGATGATCGTCCACAACGAGAACCCCGACCGGCCGATCACGCTGCCCGCGGGCACGAAGTTCACCGGCAAGGAGAACGGCAGGACCTTCGTCTCCAAGGACCCGGTGCTCGTGCCGCGCGCCAAGAAGGTCTTCGACCCGGGGACCGGGAAGTTCCTGCGCAACGACCCCGGCCTGGGCCGGATCTACGTGGAGGCGCAGAAGAGCGGGGCCCGGTACCAGACGGGCACCCAGGACAATTACGGCATCGAGGGGCTGGCGGGGGTCGACGCGCGCAACACCTACGGCATCGCGCAGAAGCTCGCCCTCGACAAGAAGGACTTCCAGGGGATCAGGGACGCCTACGAGTTCGACCCGGTCGCCGAGAGGTACATCAAGGTCGACCCGATGAACGAGGCCCGCTGGTACCCGACGCTCACCACCCTGAGCGACGGCAGGATCCTCAGCGTCTCCGGTCTCGACGACATCGGTCAGCTGGTCCCGGGCAAGAACGAGACCTTCGACCCGAAGACCAAGAAGTGGACCTACACGTCGACGATCCGTCAGTTCCCCACGTATCCCGCACTGTTCCTGATGCAGAACGGCAAGATCTTCTACTCGGGGTCCAACGCGGGCTACGGACCGGACAACGTGGGCCGTGACCCGGGCATCTGGGACGTGGCCACCAACGCGTTCGTCAAGCTGCCCGGACTGAGCGACGCCGACCGGCTGGAGACGTCCGGGACGGTGCTGCTGCCGCCCGCGCAGAACGAGACGTACATGGTGATCGGCGGCGGCGGGGTCGGCGAGTCCAAGCTGTCCAGCAACAGGACGCGGCTGATCGACCTGAAGGACGCGGCCCCCGCGTTCGTGGACGGGCCGACGCTGGAGAAGGGCACCCGGTACGCGCAGGCCTCCGTCCTGCCCGACGACACCGTGCTGGTGTCGGGCGGCTCGCAGGACTACCGGGGCCGCGGTGACTCCGACATCCTCCAGGCGCGGATCTACCACCCGGACAGCAACACCTTCACCCGGGTCGCCGACCCGCTGGTGGGCCGCAACTACCACTCGGGGTCGATCCTGCTGCCCGACGGGCGGGTGATGTTCTTCGGCTCGGACCCGCTGTACGGCGACCGGGCCAACACCAAGCCGGGGACGTTCGAGCAGCGCATCGAGATCTACACGCCGCCGTACCTCTACCGGGACTCGCGGCCGTCGCTGTCCGGGGGCCCGCGGACCGTCGCGCGCGGCGGCACGGCCGCGTTCACCTCGCAGCACGCCGCGTCGATCAGGAAGGTACGGCTGATCCGGCCGAGCGCGTCGACGCACGTCACGGACGTCGACCAGCGGTCGATCGCGCTGGACTTCACGACGTCCGGGGACGGGATCACGGTGACCGTGCCGAAGAACGGGAACCTCGTCCAGCCGGGGTGGTACATGCTGTTCGTGGACGACGACCAGGGGACGCCCAGCGAGGCGCAGTGGGTCAACGTGCGGTAGCGCTGCGCCGGCGGGGCGTTGTCGGGTGGGCCGGCGGGGCGTATTGGGGTGCGCTGGCGGGGTGTTGTTGGGTGCGGGTGCGTCGTGGCTTGTCGCGCAGTTCCCCGCGCCCCTCAAAGACGTGCAGGTCCCCGCACCCCTGGGGTGGGACGCGGGGGTGGGTTACCTGGAGGCTTTGGCCAGGTTCAGGGCGTAGGACGGCCACCACTGGCCGGCCTTCGGGCCGCCCTTGCACTCGCCGTCCGACTCTCCCGGCCGTTTGACCCAGAGGTAGGCGTCGACCAACGGGTCCGCCGTACGGGTCGTCGGGGTTTCGCCCAGTGCCCGGCCCGGCGGGTTGCACCAGCGCTCGTCCGGATCGCCGCCCGTGTACGGCCCGTTGCCGTTGCGGCTGGTGTCGATGACGAAGTGCTTGTCACCGACCTTCGCCGACAGCTCCTTGCCGTAGGCGAGGGACTCCTGGGTGGAGTAGAAGTTGGAGACGTTCACGGCGAAGCCGTCGGCCCCGTCGACGCCCGCCGACCGCAACGGCTCGACCACCTGGCCGGGGTGGCCCCAGCCGGCGTTGCCCGCGTCGAGGTAGACCTTGGTCTGCTTCAGGGACGTCAGAGCGCCGACCGCGCCCTTGAGGAGGTCGTAGCGCTCCTCGTGGAACTCGTCCGGGGTGCAGCCGTCCACCAGGTGCAGGAGGGCGTCCGGCTCCAGGACCACCGTGGCGGGACGGTCCCCGATGCCCTTGGCCACGCCGTCGATCCAGGCCCGGTAGGCGTCGCCGTCGGGGGCGCCGCCCTGTGAGTACTGCCCGCAGTCGCGGTGCGGGATGTTGTAGAGGACCAGGAGCGCCGTGCGGCCCGCCCGGCCGGCGGCCTCGGTGAAGCCGCGCGCCTCCTGTTCCGGGTTCTCCGGGCCGATCCACTCGCCGGTCGGCTGCTCGGCTATCTTGCGGATCTGCTCGGCCTCGTCGTCCTTCCCGGCCTTCGCGTAGGCCGCGAGCTGCTGTGCCGCGTTGCCGTCCGGGTTCACCCAGAACGGGTCGGTCCGCTCGGGCTGTTGCGTGACTCCGGCGCTCGTGCCACCGGGTCCGCCGTCGTCCCCGTCTCCGGAGGAGCATCCCGCGATGGCCAGCGCCGCCCCCAGCGCCACCGCGAAGATCCCACCCCGTACCGGAGACCGCGCCCCCCTCGTGCCGTACATCCAACTCCCCCTCGGGTGCACTGTTCTGCGCGGTTTTTCCCGGTCTCAATCCTGACATACGTCCCCGTACGCCCACGAGATCACGCGAGCTTGTCCGACAGCTGTTACAGGGCGCGGCGGCTGGGTAGGCGCGCGCCATCGGGAGGCTTCGGCGAGGAGGCCTGCCCAGCGGGAGGGAGTGCGCCGCCATGCGTGACACCACCAGGGAGATCCGGCTGGCGGCGGCGCTGGTGGAGGCGGCGGACACGCTCACCGACGGCTTCGACACCGCGCACTATCTCCAACGGGTCTGCGACCACTGCGCGGAGCTGCTGGAGGCGCGGGCCGCCGGGATCATGCTGATCGACGGCGGCGGAGCGGTGTCGCTGGCCGGCAGCAGCCGCCGCCAGGAGGTGGCTGTCGACCTGCTGCGGGCCCAACACGGCGGCGGCCCCTGCCTGGAGAGCTACGGCACCGGGCGGCCGGTACCGCCCCTGCGCGTCCGGGACGCCCACGCGGACGCGCGCTGGCCGGACTTCACCGCCGCCGCCCTCGGCCACGACATCGCCGTGACCTTCGCGGTCCCGCTGCGCCGCCGCGGCACACCGCTCGGCGCGCTCAACGTGTTCGGCTCCGTGGCGGCGGACGGCGCCGGGCACCTCCCGGTCGCCCAGTGCCTCGCCGACGCGGCCGCCGTCGGCGTGCAGAACCAGCGTATGTACGCGCAATACCGGTCGTTGTCCTCGCAGTTGCAGGCGGCCGCGTCCGGCCGGGGCCGGGTCGAGCGGGCCAAGGGGATGCTCGCCGAGCGCTGGGGCACCTCCGCGGACGCCGTGTTCGTGGCGTTGCGGCGGTACGCGCGCCGGCACCGGCTGCCCCTGGACGAGGTGGCCCGGGCGGTCACCGAAGGGCGCCTGGACGACGCCGAGTTGCGCGACCCGTCGTAGCGGCGCGGGCCACCTGCGGGGATGACGGAGAGCCACAAGTGAGGGACTTGGTGTCATACGCCCCCTAGGCCCCGGAGCACATCCGTTCTACAGTCGTCCCGGACGGCCCGAGCCGTGGCCGGCCGTGCCCCACCGGGGCCTCCGCAACCTCCCGCGTCGGTCGCCGGGTTACTCCCGCAGCCCGTGCGCACGCGGTCGAGGACAGGCCCGGTCGGCGGTCCCAAGGGGGAGCGGGCCGCCGACCGGGCCAGGTGACCTCATGGTCCGCCGCGCTCGGCTCGTGGAAGACGGCGCGCGGCTCAGCCCGTTCGGCGGCTCCGGCAGGCGCTGCGGAGCGTCACGGCGGTGGCGGCGACGCCCGCCAGGACCAGTCCGGTGACCGTGTCGGCGGTACCCGGGCCGTCCGCGTACGTGTAGGTGTCGACCGAGGCGAAGTGGGCGGTGCCCGCGACGGCCGGAGCGGCCGGGGAGGCGGCGGACGGTGCCGTCGCGCCATCGCCGGAGACGGTGACCGTGCCCTGCGCCTGGAAGTCGGCACAGGTGATCCGCACGTCGTACGAGCCGGGCTCGGCCGAGGTGCGGATCCGGGCCTCTCCGGCCATCGCGCCGTCGGCGCCGGCCAGCCGGGCGTCCGCGACGAACACCCGCGAGACGGCGGTGGCCGTCGTCCCTTCGCAGCCGCTGACCCGCAGCGCCACTTCGGCGCCGGGCGCGGGGGACGAGGGGGCCACGGAGACACCCCCTCCGTCCGCCGCGTACGCCGCCGGGGTCAGTGCCGCTGCCGCGACCGCGAATCCGGCGCAGAGAGTGACTTTCCATGAACCCATCGTGAAACCTCCTGGTACCTGGAGGCTCCCCCCGGCGACGCGGCCCCGCATCCGCTGCGGGGCCGCGTTGCTCCGTACGGGTTGTTCGCCCGGCCCCGGGGGTTTCAGATCCGCTCGACGAGATCCGCGATGGAATCCACGATCTCGGACGGCCGGTACGGGAAGTCCTCGACCTGTTCCGGCCGGGTCAGGCCGGTGAGCACCAGGAACGTCTGCATGCCGGCCTCCATGCCGGCCAGTACGTCGGTGTCCATGCGGTCGCCGATCATCGCGCTGGTCTCGGAGTGGGCGCCGATCGCGTTGAGCCCGGTGCGCATCATCAGCGGGTTGGGCTTGCCCGCGAAGTACGGCTTCCGGCCGGTCGCCTTGGTGATCAGCGCGGCCACGGCGCCGGTGGCGGGCAGCGGGCCCTCGGTGGAGGGGCCGGTCTCGTCCGGGTTGGTGCCGATGAAGCGGGCGCCGCCGAGGATCAGTCGCACGGCCTTCGTCATCGCCTCGAACGAATACGTCCGGGTCTCGCCGAGGACGACGTAGTCCGGCTCGTGGTCGGTGAGGATGTAGCCGATGTCGTGCAGCGCGGTGGTGAGGCCGGCCTCACCGATCACGTACGCCGTGCCGCCCGGCCGCTGGTCGTCCAGGAACTGGGCGGTGGCCAGCGCCGAGGTCCAGATGGACTCGACCGGCACGTCCAGGCCCATGCGCCGCAGCCGGGCGTGCAGGTCGCGCGGGGTGTAGATCGAGTTGTTGGTGAGGACGAGGAACGGCTTGCCGGACTCGCGGAGCTTCTTGAGGAAGGCGTCGGCGCCGGGGATCGGGACGCCCTCGTGGATGAGCACACCGTCCATGTCGGTGAGCCACGACTCGATGGGCCTGCGGTCTGCCATGTGCGGGATCTCCTGCCGTACGCGGTACGTGAGCCCCAGCCTAGACACAGGCCCGATCTTCGGGGAACGGCCGTCTCACCCCCGCGTTCAGCGCCGCCTGCGCACCAGCATCAGCACGCCACCGGCCGCCAGCAGGGCGAGGGTGGCGGCGAGGACGGCGCCCTGGACGCCGAGCCCGGTACCGGCGAGCTGGTCGGCGAAGGGGACATCTTCCTCGGGGGTGGGGGAGCCGGTGGGGGCGGTGCCGGGGACGGTGAGGGCGGTGCCGGTGGGCGTGGGGGTGGCGTGCGGGGAGGCATCGGGGCCGCGGGGGGTCGAGGGTGCGGAAGGGGAGTCGGGGGCGGGTGTGCGGCGGGAGGTGGGGGCGGCGGGCGTGGGGCCGGTGGTGGGAGCGGTGTGGGTGCCGGGGTCCCTGCCCGTGCCCGTGCCTGAGTCCGTACCCGCGTCCGTACCCGCGTCCGTATCCGTATCCGAGTCCGAGTCGGAGTCGGAGTCGGAATCGGAATCGGAATCGGAATCGGACTCCGCATCGGAGTCGGAGTCGGTCTCGGCCTCGATGCGGAAGCTGTAGGCGTTCGACTCGCCGACCCAGTCGCCGTCGTCCTCGTGGCGCTGGACCACGGCGGCGTTGACGGTGACCTGGTTGGGCGCGGCGTCCGAGGTGAGGGCGAGCCGGATCTTCACGGTGACGGTCGCGCGGGGGCCCACCGTGAAGCCGGGGAAGGTGTCGGCTCCGTTGTTCTCCGCACCGAAGGCACCGACGAGTTCGGCCTCGTCGGTCGTCTCGAAGGGGACGGGAAGGGGGCGCACACCGTCGTAGAACTCCAGGCGCGGCTGCGTCGGCTTCAGGGCGTGCTGCTGGTCGACCAGCACGACGACCGGATGGATGCCCGAGCAGGAGCGGTCGGTGGTGTTGGTGAGGTCCAGGTACCAGATGCCGTAGCCACCGCCGGCCTCGTAGGAGGCGGGGCCGCCGTGGATGCGGGTGGTGAGGGGGAAGGCGCTGTCACCGGCGGCGGCACAGGCCGGGCCGGTGTCTACGGGGGCCGCTAAGGCGGTCGCCGCGGACCCGGGAAGGAGGGCGGCGGCTGCCGCCAGGCAGAGGGAGGCGGGCGTGCACGGTCGCATGGTCAAGTGACCCTGCCGGGAGAAGACCGCCGAGAAGCGGCGCCTCGCCGACGCCGAGGGCGAGAGAACTCGAACGAGTGTGCAATTCCGTCCGATCGGCGCACCCCGGTTGCCACCCTGGGAAACGTCTGTCCCGGGACACGCCCGGCTCGGGAAACGTCCCCCCCTCGGAACCGTTCGGCTCGGGAATCGTCCCTCTGGGAACCGTCCGTCTCGGAAACCGTCCGTCGCGGAAACCGTCCGGCTCGGAAGGCGCCCCTTCAGGCGTGTCGCCCCTCAGGCACCGCCCCGCAGGCACCGCCCCTCAAATGTCGTCCCGTCCGAACAGCGGCCCCAGCAGCAGCTGCGCCGCGCCCTCCGCGACCGCCCGCGCCCCGCCCGGCGCCAGCCGTACCGGCACCGCGCCCTCGGCCGCGCCCTCGCGCCGGGCGCGCGCGTCGAGCACCTCCGCCACCCCGCGCACGAACCGCTCCGGCGCCGCGGCGACCGTACGCCCGCCGAGCAGCACCAGGTCGATGTCGAGCAGCCCCACCAGGTTCGCCGCGCCCGCGCCCAGCACCCGGGCCGCCTCCTCGACATCACCCCGCGCCACGGCGCCGAGGCACAGCGCCTCGACGCAGCCGCGGTCGCCGCAGGTGCACGGCGGCCCGTCGAGCTGGATGACCTGGTGCCCGAACTCCCCCGCCCCGGTCCGCGCACCCCGGTGCACACCACCGCCGACCACCAGCCCGGCGCCGAGTCCCGTACCGAGATGCAGATAGGCGAAGGAGCCGTCCTCACCGCCGACGGCCAGTCCGAGCGCCGCCGCGTTGGTGTCCTTGTCGACCACCACCGGTACGCCCCCGAGCCGCCCGGCGAGCGCGTCGCGCAGCGGGAAGCCGTCCCACTCGGGGAAGCCGGTGACGCGGTGCAGCACGCCGTGGGTGTGGTCGAGGGGCCCCGGCAGGGCCACGCCGACCCCGAGCAGGGACCCGGAACCCCGGTGCCCGGCCAGCAGTTCCGTCTCCCGCGCCACCGCCGCGACCACGGCATCGGCTCCCGCGCCCAGGTCCAGCGGCCCGCCCCGCTCCCCCACCACGCTCCCGGCGAGATCGACCAGGACGGCCCGCAGCTCGTCCCGGTCCAGATGCACGCCCACCGCGTACCCGGCCTCGGGCACCAGCCGCAGGACCGTGCGCGGCTTGCCACCGGTCGACGCGCGCCGGCCCGCCTCGGTCAGCAGGCCCTCCGCCCGCAGCCGGGCGGTGATCTTGCTGACGGCCTGCGGGGTCAGCCCGGTCCGCTCGGCGAGTTCGAGCCGGCTGATGCCGTCCGCGCCCGCGGTGCCCGCCGTGCGCAACAGGTCGAGGACCAGCGCGGTGTTGTGGCTGCGCACGGCGAGCAGGTTGGCCCCGGCCACCGCGCCCGTACCGGTCGCCCTGCCGTCGCCGCGGGCACCGCCGCCGTTGCCGCTCCTCGTCCTGTTCACCCGGCCATTCTCCCCCGCGCTTGCACTTTGGCAACAGCGTTGCGAAAGTGGGGGCCATGACTGGTACGACTGGTACTCCCCTCCGTGTGGGCCTGATCGGCTACGGCCTGGCCGGCTCCGTCTTCCACGCCCCCCTGATCGGCGCCACCGAGGGCCTGGTCCTCGACACCGTGGTCACCTCGAACCCCGAGCGGCGGGAGCAGGCCCGCGCGGAGTTCCCGGACGTCCGGGTCGCCGCCACGCCGGACGAGCTGTTCGATCGCGCCGACGACCTCGACCTGGTCGTCATCGCCTCCCCGAACAAGACGCACGTCCCGCTCGCCGCGACCGCGCTGAAGGCCGGTCTGCCGGTCGTGGTCGACAAGCCGGTCGCCGGCACGGCGGCCGAGGCGCGCGAGCTGGCGGCCCTCGCCGAGGAGCGCGGGCTGCTCCTCTCCGTCTTCCAGAACCGCCGCTGGGACAACGACTTCCTGACCCTGCGCAAGCTGGTCGCCGACGGCGAACTCGGCGACGTACAGCGCTTCGAATCGCGATTCGAGCGCTGGCGTCCGCAGCCCAAGGGCGGCTGGCGCGAGTCCGGCGACCCCGCAGAGATCGGAGGTCTCCTGTACGACCTCGGCAGCCATGTCGTCGACCAGGCGCTGGTCCTGTTCGGTCCCGTCACCCAGGTGTACGCGGAGGCGGACATCCGCCGGCCGGGCGCCGAGACGGACGACGACACCTTCATCGCCCTCACCCACGCCGGCGGCGTCCGCTCCCACCTCTACGTCTCCGCCACGACCGCCCAGCTCGGCCCGCGCTTCCGGGCCCTGGGCTCGCGGGCGGGCTACGTCAAGTACGGCCTGGACCCGCAGGAGGCGGAGCTGCGCGACGGGAAGCGGCCGGGCGCCGGCTGGGGCACGGAGCCCGAGGCGCTGTGGGGCCGTGTCGGTTCCGGGGAGTCCCCGCTGACCGGCGGCGGCAGCCCCGTACCGACCCTGCCCGGCGACTACCCCGCCTACTACGCGGCGGTGGCGAAGGCCCTCGCCGAGGGCGGCCCGAACCCGGTGACCGCCCTGGAGGCGGCCGCCGCCCTGGACGTCCTGGAGGCGGCCCGCCTCTCGGCCCGCGACGGTGTGACGGTGAGCCTGTGATGAGCGGACGCGAGATCACCCCGAGGTCCACCCCCGAGATCACCCCGAGCGTGGCGGAACTGGAGGCCCAGGAACGGCGGCTGGTCTTCCCCCGGTTCACCCACGACGACGCCTGGGCCCTCGGCTCGCTGCTGGTGGAACTGGCCCGGGAGCGTCAGGCCCCGGTCGCCGTCGACATCCACCGCGCGGGGCAGCAGCTCTTCCACGCGGCACTGCCGGGCTCCACCCCGGACAACGACGCGTGGATCGCCCGCAAGCGCCGGGTCGTCGAACGCTACGGCGCGGCGTCCTACCTCGTCGGCGCCCGGTTCCGGGCGAAGGGCACGACGTTCGAGGACTCCTCCCGCCTCGACCCCGACGCCTACGCGGCACACGGCGGTTCCTTCCCGATCAACGTCGAGGGGGCCGGCGTGGTCGGCTCGGTGACGGTGTCCGGGCTGCCGCAGCTGGAGGACCACCGGCTCGTGGTGGAGGCGCTGGAGCAGTTCCTGAGCGAGTAGTGACTGCCGCCGCGTGAGCAGTCGCCGCTCCTGAGCGGGCAGCCACTGCCGCCGAGTGAGCGGTGGCTGCTCCCGGGCGAATGGTCGCCGCTCCCGCGCGCGCAGCCCGTCCGCGGGATTACCGCGCGGCTCCCTCCGGTTGAGACCGACGTGCACGACGATCACGGCACGACACCCACCCGGAGGGAGCCGACCCGATGACCGAGTCGACGAGCAGCGCGCGCACCGTCAAGGAGACGATCGGCCGGTACGGCGTCTGGAGCGCGGGGCTCCGCTCGGAGGATCCGGCCCGGCGCGGCGACATCACCGAGGCGGCCGCGGAACTGGAACAACTCGGCTACGGGGCCGCCTGGCTGGGTGGCAACAGCGCCGCCCGGCACGCCGTCCCGCTCCTCGGAGCGACGTCCCGCCTTGTCGTCGGCACGAGCATCCAGAGCATCTGGCAGTACGAGGCCGACGTGAGCGCGGCCGGGTTCGCCGAGGTGGACTCGGCCCACCCCGGCCGCTTCCTGCTCGGCCTGGGCGTGAGCCACGCCAGGCTCGCCGAGCAGTACCGCCGCCCGCACTCGGCGCTGGTCACGTATCTGAACGCGCTGGACGCCGCCGGAGTGCCCGCCGGGCGCCGCGTGCTGGCGGCCCTCGGCCCGAAGACCCTGGAGCTGTCCCGCGAACGCGCGGCCGGCGCGATCCCGTACCTCGTCACGCCCGAGCACACCGCCCAGGCCCGCGCGCTCCTCGGCGACGGGCCGTTGCTGGCACCGGAGTTCGCGGTCGTCCCGGAGACCGACCCGTCCCGCGCCCGCGCCCTGGCCCGCGCGCACCTCGCGCTGTATCTCACGCTCCCCAACTACACCGGCAACTTCCTGCGCCTCGGGTTCACCGAGGACGATCTGACCGGCGGCGGCAGCGACCGCCTGGTCGACACGTTGTACGCGTGGGGCGACGAGGACCGGATCCGGGACCGCGCCGACGCCTTCCACCGGGCGGGCGCCGACCATGTGGCGATCCAGGTGGTGGACGGAACCCCGGGAGACGACCTGCCGCGCGAGGCGTGGCGGAGGCTCGCGGCCGTGCTGCTCTGACCGGGCGGGCCCGTTCCGACCGGCCGGGCAGCCGCGACCGGAACAGGCCGTGTGACCGGCCGGGTGAGCGTGACCGGCCGGCCCGGCGTGACCGGTGGGGCTAGCCATCAGAAACGGGCTAGGCGTCCTTCAGTTCCTGGCGCTGCCGGCCGAGTCCCTCGATCTCCAGCTCCACCACGTCACCGGCCCGCAGGTACGGCTTCGGCTCGGGCTGCCCCAGGGCGACCCCGGCCGGAGTCCCGGTGTTGATGACGTCACCGGGGTACAGGGTCATGAACTGACTGACGTACCGCACCACTTCACCCACGGGGAAGATCTGCTCGGCGGTCGTGCCGTTCTGCCTCAGCTCGCCGTTGACCCACAGCCGCAGCGCGAGGGACTGGGGGTCCGGCACCTCGTCGGCGGTCACCAGCCACGGTCCCAGCGGGTTGAACGTCTCGCAGTTCTTCCCCTTGTCCCAGGTCCCGCCCCGCTCGATCTGGAAGGCGCGCTCGGACACGTCGTGCGCCACCGCGTAGCCCGCGACATGCGCGAGCCCGTCCCGCGCCGACTCCAGATAGCGGGCGGTCCGCCCGATGACGACGGCCAGCTCCACCTCCCAGTCGGTCTTCGTGGAGCCGCGCGGCACGAGCACCGTGTCGTTCGGCCCGACGACGGTGTCGGCCGCCTTGAAGAAGATGACGGGTTCGGCGGGCGGCTCGGCGCCCGTCTCGCGGGCGTGGTCGTGGTAGTTCAGCCCGATGCACACGACCTTGCCGATCCGCGCGAGCGGCGGGCCGACCCGCAGCCCGGCCGCGTCGAGCACGGGCAGCACACCGGCGCCATCGGCGTCACCGGACCCGTCGGCGCCATCGCCCTCACCCGCCGCGGCCGCGGCGCGGATGCGCCCGAGGGTGGCCTCGTCGGCGAGCAGCGCCCCGTCGACGTCGCTCACGATGCCCGACAGATCCCGCAGGACCCCACGGCCGTCGAGCAGCGCGGGGCGCTCCGCCCCCGGCGTACCGACTCGCAGCAACTTCATGGTCACCCTCTCCCTCGATCGCGGGCGTCCGGCCGACGGGTGCAGCCATCGGAGGACTGGTCGATCCTCCAAGTTCCCCGTCCAGTCCGCAATACCGTGTTCACGGACTGGACCCGATCATCCCCCGGTCGGACCCGCTCCCGCCCTCTGGCGCGCGGGGCGTCTCAGCGGTACAGCGCCGCCCGTTCCAGGGTGCTCCACGTCGTGCTGGTCACCACGTACAACGCGGCCGCCAGCGGCATCACGGCCACGGTGACGAGCGTGAAGAAGGACATGAACGGCATGATCTTGCCGACCGCGCCGAGTCCGGGCACCTGCTCGCCACCGCCCACCGCCGCGAGCGGACCGTCCGCCGTCATCCGCTTGGTACGCCGGTAGTTGAAGGTGGCGACGGCCGCGACGAGCGCGAACAGTCCGAGGTAGACGAGTCCCGGCGCCCCGAACACCCCGCCGTCCGCCAGGGCGTCGGCCCAGCGGTCCCCCAGCGGCGCGGCGAACAGCTTGTGGGTGAGCAGGCCGTTGGGGGCGTCGCCGATCGTCCGGCTGGAGAACAGGTGGTACAGCAGGAAGAAGGCGGGCAGTTGGAGCAGGCTCGGCAGGCAGCCCGACAGCGGTGACACCTTCTCCTCGGCGTGCAGTTCCAGCACCGCCCGCTGGAGCTTGTCGGGGTTCTTCGCGTGCTTCTCGCGCAGTTCGGCGATCCGTGGCTGGAGCGCGGCGCGGGCCCGCTGGCCCCGGGCCGCGGCCCGGGACAGGGGATGCACCAGGAGCCGCACGAGGGCGGTGAACAGGACGATCGCGGCGGCGGCCGCCGAGGCGTGGAAGAGGGGTGCGAGCAGATCGGCCAACTGCTCGACAAGGCGCGCGCATACGGACATGGGTGAGCCCTCCGGGGGTCTCGTCGTGCCGGGTGTGATGAGGGTGCGACGGCATGACGACCCGCGCGGGGTCACCTACGACAGCGGGATTCGCCCTACGCGGAGATCGCCGGAAGGGCGTGCCCGGGTGCCCGGGGCCTGCGCCGGCCACGGGCGTCGGGGTCGCGCTGGGGCAGGAACGCCGTACGGCGGGCCCGGTCGCGAATGGCCGTGCGCACCCGGGTGGGCGGCACGGCGGGCGCGCTGCGCGAGGCGAGGAGACAGCAGACGGAGAGGGCGGATCCGGCCGCGGCGGTCGCGGCGAGCGCGACGGTGACCGAGAGGTTGCCGCCGTCCAGCAGCGCGACCTCCAGGACCAGGAGCAGCAGCACGGCGGCGGGGCGCATGGCGGCCCAGCTGCGGATCATCGCCGCCTCTCCTCCCGTACGCGAGTGTCGTTCTCGTCCGTCGCCGTCGGTCGTTGCCCCTGATCGCCGTTCCCGGCCGTCATACGGGGTCGATGACGACGGGTTCCAGCAGCCGTCGGGGCTTCAGCAGCGCGCGGCTGACCGGGTCCGTCGGGTCGGGGTCGAGATCGGGTCCCGGCACCATGAGGACGTCGGCGAGCGGTACGACGGTTGCGCAGGCGGCGCATTCTCCGTACGCGCCGAGTTCCGTGCCGCACTCGGCGTGCCGGAACTCGCGCAGCCGGGCACCGTCGACGTGCTCGCGCCCCCACCGGCCGAGCGAGCGCAGTGTCGGCCACAGGGCCGCCCCGCGCTCGGTGACGACGTACTCGTCGCGCGGCGGCGACTCCTGGTAGCGGCGCTTCTCGAGGATGCCCTCGGCGGTGAGCGACTGGAGACGGGCGGCCAGGACGGCGCGCGGGATGCCGAGGTGGACGAGAAAGTCGTTGTAGCGCCGGACGCCGTAGAGCGCGTCACGGACGACGAGCAGCGTCCATCGTTCGCCGACGATCTCCAGCGCTCGGGCGATCGAGCACTCCTGCGTCACGTAGTCCTTGCCCAGTGCCATGGCGTCCACTGTAGCCACTTCACCTCCTGTCGGTTCAATGACCGAACCTACGGTGTTACGGTACCGAGGCGTGGGTCAGTTCAATGGCCGAACTCACAAGCCCTCCCGCCGAGTCCGACCCCGCCGGCCTTGAAGGCCGCAGCCCACGGAAGGACTGTCATGACCCGGCTCGACGCCACCGCCACGACCGACGGGGCGGAACCCGAGCAGCATCCCGACGCGCCGCCGCGCGCCTCCGCGACCCTGGCCCTGACCAGCGCCGCGACCGCGGTGGCCCTCATGACGTACACCGCGCCGATGGTCACGCTCCCCGACATGGCCGCCGACCTGCACACCGCGGTCTCCGCGCAGGCCTGGCTGCTCAACGGCACCCCGCTCGGTCTGGCCGCCCTGCTCCTGGTCGCCGGCAGCCTCGCCGACGACTACGGCCGCCGCCGGATCTTCGTCGCCGGCACGCTCGCGCTCGGCGTCACCACCGTGCTCGGCGGGTTCGCCACCTCCACCTGGCTGTTCACACTCGCCCGTGTCGCCCAGGGCGGGGCCAGCGCGGCGCTCCTCGCCAGCAGCCTCGGCCTGCTCGTGCACGCCTTCCCCACCCCGCGCGGCCGACTGCACGCGACCGGTGTCTGGGGCGCGTTCGTGAGCGGCGGCATCGCGGTGGGCCCCCTGCTGACCGGGGCGCTGCCCGACTGGCGGCTGGGGTACGGGATCCTCGGCGCCGCCGCCCTGGTCGTGGCCGCCCTGTCGGCGCGCACGCTGTCCGAGTCGCGCGCCCCGCGCGGCGGCCGCCCCGATCTGCTCGGCGCGGTGACCTTCGGACTGGCCCTGGTCGCCCTGGTCGCGGCCCTGACCCTGGGCCGGGACGGCTGGCTGCGCCCGCCGGTCGGCCTGTTGCTGGCCGCGTTCCTCGTGCTGACAGGCGTCTTCGCGCTGGTCGAGCGCCGCGCCGCCACCCCGATGATCGACCTCGGTCTGCTGCGCCGCCCGCGCTTCCTCGCCTCCTCGGCCGGCGGTCTGTTCACCGGCCTCGCCGTGATCGGCGTGTTCAGCTTCCTGCCGACGCTGCTGCAACGCACCCTGGGGCTCTCGGCGTTGGACACGGCGTGGCTGTTCCTGCTCTGGTCCGGCCTCTCCTTCGCGGTCGCGTTGCAGGCCCGGCGGCTCGCGGGACGGATCGCGCCGCGCCACCAACTCGCCCTCGGCTTCCTCCTGCACGCGGTCGGTGTGCTGGCGCTGCTCGGCTCGATCGGCGCGGGCTCCTGGCACCGCATGCTGCCCGGCCTGGTGGTCGCGGGCGTCGGCAGCGGCCTGCTCAACGCCGCCCTGCCGCTGCTCTCGGTCGAGTCCGTACCGCCGGAGCGGGCCGCGATGGGTTCCGGCGCGCAGCAGACGTTCCGCTACATCGGCTCCTGCGCGGGCGTGGCCCTGACCATCGCCATCGCCACGTCCTCGCAAAACCTGGCCCAGGGCGCGGACATCGCCCTCGCGGTCTCGGCGGGGCTCGCGGTGCTGGGCGCGGTCAGCGTGGCCGCATGGAAGTGAGCGTGCCCCACACCACCAGCCGGTACCGGGAGGTGTACTCCGGGGTGCACGTCGTGAGGGTGAGGTAGTAGCCGGGGCCGCGGTAGCCGTAGGCGGGCCGGGCCAGGCTCCGGGGTACGGCCCGGATGACCCCCGAGTCGCGGGGCGAGGTCTGCGGGAGCGTCCGGTCGACGGTGTACGTGTAGACCGCGCCGCCGGTCTCCACCCGGACCTCGTCGCCCTTCCGCAGCCGGTCGAGGTACCGGAACGGCTCACCGTGGGTGTTGCGGTGCCCCGCGACGGCGAAGTTGCCCGCCTGGCCCGGCTGTTGGGTGCCCGCGTAATGACCGACGTACCCCTTGTTCAGGACATCGCGCTTGCTGGTGCCCTCGGCGACGGGAACGCGCAGACGCAGGCGGGGGATGGCGAGGACGGCGTAGGCCTGGGACCGGTCGGGGGCCGACGCGTGGGCCGGGGCGCGCTGTCGGCGGGTGGCGGAGTGGCGGCCGGTACCGCTCGACGGTGCGGGCGAGGCGGCCGTACCACCGCCGGTGCCGCTCTCCTCGCCGCCGACGCCGTCGC
Organism: Streptomyces sp. NPDC002306; assembly: GCF_053593435.1. Lineage (NCBI taxonomy): Bacteria > Bacillati > Actinomycetota > Actinomycetes > Kitasatosporales > Streptomycetaceae > Streptomyces > Streptomyces sp. NPDC002306. Next base: position 419,661 of record NZ_JBSFCK010000003.1, read on the forward strand.
CGCCGGACGTGGGGTCCCGCGTCGCCCACTCGCGTTCCAGCGCCTCCACCTTCCGGTCGGCGCCCTGCCGGGCCTCCCGGTTGGTCCACCACAGCTGGTGGACGACGAGGAGCAGGAGCACGAGCCCGGCGGTCACGAGGATCTCGCCCAGCCCCCACAGCGCGCGCCGGCGCCGGGCACGTCGTCGGCGGGTGCGGTGCTCGACCACGCGGGGGCGCGTTCGTATCCGTATCCCTGTCCCTGCCCGGTTCCGCGCCCGGTTCCGCGCCCGGTCAGGGGGCCGTATCCGCATACCGCCTCCTTCGCCCACCGGAGGGCCCGTGGTGGAACGCCTGTGGTCGCGGGCCCGTGGTGGAACACCCGTGGTCGCGGGCCCGTGGTGGAGCGCCGCCGGGGGCCGCCCGCAAGATAAGCGGCGGAGGGCGAAGTCGCCAGGCCCACGCGGCGGGCGAAGGCGCCAGGCGACATGTACCGCGGCCGAGGGCGCGGGCGGCGCGCCACGCGAATGGCGGCGCCGGGCGCGCGGACGGCCACGGGCCGATGCAGGCTGGGCGGGACGGAAGCCGGACGGAGAGTCCGGGCCGGAGGCCGGACGGACAGCGGAGACGGCTCCCGGAACATCCCGAACCTCAGGACGCACGGGAGTGGTGTGCCATGCCCTTCGACCCCGAGCCCGCCGCCGCGGCCTCCGCCGAACCACCCCCCGCCGTGCGGTCCTGGTCCGTGGACGACCTGCCCGCCCTCGACCCCGATCCGTTCCTGGACGAGATCCTGCGCGACGAACCGGTCACCCGGATCAGGCTGCCGCACGGCGAGGGACACGCCTGGCTGGTCACCCGCTACGAGGACGTCCGCTTCGTCACCTCCGACCCGCGCTTCTCGCGCGCCGAACTCGTCGGCCGGTCCGTGACCACCATGCGGCCGACGCCGGTGGCGTCCCAGACGGCCGGACTCCAGTACATCGACGCGCCCCGGCACGCCCAGCTGCGCCGGGTCGTCGCCCGGGCGTTCACCGGCAGGAGCATGATGCGGCTGCGCCCGATGGCGGAGCGCACGGCCGCGGAACTGCTCGACGGGATGGAGCGGGCCGGGGCCCCGGCCGACCTCATGCAGCACCTGCACGGCCCTTTTCCGATCGCGGTGATCCGGGACTTCCTGGGGGTGGAGGAGAGCGACTGGCATCTGTGGGCCCAGACCGGCGAGGACCTGCTGTCCGCGGGAGCGGACTCCGAGGAACGCGCGGCCACGGCCCGGGAGTCGACCCGGGCCCGCGTCGTCGACCTCCTCGCGCGCCGCCGCGAGGACCCCCGCGACGACCTCGCCGGCGTCCTGGCGCAGGCCGCCTCGACCGGTGAGATCTCGGACGCCGAGGCGGTCTCCCTCGCCATGGCCATCCAGGTCAGCGGGGGCCACGCCGTACGCAACAACAGCGGCTCCATGATGTACGCGCTGCTCACCCACCCCGAGCAGCTCGACCGGCTGCGCCGCGAACCCGAGCTGCTGCCGAAGGCCGTGGACGAGCTCTTCCGCTACGTCCCCCACCGCAACGGCGTCGGCATCCCCCGCGTCGCCACCGAGGACGTGGCGGTCGGCGGTCATCTGATCCGCGCCGGCGAGGTGGTCTACAACGCCTACGTCGCCGCCAACCGCGACCCCGCCGTCTTCCCCGACCCGGACGCCCTCGACTTCGACCGCACCGGCGCCGGTCATGTCGCCTTCGGCCACGGCCCGCACCACTGCCTGGCGGCCATCATGGCCCGGATGGAGGCCGAGGTGATCATCGGCTCGGTGCTGGCCCGCTTCCCCGGGATCCGGCTCGCCGTACCGGCGGCGGAGGTGGAGTTCCAGTTCCAGGGACTGATCCGCGGCCCGAGGACGCTGCCGGTCGCCTGGTAGCCGGCCGGCAGCCGGCGCCACTTCCTCCACAGGTTGACGAAAGGGCTGTCGAAACCCTCGACAACCCACGCGCCGCACCCGATGCTTCCTGTTGCCATGAAGTTGCCATGCACAGGACAGGCGTCAACGCCGGTTCGACGACGTCCGGCGTTGCGGGAAGCGGAGCAGCCATGATCCGACGCAGAACCCTGCTGGCCGCGGCCGGGGCCGGAGTCCTCGGCGGCGCCCTGGCGACGGGTACCGCCCGAGCGGACGCGACGATCGCCGTCAATCCCGCCGTGGGCTACGGCACTTGGGAGGGCTGGGGCACCTCGCTCGCCTGGTGGGCCAACGTCTTCGGCGCCCGGGACGACTTCGCCGACGCCTTCTTCACCACCAGGCCGGTGACCTACAACGGCACGACACTGCCCGGCCTGGGCCTCAACATCGCCCGCTACAACCTGGGGGCGTGCAGCTGGAACTCCGTCAACGGCGAGAGCATGGCGGCCTCCGCGAACATCCCCGCCTTCAAGCAGATCGAGGGCTACTGGCAGGACTGGAACAACGAGGACCCGACGTCCTCGGCCTGGGACTGGACGGCTGACGCCACCCAGCGCGCGATGCTGGTGAAGGCGACGCAACGCGGCGCCGTGACCGAACTGTTCGCGAACTCCCCAATGTGGTGGATGTGCCTCAACCACAACCCGTCGGGCGCGGCGGGCGGCGGCAACAACCTCCAGTCCTGGAACTACCGCCGGCACGCCTCCCACCTGGCCGCGGTGGCGGCGTACGCGAAGTCGCACTGGGGCGTCGACTTCGCGACGGTGGACCCCTTCAACGAGCCCAGCTCCGGTTGGTGGACGGCCACCGGCACCCAGGAGGGCTGCCATATGGACGCCACGGTCCAGGCGGCCGTACTCCCCCACCTCCGCGGCGAGTTGGACAAGCGGGGTCTGACCGCCACCAAGATCTCGGCCTCCGACGAGACGAGCTACGACCTGGCCCGCACCACCTGGAACTCCTTCAGCGCGACGACGAAGGGGTATGTGAACCGGGTCAACGTCCATGGCTACCAGGGCTCGGGCGGCCGTAGGGACCTGCTGTACACGGACGTGGTGACGACGTCGGGCAAGGCCCTGTGGAACTCGGAGACGGGCGACGACGACGGCACGGGCCTGACCATGGCGAGCAACCTGCTCTACGACTTCCGCTGGCTGCACCCGACCGCCTGGGTCTACTGGCAGGTGATGGACCCGTCCACGAACTGGGCGATGATCGCGTACGACGCGAACACGCTGGCACCCGGCGCCGTGACGACGAAGTACTACGTGATGGCCCAGTTCAGCCGCCACATCCGCCCCGGGATGAAGATCATCGACACGGGCGCGAGCAACGCGGTGGCGGCCTACGACGCGACCGCGCGGCGCCTGGTGATCGTCGCCGCGAACACCGGCGCCTCCGCCCAGACCCTGACCTTCGATCTGTCCCGCTTCACGAGCGTGACGGGCGGCTCGGGCGGCCTGGTCCCCCGCTGGAACACCCTGACGACCGGCGGCGGCGACCTCTACACGCCCCACTCGGACACCTATCTGAGCGCGAGGACGGTGAGCGTGCCGTTCGCGGCGAAATCGGTACAGACGATCCAGGTGGACGGAGTGACGGCGTAGCCCGGACCCGTTCATCTCCGATTCTCCGGCTCCCCGGGTCTCTGGCCTGCAGATATCTCACTTTTTGCCCGGCCCGGCAGTACGGTGTCAACCATGCGCCCCGACACGCCTGCCGAGAACGTCGACCACACCGCCGAAGCGGCTCGCCTGGAGCGGACCGCCGGCCTGTATCCCGAGGACGCGGAGGCCCTGCTGTTGCAGGCCGCGGCCCACCTGGAACTGGCCGGCGACCGCCCCGCCGCGTCCACCCTCTACGACCGCCTGCTGAACTCCCCCGAGACCCTGGAGAGCCCCCTCCTGGTCCGGGCCCTGAAGGCCTCGAACCTCTGGGAGTACGGCCACGAGGCGGAGGCGCGGGCGATCATCGCCGGCATCCGCACCGCGGCCCCGCGCGACCCGGCCCCCTGGGTGATCGTCGCGGAGTCCCTGGAGTCCCACGACGAGCTGGAGGCGGCGCAGGAGACGTTCACGGAGGGCGCGGGACTCCTCCTCGCCGACGCGTCCGAACCGCCGTACGCCACCCATCCCCTCCTCTTCGGCCGCCACCGGGTGCGCCGCATGCTGGGCCTGCCGCACGACGACTGGGACGCCCTGGCGGACACGCTCCACTCCTCCCCGGTCTCCCTGGACGAACTCCACGACCCCAAGCGCGTCTGGTCCCTGGGCTCGGACGACCCGGCGGAACTGGCCGCCGAGATCTCCCGCCTCCGCGCCGAACTGGGCACCTACCGCGAGGCGCTGTCCCGCCCCTTCCCGGTGGCGGTACTGCACTGGCCGACGGGCGAGCTGACGGAACTGGTCGCCGCGTACCCCGCGTTGGCGCAGGAGTACCCCTCCCACGAGACCCACCTCGCGACGATAGAGGCGTCCTTGCGGGAGCTGTCCGCCTCCGGCACCCCCAACCTGGGCATCGTCACCGGCACGGTCCCGTCCTACGAGGCCTTCGCGGCCTCCGAGGGAGCCTCCCCCTCCGACTCCGACCTCCTCCCCCAGTACGCGACGACCCTGGCGGCCCGCGGACGAGCGCAGACCTGGCCACCGGAGCGGGGGGCGTTGTGCTGGTGCGGGTCGGGACGGGGGTACGAGGGGTGTCACGGGGTGGGGGCGTAGGACGTGCCCCTGGCGCCGGATCGGTAAGGCCGTGGTGGCGCACCCCTGGCTAACCTTCGCGCCAGATCTTCACGGCCTGCGGACTACCAAGGGCGCCCACATCTCCTGGAGCGCCCTTTGCAGTACTCGATATAGGCGGCAGCGGCTACGTGACCACCGCCTCTCGGTCTGTCCACCCCGGAGTGGCACGATCACGCCTACCCGGCGGCACGTCGGATTCGACTCGGATTCAATGCCGCCCGCTACAACAGAGCAGTCGCTGTATGAGGGATAGGGAAGTCAACGTGGCCCAGCCAGGGGATCTGTCACAGCCTGTCGCGGGTGTGTACGAGGAACTCATCACCCTGCGCATGCAGGCGCAGATGGGACAGTTGGGCACCGCTGGCTGGAGGGCCATCGACGACGAGGTCACCGAGGAATCGTCACCTCACGTGCTCGCCCGCCATATCAGCCGGGCGGTACAGCAACGACTCAGTCAGCTGCCACCCGACAAACGCGTCGCAGTAGCCAATCAGGTCATCGAGTCGCTCGCGTCCGCCTCCTCTGGCCTCGGGACCAGTGACACCGCTGAACTCATCGCGGAAGGACCTCGGCAACTCCTGGCACTGGCCGAGATGGAAGCCCCTGGCGTCTACGCGGTTCGCCCGCTCACGCCACTCTCCGAGACGGCCCTCATCACCAACTCTCCCGAGGATCCGAGCCTCGGGAGCGAACTGCGCGCTGAACTGGCCACAGCCGACAGCATTGACCTGATCTGTGCCTTCGTGAAGTGGTATGGCTTGCGCGTGCTCGAGGACTCGCTTCGTGCTGCCAAGGAACGCGGCGTGCCGATCCGCGTCATCACGACCACCTACATCGGCGCTACCGACCGTCATGCGCTTGACCGTCTCGTCCGAGACTTCGGCGCCAAGGTGAAGGTCAACTACGAGATCCGCTCAACACGACTCCACGCGAAGGCTTGGCTGTTTCGGCGGGAGAGCGGCTTCGACACAGCGTACGTCGGTAGCTCCAACCTCTCGAAAGCTGCGCTGCTCGACGGCCTGGAGTGGAACGTGCGGCTGTCCTCAGTGGCCACTCCGGCGGTGCTCAACAAGTTCGAGGCCACTTTTGACGCCTATTGGAACGACAGCGCCTTCGAGCTGTACGACCCGGACACCGACGGCAAGCGGCTCGACCAGGCTCTGGCTCAGGCGAGCGGGTCCGGCCCAATAACCGACCTCAAGATCAATCTGTCCGGTCTGGAGGTCCGCCCGTTTCCACATCAACAGGACATGCTCGAACGCCTGCACATCGAGCGCGAGATCCGTGGCCGGAACCGTAACCTTCTCGTCGCGGCAACGGGGACCGGCAAGACGGTCATGGCAGCTCTCGACTACCGAAGCCTGCGCAAGACGCTGGGTGAGGGAAATCCAAGGTTGCTGTTTGTTGCCCACCGTAAGGAGATCCTCAAGCAGTCCTTGCGTACGTACCGCGAGGTGCTTGACGACGCTTCGTTTGGGGAGCTCCTTTACGGCGGAGAAGACCCGAATAAGTGGGATCATGTGTTCGCGAGCGTCCAGTCGCTAAACGTCCGGCGGCTGGAGCAGCTCGCTTCCGATCATTTCGACATCATCGTCATTGACGAGTTCCACCACGCTACAGCAGCCACCTACCGTCGAGTGATCGACCACTTCGAGCCGAAAGAGCTCTTGGGACTCACCGCCACTCCCGAGCGGATGGACGGCCTGAATGTGCAGGATGAGTTCTTCGACGGCCGCATTGCAGCCGAGATGCGACTTTGGGAAGCCCTGGAGAACGACCTCCTGTGCCCCTTCCACTACTTCGGCATCCCCGATGGCACCGACCTGACCAACGTCGGCTGGCAGAAGGGCGCATACGCAGACCGCGATCTCGACAACCTGTACACCGGGAACCATGCCCGCGCCCGAATCGTCGTTAAACAAATCCGCGACAAGGTCTCCAACCCGGGAGGCATGCGCGCGCTCGGCTTCTGCGTAACCAAAGCCCATGCACACTTCATGGCAGAATTTTTTCGCGCGGCCGGTTTCCAGGCGATGGCACTAGACAGCGATTCGCCAGCAGGGGTTCGAGCGCAGGCATTGACCGACCTCCGAGACCGCAAGCTTCAAGTGATTTTCTCGGTTGACCTGTTCAACGAAGGTCTCGACATCCCCGACGTCGACACTCTGCTACTCCTGCGCCCCACGAACAGCGCTACGATCTTCCTTCAGCAGTTGGGGCGAGGCTTGCGTCGCACGGAGGCGAAACCGGTCCTCACCGTGCTCGACTTCATCGGCCAGCACCGAGCAGAGTTCCGTTTCGAGGAGCAGTTCCGCGCCTTGACGAACCTCTCCCGCAACCGACTCGTCGATCACATCGAGCATGACTTCCCACAGCTTCCCTCCGGCTGCCAGATCATCCTGGAGGGCAAGTCCAAGGATCTCGTCCTCGACAACATCCGCGCCCAACTGAGCGCCACGGTCAAGGTGTTGGTGAGGGAAGTCAAGGACTTCGACACTCCTCGCATCGCCGATTACCTACGAGAAAGCCGCCGGGAGATCAAGGAGCTGTACAGGAGCGACAACTCCTGGACGACGGTCCTCCGCAAGGCGGACCTCATAGAAGAGCCGCCGCCGTCCGAAGAATCCGCACTGCTCAAGCGTGTCCACGCCTTCCTCCACGTGGACGATCCTGAGCGAGCCCAGGCTTACCTTCGCCTCCTTGCTGATGAAGCCCCCGCCTATGACTCCCTGCCGCCGGCAGACCAGGCATACGCTCGAATGCTCTTCTTCAACCTGTGGGACAACGCGGGTGGATTCACCACCTTCCAAGAGGGTCTCGATTCTCTGCGCTCACAGCCCGTTTTCCGAGACGAGTTGCGGCAAGTGCTGTCGTACGTCATCGAGCGGTCAGATCACTTTCCGATCCCTCTGTCGGGCCCGCATGGCCACATTCCCCTGAAGGTCCACAGTGCATACAACCGGTCAGAGATACTGGCCGCGCTCGGCGTGGCACGCTTTGGCGGCCAGATGCCCAGGTCTTTCGCACAAGGGGTGCAGTGGGTCGAAGATCTCCAGACCGACGCTCTGCTGATCACGTTGGAGAAAAACGAGAAGGACTTCTCCCCTACGATTCGCTATAAAGACTTCGCTCTGAGCCCCACGCTCTTCCACTGGGAGTCTCAGAACGCGATCAGCGGGAATTCCGCCACAGGCCTGAGATATCAGAACCATGCACAACAGGGCAGCCACGTTTTGCTGTTCGTGCGCCGCTACAAGAACTCCGACATCGGCAAGTCGCAACCCTGGATGCTCCTCGGTCCGGCCACCTATGAGAAGCACACCGGCAGCAAGCCGATGGCGATCACATGGCGCTTGAAGCACGAACTTCCAGCTGACGTCTGGACGTACGCGGCTATCGCGGCAAACTGATCAACAGCCCTTACCAGAGAATAATCCAGGAGGACTTCCTAGCTCCGAAGGAAATCCTTGGCAGCGATCCAGCTCTCCAAGGCGTCACGGAGTAGCAGTGAGGAAACCGCAGCCGACGGCCGCATCTCAACGTCACGAGGCGTCTAGCGGCCGTCGACTCAGCACGGCGTAGCACTCGAGTGGTTCAGCCTGACAAGGCTTCGGCCCCCGAGACCTCTGCCTCGAAGTGGGCCTGCGCACGATCGAGAGCCTCATCGGTGTCACGTCCATGAGCTCTCATCCAATGAAGTACGTCAGCAATGAGTTCAATCGCCCCTTCCTCTGCCACCCTCAGCCCGCCGGCCCTGATGTGCCGCAGCGGCGCCTCCTCGCGCCCATAGACGCTCAGCAAGGCCTCGACTCGATTGATGCGCACGCCTCCGGAGTGGCCACCAGATGAAGGCAGCCTTGTCGCCAGCTCGCACCATGTCACTTTTCGTTCAGCCTGAAGCAGGACGCCCCAGCGGTCGGTAACACCGCTGACCAGCGCCATCCCTCTGCCGGACTCCGCCTCCGCGGCAGCGTCGAGGAGAGTGGGGAGGGCGCGTGTGTCGGGATCGTGGACTTCGATCCGTAGGCGGGTTCCGCTCATGGAAACGGCGAGCTTGGTGGGCGTGCCAGCGCCTACGTGATCGATGACGTTGGACACCAACTCACTCACACACAGCTGGGCATCGTCGATGACGTCATGGAGCCCCCAGAGCCCTAGGTGAAACCGGATGAACCGCCGCAGCACAGCCACCTCCTCCAGCTCTGCCGTGAAGCGAAGGCTCCAAGGCTTCCTTGATACGCGCGCGATGCAGTCCATCGATCAACCTCTTCACCCGTGACCTGTATTGCGGTGGGCAGTTGCTCACACACAGAGAGTTGCACTGGAACTCTCAAAATGGAACTCTCAAGTTGCATCTCTGGTGGCGCGACCCCCTTGCGCGCGCCCCCGCGCACGCGACCTTGCTGTCTCCTGGGGCAACCAGGACGATCTACTGGATCGATACGAAGGGCGTCAGGAATGGCAGTTGGACCTACGACGCGACGGCGCCAACTAGGCGTCGATCTGCGTCGCCTCCGCGAGCTCAAGCGCCTCACCCTCGAGGAGGCTGGCGCCCGCGTTGGCATCTCAAAGGCGACGCTAAGCCGCTACGAGACCAAAGAGGGGTCCGTCAAATGGCCAGCGGTGGATGCTCTGTGCCGCGAATACGGAGCCTCCGATGAGGAGCGGCAGGCCCTGGTCGAGTTGGCCAAGGGAGCCAAAATCCAGGGCTGGTGGCGCTCGCTCGCCGATCCCATCCCCGAGTCCATGAACCTCATGCTCACGCTTGAAGACGAGGTTGTGCGCGAAGACCACTACGCATGTATGTACATCCCCGGGCTGCTCCAGACTCGCGCCTACGCCGAGGCAGTACACCGCGCCTCTGAGGTGCAATGCCCGGAACAGGAAGTTCAGCACATGGTCGACATTCGCATGAAGCGGCAGGAGCTCCTCGACCGTGATGACCCACCACACCTGTGGTGCGTCATCGATGAGGCCGCCCTTCGACGTCAAGTGGGAGGCCGCGACGTCATGCAGGGGCAACTCCGGCACCTACTCGCCAGCTCGCAGCGCCCGCACGTGACCGTGCAGGTCTTGCCCTTCTCGGCAGGGGCCCATGCAGCGGCAGTCGGAAGCTTTGCCGTTCTCCGGGGGCCCACCCCGGAACTAGACGTTATCTACGTGGACTTGATCGGCGGCGGGCTCTTCATGGAGAAGCGGCAGGAACTGGAGCGCTATAGGTTGGCGTTCGAGTACCTCAGCGCGCAGGCGCTTGATCTCGAGTCCTCGGCCCAGACTGTCGACCGCATAAGCAAGGAGCTCTGATGACGGCGCCCTCGACGCACCAGTGGTTCAAGTCCTCCTACAGCGGCGGCAGTGGGACCGAGTGCGTTGAGTGCGCACTGATCGAGGACCGTGCTCTCGTGCGCGACTCCAAGAGCTCGGGAGGACCAGTGGTTGCCGTACGCGGCACGGCTTGGCGCTCCTTCGTGGCCGGGCTGGCGCAGCTGCATTCGGCATGCTGAAGGCGTCGTCTCGCCCAGATACAGGGCCGGACTCAGGGCCAGGGGGCAGGCCCGCCGGGCTCGGGCCGAGCGTTAGCCTCGGGGGACGTACGAGGAGGTAGGCATGGCGAAGGTTCCCAGTTCCGTGGTCGCCGCGAGTGGGCTGGTCGGTGGGTACGGCGTGGCGCGGTGGTCGAAGAAGCGGCCGCTCGGCGGTGCCGTGCTGGCCGTCGCCGGGGGCGCGGCGGCCCTCCAGTGGCGGGCGCGGGCGGGCGGGAAGGCCGCGGGCGCGCTGAGCGTCGCGTACGTCGCCGCCTTCGCCGGGTCCCACCCGCTGGCCAAGAAGGTGGGCGCCTGGCCCGCCGTGTTCGGGGTGGCGGGAGCCGTCGCCCTGGCGTCCTGGGCCGTCGCCGACCGACGGGCCTGAGCTACGGCCCCCTGAGCGAGCAAAAGCAGCTCGGGGCTCGGCTGCAACGCCTCCGTGGCGAGTACGAGCGGCTCGGGTCTGGGCTACAGCCCTCCACGGTGAGTACGAGCCGCTCATGACCCGGCTACAGCCCGCCCTGCGCCGGTGCCGTCGGTTCCTGCCTCGATCTGAACGCCCTCCGGTAGCCCACCGGACTCGTCCCCACCACGCGGCGGAAGCGTTCCCGGAAGGCTGTCGGGGAGCCGAAGCCGCACTGGGTGGCGATGCGTTCGACCGGGTGGGCGGTCGTCTCCAGCAGGTGCTGGGCGCGCCGGACCCGCGCCCGGTGCAGCCACTGCAAGGGCGTCGTGCCGGTCTGTTCGCGGAAGCGGCGGTTGAGGGTGCGGGTGCTCATGCCGGCGTGGGCCGCGATGTCGTCGAGGGTGAGGTCGCGCCCGCAGTGGTCGGACAGCCAGCGCAGCAGCGGCTCCAGAGTCGCGCCCGCCGGGGCCGGCGGCTGGTCCTGGACGATGAACTGGGCCTGGCCGCCCTCCCGTTCCAGCGGCATGACCGACATCCGGGCCGCCTGCGCGGCGACGGCCGAGCCATGGTCCCGGCGGATCATGTGCAGGCACATGTCCATCGCCGCGGCCGCGCCCGCCGAGGTGAGGAACTGGCCGTTGTCGACGTAGAGGACGTTGGGGTCGACCGTCACCTTCGGGTACCGCTCGGCCAGATCGGCCGCCGCGAGCCAGTGGGTCGTCGCGCGCAGGCCGTCCAGCAGGCCCGTGGCCGCGAGGAGGAAGGCGCCGACACAGATCGAGGCGATCCGCGTACCGTTCGCCGCGGCCGCGCGCAGGGCCTCCGCGACGCCCGGCGGCAACTCGTCCGGCGGCTTCTGCACGCCCGGCAGGACGATCGTGTCCGCTTCCGCGAGCGCCTCCAGGCCGTAGGGCGCCCGGAGCGAGAACGCCCCCGCGTCCACCTCCCCGGACCCGGACGCCGAGCAGACCCGTACCCGGTACGCCTCCCGGCCGTCCGGCAGCCGGGCCCAGCCGAAGGCGTCGATCGGGGCGGAGAGGTCGAACGGGATGACCCCGTCCAGTGCCAGTACGGCCACGGTGTGCATGGCAAAAGCCTAGGCCTGCGACGGATTCCCGCCGACACCGCCCACCGGCATCCGTCGCCACCAAGATCCAGCAACCTCCAACCCCGGCACCACCGGCACCGGTCGCCGACGGCACCGATCGCCTCCGCCCCGCCCACCCGCACCCGTCCCCACCCGCACCGGTCGCCTCCGGCACCGCGTCACAGCCGTTGGCGAGAATCCGTCGGACCGTGGCACCACCGCCACTTCCGTGCCCTCCGGGCGCCGCCTAGCGTCGGCCCGTGACCAAGTTCCTTCTCGCCGTCCATGTCCTCGCCGCGATCGTCGCGATCGGGCCCGTCACCGTCGCCGCCAGCATGTTCCCGCCCGCCGCGCGGCGGGCCCTGGCCGCGCCGGACGATCCGCGGGCGGTGGAGACCGTACGGCTGCTGTACCGGATCTGCCGCGTGTACGCCCTGGTCGGCGTCGTCGTTCCCGTCTTCGGGTTCGGTACGGCGAGCAATATGGGTGTGCTGGGTGATGCCTGGCTGATCTCGTCCATCGCGCTGACCGCGCTCGCGGCACTGGTGCTCGCCGCGCTGGTGCTGCCCCGGCAGGAGGCGCTCGCCGAGGGGCGCGGGACGCGGGAGGCGACCGTACGGCTGGCGATGTTCACCGGGGTGTTCAACCTGCTGTGGGCCGCGGTGACCGTCCTGATGATCGTCCGGCCGGGGTCCACGACCGGGGCGTGAGGCACGCCGGCCGGCCGTGGCGGCGCGAGGAGCCCTCTCGAAACACGCCCTAGTCCGCGACCGTCTCCGCCGTAGACGGCTTCGTCACCGACAGCGGCGTGGCGATGTCCTCCAGCGAGCGGCGTTCCGCCTTCACCGCGAGGAACGCGGCGACCAGGCCGGCCGCGCACATCAGGCCCGCGCCGATCTGGAAGGCGAGGACGGTGTCGCCGACCACGCCGGAGCTGGTGAGGTCGGCGAAGACCAGCGGGCCGCTGATGCCGCCGGCCGCGGTGCCGAGGGCGTAGAAGAAGGCGATGGACATCGCCCGGGTCTCCATCGGGAAGATCTCGGAGACCGTGAGATAGGCGCTGGACGCGCCCGCCGAGGCGAAGAACAGCACCACGCACCAGCACGCCGTGAGGGTCACCGCGCTGAGCGAGCCGCGGGAGAACAGCCAGGCCGTGCCGAACAGCAGCACACCGGAGAGCAGGTACGTCGACGAGATCATCACCCGGCGGCCCACGGTGTCGAAGAGCTTGCCGAGCAGCAGCGGTCCGACGAAGTTGCCGGCCGCGATGACGGCGAAGTAGTAGCCGGTGTCGGCGACGGGGACGTCGTAGAACTTGATCAGGATCGCGCCGAAGCCGAAGGTGATCGCGTTGTAGAGGAAGGCCTGCCCGACGAAGAGGGAGAAGCCGAGCACGGCCCGTCGGCGGTAGGAGGAGAACACCGTGCGGGCGATCTCGGCGAAGCTCGTGCTCTCCCGCTCGCGGATGACCAGTTCGCCGGCGGGTTCGGGGAGCGGCTCACCCTTCTCCGCCTCGATCTTCTGTTCGATGGAGGCGACGATCTCCTCCGCCTCGCGCTCGCGGCCGCGGATCAGCAGCCAGCGTGGGCTCTCCGGAACGCTGCGCCGGACCAGGAGGATGACGAGGCCGAGGACGACGCCGAGCGCGAAGGTCAGCCGCCAGCCGACGTTCTCCGGCAGCAGGTCCGTGTTCAGGGCGACGATCGACAGCAGCGAGCCGCCGACCGCGCCGATCCAGAAGCTGCCGTTGATGATGAGGTCGACGCGGCCCCGATAGAAGGCCGGGATCAGCTCGTCGATCGCCGAGTTGATGGCCGCGTACTCGCCGCCGATGCCGAAGCCGGTGAGGAAGCGGAAGAGGAAGAACCACCAGGCGCTGAAGGAGACCGCGGTCAGCGCGGTGGCCGCCAGATAGACCACGAGCGTGATCATGAAGAGTTTCTTGCGGCCGTAGCGGTCGGTCAGGCGGCCCCAGAACAGGGCTCCGACGCAGGCTCCGGCCACATAGAGCGCGGCCGCGGTGCCCGTGACCTGTGCGGAGGAGACCGGCAGTCCGCTGCCGGGTTCCGACAGGCGGCTGGCGATGTTGCCGACGACCGTGACCTCGAGACCGTCGAGGATCCATACGGTGCCCAGGCCGATGACGATGCTCCAGTGCCAGCGTGACCACGGGAGGCGGTCCAGGCGGGCGGGGATGTCGGTGGTGAAGGTACGACCGGCTGCCGGCTGCGCGATGGCCATGGGCCTCCTCCTCGTCGAGCGGAACCCGGACCGGGTGCCCCGGACCGGCGGACTCAAGCCGATTCGAACACCTGATCCACCAGTACACGGTCGATCGGTTCCCTCACGCCCCCGACACCCGGCCGGTCGGCCCCCTCACGCCTCCGACACCCGGCCGGTCGGTTCTCTCACGCCCCCAGCGCCCGTGACACCACATAGATCAGCAGCCCCGCCAGCGAACCCACCACCGTGCCGTTGATACGGATGAATTGCAGGTCACGGCCGATATGGGCCTCGATCTTCCGGGTGGTGTGGCCGGCGTCCCAGCTCGCCACGGTGTCCGTGATCAGGGAGGTGATCTCCCCCCGGTACGTCGTCACGACGTGCACCGCCGCGCCCTCCACCCAGCGGTCGACCTTGTCCTGGACCTTCGGCTCGGTGGCCATCCGGGCCCCCAGGGACAGCAGCGAGGCCCGTACCCGCAGTCGCAGCTCGCTGCGCTCGTCCTCCGCGGCCGACACGATCATGGACCGTACGGCCGTCCAGGCGGACGCGATCAGGTCCTGGACCTCGCCGCGCCCCAGCACCTCGCCCTTGAGCCGCTCGATCCGGGCGCGGGTGTCGGTGTCGGACTGGAGGTCGGAGGCGAAGTCGGTGAGGAAGCGGTCGAGGGCGCCGCGGGCCGGGTGGGAGGGCATGTCGCGCATCTCCGCGCAGAACCGCAGCAGCTCCTTGTAGACGCGCTCGCCGACCTTCTTGTCGACGAACCGCGGGGTCCAGCCGGGGGCGCCGCCCTGGACGGCGTCCATCACGGAGTCGCTGTGCAGCACCAGCCAGTCGTGCGCCCGCGACACCACCAGGTCGACCGCCCGCCGGTGACCGCCGTCGGCGACGACCTTCTCCAGCATCTTCCCTATGCCGGGCGCGATCTCCTGCGCGTCGGCCCGCCGGGTGATCGCCTCGCCGACCACGGCCTGGACGTCGGAGTCGCGCAGCACGGTCAGCGCGCCGCGCAGGGCCGTGGCCAGCTCCGCCGTGACCCGGTCGGCGTGCTCGGGCTCGGCCAGCCAGGTGCCGAGACGGCTGCCGATGCCGACGGCGCGCAGCCGCTGCCGTACGACGTCCTCGGAGAGGAAGTTCTCGCCGACGAACTCGCCCAGGGAGACGCCCAGCTGGTCCTTCTTGTTGGGGATGATCGCGGTGTGCGGGATGGGCAGACCGAGCGGATGCCGGAAGAGGGCGGTGACCGCGAACCAGTCGGCGAGCGCGCCCACCATGCCGGCCTCGGCGGCCGCGGCGACGTACGACGTCCAGGTGCCGGCGCCGGCGTGGCGGGCCCAGGTGGCGAGGACGTAGACGAGGGCCACGAGGAGCAGCAGGCCGGTGGCGGTGATTTTCATCCTGCGCACCCCGCGCTGCTTCTCCTCGTCGGCGGCGCTGAAGGTGGTCATCGTGCGCCGGCCCGCGGCACGCGACCCCTCGTCGATCGGTTCGTCCGGATTCGTCACACTCATCCACTCCACCCGTTCGCGGCCCCTCGGACCCATTGTCCCTTTCTCGCCCCTCAGTGACCGACTCCCGGAACGGAACAAGAGTTCCCGTCGTCTGTATCGAAGGGGGGCCCGGGTACGGGCTCGGCCTCATGACACATCATGAGGTGATCACAGCGGAGCCTCGGGCTCCCCACGCCCGAGGAGACCCGCACCGCATGACCAGGCGTCACGGTTGTGCCCTGCTGTCCGCGATCATCGCCCTGGTCGTGGCCCTGTCCGCCGCCATATACGCCGCCGTGGCGGCCGACGGCGGCGCCGCGAGCGCGAGGAACGGCCTGGCCGCCGCCCCCGCCGGCGCCCCGTACGACTCCGCCGCCCCCGCCTCGGCCGGTGTCTGGGTGGGCGCCTGGTCGACCGCCCCGTCGGGAGCCGAACCGAACACCGAGGCGAACGGCATGGCGGGCCGCTCGGTGCGCAACGTCGTGCACACGGACGTCGGTGGCACCCGCGCCCGGATCACGCTGTCCAACTACTACGGCACCCGGCCACTGACCGTCACGCACGGCTCGATCGCCGTCGCCGTCGCCGACACCGCCGCCGCGGTCCCCGGCACCATGCGGCGGCTCACCTTCGCGGGCGCCCTCTCGGTCGTCATACCCCCGGGCGGGCGCACGGTCAGCGACGCCGTGCTCCTGCCCGTCCCCCAGGGCGCTGACCTCCTGGTCACCACCTACTCCCCCACCTCGGCCGGCCCGGTCACCTTCCACGAGCACGCGCGCCAGACCAGTTACCTCGCCGAGGGCGACCGCACCGAGGACGTGACGGCCACGGCGTACGGCGAACAGACCGACCACTGGCGCTACCTGACCGCCGTGGACGTGCTGAGCGACGGGTCCCACGGCACGGTCGTCGCGCTGGGCGACTCGCTCACCGACGGCGTCACCTCCACCGAGGGCGCCAACCGCCGCTGGACGGACGTCCTTTCGGACCGGCTGCGCGCGGCCGCCGCGTCCGGCGCGGACGTGCCCCGCTACAGCGTCGTCAACGAGGGCATCAGCGGCAACCGCGTTCTCGCCGACGGGCCGGGCCGCCCCGCCGACAACACCAGCGGCCCGAACCGCTTCGGGCGGGACGTGCTGGAGCGCCCGAACGTCAAGGTCGTGGTCATCGACCTCGGCGTCAACGACATCCTGCGCAGCGAGCGGCGCGCCGACCTCGAGACCGTCCTCGACGGGCTGCGCACCCTGGTGGGCCGGGCCCACGCCCGGGGCATCAAGGTCGTCGGCGCGACCCTGATGCCGTTCCACGGGCACGCCCGCTACACGGACACCCGCGAGGAGGTCCGTCAGGAGGTCAACGCCGAGATCCGGGCGGGGAAGGTGTACGACGCGGTCGTCGACTTCGACAAGGCGCTGCGCGACCCCTACGACCCGCGCGCGCTGCGCCCGAACTACGACTCCGGGGACCATCTCCACCCCAGCGACCAGGGCTACCGGGCGATGGCGGACGCCTTCGACCTGGCGGACCTGAAGGGCTCGGCACCGGCCCGGCTGTGAACGGGCCCCGCCGGGTCACTGGTCGTCGTGGACCGACCGGGCCACTGGCCGTCGCGGGCCGCCGGACCCCACTCGTCGCGGGCCCGCCGGGCCCCTGCTCGTCGCGGCGCCTTCTGTCCCGCTCCCCTGCACGTCGGAGCGTCGCCCGTCCCGCTCCCCTGCACGTCGGAGCGTCCCCTACTCGTCGTAGCGCCTTCTGTCCCGCTCCTCGCGGCGGGCGTCACGCCGGTCCTGGCGGTCGTCCCGCCGTTCCCGGTGCAGGTGCCGGCGCTCCTCGTGCCGCTCCCTCATCAGTTCGCGGTGCCCGTCGAGCATCTGGCGGTGCGCGCTCTCCACGTCGTCGCGGAACGACGAGCGCAGCTCCTTCGCGGCGGCCCTGCGGTCCAGCTTCTCCTGGCGCCGCTCCTCCTTCAGCCGCAGCCGCTCGGCCCGGGTCACCTTGCGTTCGACGCCGACCCCGCCCCAGAACGCGAAGCCCGTCACGATCACCCGCGGCGCCCCCGGATCGCCCCGCACCCCGGCCTCGCTGTGGTCGAAGCCGCCCATGATGCCGATGCCGCGCACGACGACCTCGACACCCGGCGGCACGACGACGTTCATCCCGCCCATGATCGCGACACAGTTGATCTCCACCTCGCGGTCGGCGAAGTCCGCCTCGCGCAGGTCGATCTCCCCGCCGCCCCAGAAGGCGAAGCAGTTGAACCGCTTCGGCGCCGTCCAGCGCCCCTTGCGCTGGAATCCGGACATCACGGCCACGGCCCACGCCGACGAACCCTCGCCGCCGACGATCCGCCGCTCCCAACTCCCGTCGCCCACAGGCTCCTTGCGCAGGGAGACGGACGGCGGAGTGACACCCGCGGCCGGCAGATCCCGGGTGATCGGGGCGAGTTCGCCGTAGGTCCGCGCCGTGTAGGTCGCCTCCAGCCGCTCCTCGAACTCCTCCATGTCGAGGCGGCCTTCGGCGACGGCGTCGCGCAGAACCTCGGCGACTCGCTCACGATCGGCGTCGGAGGCACGCAGCTCCGGGGCATCGTCGGTCATACCCGCCAGCCTACGAGTTCCCGGCGCCCGGCACTACGCGCGGCCCCTGCCCGGCGGGAGATTCGGTGGTATCCGTGAGCGATCGCAACATCTTGGCGATCACCGCCTCGATGTCCGGCTCCCGCACCGACAGGTCGACGAGGGGATAGGCCTGCGCGATCCGCGCCACCAGCGGGGCCGCCGACTGCGCCGCCGGAAAGGCCAGCCACTGCCGCGGCCCCTCCACCTTCACCACCCGCGCCCCGGCCGCCTCGATCGGCGGCAGCTCCCGCTCCAGGTCCACCACCAGCGTCCGCTCGCTCTCCCCCACCTCGTGCAGCCCCGCCAGGGGACCGTCGTACATCAGCCGCCCGTGGTCGATGACCATCACCCGCGAGCACAGTTGCTCGATGTCCTGGAGGTCGTGCGTGGTCAGCAGCACCGTCGTGCTCCGTTCGGCGTTCAGCTCCCGCAGGAACTCCCGCACCCTGGCCTTGGAGATGACGTCGAGACCGATCGTCGGCTCGTCCAGGTACAGCACCTCGGGATCGTGGAGCAGCGCGGCCGCGATGTCGCCGCGCATCCGCTGGCCCAGCGACAGCTGGCGCACCGGCACGTCCAACAGCTCTTGCAGTTCCAGGAGTTCGACGCAGCGGTCGAGGTTCTGCCGGTAACGGGCGTCCGGGATGCGGTACATGCGGTGCATCAGCCGGTACGAGTCGATCAGCGGCAGGTCCCACCACAGCGTCGTACGCTGCCCGAACACGACCCCGATGCGGTGCGCCAGGCGGGCGCGCTCACGGGACGGGTCGATGCCGGCGACCCGCAGCCGGCCCCCGCTGGGCGTCAGGATGCCGGTCAGCATCTTGATGGTGGTCGACTTCCCGGCGCCGTTCGGGCCGATGTAGCCGACCATCTCGCCGCGGGCCACCGTGAAGGAGATCGAGTCGACCGCCCGCACCTGGCGCAGCTCCCGCCGCAGGAAGCCGGTCCGCCTGCGCACGTCGAAGACCTTCTCGACCCGGTCGAGCTCGATGAAACCGTCCTCCGGGCGGACCGAGCCGACCGCGCCCACCGCACGGAGGGTCCCGGCCGAGCCGCCCATCGCGCCCCCACCGCCGACGCCGCGTCCACGGGCCACGCCGTCCATACCGTCCGAGCCGTCCGAGCCGTCCGAGCCGTCCAACCCCTCCGAGCCGCCCAAGCCTTCCAACCCGTCCACACCGTCCAAGCCGCCCATGCCCCGAACCACCCCTAACTTCCCGTACTCCGATAGGCCCGCAGCCCCGCCCGCCAGGCCAGGCCGGCCAGCGCGCAGCAGCCCACCGCCACCAGCGGCCCCGCGAACCCGATCCAGCTCGGCAGCCCGAGCGGCATGGGCCGCCCCAGCACATAGCTCGCCGGCAGCCAGTTGACGAAGGCCAGCGGCAGCACGAAGGTCACCCCGCGCACCAGCTCCTGGGCGAAGACGGTCGGCGGATACTGGAGCAGCGTCGTACCGCCGTACGTGAACGCGTTCTGCACCTCGGACGCGTCCTGCGCCACGAACTGGAAGGCCGCCCCCGCGACGAACACCGCGCAGAAGATCCCACTGCCGCTGACCACCATCACCGGCATCAGCAGCAGCTTCGGCACGCTCCAGTCGATGTCCAGCGACCCCAGCGCGTACCCGAGCACCAGCGCCCCCTGGATCACCCGGCCGAGCCTGCGCAGCCCGAACCGGTCGGCGGCCACCTGCGCGAGCACCGGCGCCGGCCGCACCAGCAGCGTGTCCAGCGTGCCGTCCCGCACCCGGCTGCCCAGCCGGTCCATCGACCCGATCGCCAGGTCAGCCAGCCCGAACGCCATCCCGGACAGGCCGTAGAGGAACGCGACCTCTGGCAGCGAGTAACCGCCGAGCGCGTCCACCCGCGAGAACATCAGCAGGATCGCGACGAAGTCCAGCCCGGTCGCCGCGAAGTTCCCCACCGTCGTCATGACGAAGGAGGCCCGGTAGGCCATCGTGGAGCGGATCCACATCCCGGCGATCAGCCGGTACGTCCGCACCCCCTCCGCCAGCCGCCCCGGCTCAGCCACCCTGCACCACCACCCGACGCGTCGCGGCCGCCTGCACCAGGCGCCCCGCACCCAGCAGCGCCACCGCCCACACCGCCTGGAAGGCGAAGGTGGACCACGGGTCGGCCTCGCCCATCAGCACATCGGCCGGCGCCTGGAGCAGCGACGACCACGGCAGGAGCCGTACGACCTCGCCGAGCTCACCCGGAAACACGTTCAGCGGCACGATCATCCCCGAGCAGAAGAACCCCACGATCCACGACATCTGCTGCGCCCCCGTGCCGTCCATCAGCCAGAACGCGCTCAACGCCACCAGGAACCGCAACCCGAAACCGACCACCATCGCCAGTGCCACGGCGACCAGGAACGCCGCCCAGGCCGCCATGTCCCGCGGCAACGCGGTCGGGAAGAACAGGGCGCCGAACACGAACGGCACCAGGCCCCGCCCCACGAGCTGGAACAACGCCCGCCCCAAGTCCGCCGACAGCCACCACAGTTGAAGATCGACCGGCCGGTACAGGTCGATCGCGATGTCACCCGTGCGGATGCGCTCCATCAACTCGGTCTCGACCCCGCCACCCCCCAGGGCGAGCGTCGACAACAGCGCCTGCCCCAGCCACACATACGTCACCGCCTGCGCCTGGTCATAGCCGCCGAGGTGCGGCTTCTCGTCCCACAGCGCCAGGTACGTGTAGACGAGGATCAGGCCGAAAACCGTGTTCGTGAACACTCCGGCGGCCGTGGCCACCCGATACGTCGCGTACCGTCTGAATCCGCCCGCCGCGACGGCCACGTACACCCGTCCCGCGCCCACACCCACCGCCCTCCAGGACCGCCCGACACCGAAGCGCCGGAGCCTACTGCGCGGCCGACCCGGACCTCTACGCATTTTCCGGGTGCAACGCGTGCCGATTGTCGGGAACGGAACGCATGGTGCGACAGTCTTCAACAGGGGGCGCAGAAGGCGTACGAGGGCGTACGGGAACGTACGACGCGAAACGGGAGTCCGTGCACGACATGAGTGACGAGCCGCAGCCGCAGCAGCCGACCCGGGGCACGGTGGTGTCGAGAGAGCCGCAGCCGGCCGACGCGCCTGGGAACAAGGCGGATGAAGGGGGCGAAGCAGTCGATATGCAGGAAAAGAAGCCGAAGAAGGCCAAACGCACCGGCTGGCGCCGCATCTTCCCGACCTGGCGCATGGTGCTGGGCACCTTCGTCCTCGGCATACTGCTGCTGATCGGCCTGTTCTTCCTCGGCTACTCCCTGGTCAAGATCCCGCCGGCCAACGCGCTCGCCACCAAACAGAGCAACGTCTACCTCTACGCCGACGGCACCGAGATCGCCCGCGACGGCGCGATCAACCGGGAGAACGTCACCCTCGCCCAGGTCTCCAAGGACGCCCAGCACGCCGTCCTCGCCGCCGAGGACCGCGACTTCTACACCGAGTCCGCCGTCGACCCCAAGGCGATGGTCCGGGCCGGCTGGAACACCGCCACCGGCAAGGGCAGGCAGTCCGGCTCCACCATCACCCAGCAGTACGTCAAGAACTACTACCTCGCGCAGGAGCAGACCGTCACGCGCAAGGTGAAGGAGTTCTTCATCTCCATCAAGCTCGACCGCACACAGAGCAAGGACCAGATCCTCGAGGGCTACCTCAACACCAGCTACTTCGGCCGCAACGCCTACGGCATCCAGGCCGCCGCCCAGGCCTACTACGGCGTCGACGCCGTGGACCTCGACCCCGCCAAGGGCGCCTACCTCGCCGCACTGCTCAACGCGCCCAGCGAGTACGACGTCATCGCCCACCCCGAGAACAAGGCCGCCGCCGAGGCCCGCTGGAACTACGTCCTCGACGGCATGGTCACCAAGGGCTGGATCAGCGCGGGCGACCGCGCCGGGATGAAGTTCCCGACACCGAAGGAAGCCAGCGCCGCCGCCGCGGGCATGTCCGGACAGCGCGGCTACATCGTCGACGCGATCAAGGACTACCTGAAGGACAACAAGATCGTCACCGCGGACCAGCTCGAGGCCGGCGGCTACCGCGTCACCACCACGCTCCAGAAGAGCCGACAGGACGCCTTCGTCAAAGCCGTCGACGACAAGCTCATGTCCAAACTGGACAAGAAGAACCGCAAGGTCGACACGTACGTCCGCGCGGGCGGCGCCGCCGTCGACCCCAAGACCGGCAAGGTCGTCGCCATGTACGGCGGCATCGACTACACCAAGCAGTACACGAACAACGCCACCCGCGGCGACTTCCAGGTCGGCTCCACCTTCAAGCCGTTCGTGTTCACCTCCGCCGTCCAGAACGGCTCCGTCACCCAGGACGGCCGCACCATCACCCCCAACACCTACTACGACGGCACCAACGAACGCCCCGTCCAGGGCTGGAGCGGCCCCGCCTACGCGCCCGAGAACGAGGACCACACCTCGTACGGCAACATCACCGTGCGCACCGCCACCGACAAGTCCGTCAACGCGGTGTACGCGCAGATGGCCGTCGACGTGGGCCCCCAGAAGGTCGAGGACACCGCCGTCGCCCTCGGCATCCCCGCCGACACCCAGGACCTCAACCCCTACCCCTCGATCGCGCTGGGCACCGCCACCGCCAGCGTCCTCGACATGGCGGAGGCGTACGCCACCCTGGCCAACCACGGCAGGATCGGCACGTACACGATGATCGACAAGGTCACCAAGGACGGCCAGGACGTCATGGAGATGCCCAAGGTGAAGGCCCGCCAGGCCGTCAGCCGCGAGGCCGCCGACACCACCACCTCCATCCTGCGCAGCGTCGTCGAGAACGGCACCGCCACCGCCGCCCAGGCCGCGGGCCGCCCCACGGCCGGCAAGACCGGAACCGCCGAGAACGACACGGCCGCCTGGTTCGCCGGCTACACCCCCGAACTGGCCACCGTCGTCTCCGTCATGGGCCAGGACCCCGTCACCGCCGCCCACAAACCGCTCTACGGCGCCATGGGCCTGCAGCGCGTCAACGGCGGCGGCGCGCCCACCGAGATCTGGGCGCAGTTCACCAGGGCCGCCCTCAAGGGCAAGCCCGTGACCGACTTCGACCTCCGGCTCCAGCCCGGCGCCGACCGGCAACAGGCCCCCGACACCGACCCCTTCCACGAGCGGCACGACAGCGCGGGCCAGGACAACGGCGGCGCCACCACCGACGGCGACACCGACGGCGGCGACACCGACGAGGACGAGACCACCGACGGCTCCACGGACGACGGCGGCACCGACGAGGGCGGGACCACCGACGGCGGCACCGACGAGGGCGGCTCCACGGACGGCGGGACGACGGACGGCGGCAACACCGACGAGGGCGGCTCCACGGACGGCGGCACCACCGACGGCGGACCGGACGACGGCACCGCCACCGGCGGCACGAACGACGGCGGCGCGACCAACGGCACCACCCTGGGCACAGGCGTCTTCGGCACCCGCAGGGAGTGACCGCCCGCCCCCGGTCAGTGACCGGAGGTCGCCTTCAGCCCCACCACGGCGACCAGCAGCAGCACCACGAAGAAGATCCGGGCGGCGGTCGCCGGCTCACCCAGCACCACCATGCCGACCACCGCCGCACCGGCCGCACCGATCCCCACCCACACCCCGTACGCGGTACCGATGGGCAGCGACTTCGCGGCGTACGACAGCAGCACCATGCTCGCGACGATGCCCGAGCCGGTGAGCAGACTCGGGACCAGCCGGGTGAATCCGTCGGTGTACTTCATCCCGACCGACCAGCCGACCTCGAGCAGACCGGCGACGACGAGCAGAACCCAGGCCATGACAGGCACCTCCGAGACATACCGGGCGAATACGGCTGCGTCGTCTTTGCCTGCGTCCCGGTACGGCGCGTCTCGTCGGGTTCCTCTCCAACGTAGCAAAAGAACAGAAAAAGGGCCGGTGACAACGGTCACCAGCCCTCTCCCACCGTGGATTCAGAGGTACAGCCCGGTCGAGTCCTCCGACCCCTCGAAACGGTCCGCCGCCACGGCATGCAGGTCGCGCTCACGCATGAGCACATACGCCACACCCCGCACCTCGACCTCGGCACGGTCCTCCGGGTCGTACAGCACCCGGTCGCCCGGCTCCACGGTCCGTACGTTCTGGCCCACCGCGACGACCTCGGCCCAGGCCAGGCGACGCCCCACGGCGGCCGTGGCGGGGATCAGGATGCCGCCACCGGAACGCCGCTCACCCTCGGAGGTGTCCTGCCGCACGAGTACGCGGTCGTGCAGCATCCGGATGGGCAGCTTGTCGTGACGGGGGTTGTGCTCGTTTCTGTTGGCGCTCACACCACTGAACCTACCTGGCCGAAGCCGATCCGTACGCGGGTGGGTCGCCCGCCACTCAGCCCTTGCGGCGCTTCGCCCCCACGGCGAGCAGCCCCACCAGCCCGACGGCGACGAGCGCGACCGGCACGATCCGCTCCAGGCGCGGCGCGCCCTCCTCGTCGACGAAGCGCGCCCGCACGTCGGTCACGGCCCGGTTGACACCGACGTAGGCGCGCCCGAGCGTGTGATCGATGTGGGAGGCGACCTTGGCCTTGGCGTCACCGACGACCGTCTTCGGGTGCACTCGCACACCGATCTCGTCGAGGGTCTCGGCCAGCACCTCGCGGCGGCTCTTGATGTCCGCCTCGATCTGCGCCGGGGTTCTGGTGTCCGACGTGTCCGCCACCGTACGGCCTCCGAAGTCTGCTGATGCGTTGTTCCGGACAGTCTGTCAGCTTCGCACCGCGCCGCACTGTCAGGACCCCCGGTTACGCTAGCCCGATGAGCGAGCGACTCCAGCCCGGGGACACCGCCCCCGCCTTCACCCTGCCCGACGCCGACGGCAACGAGGTGTCACTGGCCGACCACCAGGGCCGCAAGGTGATCGTCTACTTCTACCCGTCGGCCCTGACTCCCGGTTGCACCAAGCAGGCCTGCGACTTCACGGACAACCTCGACCTGCTGGCCGGCGCCGGGTACGACGTCATCGGCATCTCCCCCGACCAGCCGGAGAAGCTGGCCAAGTTCCGCGAGAAGGAGTCCCTCAAGGTCACGCTCCTGGCGGACCCGGACAGGCAGGCCCTCGACGCGTACGGCGCCTTCGGCGAGAAGAAGAACTACGGCAAGACGTACATGGGCGTCATCCGCTCCACGATCGTGGTCGACGAACAGGGCAAGGTCGAACACGCCCTGTACAACGTCCGCGCGACGGGCCACGTAGCCAAAATCATCAAGGACCTCGGCATCTGAGCCCCCCTCCCCCTGCCTGCGAACGGCCCGCGCCGGATGACCCCGACGCGGGCCGCTTCACGTTCCGGAGCGATGACCGGCGGGAAAGCCCGCGGTCGCTGTGCCCGGACTGCCACGTGGTCACGAGTACCTGGTGCGGAGGAGGCATACAGCGGCGCGCATGGCCCAGTAAGGTAGGCCCCGGCACAAGCGCCCGTACGCCAAGGGCTGAGCGGCGATCTTTAGGTGGTCGTGTCTGTCGGTTCGAATCCGACCGGGCGCACGACACAGGAAGAGCCCCTCGTCTTCGTCTCAGAAGCGAGGGGCTCTTTGTGCGTGTTCAGCCCAGCAGTTCCCGTACCGCTGGTACCAGTCCCCGGAACGCCTTGCCTCGGTGGCTGATCTCGTTCTTCTCGGCGGGGGTCAGTTCCGCGCAGGTGCGGGAATCGCCGTCGGGCTGGAGGATCGGGTCGTAGCCGAAACCGTTCGTGCCGGACGGGGTGTGGCGCAGGAGGCCGGGGAGCCGGCCCTCGACCACGCGTTCCGTGCCGTCGGGCAGGGCCAGTGCCGCCGCGCAGAAGAAGTGCGCGGCGCGGTGCTCGTCGGCGATGTCGGAGAGCTGGGCGAGGAGGAGGTCCAGGTTGGCCTGGTCGTC
Organism: Streptomyces sp. NPDC002306; assembly: GCF_053593435.1. Taxonomy (NCBI): domain Bacteria; kingdom Bacillati; phylum Actinomycetota; class Actinomycetes; order Kitasatosporales; family Streptomycetaceae; genus Streptomyces; species Streptomyces sp. NPDC002306. The sequence continues at coordinate 445,585 of NZ_JBSFCK010000003.1, forward strand.
GCCGTGGCGGCCGGCCCAGCGGGCGGAGAAGATGCCGGGTGCGCCGTTGAGGACGTCGACGCACAGGCCCGAGTCGTCGGCGACCGCCGGGAGGCCCGTCGCCCGGGCCAGCGCGTGGGCCTTGAGGAGGGCGTTCTCGGCGAAGGTGACGCCGGTTTCCTTGACGTCGGGGATGTCGGGGTAGGCGTCCGCGCCGACGAGGGTGTGGGGCAGTCCTGCGTCGGCGAGGATCGACCTGAGTTCGGTGATCTTTCCGGCGTTGCGGGTGGCGAGGATCAGGCGGGTCATGGGGTCCAGTATCCCGGGACCGGTCCGGCCCGCCGCCTCGCCCGCGGACTTCCTACGGGGTGCAGACCTTCGTCAGTTCGCCGGCGGCGTCGGTGACGGGGCTGAGGTCGGGGGTGTTGTCGCCGTTGTCCACGGCGGTGCGGACGTTGCCCACGGCCTCGCGCAGGTCGTCGACCGCCTTGTTGACGTCGGTGTTGTCGGTCTTGTCGCCGATCCGGTCGAGGTCGTTCTCGATGGAGGTGAGGGATTCACCGAGCTGTGTCGGGTCGTTCGACGTGTTCTCGACGGCCTGCTGGAGGTTGGTCACGCTGTCGGCGATGGCGTCCGCGGTCTGGACGCAGTCGAGCGCCTTGTTGACTGCGTCGCAACCGGTGGTCAGGCCGGTGGTGAGTGCGACGGCCGCCACGACGGCGGCTATGGCGGTACGGCGACCTCGGCGTCGGCTCGCGCCCATGGGTGGTTCCCTCCCTGTCGGGCCCTGAGGGCCCCCGTTGCGGTACGGGCGCGCGGCGGTGTGCCGTGCGCCCGTACTCGTAGGGACGCCGAGGTCGGAGGTGTGGTTGCCCGTCCGGGCCGGCCTGCTTGGTGTCCCCTTTACTTTTCGAGGACGGTATCAAGTGCCGCGCGCTGTGCGGCGGCGAGTTCGACGCAGCCGGAAACCGCCAGGTCCAGAAGGGAGTTGAGCTCGTCGCGGGCGAAGGGCTCGGCTTCGGCGGTGCCCTGGACCTCGACGAAGCGGCCGTCGCCGGTGCAGACGACGTTCATGTCGGTCTCGGCGCGGACGTCTTCCTCGTAGCAGAGGTCGAGGAGGGGTACGCCGCCGACGATGCCGACGGAGACGGCGGAGACGGTTCCGGTGAGTGGCTGCCGTCCGGCCTTGACGAGTTTGCGGCCCTGGGCCCAGGTGATGGCGTCCGCGAGGGCGACGTAGGCGCCGGTGATGGCGGCGGTGCGGGTGCCGCCGTCGGCCTGGAGGACGTCGCAGTCGAGGACGATGGTGTTCTCGCCGAGTGCCTTGTAGTCGATGACCGCGCGCAGGGAGCGGCCGATGAGGCGGCTGATCTCGTGGGTGCGGCCGCCGATCTTGCCGCGGACGGATTCGCGGTCGCCGCGGGTGTTGGTGGCGCGGGGCAGCATGGAGTACTCGGCGGTGACCCATCCCTCGCCGCTGCCCTTGCGCCAGCGGGGGACGCCTTCGGTGACGGAGGCGGTGCAGAAGACCTTCGTGTCGCCGAAGGAGACGAGGACGGAGCCCTCGGCGTGCTTGCTCCAGCCACGTTCGATGGTGACGGGGCGGAGCTGTTCGGGGGTGCGGCCGTCGATTCGAGACATGGCGCTGAGCCTAGCCGTACAGAGGGAGGGGGCCCGTCCCGTGCCGGGAAGGGCCCCTGTCCGGGTGAGGCGGTGCCTCAGGTGGTGAGGGGGTGCCTCACATCATGTCTTCGATCTCCGCGGCGATGGGGTCGGCGTCGGTGCCGATGACGACCTGGATCGCGGTGCCCATCTTGACGACGCCGTGGGCTCCGGCGGCCTTGAGTGCGGCGTCGTCGACCAGACTCGCGTCGGCGACCTCGGTACGGAGCCGGGTGATGCAGCCTTCGACCTCTTCGATGTTGTCGATGCCGCCGAGCCCGGCAACGATCTTCTCAGCCTTGGTGGCCATGTTCCTTCTCCCTGATCCGAACCGCTTTGTCGCAGTAACCCACAGTTGGCCCATCTTCGCGAGCGGTCGTGCCGTGGGTACCGAAGGATGGCCTTCACGACAACGGAACCGTGCGCCAACTGGTCTACACCACCCCGCGGACGGTCGCCAAACCCGGTCCCCGCTGGAGGAGCCCGATGAGCGCCGACGCCATGGCCGGCCCGGCACGCCGACGCTGGAACAGCCTGTTCCAGGGCCTGCAGAAGATGGGCCGCAGTCTTCAGCTCCCCATCGCCGTGCTGCCGGCCGCCGGCATTCTCAACCGGCTCGGGCAGCCGGACATGTTCGGGGCCGACGGGCTGGGCTGGACCGATGTCTCGCAGGTGATGAAGGGCGCGGGCGGCGCGCTGCTGGACGGCTCCCTGGGGTTGCCGCTGCTGTTCTGCGTGGGCGTGGCGATCGGGATGGCCAAGAAGTCCGACGGGTCCACCGCGCTGGCGGCGGTGGCGGGCTTCCTTGTCTACTTCAATGTGCTGCGCCAGTTCCCGCAGGACTGCGCGCCGGGGTCGCGGCCGGTCGCCACGGGATGCCAGGTGACGGACGGGTCGGTCACGGCGTTCACGTACCAGAACCCGGGGGTGTTCGGCGGGATCGTGATGGGGCTGCTGGCGGCCTTCTTCTGGGCGCGCTATCACCGTACGAGGCTGGTGGACTGGCTGGGCTTCTTCAACGGCCGCCGGCTGGTGCCGATCATCATGGCGTTCACGGCGATCGTGTTCGCGGCGTTGTGTCTGTGGATCTGGCCGCCGATCGGTGGCGCGCTGGAGAGCTTCAGCGACTGGCTGAGTGATCTGGGCGCCTGGGGCGCCGGCATCTTCGGGGTCGCGAACCGGGCGCTGCTGGTGATCGGGCTGCACCAGTTCCTGAACGTGCCGCTCTGGTTCCAGTTCGGCAGCTACACCGAGCCCGACGGCACGGTGGTGCACGGTGACATCAACATGTTCCTGGCGGGTGATCCGCACGCGGGGCAGTTCACCTCGGGCTTCTTCCCGATCATGATGTTCGCGCTGCCGGCGGCGGCGCTGGCGATCACGCACTGCGCGAAGCCGCACCGGCGCAAGGAGGTGGGGGGGCTGATGCTCTCGGTGGCGCTGACGTCGTTCGTCACCGGGATCACCGAGCCACTGGAGTACTCGTTCCTGTTCGTCGCGCCGTTGCTGTACGTGTTCCACGCGCTGTTGACGGGTGTGTCGATGGCGGTGACGTGGGCGCTGGGGGTGCACGACGGGTTCGCGTTCTCGGCGGGCTTGATCGACTACGTCATCAACTGGCAGCTGGCGACGAGACCGTGGGCGATCATTCCGGTCGGGCTGTGCTTCGCGGCGGTCTACTACGCCGTATTCCGCTTCGCCATCACCCGGTTCGACCTGCGCACGCCCGGCCGGGAGCCGGAGGACGAGGTCGAGGACGTCACGAAGGTCTGACGGGGCCGGCGGGGGTCGCGCGAGGGGTACTGCGCGTAGCGCTCCGGTTGCGAATTTGACGGGTTCCTTATACCGCCTTCATCGTGTACAACAGGTCTACACCACTGAGTGGTGTAGACCACCACCCGATGGAGGAAGTCTATGAGCACCGCCAGCGCCACGGCGGCTCCCGCAAAGAAGCGGGGATCCGGCCTGTTCCAGGGCCTGCAGAAGGTCGGCCGGAGCTTGCAGCTCCCGATCGCCGTGCTGCCGGCGGCGGGCCTGATCGTCCGACTTGGCCAGCCCGATGTGTTCGGTGCCGACGGTCTCGGATGGGACAAGGTCGCCTCGGTCTTCAACAACGCAGGCGGTGCCATCACGGGCAACCTGCCGCTCCTCTTCTGTATCGGCGTCGCCATCGGCTTCGCCAAGAAGTCGGACGGCTCCACCGCGCTCGCCGCGCTGGTGGGCTTCCTGGTCTACAGCAAGGTCCTGGAATCCTTCCCGGTGACCGAGGCCAAGGTCCAGGCAGGTGCGGACATAGCAGCCACCTACAACAACCCCGGTGTCCTGGGCGGCATCATCATGGGCCTGTTGTCCGCAGTGATCTGGCAGCGCTACCACCGCACGAAGCTGGTCGACTGGCTCGGCTTCTTCAACGGCCGCCGCCTGGTGCCGATCATCATGGCCTTCGTCGGCATCCTCGTCGGTGTCTTCTTCGGTCTCGTCTGGGAGCCGGTCGGCGAGGTCATCGGCAACTTCGGCGAGTGGATGACCGGTCTGGGCTCGGGCGGCGCCGCACTCTTCGGTCTGATCAACCGTGGCCTGATCCCCATCGGTATGCACCAGTTCGTGAACACCGTCGCATGGTTCCAGCTCGGTGAGTTCAAGGACTCGGCGGGCACCGTCTTCACCGGTGACTACAACCGCTTCCTCCACGGCGACCCGACGGCCGGAATGTTCATGTCCGGCTTCTTCCCGATCATGATGTTCGGTCTGCCGGCCGCCGCGATCGCCATCGCGCACTGTGCCCGCCCCGAGCGCCGCAAGGCCGTGATGGGCATGATGATCTCGCTCGCCCTGACGTCCTTCGTGACCGGTGTGACCGAGCCCATCGAGTTCTCGTTCATGTTCATCGCCCCGGTGCTGTACCTGATCCACGCGGTCCTGACGGCCGTCTCCATGGCGGTCACCTGGGCACTGGGCGTACACGCGGGCTTCAACTTCTCCGCGGGCTTCATCGACTACGCGCTCAACTGGAACCTGGCCACCAAGCCCTGGCTGATCATCCCCATCGGCCTGGTGTTCGCCGCGATCTACTACAGCGTCTTCCGCTTCGCGATCACCAAGTTCAACCTCCCCACCCCGGGCCGTGAGCCCGAGGAGGAGATCGAGGACCTCACGAAGGCGTGAGCCCCCTGCGCAAGGCATGACGAAGGCCCCGGAACCGTCACGGTTCCGGGGCCTTTCGTCTGTCCGTCGGGGTCCGCTATATCTCGTACGACACCCTCGGCGCCGCCAGCTCCACCGGCCCGTCGTAGACCGCGCGCGCGTCCGCCAGGTTGATGCGGGGGTCCGTCCACGGCGGGATGTGGGTCAGGACGAGGCGGCGGGCACCGGCCCGGGCCGCCGTCTCACCCGCCTCGCGGCCGTTGAGGTGCAGGTCGGGGATGTCTTCCTTGCCGTGTGTGAAGGCGGCCTCGCACAGGAACAGGTCGGTGTCCCGGGCGAGTTCCTCCAGCGCCGCGGTGGCACCCGTGTCACCGGAGTACGTCAGCGAGCGGCCGCCGTGCTCGATCCGGATGGCGTACGCCTCCACGGGGTGGGCGACGCGTTCGGTGTGCACGGTGAAGGGCCCGACCTCGAAGGTGGACGGCTTCACGGTGTGGAAGTCGAAGACCTCGCTCATGGACGAGGCGGTGGGGGTGTCGGCGTAGGCCGTGGTGAGGCGGTGCTCGGTGCCCTCGGGTCCGTAGACCGGGAGCGGGTCGCAGCGGCCGCCGTCGTGGCGGTAGTAGCGCGCGACGAAGTAGGCGCACATGTCGATGCAGTGGTCGGCGTGCAGATGGCTCAGGAAGATCGCGTCGAGGTCGTAGAGACCGCAGTGGCGCTGCAACTCGCCCAGGGCACCATTGCCCATGTCGAGCAGCAGCCTGAAGCCGTCGGCCTCTACGAGGTAGCTCGAGCAGGCCGATTCCGCGGACGGGAACGACCCCGAGCAGCCGACGACGGTGAGCTTCATAAAGCAGAAACCTCCGCGGGCGGGAACAGCTGGGAAACAGGGAGACGGGGGTCGTGCGATCCGTCGAGCGTAAGGCGCAAAACCCCCGGTCGCTCCTCCGCCAGGGGCCGTTGTGGGCGAACTCACCTGTGGTGTCACCGGTTCGGCTGGAAGTGCGGTGCAAGGGGCGCGGGATAGGGCGCGCAATGGTGAATGCGCGCCGGTAACGTCGTCGTATGGACACGTCATGGTGGCTGGCACTGGCGGCGGTGGTGCTGCTCGCGCTGGTCGCCGTGCTCGTCGACGGCTGGGGCCGCAGCGGCCGGCCGCCCCGGCGCCGGACCCGGCCCCCCGGGCGGCCCGGGCGGCGCGGGGGCTCGGGGCGGCCGCGGCCGGCGGAGATCTGGTGGGCGAGCGTGCCCTACGAGGACGGGCCGGGGGGCAAGGACCGGCCGTGTCTGGTGCTGTCGGTGCGCGGGCGGCGGGCGACGGTCGCGAAGATCACGAGCAGGTACCACGACGAGCGGGCCGGGGTGATCCCGCTGCCGCCGGGTGCGGTCGGGGACGCGCACGGGCGGACGAGTTTCCTGGAGACGGACGAGCTGCGCCAGGTGCCGCTGGTCGACTTCCGGCGGCGGGTGGGGGTGGTGGACCCGGTCCTGTGGGACCAGGTCCGCCACCTCACGACGTAGCGCGGCCGGTCCTCGGGCCGTCAGGCCCGTGACCGGTCCCGGTCAGGCCCAGAGCTGGCCCTGGAGGGTCGCGATGGCCTCCTCGGTGGTGGCCGCGGTGTAGACGCCGGTGGAGAGGTACTTCCAGCCGCCGTCGGCCACGACGAACACGATGTCGGCGCTCTCGCCCGCCTTGACGGCCTTGGTGCCGACGCCGATCGCGGCGTGCAGGGCGGCGCCGGTGGAGACGCCGGCGAAGATGCCCTCCTGCTGGAGCAGCTCACGGGTGCGGGTGACCGCGTCCGCCGAGCCGACGGAGAAGCGGCTGGTCAGCACGGAGGCGTCGTAGAGCTCGGGGACGAAGCCCTCGTCGAGGTTGCGCAGGCCGTAGACCAGGTCGTCGTAGCGCGGTTCGGCGGCGACGATCCGTACGTCCGGCTTGTGCTCGCGGAGGTAGCGGCCGACTCCCATCAGCGTGCCCGTGGTGCCGAGGCCGGCCACGAAGTGGGTGACGGAGGGGAGGTCGGCGAGGATCTCCGGGCCGGTGGTGGCGTAGTGGGCGCCGGCGTTGTCGGGGTTGCCGTACTGGTAGAGCATCACCCAGTCCGGGTGTTCGGCGGCCAGTTCCTTGGCGACCCTTACGGCGGTGTTGGAGCCGCCGGCGGCCGGGGAGGGGACGATCCGCGCGCCCCACATGCCGAGCAGGTCCCGGCGTTCCTGCGAGGTGTTCTCGGGCATCACGCACACCATGTGGTAGCCCTTGAGCCTGGCCGCCATGGCGAGGGAGATGCCGGTGTTGCCGGAGGTGGGTTCGAGGATGGTGCAGCCCGGGGTGAGGCGGCCGTCCTTCTCCGCCTGCTCGATCATGTGCAGGGCCGGGCGGTCCTTGACGGAGCCGGTGGGGTTGCGGTCCTCCAGCTTGGCCCAGATGCGGACCTCGGGGGACGGCGACAGCCGCGGCAGGCGCACCAGAGGGGTGTTGCCCACCGCGGCCAGCGGGGAGTCGTAGCGCATGGGTGACCGGGAGCCGATCAGGCCATGCCGCCGGCCACGGCCGGCAGGATCGTCACGTTGTCGCCGTCGGACAGTTTGGTGTTGATGCCGTCGAGGAAGCGGACGTCCTCGTCGTTGAGGTAGACGTTGACGAAGCGGCGCAGTTCGCCGCCGTCGACGATGCGGGCCTGGACCCCCGGGTGCCGGGTGTCGAGGTCGGCGAACAGCTCGGCGAGGGTGTCCCCGGTGGCGTCGACCGCCTTCGCGCCGTCGGTGTAGGTGCGGAGGATGGTGGGGATGCGGACCTCGATGGCCATGGCTCAGGGCTCCTGTCGGGAGTGTTCAGGTCGGTGGGCGCGCGGCGGCGCGGGGCGTGCTCGGTGTCCGTACGCGGGTCGGGCGCCGAGGGCCCACGGGCCGTACGGCGGCAGGGATCTGCGTCAACAGATGGCGCTGGCGAGCCTGCACAGGTCGACGTGCAGCCGCGCCACGAGCAGCGTGCCCGGCGTCCTGTCACTCACGTCGTGGAAAACCATGGGCTCATCGTATCGATTCCCGGTCCGGGTCCCGGAAGGTGATCCCACATACCGGACGGGTTCCGGCCGGGGAGTGAGACGGAGCGGTCCGGGGCGGCCCGCTCGCGGTGCTGCGGGCCCCGACGACGGCATCGGTGACGGCCCGAGTGCCGGTCCCAATCCCGGTGCCGGTCCCGGTGTCAGTACGCCGTCACGACCTTGACCTCCTCCTCCGTGACCTCGCCCTCGACGATCCGGAAGGAACGGAACTGGAAGTCGCCCGCGTCGTCGGTGTCCGCGGTCGAGACGAGGACGTAGTGCGCGCCGGGCTCGTTGGCGTAGGAGATGTCGGTGCGGGAGGGGTAGGCCTCGGTCGCGGTGTGGGAGTGGTAGATGATCACCGGCTCCTCGTCGCGGTCGTCCAGGTCGCGGTAGAGCCTGAGCAGGTCCTGCGAGTCGAACTCGTAGAACGTGGGCGAGCGGGCCGCGTTCAGCATGGGGACGAAGCGCTCGGGCCGGCCCTCGCCCGCCGGGCCCGCGACCACGCCGCACGCCTCGTCGGGGTGGTCCTGGCGGGCGTGTTCGACGATCCGGTCGTACAGGTCCTGGGTGATGGTCAGCATGCCGGTCAGGATAAACAGACGGGCCGTGCCGTACCGAGGGTCGGTACGGCACGGCCCGTATGCCGGACGTCCTGAGCGGCTGCCGGAGGGGACACCACGAGTGCTCCCCGCGGCCGGACGTCCTCGGGGGAGGTGATCAGCCGGCGTTCTCCAGTGCCGGTTCGCGGCGCTCGGCGACCCGCGGGTTGCGGGTCTTGAGCACCGACCAGCCGATGGCCAGGGCGGCGGCCCAGCCCGCCATCACGTAGAGACAGACCCGGGATTCGGCGTCGTAGGCGATGAGGCCGGTGACGAAGAGGAGGAACGCGATGGCGATGTAGGAGCACACCGCGCCGCCCGGCGCCGGGAAGGAGGAGGCGGGCAGGCGGCCCGCCACGACCGCGCGGCGGTAGCGGACGTGGCAGATCAGGATCATCAGCCAGGTCCAGATGCCGGCCGCGGTGGCGACGGAGGTGACGTAGCTGAAGGCCTTGTCCGGGACGACGTAGTTCAGGACCACGCCGATGCCCATGAACAGCATGGAGACGGTGATGCCGAGCGCGGGGGTCTTCGTCGAGGAGAGCCGGTTGAAGACCCTCGGGGCCTCGCCGCTGTCCGCGAGGGTGCGCAGCATGCGGCCCGTGGAGTACATGCCGGAGTTGCAGGAGGACAGGGCGGCGGTCAGCACGACGAAGTTGACGATGCCCGCGCCGGCCGGGATGCCGATCTTCGCGAAGGCCTCGACGAAGGGGCTGACGCCGGGGGCGAACTCGGTCCACTTCACCACGCACAGGATGACGGTGAGGGCGCCGACGTAGAACAGCGCGATGCGCCAGGGCAGGGTGTTGATCGCCTTGGGGAGGGTCTTCTCCGGGTCCTCGGACTCGCCCGCCGTGACGCCGACGAGCTCGACCGCGAGGTAGGCGAACATGACGCCCTGGAGGGTCATCAGGGACGAGCCGATGCCCTTGGGGAAGAAGCCGTCGAACTGCCAGAGGTTGGCGACCGAGGCGGTGTCACCGGCGGAGCTGAAGCCGAAGGTGAGGACGCCCAGGCCGATCACGATCATGCCGATGAGCGCGGTGACCTTGACCATCGAGAACCAGAACTCGATCTCGCCGAAGAGCTTGACCGAGATCAGGTTGGCCACGAACAGCACGACCAGGAAGACCAGCGCCGTCACCCATTGGGGGACGGACGGGAACCAGTAGTTGACGTAGATCGCGGCGGCGGTGAGTTCCGCCATGCCGGTGACGACCCACATCAGCCAGTACGTCCAGCCGGTGAAGTAGCCGAAGAACGGGCCGAGGAACTCGCGTGAGTACTCCGCGAACGAGCCCGAGACCGGGCGGTAGAGCAGCAGCTCGCCGAGCGCCCGCATGATGAAGAAGATGATCACGCCCGCGAGGGCGTACATGAGGATGAGGCTGGGGCCCGCCTTGGCGATGTTCGCCCCTGCGCCGAGGAAGAGGCCGACGCCGACGGCTCCGCCGATCGCGATCATCTGGACCTGGCGGCTGCCGAGCCCGCGCTCGTATCCCTCTTCGGGGGTGTTGTCCTTCTCGACCTGCACAGAGGTCATGTGTGGTGCGCCCTTTCTCCATGCCGACCCGGGCCTCTCGTCGACCTCGGATCGGGTTGCGATCCCCCCGGATGTATGGAGCTGTGCCTGGCCGACGGTCGTCGGCTCGGTGGCGCACCCGGCGGAACATGGGTGGTGTTCGCCGGGCGGTCGTGAAGATCTATCACGCCCACGACACTGATCACCTGGGCGGTTTGTGGCGCACCACACAAGGAGAGACGGCCAAAGGGTGCACAAAGTGGACACAGTCGGCCGCCCCGGTGACGGGATCGTTATCCGGATTTGAGCGTCCTCTGAGCGAACGCTTTGCCGGATTTGTCAGGGCATAAGGGTGGAAACGAGCGTCTCCTGGAGCCCGCCCAGCCAGAGATAGGCCATCACCATCGGCTTGCGCGGGTCCTCGTCCGGCAGGCGGTAGAGGACGTCGGTGTCGTCCTCGTCGCTGATCTCCAGCCGGGAGCCGATCGCCAGCCGCAGGTCGTTGAGGGAGTTCAGCCACTGACGGGACTCGCCGGGCGACAGCTTCAGCACCGCGCCGCTGTCACCGGCGACGGGGGCCAGCGCGTCCAGGGTGCGGATCACCGTGAGGGCGTTGTCCCGCTTGCCGGCCCGCAGGTCGTTCTCGGTGAAGCGGCGGAACTCGGCGGAGTGGGCCCGCTGCTTCTCGGCCTCCTGCGGACCCGCGGCGCCCTCCGGGTCGCCGTAGGCGTCCGGGAAGAGCCTTCTGAGGACCGGGTCGGCGGGCGGTTCGCTCGGACCCTCGGCGAACAGCTCGGCGAGCGGGTCGTCCGCGGCGTCCTCGGCGGGGCCGGGACCGATGAGCTCCAGGAGCTGCACGGTCAGCGACCGGATGATGGAGATCTCGACGTCGTCGAGGGCGACGGCCGCGCCGCCGCCGGGAAGCGGTTCGAAGTGTCCGGGCATGAAGGCGATTCGCTACTTCCGGTCCTGCTGGAGGGTGGCCCACAGACCGTAGCCGTGCATGGCCTGCACGTCGCGTTCCATCTCCTCGCGACTGCCGCTGGAGACGACCGCCCGGCCCTTGTGGTGGACGTCGAGCATGAGCTTGGTGGCCTTGTCCTTGGAGTAGCCGAAGTACGACTGGAAGACGTACGTCACATAGCTCATGAGGTTGACCGGGTCGTTGTGGACGATCGTGACCCAGGGGACGTCGGGCTCGGGTACGGCGAAAACCTCCTCCGCCGACTCGGTGCGTTCGATCTCCAGGGGTGCGGGTGACGTCACAGGGCCCATGCTGCCACCCAAGGGGGGCAGCCGCACAAACGCCCTGCCCGGGGCGGCCCCGGACCTTAAATCGTCAGACTGACGAAATGGGAGTACGATCCGTCGTCATGCTGCACACCCGGGGGACCGCCCCCGGGCCCCCGGCGGTGTCCGGGGGTGTCCGAGGAGTCACGGCTAGGAGAGCTTTGGTGGACGTAGCGGACCTTGGGCTGCCGGTGGACGTTCCCTCGACGGCGCTCTTCACCGACCAGTACGAGCTGACGATGCTCCAAGCGGCCCTGAAAGCGGGCACCGCCGAGCGGCGCAGCGTCTTCGAGGTCTTCACCCGGCGGCTGCCGGAAGGCCGGCGCTACGGCGTGGTCGCGGGCACCGGGCGGGTCCTGGACGCGATCGAGAACTTCCGCTTCGACCCGGACGTCCTGGGCTTCCTGCGCGAACGGGCCGTCGTCGACGAGGCGACCCTGGAGTGGCTCGCCGCCTACCGTTTCTCCGGTGACGTCTGGGGCTACCCCGAGGGCGAGGTGTACTTCCCGGGCTCCCCGATCATGCGGGTGGAGGGTTCCTTCGCCGAGTGCGTGCTGCTGGAGACGGTGATCCTCTCCATCCTCAACCACGACTCGGCGATCGCGGCCGCCGCCTCCCGGATGTCCTCCGCCGCCGGGAACCGGCCGCTGATCGAGATGGGCGCCCGGCGCACCCATGAGCTGGCCGCCGTCGCCGCCTCCCGCGCCGCGTACCTCGGCGGCTTCTCCTCCACCTCCGACCTGGCCGCCGGCTTCCGCTACCACATCCCCACGGTCGGCACCTCCGCGCACGCCTTCACCCTGCTGCACGACCACGAGCGGGACGCGTTCCGGGCGCAGGTGGTCTCGCTGGGCCGGGGCACGACCCTGCTGGTGGACACCTACGACGTCGCCGAGGCGGTCCGTACGGCGGTGGAGGTCGCCGGACCCGAGCTGGGCGCGGTACGCATCGACTCCGGCGACCTGCTGCTGGTGGCGCACCGGGTGCGCCACCAGCTGGACGAGCTGGGCGCGACCGACACGAAGATCATCGTGACCTCCGACCTGGACGAGTACGCGATCGCCTCACTGGCCGCCGCCCCCGTGGACGCGTACGGCGTCGGTACGCAGCTGGTGACCGGCTCCGGGCACCCGACCTGCGCGATGGTCTACAAGCTGGTGGCCCGCGCCGAGTCCGCCGACCCGAAGGCGCCGCTGCTGCCGGTGGCGAAGAGGTCCACCGGTGGCAAGACCTCCGTCGGCGGCCGCAAGTGGGCCGCGCGGCGGCTGGACGAGCACGGGGTCGCCGAGGCCGAGGTCGTCGGCACGGGCGCGGTGCCCGGCGAGCTGGCGGACCGGCAGCTGCTGGTCGAGCTGGTCAAGGGCGGCGAGGTGGTCGCCCGCGAGCCCCTGGACGTCGTACGGGACCGCCACACCGCGGTCCGGTCCCGGCTGCCGCTGTCGGCGACCCAGCTCTCACGCGGGGAACCCGTCCTTCCTACGGAGTACGTCCACGGGCGGTCGGGTAGCTAGAGCGAGTGCCCTCGCCGCCCTCGTTCCCGCCCACGACCGCCCCCTCCCGCATCGCCGCCGAAGTCTCTAGGCTCGGAGTTTCACGGCCGGGCCCAGCACCTCTTCCCTTCCCCACGAAGACCCCATAGCCGAAGGACACCGACCATGCGCCGCGCCTTGATCGTCGTAGACGTGCAGAACGACTTCTGCGAGGGAGGCAGCCTCGCGGTGGCCGGAGGTGCCGATGTCGCCGCCGCGATCACCGAGCTGATCGGGCAGGCGCCCGCCGGCTACCGGCACGTGGTGGCCACCCGTGACCTGCACATCGCACCCGGCGGCCACTTCGCCGACAACCCCGACTTCGTCCGCTCCTGGCCGGCGCACTGTGTGGCCGGCACGGAGGGGGTGGGTTTCCACCCGAACTTCGCGCCCGTGGTCGCCTCCGGGGCGATCGACGCCGTGTTCGACAAGGGGGCGTACGCGGCGGCGTACAGCGGTTTCGAGGGCGCCGACGAGAACGGCGTCTCCCTGGGCGACTGGCTCAGGGCGCGGCAGATCGACGAGGTGGACGTGGTGGGCATCGCCACGGACCACTGTGTGCGGGCCACCGCCCTGGACGCGGTACGGGAGGGTTTCCGCACCCAGGTGCTCCTCGACCTGACCGCGGGGGTGGCCGAGGACTCCACCGAACGGGCACTGGAGGAACTGCGCACGGCGGGCGTCGAACTGACCGGAAAGCCGGTCGTCTAGCCCGCCGGGGGCGGCGAAGCGCTACGCGAGGCCCGGGTGAAGGGCTACCTGAGACCCGCGTGAAGGGCTACGCGGGGGCCGGTGGGCGTCTGAGGAGGGCTCTGATGGGGTGCCACAGCTCCGGGACCATGGTGACGGCGCTGTCGGGCGAGGTACGCCATATCAGGCCGTCGGGATGGTGCAGGACCGCGGTGATCTCGTCGGGGGTCGGCGGCGCCGCGTTGCCGCGCAGGTAGACGGCGCGCATGCCCAGGTTGCGGAGCCTGGTCAGGGCCCGCGCCCGGTTCTGGGCGTGGACCAGGACACGGACGCCCGTCGAGCCGTCGACGGCGGGGCTGGGCAGGTTCAGCGCCACCACCACCATGCCGTTCGGCAGCTTGCAGAAACCTCCTGCGGCCATGCGGTCACACCCCCGTGAGCGTCGGTGTCAATAAGAAATCCACAGGACGCACCTAAACACGACCGGCGGCAACCCGCCAAGGGGTTGCCGCCGATACGCTTCTGACCTGCGAAAACTCCGCTTACTTGGAGGAAGGTCCAACCTGGAGCTTGATCGTCGAGCCGTTCAGCGGCTCGTCGACGATCAGGATCCGGGTGTTGGTGTCAGTGACCTTGACACCGGCGTACGGGTTCGACGCGTCGTAGTACGTCGAGCGGCGGTCGTCGAAGAGCGGGACGCCGAGCTTCGACTTGATCTTGGTGGCGACGTCCGCGCTGTGCAGCGTGACGGCGTCCGTCGGGTACCAGCTGAACGGCGAGTCGTAGGCCTGGACGCGGTTGCGCATCAGCGTGCCGTCGGACCACTTCAGCGGCGTCGGGTGGGAGTCGATCGGCAGGATCAGGCCCTCGCCCGGGTGCGCGCTGGTGTTGTCGTCCGCCTGGGAGGTGTCCCACTTCCAGATCAGCAGACCGTTCTGGTAGGCGTAGTGCTCCACCCAGTCCGGACGGGTCTTCGAGAAGCCGAAGTTGTACGGGCCGGTCTTCAACTGCTTGTCGTACGAGACGTACTGGCGGTTCTCGGCGATGTAGTACTGCGCGTAGTCGTCCGTGATGGACGCGCCGATGCGGGAGAAGCCCGCCGCCGTCCAGGCCGCGTCCGCGGACTCGGCGTTGTCGGAGAACAGGGTCGCGCCGTCGGCGGTCACCGTGATCTCGTCGGCCGCGAAGCCCTTCTGCGCCACGCCGCCGTCGGTCTGGTAGCGGAAGCGCAGGTCGACCTTCTTGCCCGCGTAGGCGTCGAGCGGGAACGTCAGCTTCTGGTAGGCGTCCACCGAGCCGGTGAGGGCGGGCTTGCCGCTGCCGTCGCGCGGGATGGCGCTGCCGTCGGCCAGAGTGCCGTCGACCGGCGTCCAGTTGGCGCCGCCGTCGGCGGAGACCTCGGTGTAGAGGTAGTCGTAGTCCTGCTCGATGTCCCACCAGCCGTCGAGGCTGAGGCTCGCGGCGGACTTGCCGGTCAGGTCGACCGAGCGCGTCAGAGTGTTGCGCAGGTCGTCACCGCTGCCGCTCCACCACTGCGTGGCGCCCTGCGCCGGGGCGACGACGTCGGTGGTGACCGTCTTCTTCGGCAGCGTGACCACGAGGGCCTGCGGGTTCTTGGTGTTGTACTCCGCGACGCCCAGCGTGTGCGAGGACCGCTTGCCGGCCTTCGCCACGTCGTAGTCGAGCCAGCCGAGCTGGAGCTTGTCCCAGGCGTTCATGTCGCCGGGGAGGTCGCCGATGGCGTCCTTGCCGGTGCCGAGCCAGGAACCGGACGACATCAGGGTCCAGAAACCGGTGGAGTTCTCGCCGCCCGCGGTGTCGTACTCGTCGGGCAGGCCGAGGTCGTGGCCGTACTCGTGGGCGTAGACGCCCAGGCCGCCGTTCTCCGGCTGGATGGTGTAGTCGCCGACCCAGATGCCGGTGTCGCCGATCTGCGTGCCGCCGAGCCTGTTGGTGTCCGGACCGGTGGAACCGGCGTCGGTGCCGAAGGCGTACCAGCGGTGCGCCCAGATCGCGTCCTCGCCCTGGGCGCCGCCGCCCGCGGACTCGTCCTCACCGGCGTGCACGATCTGGAAGTGGTCGATGTAGCCGTCCGGCTCGTTGAAGTCGCCGTCGCCGTCGTAGTCGTAGCGGTCCCACTGGTCGAACCGGGCCAGCTCCGTCTTGATCTCGGCGGCCGTGTCACCGGCGGCCTCGCGCTCGGCGACCCAGGCGTTGACGCCGTCCTGCACCGCGTACCAGGCGCCGGTGGAGGCCTTGTTGGAGCCGTAACGGGCCTCGTTGTAGGGCACCTTGACCCAGTCGGTGACCTCGCCGTCGACCGAGTAGCGGCCCGAGGACTGCTTCTCGTAGTACTTCTTCAGCGACTCGGTGTTCTTGCCGGCGCCAAAGTACAGGTCCTGGAAGTGCTTCTGGTTGTAGTCCGCCTGCCAGGCCGTGCTGTTGTCCTTGGCACGGTCCGGCGCGGCTATCTTGTTGTGCAGCGGGCCGGGGGTGCCGCCGTAGCGGCTGTCGACCTGGTCGCCGAACTCGACGAGAATCGTGAAGATCTTGTCGGTCTTCTCACGGCCGAGCTCGACGTACTTGCCGGCGCCCTTGCGGCCCTTCAGCTGGACGACCTTCGAGCCGTCCCGGTTCTTCACCGACGCCTCGCCGGAGATGACCTGCTGGAGAGCCTCCTCGCGCTGTGCCTCCTGGGTCCTGCTCAGGGGGCCGTCGAGGTCGTGCTCCTTGCCCTTCACCGGCTGCGGGTCGTGCCGGTCCACCGCGGGAGCTCCCGCGGGGGTGTTCTCCGCGGCCTGCGCCACCGCGAAGGTCGAGAACGTCGCCGAGGCCGCCGCGAGGGCGACGACCGTGGCGGCCGCTCTGAACGTCCATGGTCTGCTGCTCACTTGATGTCCTCCCCTGACGCAAACCGGGCGCGCGGAGGGGGGTCCTGTTCATGGAAGGTCCGCGCGGGGTTATACGCGTGTAGTCAAGTGACGACATTTGACTACTGGTTTAGAAGAAAAGACAGACCTTGACTTGAGCAGGACAACTGCATTATGTGAAGCGGGCGTTCGCATTGCGGACACGAGGTCGTAACACAACAGGCGCGTACGGCTGTCCACTTCCTGGACGTCATGACTCCGTGCGCCCCCCGTGCACCGGCACTGTTCGTCAGGTCACGCTTACCGTTCGTTCCACTCGGGCATGCAGCCGATTAGAGTCGACCGGCGGAAGACCCGGAAGCCGGCGGAAAGCCAGGCCGATAGCCCCTCTCACCCCCCTTTCTCATCCGAGGACACGATTGCCATGCCTCGTCCGACTGCCGCACAGCTCGCCTACGGTTCATCCACCGTGATCTTCTCGACGCTCGCCATGCTGCTGCTGTCACAGACGAGTTCGGGCGTGGGGATCGCGGTCATCGCCCTCGCGGCACTCGCGCTGGGACTCCTGGTGGCGATGACGGTCCCGTTGCCGAAGCCGCGCGCCGGTGCCGCGGCCGAGGGGCCCGAGGCCGTCGCGGCACCCGAGAGCGTCCGGGTGCCCGAGGCCGTCGAGGAGCGGGTGCCGACGGCTCCCTGACCCCGTCCTGCACCCCGCACACACAGTCGGCGGGCCCGTGTGACCACGGGCCCGCCGTTTCCGCTGCGCGTGGGGCGTCAACGGGTGCTGACCACCACCGTCTTGGCCGCCTTGTCGTGCAGACCCTGCTTGTAGGGCTTGTCGAAGTAGCTCCAGCCGCCCGCAATGATGGTCCAGACGCAGGCGCAGCAGAACGCGAACGGGATCCACAACACCGCCGCGCGCACCAGCGAGGTCTGGGTCGAGGGCGTCCCGCCGTTGTCGAGGTTGGCCACCCGCATGCCGAGCCACTTCATGCCGAGGGTCTGTCCCGACCTGGCGATCAGGAAGGTGTCGTAACCGATGTAGAGCACGGCGGCGACGAGGGACTGCACGAAGGACTTGCCGTAGGAGATCTTGTCGGCGTTCACGTCGTACTCGTGGACCCCGAACGGCCAGGTGACCAGCCAGACGACGATGCCCACGAGGATGAGGTCGATGATCCGGGCGAGGGTGCGCCTGCCGCTCTCCGCGAGCGGGGGCATCCCCGCGAGCGGATCGGCGGGGTACTGGCCGCCGCCGTAGGGACCGCCGCCGCCCTGGGGGCCGCCCGCGCCGTAGGGGCCCGCCCCGCCGTACGGGTCGCCGCCGTAGGGCGGCGGCTGGCTGCCGTACGGGGAGCCGCCGCCGTACGGCGGCTGACCACCCGGGGGCGGCGGCTGGCCGCCCGGGGGCGTGGGTTCCTGGCCGCCCTGCGGGGTGTCGTACGGCGAGCCCGCGCCCTGCCCGGGCGGGGGCTGCTTCCTGAACGGATCGTCGTCCGGTGGCTGCTGACCGGAGCCGGGGGGCGGTTCGCTGCTCATGGCCCGAGTCGACCGCGAACCCCACGGCTCCGCATCCGGCGAGCGGCCGTCCGGAGTACTGATTTCGGCCGCTCGTCCCCGTATACGGTCAGTCCGCCACGAACGTGTGCGCGGCCTTGTCGTGCCAGCACTGGTGCCACGGCCGGTCGAACAGGCACCACAGGACGCCCACGACACCGATGCCCAGCAGTCCCGGGACGCTGTAGACGAGCCAGCGGCGCAGGGAGGCGCCGAAGGCCGGGGGCTCGTGGCCCTCGATGTCCCGCACCTCCAGACCGAACAGTCTCTTGCCCAGCGTGCGGCCCCATCTGGCGGTGGGCAGCGCCTCGTAGAGGATGCCGAAGCCGAGCAGCACGGCCAGGACGATGCCGAGGTAGACCGCCGTCGTACCGTCGAGCAGCCAGACCGTGACGGTCCGGCCGGACAGCTTGGCGGTGTCGATCTTCTCGTTGACGTGGTCGAGCGCCTTCGTGCCGAGCGGGACGGCGGCCGCGGAGGTGACGGCCGCGAGGACCAGCGTGTCGACGAGCCGGGCGGCGAGGCGCTTGCCGACCCCCGCGGGGCGGGCGGCCGCCCGGCGCCGGGCGGCGGCCTGGAACACGTCCTCGACCGGCGGCTTCCAGGGCGCCACGGGGCCGCCCTCGTCCGCGCCCGCCAGCCGGTGCACCTGCTGCGCCCAGGAGGGCTGGCCGCCGCCCGACCCGCCGCTCATCGGCGTCATCGGCGCGGCGCCCTGCGGGGGGACGCCGGCGGCGGCCTCCACCGGCGACTGTGCCGACGCCTGCGACGCCGCACGGGCCGCGGCGGCCTTCCCGGCACCGAAACCGGGGCGTCCGGTACCGGCGCCGGACGCGGGCGTCGCGACGGGGCCCTGGGGGCCGTAGCCGTCGGCCCCGAACTCCTCGGCAGGCCCGGCGCCCGGAGCCCGCGGACCGGCCGCCGGCGTTCCGGCGGCACCCGCGGGTCCCCCAGGTCCCATCGGCCCCTGCGGCCCGAATCCGGCGGCCCCGGGGCCCCCGGCCGGGCCCGGTACGCCGCTCGCGTGCGCGGACGCGCCCCCGGACTGCGCTCCGGGCGCCCCGTCCTGCCGCGCCGTGCGCGGGGGTGCCGGGCGGAAGGTCATGGTGCCCTCGTCCCCGGCGGGAGCGCCGGGGCGGGAGACGCCGGGAGCCGCCGGGTCGGCGGGGGCGCCGGAGGCCACCGCCGCGCCGGATCCGGCGGTCGGCCGGCGGAACATGAACGTCCCGTCGGCCGGGACATCGCCCGAGTCCGCGGGCGTCCCCGGCGCGCCCGGTTCGGGCCGCTCCGCGGCGACCCGGGGGTCGGCGCCCTGCGGCGCGCCCCAGGAGACCCTGCGGTCCTGGTCGCCGCCGAAGCCGGACTGCCGGGACCGGTCGGCGCCCCAGGCGGACGCGGGCTCGGGACGGCTGCCGTGCTGAGCCTCGGCCGGGGTGACCGGCCGCTGCTGCCCGGGGTCCTCGTCGAAGAAGTGCGGGCCGGTCTCCTCGACCGGCGCGGGCGCGGACGCCTGCGCCCCGCCGGACGGCGGCGTGAGCGACGCTCCGCCGGACGGGGCCGGACGGCTGGTGCCCGGTACCCAGGAGGCACCGTTCCAGTACCGGACATATCCAGGAATGGACGGGTCCGGGTAATACCCCTCGCGGGGCCTGTCGTCACCGGGTGCCGGGGTTGGGGCGCTCATGTCCGTCGTCCCGTATCTGCTCGGAGGTCAAATGGGGGCCTCCACATCTATCAGACGAGCGCAACGCGCACCGCCAGTCCCGCCGGACCCGCCCCTTTCCGGGCAACCTCGTGCACGTACGTCACACGCTCGGAAGGAAGGCCGGAAAAAAGTTCCGCGAACCCGCGTAATGCTTCCGGCTCCCCTCTCTCTCACCCGTACGGGCCCACACCGAGGCCCCCGCGGGAGACCCGCACGAGAGAGGACCGCAGCCATGCAGCACACCGTGGTGGAGCGCGAACTGGAGCTCCGGCTCATCCTGTCGCCGGAGCGCAGCATCCCCGTCCCGGCCCGCCTCTGCTATCACAGCGACGATCCGTACGCCGTCCATGTCGCCTTCCACATCAACTCCGAGCAGCCCGTGCGGTGGACCTTCGCCCGTGAGCTGCTGGTGGAGGGGGTGTTCCGGGCCTGCGGGCACGGGGACGTGCGGGTGTGGCCGACGAAGGTGGGCGGCCGCAGCGTGGTGCTGATGGCGCTCACCTCACCCGGCGGGGACGCCCTGCTGGAGGCCCCGGCCGCGCAGGTGTCGGCCTGGCTGGAGCGCACGCTGCGGCTGGTGCCGCCGGGGGCCGAGGGCGCGCGTCTCGACCTGGACGACGGTCTGGCCGAGCTGCTCGCGGCGACGCCCGCCGACGACCTGTGGCTGTGGGATCCCTGGCCGTCGGACGAGTCCCAGGACTCCAAGGGCGGTGAGTGAACCGCCGGGACGGGTCAGAACAGCTTGCCCGGGTTCAGCAGGCCCAACGGGTCGAAGACCTGTTTGACCGCCCGCTGCATCTCGAGGCCCACCGGCCCCAGCTCGCGCGCCAGCCACTCCTTCTTCAGTACGCCCACACCGTGCTCGCCGGTGATCGTGCCGCCCAGTTCCAGGCCGAGCGCCATGATCTCGTCGAAGGACTCACGGGCGCGCCGGGACTCGTCGGGGTCGCGCGCGTCGAAGCAGACCGTCGGGTGCGTGTTGCCGTCGCCCGCGTGGGCGCAGACCCCGATGGTCAGCCGGTACTTCTCGGCGATCCGCTCCACCCCCGCCAGCATCTCGCCCAGCTTCGAGCGGGGCACGCACACGTCGTCGATCATCGTGGTGCCCTTGACCGCCTCCAGCGCGGTCAGCGCCAGCCGGCGCGCCTGGAGCAGGAGTTCGGACTCGGCGGCGTCGTCGGCCGGGACGACCTGGGTGGCGCCGGCCGCCTCGCACAGCGCGCCGACGGCGGCCAGGTCGGCGCCCGGGTCGGGGGTGTCGAAGGCGGCGAGGAGCAGGGCCTGCGTGGTCTCCGGGAGCCCCATGTGGGCGAGAGCGTTGACGGCCCGCACCGTCGTACGGTCCATGAGTTCGAGGAGCGACGGCACGTGTCCGCCCGCCATGATCGCGCACACCGCGTCGCAGGCGTCGGCCGCGGACGCGAACTCGGCGGCCAGCACCAACTGCTCCGGGGGCCGCGGCCGCAGGGCCAGGACGGCGCGTACGACGACACCGAGCGAGCCCTCGGATCCGACGAACAGCCGGGTCAGGTCGTACCCCGCGACGCCCTTCGCGGTGCGGCGGCCGGTGGACAGCAGACGGCCGTCGGCCAGCACGACGTCCAGACCGAGGACGTACTCGGCGGTCACCCCGTACTTCACGCAGCACAGGCCGCCGGAGGCGGTGCCGATGTTGCCGCCGATCGTGCAGGTCTCCCAGCTGGAGGGGTCGGGAGGGTAGGAGAGGCCGTGTTCGCCGACGGCCCGGGAGAGCGTGGCGTTGACGACGCCGGGTTCGACCACGGCGATGCGGTCGACCGGGCTGATCTCCAGGATCCGGTCCATCCTCGTCAGGGACAGCGCGATACAGCCGGCCGAGGTGTTGGCGCCGCCGGACAGACCGGTGCGGGCGCCCTGCGGGACGACCGGGACGCGCAGTTCGGTCGCGGTGCGCATGACGTGCTGGACCTGTTCGACCGTACGCGGGAGCACGACCACGGCCGGGGCGCCGGCCGGGCAGAAACTGGCCATGTCGTTGGCGTACGAGGCCGTGACGTCGAGGTCGGTGAGGACCGCCTCGGCGGGCAGTCCGTCCCGGAGACGGTCGACGAGGATGCCGGTCTGTTCGTCACGAGGCGCTTCGATACGGCTCATGATCACAGGTTCGCACCCGGGGCCATCGGTGTGAACCCCGTCGGCGGCACCCTTCGGCTGCCGCGATGTGGTCGTCGTACTGGCGCACAGTGAGCGCCATGGACGGACAACCGATGACCTCTGTGGCCTCGACCGGTCGGCCGGGTACCGGCAGACGGGTCGTCCGGGCGCTGCTGATCACCTCGGGCATGGCCTGTGTCGCCCTGGGCGGGACGCTGATGCTGCTGCCGTCGGAGCGGCCGGTCGAGGCGCCCCCGGCGCCGGCCCCCGGAGCGCTGGCCCAGGCCAGGGCCCAGGCGCTGGCGCGGACGCAGACCGCGGTGCTGGGCGGGGTGCCGGTGACACTGCCCGAGCTGACGGCGCTGATCGGACAGCGCGAGACGTATCTGCGGGTCCACCCCAAGGACGCCCTGACGTGGGCGGCGCTCGGGGCGGCGTACGCGGAGCAGGGGCGGCGGACGGCGGAGGTGGCCTACTACTACCCCCGGGCCGAGGAGGCGCTGCGCACCTCGCTGCGGACCCGCCCGAAGGACAACACGCAGGCCCTGGCCGGGCTGGCCGGGCTGGCGAACGCGCGCCGTGACTTCCCGGCCGCGCGGGAGTGGGGCGAGCAGGCGCTGAAGCAGGCGCCGAAGCAGTGGACGACGTATCCGCTGCTGATCGACGCGTACACGGGCCTGGGCGACTACAAGAAGGCCCGGAGCACGCTCGACGCGCTGACGGCGCTGCGCAAGGGGCCGGCCGTGCAGGCGCGGTCCTCGGCCGTCTACCGGGACCGGGGCTGGCGGGAGGACGCGGCGGCCACCATCGCCGACGCGGCGGCGGGTGCGCCGACCCCGGCGGAGCGGGCGGTGTACCAGGAGCGGGCCGGGCAGCTGGCGTGGGAGCGCGGGGACCTTCAGGAGGCGCTGCGGCGCTTCCGGGACGCGGTGCGGCTGGACCCCGACCAGCGGGCCGCGCAGGCCGGGCAGGGCCGGGTGCTGGCCGCGCTGGGGCGGTCGCGGGAGGCACTGACCGCGTACCGGGCGGCGCTGGCCGAGCAGCCGTTGCCGCAGTACGCGCTGGAGCTGGGCGAGCTGTACCAGTCGCTGGGGCTCGAACGGGAGGCGCGGGACGAGTACGACCGGGTGCGGGCGCGGGTGGGCGAGGCGGCCGCGGGCGGGGCGGACGAGGAGCTGGTGCTCGGCCAGTTCGAGGCGGACCACGGTGATCCGGTGGCGGCGGTGGAGCGGCTGCGGGAGGAGTGGAGCAGGCAGCCGGGGATCGCGGTGGCCGACGCGCTGGGGTGGGCGCTGCACCGGACCGGGGAGGACGAGGAGGCGCTGGAGTTCGCCAAGATCGCGACGGACAAGACGGCGGGCGGCGGGGTGCGCAGCGCGCTGTACGCGTACCACGTGGGGATCATCGAACAGCGGCTGGACCTGACCGGTTCCGCGCGCCGGCATCTCCAGGACGCGCTGCGGATCAACCCGAACTTCTCGCCGCTGGCGGCGCCCGCCGCGCGGGAGGCGCTGACACAGCTGGGCGAGCCGGCGGCCGACGACCTGCCCGCGGACGTGGAGCCGGGCTGGAGCTAGGGCCGGGACTCGGCTTGGGGATCGGCCCGGGGCTGCGCTTGGGTTCGGCCCGGGGCTTGGGCTGGGGCTCGGCCCGGGCGTGAGGCCGGGTCCGGGGCCTGTCCGGCGTGGTGTGCCGGACAGGCCGGGGCCGGGCCGGGACTACAGGTTTCCGCGCTTCTCCTGCTCCCGCTCGATCGCCTCGAACAGGGCCTTGAAGTTGCCCTTGCCGAAGCCCATCGAGCCGTGCCGTTCGATGATCTCGAAGAAGACGGTCGGGCGGTCCTGGACCGGCTTGGTGAAGATCTGCAGCAGATAGCCGTCCTCGTCGCGGTCGGCCAGGATCTTCAGCTCGCGCAGGGTGTCGACGGGGACCCGGGTGTCACCGACCCACTCGCCGAGGGTGTCGTAGTAGCTGTCCGGCGTGTCGAGGAACTCGACGCCGGCCGCGCGCATCGTCCGTACCGTCCGCACGATGTCGTTGGTGTTGAGCGCGATGTGCTGGACGCCCGCGCCGCCGTAGAACTCCAGGTACTCGTCGATCTGGGACTTCTTCTTGGCGACGGCGGGCTCGTTGATCGGGAACTTGACCTTGAGCGTGCCGTCGGCCACGACCTTCGACATCAGCGCGCTGTACTCGGTGGCGATGTCGTCGCCCACGAACTCCTTCATGTTCGTGAAGCCCATGACCGTGTTGTAGAAGCCGACCCACTCGTTCATCCGGCCGAGCTCGACGTTGCCGACACAGTGGTCGACGGCCTGGAAGGTGCGCTGGGCGGGCGGCTCGACGATCGGGGCGGCGGCGACGTAGCCGGGGAGGTACGGGCCGTCGTAGCCGGAGCGGTCGACGAGGGTGTGCCGGGTCTCGCCGTAGGTCGCGATCGCGGCCAGGACCACCGTGCCGTGCTCGTCCTTCAGCTCGTAGGGCTCGGTGACCGAGCGGGCGCCGTGCTCGATGGCGTAGTCGTACGCGCGTCGGGCGTCCGGGACCTCGATGGCGAGGTCGACGACCCCGTCGCCGTGGTCGGCCACGTGCTGGGCGAGGAAGTGACCCCAGGCGGTGACGGGCTTGATCACGGAGGTGAGGACGAAGCGGGCCGAGCCGTTCTCCAGGACGTAGCTCGCGGTCTCGCGGTTGCCGTTCTCCGGTCCGGAGTAGGCCACCCGGCGCATGCCGAAGGCGGTGGAGTAGTAGTGCGCGGCCTGCTTGGCGTTGCCCACGGCGAAGACGACCGCGTCCATTCCCTTGACCGGGAAGGGGTCGTCCTGCCGGGCGGTCGTGTCGGGGGTCCGGTCTGTGGTCTGCGTCATGGCGGCAGCCTGGCCCCGCCCTGCAAGGTGCGCAATAGTTCGCGTATCCACTGGACAATCTGTGCAGCAAGGGACCCGCTTCAGCGGACTTTCTGTACATGATGACCATCCCGGGAGGCTTCGGTATGACGATCGACCGACTCGACGGCCGGATCATCGTGCTGCTGGCGCGTGAGCCGCGGATCGGCGTGCTGGAGATGTCCCGGCGGCTCGGGGTCGCCCGGGGCACCGTGCAGGCGCGGCTGGACCGGCTTCAGTCGAACGGAGTCATCCGCGGCTTCGGACCCCAGGTCGATCCGGCGGCCCTCGGCTACCCCGTCACCGCCTTCGCCACCCTCCAGATCCGGCAGGGTCAAGGGGCCGACGTACGGGCGCACTTGACGACCGTCCCGGAGGTGCTGGAACTGCACACGACCACCGGCAGCGGGGACATGCTGTGCCGGCTGGTGGCCCGTTCCAACGCCGATCTCCAGCGCGTCATCGACCTGGTTGTCGGTTTTGATGGGATCGTCCGCGCGTCCACCGCGATCGTGATGGAGAACCCCGTTCCGCTGCGGATCATCCCGCTGGTGGAACAGGCGGCGGAGCACGACGACACGACCTGACCTGCGAGGGGGTGACCGAGCGTGAACTTCTGGGAGTACCTGGCCACCCGGCACCAGCAGCTGCTCACCGACGCCTACCAGCACGCCAGCGCCGTCTTCCAGTGCATGGTGGCGGCGACCCTGA
This sequence comes from Streptomyces sp. NPDC002306, assembly GCF_053593435.1. NCBI lineage: Bacteria > Bacillati > Actinomycetota > Actinomycetes > Kitasatosporales > Streptomycetaceae > Streptomyces > Streptomyces sp. NPDC002306. Next base: position 470,911 of record NZ_JBSFCK010000003.1, read on the forward strand.
TCGGAGTGCTGGTCGGCGTCGTCACGTACCGCAGCGACTGGGGCGGCAACCTCGCCACCACGGCCGCCTCGACCGTACTGACCATCCCCTCGCTCGCCATGATCGGTCTGCTGATCCCGATCGTGGGGCTGGGCGTGCCGCCCACCGTCATCGCGCTGACCCTGTACGGGCTGCTGCCGATCGTGCGCAACGCCATCGTGGGCCTGCGGGGCGTCGACCCCTCCCTGGTGGACGCGGCACGCGGCATCGGCATGTCGCGGCCGGCCTGCCTGCTGCGGGTGGAGCTCCCGCTCGCCTGGCCGCCGATCCTCACCGGCATCCGGGTCTCGACGCAGATGCTGATGGGTATCGCCGCCATCGCCGCGTACGCCTCCGGGCCGGGCCTCGGCAACGAGATCTTCCGCGGTATCGGCTCCCTGGGCAGCAAGAACGCGCTGAACCAGGTGCTCGCCGGCACGCTCGGGATCATCATCCTCGCGCTGCTGTTCGACGCGGCGTACGTCCTGCTCGGACGGCTGACCATCCCCAGGGGGATCCGTGCCTGAGACGCCCGGGACCCCTGAGGTGTCCGAGACGCCCGCGCCGCCCGAGGCGTCCGAGGCGTCCGAGGCGTCCGGGAAGAGCAACGCCGGGGCCTCGATCGAGCTGGAGAACCTCACCAAGCGCTACCCGGGCAACCCCCACCCCGCCGTCGACAACGTCACCATGGAGATCAAGGCGGGCGAGACGGTCATCTTCGTCGGCCCGTCGGGGTGCGGGAAGTCGACCACCCTGAAGATGATCAACCGGCTGATCGAGCCGACCGGCGGCCGCATCCGCATCAACGGCGAGGACGTCACCGACATCGACCCGGTGCGACTGCGCCGGAAGGTCGGCTACGCCATCCAGTCCTCGGGACTGTTCCCGCACATGACGGTCGCCCAGAACATCGCCCTCGTGCCGAGAATGCTCGGCTGGTCCAAGGCGCGGACCAGAGCGCGGGTGGAGGAGATGCTCGACCTGGTGGGGCTCGACCCGGGCGAGTTCCACGGCCGCTATCCGCGCCAGCTCTCCGGCGGCCAGCAGCAGCGCGTCGGCGTGGCGCGGGCACTGGCGGCCGACCCGCCCGTCCTGCTGATGGACGAGCCGTTCGGCGCGGTGGACCCGATCACCCGTGACCACCTCCAGGACGAGCTGATCCGGCTCCAGCGCGAACTGCACAAGACGATCGTCTTCGTCACCCACGACTTCGACGAGGCCATCAAGCTCGGCGACCGGATCGCCGTCCTGCGCGAACGCTCGCACATCGCCCAGTTCGACACCCCGGAGGCGATCCTCACCAACCCGGCGGACGACTTCGTGTCCGGGTTCGTCGGGGCGGGCGCCGCGCTGAAGCGGCTCAACCTCACCCGCGTACGGGACGTGGAAGTCACCGGCTATCCGACGGCGACCGTCGACGACCCGCTCCAGGACATCTTCCACCGGCTCCGCGACAGCGGCACCAACGAGGTCCTGCTGCTCGACAGGCGCGGGCGGCCGTACAAGTGGCTGCGGCGCGGCGACATGATGCGCGCCAGGGGCTCGCTGGCCCGCGCCGGCACGCTGGTGCACGACACGGTGACCCGGGACGCCACCCTGCGCGACGCGCTGGAGGCTGTGCTGACGGACAGCTCGGGGCGGGTCGCGGTGACCGGACGGCGCGGCGAGTACATCGGTGTCGTCGACATGGAGACGCTCATGAACTCCGTGCACGAACTGCTGGAGGCCGACCGGCTGGAGGCTCTGGAGGCGCAGCACGAACTGGAGGAGGCGCGGGCCGCACAGACGCACGCCGAGCAGGAGGGCGGCGAGGAAGGGGAGACGAAGGCGTGAACACTCCCGAGACGGACGAGACCGGGGCGACCCAGGCGGCCGGCACGGGCGGCACCGAGGCCGAAGCGCACGGGGCCGGGACCGGGGCTCAGGGGTTCGGGGCCCAGGCGCCACCACCGGCGCGCCGCCCGCGCGGGCACCTCACCTGGCGCAAGCTGACCTTCCTGCCCGCCTTCCTCGTCCTGCTGCTGCTGGCGACCTGGCTGTGGTTCCGGCAGGCCGACCTGGACACGATCTCCGAGAACGCGCTGTCGAACGGCCAGGTGTCCAAGGCGCTGTGGCAGCAGATCGAACTGACCGCGATCTCGACCTTCTTCGTGCTGATCATCGCGATTCCGCTGGGTGTCCTGCTGACCCGCAAGGCGTTCCGGAAGGCGGCCCCGGTGGCGATGACGTTCGCCAACATGGGCCAGGCGACCCCGGCGATCGGTCTGCTCGCCCTGCTGGTGATCTGGCTCGGCACCGGCATCAAGGCCGCTCTGATCGGCATCACCGTCTACGCCATCCTGCCGGTGCTGTCCAACACCATCGCGGGCCTGCGCGCGAACGATCCCACGCTGCTGGAGGCGGCGCGCGGTATCGGCATGTCCGGCCTGGGCGTGCTGACGCGGGTGGAACTGCCGCTGGCGGTCCCGCTGATCCTGGCGGGGGTCAGGACCGCCCTGGTCCTGAACGTCGGCACGGCGACGCTCGCCACCTTCGGCGGCGGCGGCGGCCTGGGCACGCTGATCACGACCGGCATCACCACCCAGCGCATGCCGGTGCTGGTCCTCGGCGCGATCCTCACCATCTCCCTGGCCCTGCTCGTGGACTGGCTGGCGTCACTGGCCGAGCTGCTGCTGCGGCCGCGAGGCCTGGAGGTGGAGACGTGAGAGGCGCCCGTGCGGCGGTCGCCGGGGCGCTGGTGCTGGTGTCCGGCTGTGGTCTGACCTCCGGCTCCCCCATGGTCGACGATGTGTCGCCGGGTTCCGTCGGACAGGGCGAGCCGCTCAGGGGCGCGCATCTGACCGTCACGTCGAAGGAGTTCACCGAGCAGCTCATCCTGGGCGCGATCATGGGCATCGCGTTCGAGGCGGCCGGCGCGGACGTTCTGGACCGGACCGGCATCCAGGGCTCCGTCGGCGCCCGCGAGGCCGTCAAGGGCGGCGACGCGGACGGCGCGTACGAGTACACGGGCACCGCCTGGATCACCTACCTGGGCAACAGCAAACCCATCGCCGATCCGCTGAAGCAGTGGGAGGCGGTGCGCGCGGCCGACCTGAAGAACGGGCTGACCTGGCTGCCCCCGTCCCGGCTGAACAACACGTACGCGCTGGCGATGAACCAGGCCAACTTCAAGAAGTACGGCACGACGACGCTGTCCGAGGTGGCGGCGCTGTCCGAGAGGGACCCGTCGGCCGTGACGCTCTGCGTGGAGGGCGAGTTCGCCAACCGCGCGGACGGACTGCCGGGCATGGAGAAGGCGTACGGCATGAGCGTGCCGGCGCGGAACATCACCCAGATGGACACCGGGATCATCTACACCCAGGTGGCGAAGGGGAGTTGCACGTACGGAGAGGTGTTCACCACCGACGGGCGGATCAAGTCCATGAACCTGGTGGTGATGCGGGACGACAAGAAGTTCTTCCCCAACTACAACGCGGCCCCCGTGATCAACTCCAAGGCCCTGAAGAAGTGGCCGGCGATCGCCCGGATCCTCGACCCGATCACCGAGAAGCTGGACAACTCCGTGGCGCAGACGCTGAACGCCCGGGTGGACGTGGACGGCGAGGACCCGCACGCGGTGGCGCTGGACTGGATGAAGGCGGAGGGGTTCGTGAAGTAGGCCCTTCACGAGGCAGGCGGGAGGGTCCCGAAGTCGGCGTGGAGCACGTCGAGTCGGGATACAAAGAAGTCGTTGCAAAGGGTTCTTTGCAACGCTACCTTTGTACGCATGCAGGAGCACGAGGAACAGAAGCGCAGGCCGCTCGACGCCCGCTCGCTGCGCGGCCTGGCCCACCCGCTGCGGATGCAGCTGCTGGACGCGCTGCGCCAACGGGGTCCGGCGACCGCCTCCCAACTGGCCGCGCGGCTCGGCGAGTCGAGCGGGTCGACCAGCTACCACCTGCGTCAGCTCGCCGCCCACGGCTTCGTCGAGGACGCGCCGGAGCACGGCAAGGGCCGGGAGCGCTGGTGGCGGGCGGTGGACCAGGGACTGTCCTTCAACAGCGCCGAGTTCGACGATGCCGGTCCCGAAGTCCGGGGAGCGGCGGAGGTGTTCCTGCATGAGGTCGCGAGCACCCACGCCCGCGAGCTGACCTCCTGGCTCGGTACCCGCGCCGAGTGGTCGCAGGACTGGTCCCAGGGCTCCGACATGAGCGACGCGACGCTACGGCTGACGCCGGAGCTGGCCGCGGAGCTCGTCGCCAAGATGCACCGACTGATCGACGACTACCGGCCCCTGGCCCACGACCCGGACAGCCAGGACGCCGAGACGGTACGGATCCACACGCACGTCTTCCCCATCGCCACGGACTGAGACAGCACGGGCCGAGGCAGCACTCGCTCAGCCGCCACGCGTTCAGCCACCACGGACGAAAGGCCACATCGGGATGTATCTCGCGACCCAGCTCTGCGCACATCACACCGCGGACCTCCGCGACCAGGCCGACGCCTACCGTCTCGCCGTCCAGGCCCAACGCCCCGGCGAACTCCGCACCCGTGTGGGCTGGACCCTCGTCGAGCTCGGTCTGCGCCTGGCCACCCCGCCCCGGCCCGCGCTCGCGCACCGGGGTCTGTCCTAGCAGCTCGGGACGGAGCCCTTGCCCTTCTCCAGGGCGACCAGCGCGCCGATCGCGCCCTTCAGCGTGGTCACCGGGACCAGCCGCAGTCCCTCGGGCAGCTCGGACTTGGCGTCGGCGCACTCGTCCTTCGGCACCAGGAACACCGTCGCCCCGTCCCGTCGCGCGGCCTGCGTCTTCAGGGACACGCCACCGACCGCGCCCACCTTGCCGTCGGTGGTGATCGTGCCCGTACCGGCCACGGTCCGGCCGCCCGTGAGGTCGCCGCCGCTGCCGTCGCCGTCGAGCTTGTCGACGATCCCCAGGGAGAACAGCAGGCCCGCGCTGGGCCCGCCGACGTCGGCGAGCTTCAGGGTGACCTTGACGTTCTTGTCGCTGAGGTGGAGGTAGTTCAGCGCCGCCTCGGCCGCCGCGTCCTGGGACTCCTCCATCTGCTCGGTGTTGTGCCGCTCGATCTCCTTGGTGCTCTCACCGCTCGGGTAGACCGAGTCCCGCGGCATGATCGCCCGGTTCTTGGCGAACCAGCCGTCGATCACGTCCCCCAGCGAGACGTGCGCGTCCGGGCCGGTCGCCTCGATGGTCGTCATCCGCAGCTGTCCGCTCGTCTCGCGGGTCCGCGCACCGGAGACGGTGATCACCGGGGTGCCCTGGTTCTCGCCGAGCACATTGGCCGTCAATCCCGGCTGCGTGACGGAGAACGGCAGCGGCGCGAGGGCCGCCGTGGCGACCAGGGCCACGACGGGCAGGGCGCAGACGGCGATGGCCTGGAGGCGTGTGAGACGAGAGAGCACGGAGTCAATCTAACGCGGCGGGGGCGGCCGCCCCGGCGCCGGTAGGCCGCTCACCGTGCGACATCCGTCTCCCACCGGGCCGCCGCAGCGGACCGTGCCCCCGGTACGGATCCCGGACGCCGGTTTCAGCGCAGGGCTTCGGCGACCTCGCGGGCGGCGTCCACCACCCGCGGGCCCACCCGCTCCGGCACCGCGTCCGCGAGCATCACCACGCCCACGCTGCCCTCGACACCGGTCACCCCCAGCAGCGGCGCGGCCGCCCCGCACGCTCCCGCCTCTAGCTCGCCCTGCGTCAGGGTGTACCCCGGTTCCCTCGCCGGCTGCTGCCGGGCCGACAGGATCGCCTTGCCCGCGGCCCCCCGCTCCAGCGCGTGCCGGAACCCGGCCCGGTAGGCCACGTGATAGTCCGTCCACGTCGGCTCGACCACCGCCACGGCCAGCGCCTCCGCGCCGTCCACCAGCGTCAGGTGCGCCGTCGCCCCGATGTCCTCGGCCAGCGACCGCAGCGCCGGCAACGCGGCCTCCCGGACCAGCGGATGCACCTGCCGGCCCAGCCGCAGCACACCCAGCCCCACCCGGGCCCGCCCGCCCAGATCACGTCGTACGAGCGCGTGCTGCTCCAGCGTGGCCAGCAGCCGGTACACGACGGTCCGGTTCACGCCCAGTTTGTTCGACAGTTCGGTGACCGTCAGTCCGTGGTCCGTGTCGGCCAGCAGCTTGAGGACCTTCAGTCCCCGGTCGAGCGTCTGGGAGGTCTCCGCGGTCACGACGCCCACTCCTTAGGTGGTGAGGCCGGCGACCCCTTCGCGGCGGTTGCGTCCCGGAGTCCCGTACGTGACGCGCGTCAGAGGCCGCCGATCGGCAGGACGGCCCGGATGCCCCGGGCGCGGTCGCTTCACGGCTGCGCTCCGCGGCGGCGCTGCCACGGGGCGTGTGCGTAGCGGGACAGTAGCGAAGCCGGTTCGCTCAGCGGAAGGCTCCGTCCAGAATCCGGTCAGTGGCCGGTATGGACTACCTGCGTTTGTCCCGGTACGTACAGCGCACACCGCGCCGCGCGCGCCACCGGCGCACCTCGGAGTCGCTCCACCGGCGCACACCTCGAAGTCCCGCCACCGGCGCACCTCGGAGTCGTGCCGCCGCCGTCAGCGCATCCGGGTGGCCCACTCCTGCACCTTGGCGATCCGCTGCCGCAGCTGCCCGGCCGTCGCCTCGGCGCTGGGCGGCCCGCCGCACACCCGCCGCAGCTCGGTGTGGATGACCCCGTGCGGCTTGCCGCTCTGATGGACGTACGCGCCGACCATCGTGTTGAGCTGCTTGCGGAGTTCCATCATCTCCTTGTGGGAGACGACCGGCCGCCGCTCGGCGGGCAGTTCGAGCAGGTCGGCCTCGCCGTCCGGCTTCTTGCGGCTGTGCGCGATCTGCCGGGCCTGCCGCTTCTGGAGCAGCAGCTGCACCTGGTCCGGCTCCAGCAGTCCCGGGATGCCGAGGTAGTCCCGCTCCTCCTCGCTGCCCGGGTGGGCCTGCATCCCGAACTCCGCGCCGTCGTAGAGGACGCGGTCGAAGACGGCCTCCGACTCCAGGGCCTCGAAGGAGAACTGCTCCTGCTCCCCGGTGTCCTCGTCCTGCTCCTTGTTCGCCTCCTCCATCTCCTTCTCGGACTCGGCGTACGGGTCCTCCTCGCCCTCCTTCTTCGGCTTGTCGAGGGCGTGGTCCCGCTCCACCTCCATCTCGTTGGCGAAGGTGAGCAGGTCGGGGACGGTCGGAAGGAAGACGGACGCGGTCTCGCCGCGCCGCCTGGAGCGCACGAAACGCCCGACGGCCTGGGCGAAGAACAGGGGCGTGGAGATGGTGGTGGCGTACACCCCGACCGCGAGCCGCGGCACGTCGACGCCCTCGGACACCATGCGGACGGCGACCATCCAGCGGTCCTCGCTCGCCGCGAAGTCGTCGATGCGCTTCGAGGCGCCGGTGTCGTCGGACAGGACGACGGTGGCCTTGGTCCCGGTGATCTCGCGGATCAGCTTGGCGTAGGCGCGCGCCGAGTCCTGGTCGGAGGCGATGACGAGAGCGCCGGCGTCCGGGATGCCCTTGCGTACCTCGGTGAGCCGCTGGTCGGCGGCGCGCAGCACGCTCGGCATCCACTCGCCGCGCGGATCGAGCGCGGTGCGCCAGGCCTGGCTGACGGCGTCCTTGGTCATCGGCTCGCCGAGCCGGGCGGCGATCTCGTCGCCCGCCTTCGTGCGCCAGCGCATGTTGCCGCTGTAGGAGAGGAAGATGACCGGGCGGACGACGTGGTCGGCGAGCGCGTTGCCGTAGCCGTAGGTGTAGTCGGCGGAGGAGCGCCGGATGCCGTCGTTGCCCTCCTCGTACGTCACGAAGGGGATGGGGTTGGTGTCGGAGCGGAACGGCGTACCGGTGAGCGCGAGCCGCCGGGTGGCGGGCTCGAACGCCTCCAGGCAGGCCTCACCCCAGGACTTGGAGTCACCGGCGTGGTGGATCTCGTCGAGGATGACGAGCGTCTTGCGCTGCTCGACCCGGTTGCGGTGCAGCATGGGCCGCACCCCGACGCCCGCGTAGGTGACGGCGACGCCGTGGTACTCCCTGCTCAGCGGACCCGCGCTGTACTCCGGGTCCAGCTTGATCCCTATCCGCGCGGCCGCCTCGGCCCACTGCTTCTTCAGGTGCTCGGTCGGCGCGACCACCGTCACCTGCTGCACGACATGGTGATGCAGCAGCCAGGAGGCGAGCGTCAGCGCGAAGGTCGTCTTGCCGGCGCCGGGGGTGGCGACGGCGAGGAAGTCACGCGGCTGCTCCTGGACGTACTTCTCCATGGCCCCCTGCTGCCAGGCACGCAGCTTGCTTGCGGTGCCCCAGGGGGCACGGCCCGGGAAGGCGGGTGAGAGGTGGTGCGACGAACTGGAGCTGGCGGCGGCGGTGGTAGTCACGGTCTCCGTGGTGGGGGTAGGGGCGGCTCGGCTACGTATGACAACCGGGCCACCCTACCGGCGGCCCGGCGGTGCCGACGCGCGGACGAGGCCGGACGACCGGCGGGTGGGACTCACATCACAGCGCCCGCGGCCGCCCCGCGATCACCGCCACCTCGCTCTCCCCGTCCGAGGCCACACCGATGACCAGGGCGTACGCCGCTTCCTCGTCCCACAGCGTTCTCGCCGCTCACCGCTCCCGCAGTCGGGTGGTCACCCAGGCTCCGGCCAGCGCCACCCCCGCCATCGGCAGGAAGACCACGACGAAGGCCGCCGGATGGGAGGCGGAGGCCGTGGTGGCGGTGTGGGCGACGGTGCCGCCGCCGAGCGCGGCGAAGGCGGCGCCGCCCGCCGCGAGCAGCAGGGCGTTGGAGAGACCGTCGGAGATCTGGAGGGCGGCGGAGTTGGCGCCGGCCTCCTGCGGGGCGGAGAGATGGAGCAGCAGCACGCTGGTGGAGGAGATCACCAGGCCCATCCCGAAGCAGCCGAACGCCCAGGCGACGGCCACGGTCCAGGCGGGCACGGAGGGGATCAGCACGCTCGGCGCGGCGGCGACGGCGGCCGCGACGAGCACCATGCCCAGGGTCGTGAGCCGCTCCCGGTACGGCTCGACACGCGGGCGGGACTGCACCCACGAGCCCAGCGCCCACGTCCCGCCGCCCGCCGCGAGCGAGAACCCGGCCAGCGTCGGCGACAGGCCCCGCTGGGTGACGAGCATCAGCGGCACGAAGGACTCGGCGGCGACGAAGGACCCGGCCGCCAGCCCGCGCAGCAGCACGACCGAGGGCAGTCCTCTGGCCGCCCGCCAGGTGCCGTCGGGCAGCAGTCCGAGCGCCGCGGGCACGAGCAGCGCCGCGCCCGCGGCGGCCGGGAGAAGGGACAGCGGGCGCAGATCCTGGGCCGCGTACTGGAACAGTCCGGCACCGAGGGAGATGCCGAGCGCGAGCCGGATCCGGCGCCGGTCGAAGGCGGCCGCCGGCTTCCCGTCCACGGCACCGGCCGCCCGCCGCCGTATCTGCGGCAGCGCGAGCGCCAACGGGAACACGACCAGGACGGGTATCCCGAGGAACACCCACCGCCAGCCGAGCTGCTCGGTCACCGCTCCGGCGGCGAGCGGCCCGACCACCGACGGCACGACCCAGCTCGCCGCGAACGCCGCCATGATCGCCGGCCGCAGCCGCTCCGGATAGGCCCTGCCTACGACGACGTACAGCGCGACGATCACCAGCCCGCCGCCGAGCCCCTGCACGGCCCGCCCGGCGATGAACAGCCACATGGTGCCCGCCGTGCCGGACAGCACCAGCCCCGCGGCGAAGGCGGCGATGCCGGTGGTCAGCGACCCCAGCGGCCCTCGACGGTCGGACCACTGCCCGGCGAACACCATCCCGAACAGGCTGGTCGTGAAGTACCCGGAGAAGGCGAACGCGTACAGCGACACTCCGTCCAGTTCCCGCGCCGCGACCGGCATCGCCGTCCCCACCGCCGTCGCCTCGAACGCGATCAGCAGCACGACCGACACGACGCCGATGCTGAGCGCCCGGTAGGCCCGCCCCAGCACGGTGGCCTCGTCGGGTTCGACGAGATCGACGGGCTCGGCGGCCGATGCGGTGCGAGCGGGTTCTGCGACGCCGGTGTCGCGTGGTTCCAGGACGGTCATGCCCGCCAGCGTAAGGTGCGCGACCGGCTTTGACCCCTGTCGAGAGGCGGGGCCGCATCCGGGACCTTGGTCGTAGGACCGTCCCGTTCACGCCCATCGTGAACGGCGTATGGCAGTCCCGTTGCGGCCCCCGCGTTCCCCTTGAGCCCCTCCCCCACCCCGCCCTACGGTCATGTCACCGAGTCCGGAAGGGAGCGCACACTCCCCGCCGACCCGGCCGTGTGCCCGAGTGGTTGAGGGGCTCGCCTGCAAAGCGAGTTACGCGGGTTCGATTCCCGCCACGGCCTCTACCTATCTTGAACAGGGAGAACGAGAGGGCGGCACTCCTCCGGGAGCGCTGCCCTCTCTGCCGTCCGTCTCAGTTCCCGTCTCGGTTGGTCGCCAGGTCGGGAAAATGGACTGCATGACGATCGGTCCATCCCTACGCTGTTTCGCGTGGATCGTGACTGGATGCGACAGCGGCTCGAAACGTTCGAGACCATGACTACCGAGTACTTGGAGCTCAAGGGGCAGAGGCCGACCGTTGCGCAAAGCACGTTCCCCGGGTATGCACCCAAGATCAAGCCGAGGATGAGGATTCTCCGGGCTGAGCTATTCGCGGCCGAACCCACGGTCAAGAAGATCTTGAAACGTCTCGACCCCGAACTGACGAAGGACTTCTCTCTTGAGCGTCTGGGCGGGGAGAGTGCCGCCAGGAACCAAGTCCGGCGCGGCCTCGGCGTCCTAAGAGATATGGATGAGTGGGCCACTCGGCTTGCACCGGACGGCCCGTCCCTTCCAGCTACCCAGTTCCATCCGTGGGTGTGGGATGCCGCTCGTACGTTCTGGGAGTCAAAGCACTTTCGTGCGGCAGTCCACGCGGCTGCCAGCGCGATCAGCGCTCATGTCCAGGACAAGCTTGGCCGACGAGACGTCACCGATGCCGCTCTGGTGCAGGAGGCACTGAGCCCCAACCCCCCAGAGCCGGGAAGGCCACGTCTCCGAATCCCCGGCGATCAGAAGAGCCCAGACGTCAAAAGCCTTCAGCGTGGCGCTCTGCTCCTCGGGCAAGGCGCATACTCCGCACTACGCAACCCTGCGGCACACGGGGTGAGCGATTTGCTTGAGCAGGAGGCGCTTGAGCAGTTGGCCACGTTCAGCGTGCTCGCGCGGCTAATAGATCAGTGTCAGGTTGTGACCTAGGAGGATGAGGGCGGGTCCCCGGTCCGCCCCCATCGTTCACCTGGCCGGTACGAGCACGCCGGTGCCGCCATCGTCATCGTCGGGGCTGTCCGTCTCGGGCTTCCAGATCAGACCGTCGACCTGTCGGGCGACATCGGCTCGCACAGTGTCCACCATGTGCTGATAGCGGGCAGCCATGGCGGTGGTCGACCACCCCATGAGACCCATGACCGCTCGCTCGGGGACGCCAAGGATCAGCAGCACCGTCGCGGCCGTGTGACGTGCGTCGTGCAAACGCCCGTCTCGGACCTTCGCTTCGGTGAGTAGGGCCTTCCACTCGGCCCAGTCCCGACGATGGGAGGGGCTACGGCCGTGCTCGTCTGGGAAGACCAAACCGTTCTCCTCCCAGCGCTTCCCGGCCGTCTCCTTCTCCACCTCCTGCGCCGCGAGGTGAGCCCGGAGCAGGTCAACGAGCTGTTCGGGAAGACCGACCGCACGGCGGCCAGCGCGCGACTTGGTGACGGTCAACTCCGGGTTGGTCCGTCGCCTCTGCGGGCAGTACCCGGCGGCCCTGCGCCCACACGGCTCAGTGCACCCGTGGGCGTACTGCGGCCGGTGGCGGCTACGGCGGACCATGAGGAACCCACCATCAAGGTCAACGTCCACCCACTGCAACCCCAGCACCTCCCCCTGACGCAGGCCGAGCGCGAGGGCAACGGCCCACCGTGCGGAGTTACGGTGCTGGCCAGCGGCCTTCAACAGCCGCTGCACCTCTAGGACGGTATAGGGCTCTACCTCGTGATCCCCGGTCTTCGGCGCCTTGGCCAACAACACCGGGTTCTTGCCGAGGTGGCCCCGCCGCACGGCCTCGTTGAGCGCGGCCCGGAACGTCCGGTGCACCTGGTGAGCGGTCGCGGGCTTGCTGCCGTTGGCCTGCATCTTGGCGTAGAACACCTCAATGTGCTCAGGCCCCAGCCTGTCGAGACGGTGAGCGCCCAAGCCGGGAATGAGGTGCTTCCGCACGGCCACGCCGTACCCGACCATCGTGTTGTCGTTCACGGCGAGGGGCGCGACATTCTCAATCCAGTGGGTCAGCCATGCCTTGACCGTCCACGCCTTGCCGGGCTTCCGCACGGTCTTGGCATCGCGCTGCTTCTCCAGTTCGCGGACAGCCTCCGCTACCTCGGTCCTGGTCTTGCGTTCGACGTGCCGGCGGTCCGGCGTGCCATCGTCGCGGACACCGACGGTTACTCGGCCGTGCCATTTGCCGTCCTTGCCGAAGTAGATCGAGCTACGGCCGTTCGGTTGCCGGGTGCGCTTCTTCTCGTCCTCTGCCACAGGCAGGCTCCTGTTTCTTGGTGTCGGGATGGGGACCGGGGCGGCGGGTTGTCCTGTCCGGGAGGACCGCCGCCCCGGGCTTGGTCAAGCGGCGCGTTGGGTGGCCCGGAGACGGGCGACGTACGCGGCGGGGGCGTCAGCGGGGACGCGTCGGAGGCGCCCGACGGGTACGGACTCCAGCTCTCCGGAGCGAATCAGCGCGTAGCACGTCGTCCGGCCGATGCGGAGTCGGCGAGCAGCCTCTTCAACTTTGAGGAGTACGAGGGTCGGGTCGTCGTCGGTGGGGGCAGCGAGGGTGTCGTGTTCGTCCAAGGCTCACTCCAGCGGAGAGGGTTCACGGGAGGGTGCCGCCACAGAAACCACGAAATACACTGAAACCCGCGATCACGGGATTGACCTGCACTGATGCGGGGCGGTGCTGGCCGCCACAAAAATCGACGAAGGTTCCACAGAAATAAGGGGGCCAGTCCGGCGGGGCGGGCCGGGCTTATTTCTGTGGCTTCTCTGCGAGATTCTGTGGCGGCGTGCCGCGACCCCTGGGAACTGACTGTCTGTGCAGGTCAGGGGATCGCAGCGGGCATTTCTGTGATTTTGTGGTTTCTGTGGGCGGCTTCAGGTGGTCGGATCGGTCAGCCGGGGGTGGACCAGGTAGCGCGGCGAGGGCGGCCGTCCGCGTCCGCCGGTACGCACGAGGGGTTGGGCGCGCACGTAGCCGTGGTCTTCCAGCAGGTTCAGCGTCGGGTCCAGGTCCGCGGCGGTGGGGAACTCCGAGCGGGAGAGCTTGACCATCAGGTCGCGCTTGCTGACCTCGGTCCACCGGTGCGTGCGCAGCGTTTCCAGGACGCTGTGCGCGCGGGCGGTTGTGTGGTCGGCTCCCATGGCGTCGAACGCGGCAAGCGCGTGGGCGGTGTAGTACTGCCCCAGCTCGATGGCCGCGTTCATGGTGTCGGCGGTGACGGGGTGGGCGTAGCCGCCTCCGCCGTGTTCGGCGAGGTGCAGCAGCGCGGCCATGCGGGCGGTCGCCCCGGCCAGCTTTCCGGCCCAGTTGGAGATGTGACCCAGCATGCCGCCGCGCGCCTTGAGCTGCGGTTCGATGCGCTTCTGATAGGCAATCAGGGCCGCATCCGCCTCGGGAGAGAGCTGGATAACCGCCGGGTCGGTCCACTCCGCCAACGACATCGTCAGATCAATGACTTTCGCCGTGTAAGCGGCGGCCGTCTCTTCCGGGACCGGGTCGGTGATGATCTCGCGTTCGCCGACCGTGGACTCGGGCAGGGAGTACAGGAAGCGGGCCAGCAGTCCGCGTCCCTCGAACCCCTTCACCTTCCCGATGTCCTTGAGGACGTCCGGCTGTACGGCGAGGCCGATGGTCAGGGCGGGGGCGTCGATGTACTCGCGGCGGGTCTGCCGGTTGACCCTGAGGCGGTCGCCGGCATGCCCCTTGAGGAAGACCTCCATGTTGGGGGCCCCGGAGTACCGCCCGGCGATGATGTCGAAAATGCCGCCCTCAGCGCTCATCACCGACAGCCGCCCGCCCTGCTCCGCCATGAGCGAGGTGACCGTCTCGGGTGTCGAGTCATCGGCCAGCAGCACCGGTTCGGCCGGCACGGTGAGCGTGTCGGCCGTCTGCGCGAGGCCCACGGCGGTCGCCACAATCTCATCCCGCTTGTCCACGTCGGCAGACGCAGCCTTGGCAGCGGCCTTGTCCGCCGCTTCCTTGGCCAGGCGTGCCGTCAGCTCCGCTTCCACGATGACCGGCTTCATCGCGGTCTTGAGCTGCTTCTCCGCCTCATACAGGGGGTTGGTCAGCAGTGCGAAGACGGCGGACTTGCGGTTGGCGGGCGGGAGCGCCACCACCGTGTAGAGGTTGGTCGGTTCCCGCCAGTTGCCGCGCACGTGGACCACGGACCGGCCGCCGGCCGCCGTGGCGAGCACGGCCAGCGCGATCGATCCGGCGAGGTCCACCGGGGTCTGCGTCTCCTGCGCCACGGCCGTCACGAACTCCCCTAGCCACGCGGGGAGGACGTGGGCGGGGAACGGGGGACGCTCGCGGCGGCCGGTGAGGGGAATGGGGTCCTCCCACACCTCCGGCGTCGTGTCGTCCTCGCCGGGCGGGTCTTCCAGGGCGGGCAGTCCGGCCCACAGGTCGGGGCTGTCCACAGGCTGTGGAGTCATGAGACGGCCCTCCCTTCGGCGGTGGTGGTGTGGGGGCAGATGCCGACGATGACGCGAGCGGTCAGCCTGATGACGGCGGCACGGCCCCGGGCGCGTTCGTGCTCCCCGCAGGCACAGAGCCAGTCCGCAACGGGGATGCCCTCGCAGTGGACTTGGAGTCCCAGCGTGATGCCGGTGACGGTAACCGTCTGCGGGTCAGGACCAACAGCAGAATGGACGCCCTTGCGGGCGGCGCCCTTCGGTTCGCACACGGTCGCCCGTGGCGGGGGCTGTACGGCGTCCTGAGGGTCGTTCGCGGGGTTTCGGGACGGTTTGGTCATGCCGCACGCTCCACAGCCGTCTCAAGGCCGTTGGCGACCGCGCGCCGCGCGTACGCCTCCGGGACCCCGACGGAGACGGCGGCGGTCACGATCTCGTCGCCGATCGCGGCGAGGCCGCACGGTCCCGGGCAGGCAGTGTGCTGGGCGGCGAGGAACCGGGCGACGCCGAACGCCTGTGATCCGGCGCCGGATTCAGTACGGGCGCATACGAGGGCGAGGCCGCGTTCCAGTCCGGTGCGGACGTAGCGCTCGGTGTGGCGGCACCCGGTGGCCACCGACCGGTCCCACGGAGCGCGGGCGGGGAGAGAAGAGGCCACCCCGCGCCGGGCGGGGGTGGTGTCTTCCTTCACGACCAGGGTGCGCACGGCCGCCGGGAGGGGCACCATGCGGCCGGTCCCGGGGCCGAGCCAACGGGCGTACTGCGCCCATGATTTGACGTCGACACCCGGCCGTACCGCGTTCGCGGACGGCATGGCACCGAGGTAGAGCCAGTGTTCGCCGCGCGTGGTCGGCACGATCCGGGTGGCGGGCAGGGTTTTGCGGGACCAGTCGACGGCCGCCGCGTTGTCCAGGTCGACGACGGTCAGTCCGGCCCCGCCGGGGTGGTAGGCGATCGCCACGGCCTCGCGCCACACGGCCGCCCACGCGGGCGAGGTGATCACGTGCGGGTCGGTGGTGGCGGCGGCCCACGCGTGGCACGGTGCGGGGCACTGGCAGGGACCGGCCGCCTTCATGTGGGGGCGTCCGCCGCAGGCGTTGTGCTTGCAGGTGCGGCAGTTGCCGAACGGGACCTTCCCTGCGCGCAGGGCCAGGACCGGGACGCCGGCCGCTGCGAGGGCGAGGGCGGTGTGCAGGTGGCTCCCGTCCGGGTGATTCCCGCCGGCGGGGAGCCGGGTCGTGCCGTCAGCTGTCATGCTGGAGGTCTCCTGTTTCTGTGTCGTCGGGACTGGAGACCGGGGGCGGCGGGTTGTCCTTGTCCGGGAGCCGCCGCCCTCGGCAGAGCTAGTGCTGGGTGGCGGTCAGGCGGCGGGCGACGGTGTCGAGCTTGGCGGTGAGGTCCGGGCCCGGAGTGCCGGTGAAGGCGTGCAGGGCGACGGCGGCCGCGATGATGACGTCACACAGTTCGTCGACGACATCGGCTGTGGTGTGGGTGATGTTCTTGCGGGGGTTCTGTCCGGTCATGCCGATGTAGGTGGCGGATGCCTCGCCAGCCTCTTCGGTGACCTTCATCAGGCGCATGGCGATCTCGTGTTCACTCACGCCGTTGGCGGTGTTGAGTGCAGCGGCGATGCGGGCCGCGACGGGCAGCAAGATGGCGCTCATTGGGTCTCCCTGGGGTTAGCGGCGGTGGTCGTTGTGAGTGCGCGCGAAGACGCCTCGCGTGTGGGTGGTGGTGTGGTCCTGATGGACCGGCCCGGTGTAGTGGTGGTGGTGCTCGTCCGGGGCGGCCTCGCCGATCCGCCGGAACAGGCGGGCGAGGGCGAGCACGGGCACGGCGACGGCGGCCGGGGCGGCGCAGATCATCCCGATGACCGTCGGGTCCGCCTCCCGGGAGGCGATCAGTACCCCGATCGTGATCAGGCCGGGCGGGACGGTGGCCAGTCCGGCGGTGAGCATGAGACGGCTCGCGTCCACGGCCCGCTGGGACATCGGCGGCACCCCCGGCTGCACGACCGGCGGCATGTCGCCGTGCGCGGGCAGCGGACTCGTGTCGCGGTAGGACTTGGGGATGACGGGGGCAGGACGGTAGGCGTCGGCGATGATCCGCGCGGCCTCAGTAGCGGCCTGGTCGTCCGTCAGCGGGACGCCGGTCCGGACCTGAGCAGGGCTGGACTCGTTCACTGAGATCTCCGTTTCAGTTGCCGAGGGCGGACAGGGCATCGGCGGTCGCCTTGACGACGCTGACGATGGGGTCGTACGCGCCAGTCCCGGCGGTGAAGAAGCCGAACAGGAACAGGACGATGGCCGCGCCGCCGCCGGCCGACTTGGTCTTGACGGCGAGGGCGGACGCGGCGCCGAACAGCAACACAGCGGAGATGTCGAAAATCACCGGGAGCCTTCCGTGCGGTGGGTGCAGGTGGGATAGGCGGAGCCGTGGAAGCAGCGCCGGTAGTCGTCGCGCGTGACCCGGAAGTCGTGGCGGCTGCCGTCGGTGGTGGTGACGGCGAGCCGGTAGTGCCAGCCGTCGGCCTTGCGATAGGCGGCGCTGCGGTCGCTCACGGTCCCGGCCGGGCCGGGGGCGTAGTCGGGGCTGCATGCGGTCAGGGCGAGGACGGCGGCGATGACCGCCGTGGCGGACGCGAGGGCCTTGCGCATGACGGGACTCCTTCGGCGGGCGGTCAGGGGGTGTTGGTGCCGGAGCGGTAGATGCGGGCCCAGCGGTTGTAGAGCCAGCGGCCGACGCGTATGCGCTTGCCGGTCGCGTGGCAGCGGCGGCAGTCCTTGCCGCGCTTGAGCCGTCCCTTGCGGTCCGTCTTCATCGCGTGGCCCATGCCACGGCAGCGACGGCAGTCGCCGAACGGCGAGGCCGCACACAGACCGCCGTAACCGAGCGTGACTATGAGCAGGCAGGCGATAGCAGCGAGGATGGGGGTCATCAGGGGCCCTCCGGGCGGGTTTCCAGGGGTTTCCGCAGGTGGGGTGCTATCCGCTAGATCGCAGATGGGATGCGTTTTGAGGTGCTAGCGGGGGTGCTACCGGTAGCAGGCGGACCTGCTACCGGTAGCACCCTGTCGGGGCTATGCGGCACCCGGCTTTTCGTTACGCTCCGCAATCACCTTGAGGAGGTCGGCGCGGACGATGCCGCGCCGGGTGGTGCGGGCGCCGTCCTCGGTCGTCCCGGCCACGTCGCGGGTGCGGATGCCGTGCGGCTTGAGCGCGGAGGTGACGTTCTCGCCCTTCCAGCCGCCGTAGACCTCGGGGCGGAGTTCGGCGAGGCGAGCGGCGATCCGCTCGTTCCACACCCGCTCTTCCGCCTCCGGCACCACCGCGACGACGTCGGCGAGCAGGTCGTAGGCGGGGCCGGTGACCGCCTCGGGGGCTTCCCCGAGCGCGAAGCCGGACAGCAGTCCGGCCTTCTCGCGAATGCTGCGGGCGCGTTCGGCGATCGCGTCGGCGCCGGGGGCGTCCACGTAGACGGAGGAGACGATGCGGGCGTCGGCGCCCTCGCCGACGAAGTAGTGAATGCCCTTGTCACCCCAGGCGAACATGGTCGCCCGCACCCCGCGCTTGTAGGCGGAGGTGCCCAGCACCATGTCGTTCTCCGTCTGGCCCATGACCTTCAGGCACCACCGTGCGGACGCGTTCGCGGAGATCCCGGTGGGCAGCGACTTGGCATCCGGGCGCTGCGTGGCCAGCAGCATCACGATCCCGGTGGCCGGTCCCCGCTTGACCAGGTCAGTGGCGATCTCCTCGAACTCCTTGCCGTGCTCGGGGTGCTCGAACAACACCTGGCACTCATCCACCCCGACCACGATCGGGTGCAGACCGAGCGACCTCTTGTCGGCAAGCTGGCTGGTCACCTTGTTCTCGGGGCAGATGTCCCGGGGCAGCGAGCGGATCACCTTCACCCGCCGGCGCAGTTCCTCGCGCAGGGCGCGGAAGTCACCCAGCACGTAGAGGATCGCCTCGTCATCGTCACCGGCGGCGTGCCGGTGGGACACGTTGTTGCCGACCGGGTCCAGGTCGCCGGTGCCCTTCATATCGAAGCTGTGCACCTCCGCCCGCGGATCCAGCGCCGCGATCAGCAGAAGCAGCCTGAGCAGGAAGGTCTTACCCATGCGGGGGATCGCGCCGATCACTCCAGCGATGAACATCAGGGTGATCTCCACCCAGCGTCCGCGCTGGTCGGTGCCGAACGCGACCGGCTTGAACAGGTCGACCGTCCCCGACTTGGCCAGCGGCCACGCGGGCTTCTTTGCAGTGTTCATGTCCTGGTCGCCCACCCACAGCACCAGCCGCCCCGGGTGCTCCGGGGCGGCCTCCGGCCACACACAGCCCAGCGGGCGGCGCAGACCGGAGGCGAGGCGCTCGCGCTTCTCGATGATGTCCGTGACCGTCACGCCGTAGGGCAGCTCGCCCGTGGCACGCCAGCCGGGGCCGTCGCGGGTGATCGGGGCGGTGAACTCGAACCCGTCCCGGCCCTTGGCCTGCGCCTGGCTGATCGCCGGAATGCCCAGCGCTCCCAGGGCCCGCAGCACGATGTCACTGGTGAGCTTGGACGCTTTGGGGATCTCCACCGCCCGGTAGATGACCGGCTGGTCGGCCTTGCGGCCGTTCATTCCCAGCGCGAGCAGCACGGCGCCGACCGAGACGGCCTGAAGCCAGTCGGGGGCCAGCACGTACAGGGCAAGCGCCAGACCAAGACCGACGAACATGCCCAGCACCATGACCAGCGTGCGCAGACGCACCCGTCCGTCCCGCTGCCGCGACAGCTTCAGGTACTCCGCCGCGTCCTCGCGGCGCACGGCCGCCAGACGCACGGGCTCGCCCTCGCGGTCGGCGACCCATCGCATGGTGCCGCCCACGAACCGGGCCAGCCCGGACGGGGCCTGCATGGTCAGCCGGGCGGCATACACCGGAGTGCGCAGCGCGTGATATCCGGCGGTGTGGGCGTAGTGGCGGGCCACCCACGCGGACGCGGTCTTGAGTTCGGCGACCGAGCGCAGCCACAGCGGGACCACGTCCCGCCGCTTAGCGGCCGCCAGTCGACCCAGGTAGCCGGGACCGGCCGCCTTCACGGCCGGGTCGTCGACCAACCGTCGGGCGGTCGGGTCGGTCGACGCGGGGTCGGCGGTCGGGGTCGACTCGCGTGCGGCGCGGGCCTTGTCGAGGTCGACCACGTCCGCCCCCTCGCTGGGGGTGGTGTCGGAGGCCATTTCGGCTTCCAGCCGGTTGAAGAGTTCGTTGTCGTCATCGGGGTGCTTCACTGAGGTTCCTTCCGCTTTCGGGTGTGAGGGAGAGCGGGCCCGGCCGACGCTGTAGGAGGTGGGCGGCCGGGCCCGAGACTGCTGTCAGAGTCACGTTCTGGTGGCTTTTGGAAACGCGCTCGCCGACGATGACCGGGCCTTCCCAGTCGCCGTTGGCCGGAGTCCAATCAGGCAGCGTCGGAGCGGGTAAAGGTGTCGAACTGACTGGGTGTGATCAGGCCGGACTCGCGCCATTCCGCGAGCAGATCGGCTTGTCCCTCGATGGCCTCGCACTTGCCGCATAGCCGCCCGGCCGGGCGACGCCGGCGACGGGAGCCGGGCGGACGCTCGCCCCACTTGCACGCAGGCAGGCCCGCGGCTTCGGCCTCGCGTTCCAACTCCCGTAGCGGCTTTGTGGCGTGGGGGTAGAAGAACTCGATCTCATCGAGCTCGCCGGGCTTGGCGAACGCTCCGCACAGGCACTCCCCGGACATGTGCAGGTGCACGGTGACCTCGTTGAGCGGGAGGGCGTCCGGGGTGCACACCAGGTGTTCGGCGTGCTGGTGCGGGAGGGTGCAGCGGTGGCGGTCGCGGTATTCGCGCATGTGGGCGTCGGTCCAGTGCACGATCGGCGAGACCCAGATCAGGGCGCCTTCGCGGTCGACCTCTTCGGCGTTGCGGAACCTGCGGTCGGTCTCGGCCCAGCGCATACCGCCGAGGTAGACGACGTTGCGGGTGCGGCCGTGGCGGCCGATGATCTCCGCTCGCAGGCGTTGCAGGGGCTCATCCTTCAACCTGCGGTACATGACCGAGTGCCCGGCAGGACCGGGGAAGCCCTTCCATACCGGACGGCCGATGTTCTTGCCGCGGGTGGCTAGCACGTTGCCCAGCACGAGATCCTGATAGGAGTTCTTCGGGTGCAGCTCGTGCAGCGGCAGGCCCCAGGCAGCGACCACGTCGCGTACGTGCTGGGTGGTTTCCGGGATGCCGGTACCAGTGTTGACGTGCGCAATCGCATCCACACGGTGGCGGAAGAGGTGGTTGACGACCACCGAGTCGTTGCCGCCGGAGAACAACCCGACCGTGGCCATGACCGGGAACGCAGCCAGGACGCGATCGAGGATCGCGAACGAACGAGCGATCGCCTCATCCAAGGTCAAAGCCTCGGGCTCCGCTTCCGCTTTCGGTGGCCGGCCGGTGATGCGGTCGGCCATGCCCGGGAACATGTCCCCGGCCGCCTGCCTGCGCCGATTGCGGGAGGTCACGCAACCACTCCCGCCGTGCGGGCCCGTTCGGCAAGCAGTGTGTCCCGCAGCATCCGCGCGTTGGCCGGCGATGTGCGGACCTCGCGGCGTATGCCCTCAGCCGTGATCCGGCTGTCCGGCCACCCGGCCGTGACCTTGCGCGTCTCGCCAAGCAACTGCTCCGGGGTGCGCTTCGGTCGGGGCGACTTCGCGGCCCCCGGGACCCGACCGGTCACCCGTCGGCGCGCCGCCGCAGGCGCCACCGGCGGAATCGGGGCGATCGGGGCCGGGACGGGGGCGACCGGCTTGAGCGGGAGAATCGACTTGCCCAGGTCGACCGCGACCGGATCGGGGACCGAAAGTCGGGCCAGTGTCACCACCGGGGCCGGGGTCGATTCCCGCAGGTCAGCCATAGACCGATTCCTCAGGGTCTCAATAGATTCCTCCTCATTCGCGTCCGTGTCGGGAATCGGGGCGAGAGCGGGGGTGAGGCCGCCGAACATCGACCCGAGTGCGGCATCCGCACCGGCCGTGATCCGGTCGCGCTGGACTTCCAGCAGCCGCGATCCGAGCGCCGCGTCCCCGACTCCGACCTTGCGGGCCAGACGCCACGACTTACGCTCCGAGAGCTTCCTGACCCAAGCGGTCGGGTGTTGGGCGGCGCGGGCGCGGTGGTACGCGAGGGCCTGGACGATGTCGGCGGTGCGCCGCTCGTTCTCCGCGTCGCGGCCGTCGGTGTGCACGACGATCCGGCGGGCGAGAAACGCCATGCCCTCCGCCGACACGGACATGCCCATCGGGGTCAGGGCGTAGATCACGGTCCGGCCGCCGTCGGGCGCGGCCATGGCGCCCATGACGGCGGCGGCGGCCGGAAGCGCCCACAGCCCCATGCGCACGATGCGCGGCGAGGACTGGCCCAGCATGGTCAGTCCCAGCAGGACCAGGGCGAGCACGGCCGTGGCGCCCTCGCCGGCGGCGAGCGCCCCCAGCGCGGTGCCCTTGCCGTAGGCGTGCCCGATGTTGCTGTACGTGCCGATCCCGCCGAACACGCCGGTGGCGAGCATGGGCACGAACGCGGCGGTTAGGACACCGATCTGAGTGTTCGTCAGCGGCTTGTGGGCGTTCATCACGCCACCTCCTTGCCGGTGGTGCCCGGCCGGCCGTAGCGGCGGCCGTGGACGGTGGGCAGGGCGGGAGTCGTCTCGTACCGCGGGGCGATGCTGGCTCCCCCGCCCTCACGCTTGGCCCGGTACATGTGCTCATCCGCCTGCCGCAGCAACCCGGACAGGTCGGCGGTGCCGCGCCAGTAGCGGGCCGCCCCGACCGAGACGAACACGTCGATGTCCCGGCCCTCGAACGGCACCGGCCGCTCAAGGCTGCCGATCAGTTCCAGCACCTTGGCGCTCACGTTGCCGGTGACGGTGTCGGCCTCGCCGCACACGTCGACCACGGCGGCGAACTCATCTCCGCCAAGCCGTCCGGCCACGCCGTGGTGTCCGGCCGCCCACGCTCCCAGCCGCATGCCGGTCGCGCGGATCACCGCGTCTCCGGCCGCATGCCCGTGGGTGTCGTTGATCTCCTTGAACCAGTTCAGGTCCAGGACGAGCACGGCGCGCTGCTGCCCCTTCGACAGGCTCTTTACGGCGCGGGCCTCGATCGCGTCCCGCGTCCACAGACCGGTCAGCGGGTCACGGCGGGCGGCCTCGATCCGGCGCGCGAGCCGCAGCGCATGCACCGACCACCCGGCCGCCAACGGCAGACCACCGGCGAGGGCGAACACCAGCTCGCTCATGCCGCTTCCCCCGTCCCCGGCCGGTGGCCGCGAACCGAGCGCAGGAACGGCACGGTGCGGGTCAGCGCGTCGGCGTACAGGGCGTCCCAACCGGCGATGTCGTCACCGGCCGCCGCCTCCGCCCTCAGGTCGGCGAGCACGTCACGGGCCACGTCTTCGCGGGCCGCGCGCTCGTCGTCCGTCTCGAACTCCAGCGGGCCCCGGAACAGGTCGACGTCGATACCGAGCGCCAGTTCCGCGAACTCCAGGTCGCCGTGGGCTTCTTGGCCAGAGACGTAGGTGCGCATACGCATGGTGAGGTCTCTCCTTGAAAGCGTCGGGAAGGGCGCGGGGCGGTCGGTTGTCCTGTCCGGGAGCGACCGCCCCGCGAAGAACGGGGGTCAGACGGTGGCGATGATGAGCGCGGCAACCAGCAGCCACAGGTGATGGAAGGACTGGTCAAGCGCGTAGGCACCGGTGCCGATGTGCGGGTTGTCGTCGCGGTCGGCGCGCGGGGCACCGAGCCGGTAGAACTCGCCCTTGCCGGTCACCCGGGCGAGACACGCGAGGGTGCTGCGCCGGTCGGCCCACCAGTGCGTGACCGCGTCGACCGCGAGGCCGACGACGACGCCGACCACCGACAGGTGCAGTCCCAACAGGACGGCGGCCGGGATGAGCACGGCGAGCTTGGTGAGGGTGAGGGTGGCGACGTGCCGGGCGTCCGCGAGACGGCCGACCCAGCCGGGGCGGCCCTTGTGCGCGGACTGGTGAGAGGTCTGCACCCAGTGATCCCCCACGCTGTGGGCGACGTACAGGGCGATGAACACGGCGGCGAAGACAGCAGCAGCCATCGGGGCGACTCCTAATCAGGGGTGGAAGGGCCGGGCGATGGTTCAGCCGTTGCGGACGCGGCCGGAGACGGTGTTGGCGGACACGCTCAGGTGCCGGGCACCGGACAGGCGGACGTCACCGGAGACGCTGTGGGCGCTGACGTGCCCGGACGCGCCGTTGGTGGCCTGCACCTCGATTTCACCGGAGGTGGTTCCCAGGGTGGCGGCGCGGCCGTCGTACAAGTTGATGTCGATGTCACCGGACACCGAGTGCGCAGTGATCTGCTCGGTGACGCGACCGACCTGGATGTCGCCGGAGGTCGTATTGGCCCGCAGCTCCCGCACCCCGTCGGCGACCAGGTCGCCAGAGACGGAACGGAACTCGATCCGGTCGACGTAGCCGAAGACCTCGACGTCGGCGGACTGCGAGACGACCGCGAGGGAGGAATGCGGGGGCAGGCACACCGTGGCCTCGATGGGGCTCACGCTCTGCATGCCGTTCATGCCGCCGGAGACGACGCGGCCGTTGACGATGGTCACGCCGGTCACCGAGCCGTAGACCGTGCTGACGTTCTGCACGATGCGGTTGCCGCGGCGGCTCTGCACCATCACGTTGCCGGGGATCTCCGGCACCTCGATACCGAACGCCTGCCCGTTCTGCGTAGCGCGGGCGCGGTTGACGGCGTCCGCGGCCGGGCCGGTGGGGTCGTCGGTGCGCAGCACCACGCGGGCGGTGGTCAGGCTGTCGAGCACCTGAACGCGGACGCTGCCGACCGGCAGCGACAGGCCCAGCACGATCGGGCCGGAGGTCTCGGAGACGAAAACGCGCTCGGTCATGGAAGAACCCCTTGACTGTGTCGGGATGAAGAGGCCGAGCGCGGCGGGATGTCCTTGTCCGGGAGCCGCCGCGCTCGGTAAGCAGGCCAACGCCGCACGAAGCGACGGGCCAAGTGCCCGGGCCCGATCCGATCGGGCGCCCTCACGGCGTGATGCCGGGGCGGTGACGATGTCTCCTTCGGGGGTGCCGCGCCCGTGTCAGGTAGCTCGGCATGACCCCGTTGTAGGCGTATGGAGACGTGACCTTTCGGTCTAAGCCCTCCCGAATGACCAGGGTCGGGTGCGCCCTCGGCCCGCTCTGTCCCGGGCCCCTTGAGTCCGCGTCCGGTGGACGTGGCCCCCATTGGTCGTGCTTCGGCGCCACACACCCCAATGCGTGGTGTGTATTACCTACCACTCACGTTGGCAGAAGGATTCCGCGCCGTCAACCCGTGGCTTTCGACTCGGAACCGCCGGCCTGCCCCGTGCGGTGGTGATTCAACTGTCGCCACCCAAGGCGCGGTTCGGGAGCGAGTACTTGGGGGTGCACTCGTGCACTCCTAGGTGCGAACCCTCTGCACCCCGGGCCTGACCTGCGTAGAGTGACGATGAGTCAAGCTGCTACTACGGCCGCACTCTGGGGGTCCCATGGCAGACCGGAACGCCAGGCTGGCCGCGCTCATGCAGGAAGGCGACTTCTCGCACAAGTCCCTTGCTCGCGCGGTGGTCGCCGCTGCCGCTCGGTCAGGTGAGGACATCACCTGCGATCACACGTACGTCTCGCGATGGCTCAAGGGGGCGATGCCCCGCGGCAACATGCCGCAGTTCCTCGCGGATGCCGTCGGGCAGAAGGTGGGGCGCCGGCTCACCCTGGACGACATCGGCATGGGTGACGCGGCCGTGTCCTCAGTACAGCCTGACCTCGGACTTGAGTTCGCAGACGGACCTGAGGCGACGGCCAAGACCGTCACGGACCTCTGGCGGGCCGACCTTGCTGAGGCTGAGGTGCTGGTCAGAGCGCAGCCGGATTCAGCCGCCTGGAACACGGCTTCCCTACGCTGGATCGTCGCCCCGCCGGACGGGGAGCTGACGCGCGGCGGCAACCGTGCGATCGGCACGGTGGACGTGGAAATGATCCGTTCCACCGCTGACGCGTTCAGCATGCTCGATGGCAAGTTCGGCGGTGGTCACGCCCGACGCGCGCTGATCCAGTACCTGCACACCGACGTCCGGCCGATGCTGGACGGGAAGTACTCCGACTCCGTGGGCAAACAGCTCTACTCGGCCGTGGCAGAAGCCCTGTTGCTTGCGGGGTGGATGTCGTACGACAGCGGCCTCCACGGCATCGCTCAGCGGTACTTCATCCAAGCACTGCGCATGACACAAGCAGCAGGGGACCGGCTCCTTGGCGGCAGCATCCTTTCCGCAATGAGCCACCAGGCCACGTTCCTCGGGCGCTATCAGGACGCCGCCACTCTTGCTCGGGCGGCTTACACAGGACCGGCCGGCGTAATAGGGCCCACGATGTCCGCACAGTTCCGGGCTATGGAGGCGCGAGCTCTAGCCCGTCTCGGCGACGAGCGAGGGTGCGACCTCGCCTTGGTTGAGGCAGAGCGCAAGCTCAGTCAGCAGACCCCGGACAGCGATCCGCCCTACATCGCGTATTTCGATGAAGTGGAACTTGCAGCCGAGATCGGTCATTGCTTCCGCGATTTGGGTCGGTCCGCAGAAGCGGCGCAACGCGGCGCGGGGTCAATTTTCGGCGATGGCCTGAACAATCGAAGCGATTTCTTCGCAACCATGGTGCAGGCCGAAGCCTTTATCAACCAAGGTGAAATCGAGCGCGGCTGCGAAATTGCCAAGAATGCACTGCAACTCGGCGAGGGACTGAAGTCAGCACGCTGCGTTCAGTACGTTCGAGAATTTCGCGAAGGCGTTGGACCCGCAATGCGGGGTGCTACGGAATTCCGCACTTTCGTGGAAGAGGCACGCACCTTCCGCCTCTGGCAGCAATGCGGCTTGACACCCTAAATGTATTCGATGAGGGTAGGGAAAGTTGGAATCAGTAAGTCAGGCAGCGAAGCAGTTTTGGGTCCGAGAAGGCGGCCCGGGCCATCCATACGATCAAGCCGGGCAACGCCTCGAAGAAGCCCTGATTGCCGAGCTCGTCGCTCGCGGTGTGGACCCGGATTGGATTAAGCGGGGGCGCGATGCAACCCTTCCGATGGTGCGAGGTGTTGATCGAAGCTGGGATATTGTGATCAGCAAGGACAGTGTTCCACTCGCGGCAATAGTTTGGAAGGCAGGTTCCGCAGCCACCTTCAGGAATAATATGCGGAATCATATGCAGGAATTGAGCACCATTGCCGCCGACGTAAGGATGCGTTACGGACATCCGGACCTGTACCGCATCCGGCCGCACCTTGGCTTCATATTCATCGAGGAAGAACGTCAAGAGCGTTTTGCGCTTCCTCGCGGAGTCAGGCCCAATGCGCCTGTCGAGTTGCGTTCTAGTACCCTCAGCCGTATTTCAGACCACTTCTACGAACGACTCCTAGAAACTCGCCTCTACGATAATGCTTGCTACATCGTCTCGAATGGAGACCCTAAGTCCGCGTTGAGTCAACCGCATCGATCGATGGAGTTGGGCAGTTTTATCGAGCAGTTGGCGGAAGATGTACTCGTTCTGGCAGCACGCCATGAAAGAAACGGAATAACTCTCGACGCATACTTCGAACTGCTCTCCAAAAAGAATGACATCAGCCACCTGAGCACCCAGGGGGACGAAGCCGCTCTTGAGGGGATGTTGTCGAGCAAGCTGACGGAGGACGCTCTTTTCGAGATCAAGCAAGGATTCTGCGCTGTCAACGACCCGACGAAATTCGATGACAGAAATTTCGACAAGATACTAAAAATTGCGTCAGCGATGGCTAATACAGGAACAGGCGCGGAGGGCGTGATCCTTGTAGGCGTTGCAGATGATGCTCAAGATGCGGCCGCAATCAAAAGATTCTCTTCTGTAAATAGCATTGAGGTTGGGGGGTTCTATATCACCGGGACGAGGCACGAGATAGATCGCCTAGGAAGAAGTATTGATGAGCATTTCCGCTGGCTCGTTAGCAAGATAAGGAATGCTAAACTGACGCCTCGGTTCGCCGAAGAAGTGGCCTCATCGTTGACCCCCTTCACCTATAAAGGGTATCTGCTCTGGAGAATCGACGTCAGGGCTATGAACACTCCTGTTACCTATGACGGAAGGTTCTATGTGCGTAGTGGCCCTGGTGTGCGTGAGGTAAGCGGGGACGCCATCGTCGATTTGGTCCGCAAATTCGACACGCGTGAACCCTAGCTAGAAGGGAGCCCAGTCTCGGCGTGATCCGCCTGACCGGAGAGTCGCTACCCGCTTCTCAACCTCGTCAGCGGCCCGAGGGTTCGCGCCCGCGTTCTGCGAGAGCCACGTAACCATCAGAAGTTCTCGCACGCTCCGCAGTACTGCGTACCCGGCCCATTCGCGCACGTCGAATCCGTAACCAGCCACGAAATCTGCATACTCAGCTTCCGTATGCCATCCAAAGCTGTCATAGTACATGGCTGTTTGCATCAGGTCCCACTCACGGGGGCCCGTGGCGAATCCGTCCAGGTCAATTACGCGCGGATGTCCGGCCGCGTCACGCAGGACATTACCCACATTGAAGTCACCGTGCACGTGACCCGACGGAAGTGAGAATTCGAGGCGCCTATACTCGGCCTCCAAATCTCTCGCCATCGAGCGCAGATATGCACGAGTGCTCTCCGGGATGACAGCGCGCTCCAGGCGGCTGACGACCTTGTCAAACGGCTGGAGTCGCGGCAGTGAAAAAGGCGGCGGCTCTAGGTCATGGAGCCGCCGTAGTAGCACGCCCATTTCCGCTGTACTCGCGTATGTGTCGCCGTCTGCGAGTCCTTCCCAGAAGGTGACCGGTTGGTCTTCGATCACGATCGGTTGTTCGGCGTCCGTGACGAGATGGGCGGCGGGATACCCCTGGTCCGCGAGCCAACGGGCCACGGCTACCTCTCGCCGCACCGCGGTAAGGCGGTCGGCGCCCCTTCCCACTCGCGAGATGATCCGTCCGCCGTCGACACGGAACACGGCATGGTCGCCTAGCCGAAGGATCTCGATGCCGTCAGGCTCCAGGTCGGCGACCACGCATGCCCGGCGCAGGATGGCCTCTGCCGCATCCGCGTCGAACTCCGTGCGTTCCCTCGTCGTCATGCCGTCTGCGCCTCCCGTTCGGTCGGAAGCCTAAGGACTTCCCGACCTCGCCCTGCCCCCTTGCCGATCAGCCCTTGACCTTCCATCTGTGCGATAGCAGAGCGCACGGCGGTCCGGGACGCACCGAACCGCTCGCACAGCTCCTTTTCGGTCGGGAAGCGGTCGCCCACCTTCGCCCCCTCCCCGCGCAACAGGTCGGTGACCCGCTCGACCAACGGCCGGCGGTCGCCAGTCCCGGCCACGTACCATCCGGCGCCCTGTACCGACTCGATCACACCATCGGCCTTGAGCGCAGCGAGCGCCCGCTCGATGGTGCTGCGGCTCACGCCGTACCTGCTCACGAGTGCCGACTGCGACGGCAGCACTTCAGTGATCTCGCCGTCCCTGATCTTCTCGCGGAGAGATTCCGAGACCTCCAGGTACGTACCTCGCGGACTGCCCTGCGGCACGTGGCCTCCCCTTCCTCGACCTCGGCGGTGGCCCGGTGGGCACCTAACGGAAACAAGGTTGCCACGCCCCGTGCGACCGGCCGAAGGCCTTACGCTCCTGCTGCCTTACAGTGCTCTCTTCCAGTGCCCCCGGGCGCGATGCTGAAGGGCCAACCTCGCGGCCCTTCAGCGCGAAGTTATCGCGGCGCCCGAACAGCCTAGGAGCGGTTGCCGTCATTCCAGATGTAGACGCCAAGGGTTGCTGAGCCGTACCAACTCTCCGGCCCAACCTCGGCCGTGAGAGACGGGTACTCGCTGATGAGCTCCTGAACCTCGGCCGGGTCCACCGGTTCGTACGGCTGGTTGAAGACCAGTGCGGGCCTGCCGGTGGTCCGGGAAAGCCATGTGGTCGTGTGGTCGTAGAACCCCGCTCCCTCTTGGCGCAGCGGCCCTTGTCGAGCCAGTGGAGCCCAGATGAACACCCCGTGCTGCCACTCTTCAGGTCGTGCTGGTCCGCCCAGTCCAGCAGGTCCACGCGCATACGGACGTAAACGTTCGGGCCGTAGGGCCAGTCCACGCCTTCGGCATCACGGGTGAGGACGTCCCGGGAGCGGTCATCGAGAGAGCTGATCAGCTTCTTCTGACTGGCACTCTGGCACCGCGAGCACCACCACTTCGCTTCTTTCCCGGAGCCGAAGAACAGCCCATCCCGGCGGCGACTCCCGCATCCCACGCAGTCATACATAGTCTTACTCCTTCGCTTTTCTCGGGACCGTTCGGCGCTGTGAGGGGCGGTCGCGACCGCCCGCAATCACCGGGTACGCATCGCGCATGCTAAAACACAATTGGCTCACATTTCGGGTTTGAGCTGCTTTTTCTTGCGGTCGCGAGCGAACCCGACGAAACTAATGATCAGGAATTTGACACCGAACGATGGCACGAGCCATCCTGCATAAATCCAAAATGTGCCCCACCACCCATCATCTCCGTCAGGGTCCATTATCGGAATCCAAAGAAAGTTGCCTGCAATAATAGAGAGCCACCTCCCCGTCTCCTTAGGGACTCGCCCCGCTCTGAACTCGAAGAATATGGTAAGCGCCATGAACAGCATGAAGTGGTAAAGGGTGAGCACCCATACGACTGGGTTCACCCAGTCTGCGGACCCTTCAACGAAGCGAATTTGGCGAGGCCACTCCCACAGCATGATGAGAATTAGAACTTGGATGGGGAAGGATCGAATCAGATCCTTGCGAAAAACACGGAGACGTTCTTCATGCCGAAGCGCAAAGTCAGCAAGTTCCTCAAATAGCGGGTTCGGTGCCGTCTCGGGATCTAGCCCATGCCTGGCTCGGACGGCTTCGGTTAGCGCATCCTCCTGGCTCGCCGCGCGAATCCGCATCCTGGCATCACCAGCATAAGCCGCGACTTCTGCATAGAAGGTGTCAATCGTGTCAGAGTTGAGCCGCGAGGTGTTGGCTACTTGAACCCATCCGGGGCTCTCATCTACGGACCGTAACTGTTCAGTAAGGTTTACCCAGAACAGTTCTTTCTTTTTCATGTCGTAGACGACGCCGATGATGGGGATGCGACTCTGCCGCCAGTCGTCGAAATGGTCATCTATGGGGATCGCATACCCGTTGACTCTTTTGTACTTCTTGCCACTCTTCACCTGAATGGCAATCCAGTAAGGCGTCCTCTTGCTGCCGCGCGTGAAGTTAACGATCATGTCCTCGCCGTGATCGTTCCCTCCGTCGATCTCCTGAACGAGGTGATCGTGTTCCTCAAGAAGGGTGCGAAGGGCGTTGACGCCCGCCCTCTCGATCTTGCGACTGCCACGGACAGTTGACACTGGCCCCCCTGAAGTCAGCGACCGCCAGGATATCGGCAGGCACCGACAACCCGGGCTGGTCACGTCCGTCTAACCACGCGCTGACCTGGCCTTCTCAAAGGTCGTTCGTTGTCCTGGTCTTTGTCCAGTGCGCTGACGGCCGCCAACGTTCACTGCGGTCCACTTACCGTCTCTGACCTGCTATTTGACCCCCTGCGAACGCCCCCGTACGGCCGCGCGGACAGTTAGAAAGCGTGTTGGGGCGACCTTCACGAGTTCGGGTCTAGGTCCATCGAAGCCGCCTGCAGCCCTCGACCGCTTCAGCGGTCGGGGGCTTCGGCACGTCTCCGTCCCTGGACGTCAGGCAGTGCGACTGACTCGCCGCGACCACTCGGTGTAGCGCCACGCCAGAGCGTCCCTGTGAGGTAGGGAGGGCAAGACAAGGTTGGGGTGAATGATCCCAAGTTCATCCAAGGTGGGGCCCTCCGGACGAACTTCCGCGGTCAGCGTGTCTGGGTTGATCGCGAAGAGGTGAGCGTCAAATGCGCGGTGAAGGGCCGCGTTCATGGGCAGACCGTTTCGAGCGTCCGAACTGCCACCGTCGGCATCCCCCCGCAGGTGAGCAGCTTCGATCATCTCGGGAACGGCGATGCCCGACAACGGGCAGCGAGGCCCGTACCGACGGAACACCTCGATCTTGAAGCGCGCTTGGTCCGGGCGGACCGTCACTGCACCTCGCCGCTTCCGCCTGCGGTTGCCCTCCAACACGAACGGCTCCTCTTCAGATCGGTCCCGGTCGATGATGCGCTCGGGCGGAGCCTCGCCGAACCGGACGAGGAACAGGTGACTCTCGTCTTCCCATCCCTCCACCCAAGCGAGCTGTACGCCGCGTTGGTCGCCAACCTCGCTGATGACGAAGACAGGAAGCTTGAGTTCGGCGGCCACCTTGGTCGCGTTGACCTCTGCGAGGTCGTGCCCCGGGCGTCCCGTAACGGGGTAGTGGTACAGCGCGCCCGTATCGCTGAAATCGTCCGGGTAATGCTGCCCCGTGTGTTTGAGGCCGACCGCGACGCCGGCCGGATGGACCTTCTTCGTGCGAGCGGAGTCAACCCAGATGCCGCGCTGGTTTCCGTACGCTCCGACGGACCGTACGACGTCGGGAGGCACTAGACCGGCCTCGTTCCGACGGTTGACGAGGTCCTCCCAGACAAGGAGTCGCCAACTGCGCTCATCGTCGACGGACTTGGAGTGACTGTCGACGATGGTGAATCCAAGGCGGCGTAGCACCTTGTTCGTTGCCGCCTCGCCGCCGTCGAACTGCTTGTTGCTGAGCGCTCCCGTGGCGGGGTGCTGGTAGCCGTACGCCACACCGGCAATGGCCTTTGCGTCGTAGAGGCGGCCGGCGTGGCTGAGGTAATACTGAGCGGACGGACCGAAGTTGTACCGCTTGCGAAACGCAAGTCCGCCGAGATCGTCGAACTCGGCGAGGGCCTTCTCAACGGCTCCGGCATCCGATAGGTCTTGGATCTTCAACCCGCACCCCTGTGTTGTTGGTGTTGAGTACGAGCGTAGGCAATGCCACTGACAACGGCGTTTGCTCTCACGACCTTGGGGGGTGGGGGCGCGTCCCCCGATGTCCCGAGCATCAGCGAGGCTCTGAGGGCCCTCTCTGAACTGGGATGCCCCCCACGGCGAGCGCTGGCGAGTACAGACGCGAGTGGACGAGTTGCGCAAACTTCATCATTTGAGTCTGCAGCGGGGCCGTCGTAGAGGCGAAGCGCACCGTCTGCCCTGGAGGGCGTCCCGATCCATCAGGGCTCTGGGTGAGCCACTCATCGCAATCTTGGATCAGAGCATGGCGTGCTGCGTAGACGGCATCCAAGAGCCTGGTAACGGAGTCCTGTTCATCGGCCGAGAGCATGAGCCTCAAGACCCACTCTGCTGCTTGCATCTCGCGCATCCGGTCATGCACAGCGTCGCGCTTGATGCGGAAGTCGTCGTCAGAGCCATAGGCACCCTCGATCTGCTGTCGCACTACGCGCATTTGTCGGCGGACGGTGTCCACCGACAGGACCAGTTCCGCACAAGCCGTCCGCTAGCGGTCGATCGTCTCCGCGTACTGCGCAGACTCGTGTTGCAGCCGGGCT
Organism: Streptomyces sp. NPDC002306; assembly: GCF_053593435.1. Taxonomy (NCBI): domain Bacteria; kingdom Bacillati; phylum Actinomycetota; class Actinomycetes; order Kitasatosporales; family Streptomycetaceae; genus Streptomyces; species Streptomyces sp. NPDC002306. The sequence continues at coordinate 504,191 of NZ_JBSFCK010000003.1, forward strand.
ATGTTGAAATGCGAACGGCTTTGGAGTCGTGCGCTCGCCCATGTGGTCAGCGCACCGACGACGGCCCCGCTAGCACCCAGTCCCGCGCCCATGACTACTGCCCACTGGCCATCCATGGGCGAGACAGTAGAACTTTGATGGCAAGCAAAGCGAGACCAGGGGCGCCCGTCTCAGTTTCCGTCTCATTCATTGCGGTACGCGGCCGTCCAGGGGAGTTCACGCTGTCTCAGTGGCTACAGCGTCCGGAGGAGGATGAACGCTGGCGAACGAGTCCGGATCATGCTCCGGCCAGCCCGGACAAACCTGCAAAGCGAGTTACGTGGGTTCGATTCCCGCCACGGCCTCCGCCTGCCTGACCAGGCTGAACAAGAAGGGCGGTACCCCATCCGGGGTGCCGCCCTTTCCGTCGGCGGGGCGTTCTACGCGTACAGGCCGCCGCCCGCCTCGTCGCCGAACATCTCCGGCCAGTAGCGCCAGCCGTCGTCCATGGGGGTCGACGGGGTCGGGTCGCAGGCGATCGGGTCGGCCGTGGCCAGGGTGCGGGACATCGTCTCGGCCAGCTGGTCGTAGGCGTCGGTCAGGTCGTGCACCGTGTCGAGGGACTTCTCCCGGTTGATCAGCCACAGCGTGAACGCGAGCGTGGACACGTCGGCGTTCAGGGGGCGCAGGGTGACGTCGACCTCGCTCCAGCACAGGACCGCGCCGGTGGTGCCGTCGACGAGCAGGCTGGTGTCCTCCAGGAGGTGGCCGAGGCGGATCAGGCGGTCCGCGTCGGCCGGGAGGTAGGAGGCGATGCCGTCGTCCTGGCCGCCCTCCCGCTCGGTGGCGTAGTACTCGGTGAGGGACGGCAGCGGCACGTCCGTGTCCAGCGAGAACCAGTAGCCGTCCTCCGGCAGGCCCGCCTCGCGCAGGAAGCGGCGGGTCGGCTCGTGGGTGAGCCCGGACGGGAAGTCGACGTCCTCGAAGCGGACGATCCGGCCCGCGCCGAAGGCGTCGTCGAGCAGCCGGGGCGGCAGGTCCAGCGCCAGCCCCGACGCGGTGCCCGGGCCGGCCACCAGGGCCAGCGGGCGGATCACCGCCGTCATCCGCCAGAAGGGGCCCGGGTCGCCGTCCGTGCCCTCCTCGAACAGCGCGAGGAGCCGGCGGGACGCCTCGGTCACCGCCTGCGGTCCGAGCCGGCCCGCGTACGAGGCGAACTGGCCGCGCAGGGCCGCCAGCTCGTCCGCCGCCGTCGCGAACCGCACCAGCTTCTCCAGCGAGGGCGCCAGCGGGCGGATGTCCATCAGGTCGGGGCGGTCGTGGAAGAAGTACGTCGTCGAGATCTCGCCGGTCATGCCGTCGAGCAGCACCGACTCGGTCTCGCGGCCGTCCGCGCCCAGGATCCCGCCTATCACCAGCCGGTCGCGCAGCTCGGCCGCCAGGCGGTCGGGGTCGCCGGTGGCGTCCGCGACCGTGCGCAGTCCGTCCGTGCGCAGGGCGTCGAAGGACAGCAGGTCGCCGTCGGCGGGCAGGCCGGGACCGCTCAGCCAGCGGCGGGTCGGCGCGTGCGTGACGTACGGATCCAGTTCGTCCTCGGTGAGTGTGATCACCGCGGTGCCGGCGGCGTCGGTCGTGCTCATCGTTCCCCCGTGCGTGAAGTCGCTGTGCGAGTCGCTGTCCCCTCCGGAGCCGGTGCCCTCCGAAAGACGTGCTCCCTGGAGCCGGTGCCCCCGCGGCGGGCCGTCCCCGGCGGGTCGCGCCGGTCGGGACCACCGCCTCGTCCCACTGCCCAGAACACTACGCGGCACCACTGACAACGGCCCCGAACTGAACAGACGTCACAACGCCCTCAACCGTTCCCGCCTCGCCCGCCCGAAGGGCAAGAGCCCGGCGCCCGGAAGACCGGTGGCCGGCGGACGGGTGCCCCGGCGGACAGCGGCGAGCGCGGGGCTCAGGTGAGGTACACGCCGCCCAGCACCACGGCCAGCGCCGCCAGGACGAACAGCAGGACCCACATCAGCAGCCTGCCGACGCCCGGCGCCGGTTCGTAGCGCGGGGGCTCGGGCGTGGTCACTGGGACGTCACCACCGCGGCCTGCGGGCGGATCGGCAGCCGGTTCACGGGACGGCCGGTGGCGGCCCGTACGGCGGAGGCGATCGCCGCGGGCGAGGTCACGACCGGCACCGCGCTGACGGCCTTCGCGCCGAAGGGCGCGACCACGTCCCGCTCCTCGACCAGCTTGACGATGCGGATGTCGGGCGTGTCCAGGGCGGTGGGCAGGGCGTACCCGGTGAGGTCGGGGTGGCGGACGAGCCCGCGCGGGGTGCGCAGGTTCTCCGTGAGGGCGATACCGACGCCCTGGGTGACGCCCGCCTCGATGCGCGCGACCAGCTGGTTCGGGTTCAGGACCCGGCCGACGTCCTGCGCGACGGCGAGTTCCACGACCCGGACCGAGCCCAGCTCGATGTCGACGTCGACGACCGCGCGGATCGCGCAGAAGGCGAGCCCCACGAAGGCGTCGCCCTGGCCGGACTCGTTCAGCGGCTCGGTGGGGTGCGGGCGGCACTGGGCCGTGGCCCACAGCTCCTTGCCCTCCAGGGCCTCCGTGACCGTGGTGGACAGGACGCCGTCGTACGACGTGATCTTGCCGTCCGTGATCTGGAGCAGCTCGGTGGACATGCCGAACTTGTGCGCCAGGGGCTGGAGGAGCTGCGTACGGACCATCTTGGCGGCGCGTTCGACCGCGCCGCCGGACACCCAGGTGTGGCGGCCGCGGCTGCCCGGTCCCGCGGGCGGCTGGTCGGTGTCCACCGGCGCCACGTGCACCTCGTCGATGCCCAGCGTCTCCTGGACGATCTGGCGGGCCAGCGTGGTGAAACCCTGGCCGGACTCCACCGCGGCGCACAGCACGGTCGCCACGCCGTCGTGGACCTTCACGGTCGCCGTGGAGACCTCGTCGGCGCCTTCCGCGCCGAGCATGTGGACCATGCCCACGCCGTAGCCGACGCCCCGGCGCACCGCGCCCGGTTCGCCCGCTCCCTCGGGGCCGCCGGGCAGCAGCCACTCGTCCTCGGGGGTGTCCTTGGGCAGCGGCGGGAGCGGGAAGTCCCGTACCGCCTGGAGGAGTTCGGCGACCGGTGCCGGGCAGGTCACGCTCTGGCCGGTGGGCAGGACGTCCCCGGTGGCCAGGGCGTTGCGCAGGCGCAGTTCGGCGGGGTCGACGCCGAGCTTCTTGGCGAGCTTGTCCATCTGCGCCTCGTAGGCGGCGCACACCTGCATGGCGCCCTCGCCGCGGACGTGGCCGGAGGGCGGGTTGTTGGTGCGCACGGCCCAGCCCTCGATGAAGGCGTTCGGGACGACGTACGGGCCGCAGGCGAAGGAGACCGCGGCGGCCAGCGCCTCCGCGGAGGTGTCGGCGTACGGGCCGGCGTCCAGCAGGATCTGCGCCTCGACCTTCACCAGCCGGCCCTCGGCGTCGGCGTGGTGGCGGTAGCGCAGCAGGGTGGGGTGCCGGTGGACGTGCCCCAGGAAGGACTCCTCGCGCGTCGCGGTCAGCTTCACCGGGCAGCCGGTCTTCAGCGCGAGCAGGCCGAGCGGGAGCTGGAAGCCCTGGTCCTCGCGGTCGGCGGTGGCGCCGGGGACACCGGTGACGACGATCTTGACGCGTTCCGGTTCGAGGCCGAAGCAGGCGGCGGCGGTGTCACGGTCGGTGTGCGGGTCGGTGGAGGCCAGGTAGAGCTCGACGCCGCCGTCGGGGCGGGGCACGGCGAGACCGGCCTCGGCGCCGATGGGGGCGGGGTCCTGGCGGCCGATGCGGTACTGGCCCTCGACGACGATCTCGCCGACCGCGTCGGGGTCGCCGTGGCGCAGCGGGATGTGGCGGATCAGGTTGCCGTCGGGGTGCAGGGGTTCGGCTTCGAAGGCCTGCTCGGGGTCGATGACCGGCTCGTGCACCTCGTACTCGACGATGACGGCCGCGGCGGCCATGCGCGCGGTGTCCGGGTGGTCGGCGGCGACGGCGGCGATGGGCTCGCCGTGGTGGCGCACGACCTCGGAGGCGAACACCGGGCGGTCGGCTCTGCCACGTCCGTGCAGCGCGCTGCCGGGGACGTCCTCGTGGGTGACGACGGCCCGTACGCCGGGCATGTCGCGCGCGTGGGAGGTGTCGATGGAGACGATGCGCGCGTGCGGGTGCGGGGAGCGCAGCACGGCGGCCCACAGCAGGCCCTCGGCCCACAGGTCGGCCGCGTACGGGAACGTGCCCTCCGTCTTGGCGCGGGCGTCGGCGGGGCGCAGCGAGGCGCCGAGACCGTGCGGGATCGGTTCGGGGGCGGGGGCTGGTTCCGCGGCGGTGGTCGCGGTGGCGGCTTCGTTGCTCACGCCTGGCCTCCGTCCTGGCCGTACGTCCGGTCGTGCGGTCCCGGCGTTCCGGGGGCTCCTGGGATGTCGAACGCCGACGGGTTGACGCCGCCCGCGCCCGGACCCGCCTGGTGCGGGATACGCGGCTCGTCCGCGTCCGGTTCGGCCTCGGCCGCGGCGTGCGCCTCGCGTTCGGCGACCACTTCGCGTACGGCGTCCAGGACGCCCCGGTAGCCGGAGCATCGGCAGAGGTTGCCGCACAGGGCCTGGCGGGTCTCCAGCTCGGTCGGGGCCGGGTTGCCCTCCAGGAGGTCGTGCACGGTCATCGCCATGCCGGGCACGCAGAAACCGCACTGCACGGCGCCGCACTTGGCGAGCGCCCGCTGCACGTCCGAGGACTGTCCGTCGACGGCCAGGCCCTCGACGGTACGGACCTCGCTGCCGGCGGCGGTGACGGCGGGCACCAGGCAGGAGGCGACGAGCCGGCCGTCGACCTGGACGTTGCAGGCTCCGCACTCGCCCTGCGAGCAGCCGTCCTTGGCGCCCGCGAGGCCGAGCCGTTCGCGCAGCACGTACAGCAGCGACTCGCCGATCCAGGCCCCGGTGACGGGACGGTCGGAGGCGTTGACGCGCAGGACGTAGGAGGCGAGGGGGTGGTCGTCGTGGGGAGGTTCGGCGTCGGGCGCGGGGTCGGCGTCCGGGTCGGCCGTCGGCTCATCCGCCGGTTCGTGCTCCTGTGCGGGCGCGGTGGTGGCCTCGGCGGCGGGCTCAGGTGCCCTCTCAGGGGCCCCAGCGGCCCCGTGGGCGTCCTCCCGCCCGCCGTCGGCCTCCCGGGCGTCCGGGGGTGCGGGAGCGGGCTGTGCGGGCGCGTACGGCTCGGCGTGCGTCTCGCGCTCGGGCTGGACGTGTCCGGGCTGTCCGGCGGGCCGCGCGAGCGCCTGCTCGGCCCAGGGCTGTCCGGCCCCGCTGGTCTCACCGGTCGCCCACGGCGCGGACGCGCCGCCGGGGAGGGTGGCGGGCGGGGTGCCGCCCCACTGCTCGACCAGTGCCGACGTGGTGAACTCGCCCGATTCGTCCGGAAGGTCGCCTCCGGCCACCGGGATCGACCACTGGCCGGTCACGTCGTGGCCGGGCGCCGGGGCGGACTCGGCGGCCGCTGCCTCGTCGAAGTTCCACTGGCCGGTGGACCCCGGCTGGTACGTGAACCGGTCGCCGCCGCCCGTCTCCCGGGGCACGGCGTCGGGGTCGGGCCACGGGGCGGCGCCCGCGGGCACCGACCAGGTGCCGGTGGCCGCCGGGTCGGTCGACGCGTCCGGGTGGGACGTGGCGGTTATCCGCGGCGGCACGTAACCGTGACCGGGCGCGGCGAGCGGACTGTCGCCACGCGCGGCGAGGAGGGCGTCGATGCCGCCCTCGGGAAGCTTGACGAAGGCGGTGGCGCCGTCGTCGTAGTCGCCCTGGGGCAGCGGGTCCCAGCGGCTCCCGCTCCGGGGCGCGTCCTGTCCGTGCTGGTCGTCGGTCACGACAGCGCCCTCCCCAGTGCTCGTCGGGCCAGCGCGGCGACGGTGCGCCGCAGGTGCAGTACGGCCGGCGGAAGCTGCGGCACCGAGCCGTCCGCCTCCGGGACCGGGTCGGGGATGCAGGCCGCGGCGACGTACTCGCCGAAGGCGTTCAGCGCCTCCGGGACGATCGCGCGGCCGTTGTCCCAGTCGATGAGCCGGGCGACCCACTGCTCGGCCTCCAGGGGGCGCAGCGGCATCGGCGCTATGGCTCCGACGGCGCACCTGACCCCGCGCCGGGCGGGGTCGAGGACGAGCGCCACGGACGCGGTGGCGCGCCCGGGGCCGGTGCGGCCGGTCGCCTTCAGGAAGACCTGCGGGGCGTGCAGCAGCGGCACGCGCACGTAGCCGATGAGTTCGCCGGCGCGCAGCATCTCCATGCCCGCCAGCAGGTGCGAGACGGGCATCTCGCGGCGGGCGCCGCCGGGGCCCGCGATGATCAGCGTCGCCTCCAGGGCGGCCAGCACCGGCAGGGCGTCCCCGGTGGGCGACGCCGAGGCGATGTTGCCGCCCAGGGTGCCCGCGTTGCGGATGTGCGGGGGGCCCGCGGCGCGCGCGGCGGCGGCGAGGGCGGGGATCAGGGCGGCGAAGTCGGGTCGGCCCATCCGCGCGTGGGTGAGGCCCGCGCCGAGCAGCGCGTGACCGTCCTGGTACTGCCAGCCGCGGATCTCGCTGATCCGGCCGAGGCCGACCAGGGCGGCCGGCCTGAGCTGGCCGGAGTTGACCGCGGCCATGAGGTCGGTGCCGCCGGCCACGGGCACGGCGGCGGGCATGGCGGCGAGTGCCGCCACGGCCTCGTCCAGCGTCGTGGGCAGCGTGACGGCCTGCGTCGCCTGTGGTGCGTGCGTGGTCAAACCGGCTGCCCCTTCCCGCTGCCCCACCTGGTCCCACCTGTGCTGCCGTACGGTACGTGCTGACAGGGCGGACGTGGCAACTCTGGCACATCTTCGCGGGACCCGAACGCGGGGGTCCGCTAGGAGGCATTCGCCCACCTCATTGCGGAGATGGTCCGTTTTCGCACGGCATCGGCGGTGCATGCCGATTGACACTCTTCGGTGACCCTTGTGCGGCTTTTCCGTGACCTGTTCGGGGCGGCCCCGGCGGCGTGCCTGCGCGGCGCCCGCCGCGCCTACCGGATCGGGGGCGGACCGTCGATGGGACGGCCGGGCACACCGGGGCGCCGCTGCCAGGGGTGCGGACCGGCGGCCGGCCGGTAGCCGACCCCGAGGGCGTCGAGTCGCCGGTAGTGGACGGCCATCCGCCGTTCGAAGTCGGCGAAGTCCCGTTCCGCCGGGGCGGGCAGGTGCCCCCAGGCGACCTCGGCGAACGCCGCGAGCCTCGGGAAGGCCTGGTAGTCCACGCGCGCCTGGTCCTCCATCACCTCGGTCCACAGGTTGGCCTGCGCGCCCAGCACGTGCCGGGCCTGTTCCCGCGTCAGCTCCGCCGGGACCGGCTCGAACCGGTAGACGTCCTCCAGGGTGCGGACGTATCCGATCGGGACGGGCTCGTCCGCGCCGGGGTCCTGCCGGTAGTCGAGGTACACGTGCTGCTCGGGGCACATGACGACGTCGTGGCCGGCCCGCGCGGCGGCGATGCCGCCCTGGTAGCCGCGCCAGGACGACACGGCCGCGCCCTGGGCCAGGCCGCCCTCCAGGATCTCGTCCCAGCCGATGAGGCGGCGCCCGCGCGCGGCCAGCCAGCTGTCGAAGTGCCCGATGAACCAGGCCTGGAGGGCGTCCTCGTCGGCGAGTCCGAGCTCCTTGACGCGGGCCTGCGCGGTGGGCGAGCGCCGCCACTGGTCCTTGAGGCATTCGTCGCCGCCGACGTGGACGAACTCCGAGGGGAACAGGTCGAGCAGTTCCTCGAACACGCCCTCGTAGAAGCGCACGGTGGCGTCGGTGGGGGCGAGCACGTTCGGCGAGATCCCCCAGTCGTCCCATACGGACAGGGCGGCGGTGTCGACGACATCGGTGTTGCCGAGTTCCGGATACGCGGCGATCGCGGCCTGCGAGTGCCCCGGTATGTCGATTTCCGGGACGACGGTGATATGCCGCTCGGCCGCGTAGGCGACGATCTCGCGGATGTCGTCCTGCGTGTAGTGGCCACCGTGTGGCTTCTCCTCCCACAGCGCGGAGGCCCGGTGGCCGAATTTCGTACGCGCGCGCCAGGAGCCGTTCCGCGTCAGCTTCGGATACCGCTCGATCTCGACGCGCCAGCCCTGGTCGTCCGTCAGATGAAAGTGGAAGACGTTGAGTTTGTGCGCGGCCATCAGATCCAGATAGCGCAGCACGCCTTCCTTGGGCATGAAGTGCCGGGCCACGTCGAGCATCAGGCCGCGCCAGCGGAAGCGGGGCCCGTCCTCGACGGTCAGGTCCGGGATCGCGTACGTCGCGCCCGGCCGGACCGGGGCCCGGCGGAAGGCGTCGGGCCCGAGCAGCTGACGCAGTGTCTGGGCGCCCCAGAACACCCCGGCCGCGCCGCCGCCCCGGATCTCGACGCCCCGGGTGACGTCGGCGCTCAGCCGGTACGCCTCCGGCTCCAGGGTGTCGTCGAGGCGCAGCCGCAGCGAGCCGGGGGCGTCCTCGGGGCCCGGCGGCAGGGACAGGCCCAGGGCCGGGCCGAGGGTGGCACGCAGCCAGCGTGCCGTGCCGTCCGTGCCGGGCGCGGCCCACACGGTGGTGCCCTCGTCCAGCACGACAGCGCGGTCCATGGCGCCCGCCACGGCGCGCGGCGCCGGGATCAGGTCCGTCGAAGAAGTCACGTCAGTCCTTTACCGCTCCGCCCAGTCCGGAGACCAGCCGTCGCTGTACGAGTACGAAGAAGATCAGCACCGGGATCGTCATCACCGTCGAGGCGGCCATCACGCCGCCCCAGTCCGGCTCGTCGGGTTTGTAGAACACGAGAAGGGCCATCGGCAGGGTCGAGCGGGAAGTGTCGCTGATGATGAAGGACTTGGCGAACAGGAAGTCGTTCCAGGCGGAGATGAAGGAGAACACGCTCGTGGCGACGAGCCCCGGCAGGACGAGCGGGAAAAGGATCTGCCAGAGGAATCGCGCGCGGCTCGCTCCGTCGATGTACGCGGCCTCCTCCAGTGCCTCCGGTACGGCTTTCACGAACCCCCGCAGCATCCAGATCGCGAACGGCAGCGAGAAGGCGATGTGGGGCAGGATCAGCGACCCCAGAGTGTTGAGCAGGCCGATGTCCCGCATGACGAAGAACAGCGGGATCGTGAGCGCCTCCACGGGCACCATCTGGGCCACCAGGAACATGATCAGCAGGGTGGTCCGGAAGCGGAAGCGGAATCGCGCCACGGCGGTCGCGGCGAGAAACGCGATCAGCGCGGAGGCGATCACGACGGAACACGCCACGACGAGACTGTTGAGGAAGTAGCGGCCGAATTCCTGTTGCCCGAACACCCGTCGGAAGGAATCCAGGGACGGCGTCAGGGTCCAGGGCCGCGGCTCGGCGGACTCGATCTCCCCGGCCGGTCTGAAGGCGCTCAGCACCATCCAGTACAGGGGGAACGCGACCACGACCGCGATCAGCAGCGCGGCCGTCTCGGCGAGCGCGCGCCCGGGCCGGGTGATCCTCAGGCCCCTCACGACCCTCACAGTTCCTCCCTCTGCCCGCGCAGCAGCCGCAGGTGGACCAGCGCGACGGCGAGCAGGAGCAGCAGCATCACGACGCCGATCGCCGAGCCGAGGCCGTACTGCGAGGAGGCGAAGGCCTGCTGGTAGGCGTACACGTTCAGGACGAGGTTCTGCCCGGCGATGCCGCCGCCGTTGGTCATGACGTAGATCTGGGTGAAGACCTTGAAGTCCCAGATGACCGACTGGATGGTGACCACCGTCAGGATCGGCCGCAGGATCGGCGCGAGCACCGATCGCCACACGCGCCACTGCGAGGCGCCGTCCAGTTCGGCCGCCTCCAGCACCTCGCCCGGTACGGCGCGGATACCGGCGTAGACCGTCACCATCACGAACGGGAAGGAGCACCAGACGACTTCCAGCAGGACCAGGAGGAAGGCGCTGTAGCGCCCGTACGTCCAGGAGTGGTCGCCGAGTCCGAGGATCCGGTTCACCGGTCCGAAGTCCGGGTCGAACAGGAGCAGCCAGACGGTGGAGCCGGTGACGGCCGGGGTCGCCCAGGCGCCGAGCGCGGCCAGCATCAGGGCGAGCCGGGGTACGGCCCGCACGCGGGTGAGCAGCACGGCGAGCGCGCACCCGACGGCGAGGGTCGACCCGACGCAGGCGGCCGCGAACAGCACGGTCGCCAGCAGGACCTGCCAGAACCGCGGGTCCCCGAAGAGGGCGGTGTAGTTGCCGAAGCCCTCGAAGGTGGTCGGTTCGCCGCCGCTGACCTGGGCCTGGGTGTACCGGAAGAACGAGATCAGGCCGAGCTGGTAGATCGGGTAGGCCAGCAGCCCGCCGAGGACGACGAGGGCGGGGGCCAGATAGAGCCAGGGGGTCCAGGTGGTGCGGCGGGCCGGGCGCCTCACCCGGCGGAACCGAACGCGTCGTCCATCTTCGCGGCCGCGTCCTTCGAGGCCGCCGCCGCGTCCTTCTTGCCGCTGATGACCTCCTGGAACATGGTCGGCAGGACGAGGGAGGAGTCGATCTGGGACCAGGCGGCGGAGGCCGGGACGAACCTGGTGCCGGCCGAGAGGGTCTCGACGAACGGCTTCACGTACGGCTTCTCGGCCGCCGTCCGCTCGCGGACGTCCGTGAACGTGGGCAGGAAGCCCATCGCGCCGAAGAGTTCGGTCTGGGCGCGCTTCGACGCGAGCTGTTCCATGAGGCCGACGGCGAGGGTGCGGTGCGAGGTGCTCTTCAGGACGCCGATGTTGTTGCCGCCCGCGAACGCCGGGGCGATCGAGCCGGACGTGACACCGGGCAGCGGGACGACCGCGTACTTGCCCTTCACCTTCCCGGCCTCCACGGCCGCGTGGCTGAAGTCGCCGCCGATCGCCATGCCCGCCTTGCCCGCGGCGAACGCGGTGACCGTGTCGTTGCCGCCCATGCCGGCGCACTTGGCGGCCGGGCAGTTGGCGTCGGAGAAGAGCGCGGTGTAGGCCTTGATGCCCTTCTGGGCGGCCGCGCTGTCGATGGCGGAGGCGTACGAGCCGTTCTTGCCGTCGGCCAGTTCGCCGCCGTTGGCCCAGATGAACGGCATCGCGCCGTACGTGTAGGCGCCGCCCACGACCAGGCCGTAGAGGTCGGGCCTGGCCGCGCGGATCGTACGGGCCGTCGAGGCGAGTTCGGCCATCGTGGCGGGCGCGTCGAGGCCCAGTTCCTCGAAGACGTCCGTGCGGTAGTACAGGGCGCGGACGCCGACGTAGAAGGGCGCGCCGTAGACCTTGCCGTCGACGGTGACCGACTGGCGGGCCGTGGGGTCGGTGTCCTTGGCCTCGCTCCAGGCGCCGAATTCCTCGGTGACGTCGAGGAGTCCGCCGTCGTGGACGTAGCCGGCGGTGTCGGTGTTGCCGTACTCCATGACGTCGGGGGCGGACTTCGGGTCGTTGAGGGCCGCCTTGACGCGTTGGGCGCGGGTCTCCACGGGGATGTACTCGACGTCGACCTTCGTGCCGTCGTGGGCCTTCTCGAAGGCGGCGACGACGGAGTCGACGACCCGCTCCTTCGGCTGGTTGCCGACCTCCTGGAAGAGCCAGACACGCAGCGTGCCGGTCTCGTCGTCCTTGTCCGGGGTGGAGTCGGCGGAGGTCTGGGGGGCGCAGGCGGCGCCGACGAGGCCGAGGGCGAGCAGGAGCGCCGCTGGCGCGGCGCGTCGGACGGACGAGTTCATGAGGTGCTCCTCCGATGCGTTGCAACATGCGCAATGACGGTTTCGCTGTGCACAACACTGCGGAGGCTAGGGACTTCATGAACACGCCCACAAGAGGTCTCCACCACTCTGTGACCGGCCGACGCACTCCTTGCAACGGCAAAACACGCGAAGGCCCCCGGAGGGCGCCAAAGCGCACTCCGGGGGCCTTGTGGAAGTCCGAGGCCGGGGACCGTTACTTGCCGTCGCCGCCCTTGCCGCCCTTGCCGTCGCCACCACCGGCGCCCATGGAGTCGTAGATCTCCTTGCACATGGGGCACACCGGGTACTTCTTCGGATCACGGCCCGGCACCCAGACCTTGCCGCACAGCGCCACGACGGGAGTCCCGTCGAGGGCGCTCGCCATGATCTTGTCCTTCTGGACGTAGTGGGCGAAGCGCTCGTGGTCGCCGTCGCCGTGGGACACCTGCGGCGTCGGCTCGACGAGGGTCCCCGTACCAGTCCCGCGCTCGGGCTCGAGAGTGCTCATACGGCCAAGGGTACTGAAGCTCACCCGCATCAGTTGAGCGACGGGTCGTCCGGATACGTGGCCACCATCGCCAGTTCGTTCCGCTGGCGGCGCAGGACCTCGCGCCAGAGCCGCTCGGGGGACGGGGAGGAGACGTCGCCCGGCTCGGACTCGACGACGTACCAGGCGCCCTCGACCAGTTCGTCCTCCAACTGGCCGGGGCCCCAGCCCGCGTAGCCGGCGAAGATCCGCAGCGAACCGAGGGCCGAGGCGAGCAGTTCCGGCGGAGCCTCCAGGTCCACCAGCCCGATCGCGCCGTGCACCCTGCGCCAGCCGAGCGGCGCCCGTTCGGCCGAACCGCCGCCCGGGATCACCGCGACGCCCAGCGCGGAGTCCAGGGAGACCGGACCGCCCTGGAAGACCACGCCCGGCTCGCCCGCCAGGTCCGCCCAGCCCTCCAGGATGTCGCGCACCCCCACCGGCGTAGGACGGTTGAGGACGACGCCGAGGGAGCCCTCCTCGTCGTGGTCGAGAAGCAGCACCACCGCGCGGTCGAAGTTCGGGTCCGCCAGGGCGGGCGTGGCCACGAGCAGCCGCCCTGTGAGCGAGGACACCTCGGTCATGCCAGACATGATCCCGCATCCGCCCGTCGAGTGGGGAGCCAACGCGGGCACGGGAGTGAAGGCAGCTCAGGGCGCACGGACGCATCCGACGCGCACGCCCGCGCCCGTGACCCCGCGTGTCCGCCGCGGAACCGTTCGTGTTGTGACACAGCTATGACGTCACTGAGCGGTACTCGGGCTTATGGGAGAGGGGTGTGCGGCGATTAGTCTGTCACTCCTCCACACGCCCAACTCATCGGAACGCGAGATACATGACCGTCAACGGCAATGACGACGTACTGCTTGTCCACGGCGGAACCCCGCTGGAGGGTGAGATCCGTGTCCGCGGTGCGAAGAACCTCGTACCGAAGGCCATGGTCGCCGCCCTGCTGGGCAGCGCGCCGAGTCGCCTGCGCAATGTTCCCGACATCCGTGACGTGCGGGTCGTACGCGGACTGCTCCAGCTGCACGGCGTGACGGTCCGTCCGGGTGAGGAGCCGGGCGAGCTCGTGCTGGACCCCTCGCACGTGGAGAGCGCCAATGTCGCCGACATCGACGCGCACGCGGGTTCGAGCCGCATCCCGATCCTGTTCTGCGGCCCGCTGCTGCACCGGCTGGGCCACGCGTTCATCCCGGGCCTCGGCGGCTGCGACATCGGCGGCCGGCCCATCGACTTCCACTTCGAGGTGCTGCGCCAGTTCGGCGCGCGGATCGAGAAGCGGGCCGACGGCCAGTACCTGGAGGCCCCGCAGCGGCTGCGCGGCACCAAGATCCAGCTGCCGTACCCGTCGGTGGGCGCGACCGAGCAGGTGCTGCTGACGGCGGTCCTCGCGGAAGGCGTCACGGAGCTCTCGAACGCGGCCGTCGAGCCGGAGATCGAGGACCTCATCTGCGTGCTGCAGAAGATGGGCGCCATCATCGCGATGGACACCGACCGCACGATCCGCATCACCGGTGTGGACTCGCTCGGCGGTTACACCCACGCGGCCCTGCCGGACCGCCTGGAGGCCGCCTCGTGGGCGTCCGCGGCGCTGGCGACCGAGGGCAACATCTACGTCCGCGGCGCCCAGCAGCGCTCGATGATGACCTTCCTGAACACCTACCGGAAGGTGGGTGGCGCCTTCGAGATCGACGACGAGGGCATCCGCTTCTGGCACCCGGGCGGCCAGCTGAAGTCCATCGCCCTGGAGACGGACGTGCACCCGGGCTTCCAGACGGACTGGCAGCAGCCCCTGGTGGTCGCGCTGACCCAGGCCACCGGCCTGTCGATCATCCACGAGACGGTCTACGAGTCCCGCCTGGGCTTCACGTCCGCCCTCAACCAGATGGGCGCGCACATCCAGCTCTACCGCGAGTGCCTGGGCGGTTCCGACTGCCGCTTCGGCCAGCGCAACTTCCTGCACTCCGCGGTCGTGTCCGGGCCCACCAAGCTCCAGGGCGCCGACCTGGTCATCCCCGACCTGCGCGGCGGCTTCTCGTACCTCATCGCCGCCCTGGCGGCGCAGGGCACGTCCCGCGTCCACGGCATCGACCTGATCAACCGGGGCTACGAGAACTTCATGGAGAAGCTGGTCGAGCTCGGCGCGAAGGTGGAGCTGCCGGGCAAGGCGCTCGGGTAGCGGCGGCGCGTGGGTACGACGATGGGGCGGCCCCCGGCGAGGGGGGCCGCCCCATTGGCGTCACTGCGTCCCGTACGTCGTCCCGGGACGCGGGCGGAGGCTTACTTGCCCTTCGCGGCTTCCTTGAGCTTGCTGCCCGCGGAGACCTTCACGCTGTAGCCGGCCGGGATCTGGATCGGGTCGCCGGTCTGCGGGTTGCGCGCGGTGCGAGCGGCACGGTGGGTGCGCTCGAAGGTCAGGAAGCCGGGGATGGTGACCTTCTCGTCGCCCTTGGAGACGATGTCGCCGACGACCTCGGCGAACGCGGCCAGCACGGCGTCGGCGTCCTTGCGGGTCACCTCGGCGCGGTCGGCCAGCGCGGCCACCAGCTCACTGCGGTTCATGTTGTTACTCCCGTGTTCTTCTTGCCGTTGAGGCGTGCCACGCGGCGGAGCCGCATATTGGGCACAGCGGAGTCGATGCTGCCAGGGTCTTCGGACAGGCCCCGGACCCGGGTCCGTCGTCAGACCCTCGCGCCCAGAGACGCATCCTGCCCCCACCTGCGGCGGGAAAGCCAATCCGGCACCCGCAGGAGTCGTGAGAACACCCTTGGGAGTCACACGAAAAGAGGGGTCCGGGTCCGGCCGTCACGATAGAGGCCCACCGGGGGCCCCGGTTCCGCGACGCGCCGGGGCGGAACCCGACCGTGGCAATCGTCACAGCGCCTGCGCGACGGCCGGGTTTCCCGCGGTTCGGGCGTCTACGAGGCCGACGCGCCCGCCGCCTTCGCGGCATCGCGCACCGCTCCGGCGACGGCGCCCGCGACCTTGTCGTTGAAGACGCTCGGGATGATGTAGTTCGGGTTGAGCTCGTCCTCGGTCACCACGTCGGCGAGAGCCTTCGCGGCCGCGAGCATCATCTCCGTGTTGACGGTCCGGGACTGGGCGTCCAGCAGGCCGCGGAAGACGCCCGGGAAGACCAGCACGTTGTTGATCTGGTTGGGGAAGTCGGAGCGGCCGGTGGCCACAACTGCCGCGCTCTGACGCGCGATTGCCGGGTCCACCTCGGGGTCCGGGTTCGCGAGCGCGAACACGATCGCGTCCTCGGCCATCGCGGCCACGTCGTCGCCGTCCAGGACGTTCGGGGCGGAGACGCCGATGAAGACGTCCGCGCCGCGCACGGCCTCCTTCAGCGTGCCGGTGAGGCCCTCGGGGTTGGTGTTCTCGGCGATCCAGCGCAGCGGCGAGTCGGCGGCGGCGCCGACCAGGTCCTCACGGCCGCTGTGCACGACGCCGTGGATGTCGGCGACGACCGCGTTCTTCACGCCCGCGGCGAGCAGCAGCTTCAGGATGGCGGTACCGGCCGCGCCGGCGCCCGACATGACCACGCGCACGTTCTCGATCGCCTTGCCCACCACACGCAGGGCGTTCGTCAGGGAGGCGAGGACGACGATGGCGGTGCCGTGCTGGTCGTCGTGGAAGACCGGGATGTCGAGGGCCTCGCGCAGCCGGGCCTCGATCTCGAAGCAGCGGGGGGCGGAGATGTCCTCCAGGTTGATGCCCGCGAAGCCCGGCGCGATGGCCTTGACGATCTCGACGATCGCGTCGGTGTCCTGGGTGTCCAGGCAGAGCGGCCAGGCGTCGATGCCGGCGAACCGCTTGAACAGGGCCGCCTTGCCCTCCATGACCGGCAGCGCGGCCTTCGGGCCGATGTTGCCCAGGCCCAGCACGGCCGAGCCGTCCGTCACGACCGCAACGGAGTTGCGCTTGATGGTGAGGCGGCGCGCGTCCTCGGGGTTCTCCGCGATCGCCATGCACACCCGGGCCACGCCGGGCGTGTAGATCATGGACAGGTCGTCACGGTTGCGGATGGGGTGCTTGGACTGCATCTCGATCTTGCCGCCGAGGTGCATGAGGAACGTACGGTCCGAGACCTTGCCGAGGGTGACGCCCTCGATGCCGCGGAGCTTCTCGACGATCTCGTCGGCGTGCCCGGTCGAGGTGGCCGCGATCGTGACGTCGATCCGGAGCTTCTCGTGGCCGGACGCGGTGACGTCGAGGCCGGTCACGGAGCCTCCGGAGGACTCCACGACGTTGGTGAGCTGCGAGACGGCGGTTCCGCTCGCGGGCACCTCCAGCCGGATCGTCATCGAGTAGGAGACGCTGGGCGCCGTTGCCATGGCCGACTTCCTTCTGCTTTCACCGTGTCGCTGAGCTGTGCCGTCCGATCGTCGCACCTACCCCCGAGTACGTGGTAGTCGCCCCGGATTGCGAACCTATTGTTCGCAGGTAGGTGTCGGTTTGTTCGCAGGTCCGTGCCGATTTCGGAAAATGACTTTCACCATACGAGAGCGATCGGGCAAAGGAAGAGGCCCACGTCACAGCGTGACGTGGGCCTCTTCGACGTTCATGACACCGACCCGCCATGCTCGCCTCGCGGCAAGTGGTCGCTCGTAGCGACGAAGGTTGGGCCCGGGGGCTTGGATCGAGCCGGTGTCACACCCAGGCTAACAAACGGATCGCGCAAGACCATTCCCGTCGGGAGAGTTCACAGGAAACCGCCTTGAGGTTCACCGGTTCACCGGCATCAGTCCCTCAGCAGGTCCGGCACCCCCGTCGCGTCCGGTTCGTCCCGCTCGGCCGAGACGACCGTCAGCTGCTGGGTGGCCCGGGTCAGCGCGACGTACAGCACACGCAGCCCCGCCGGTGACTCGTCCGCGATCTCCGCGGGCGACACCACGACCGTCGCGTCGTACTCCAGGCCCTTGGCCTCCAGGCTGCCGAGGGCCACCACCCGGTCGCCGAGCCCGGCGAGCCAGCGCCTGGCCTCCTCCCGGCGGTTCATCGCGACGACCACGCCGACCGTGCCCTCGACCCGGTCGAGCAGCCGGGCGGCCTCCTCGCGGACCGTCTCGGCGAGCGTGTCCCGGACCACCGCGAAGCGCGGTTCGACGCCCGTGGAGCGGACGGCGGACGGGGACGTGGAGCCCGGCATGGCCAGCGCGAGCACCTTGGCCGCGAGGTCGGCGATCTCGGCCGGGTTGCGGTAATTCACCGTCAGCTGGAAGCGGCGGCGCGGGCGGCTGCCCAGGGCCTCGTCGCGGGCCTGGGCCGCCTCGTCGGGGTCGGACCAGGACGACTGGGCCGGGTCGCCGACGATCGTCCAGGTGGCGTGCCGGCCCCGCCGGCCCACCATCCGCCACTGCATCGGCGTGAGGTCCTGCGCCTCGTCGACGATGACGTGCGCGTACTCGGTGCGCTCCTGGGCCAGCCGCTCGGCCCGCTCGCGCTGCGTCTCCTCGCGTACGGGCATCAGCTCCTCGAGACCGGTGAGCTGGTCGAGCGGGTCCAGCTCACGCCGCTTGCGGGGGCGGGCCGGGGCACCGAGGACGGCTTCGAGCTCGTCCAGCATGGCCACGTCGTGCACGGACAGGCCGTCCCGTCTGAGCGAGCGGGCGACCCGGCGCGCCTCGCCGGGGTTGAGGATCCGCCGCGCCCAGCGTCCGAGCCGCCGGTCGTCGGCCATCGCCGCCAGCACGGCGCGCGGGGCCAGCTCGGGCCACCACGCGTCCAGGAACTCGATGAAACTGTCCTCGGAGGCGACGTCCTCGTCGAAGGAGGAGCGCAGCTCGGCCGCGAGCTCGGGGTCCGTGTGCCGGCCGCCCGCGCCGGACTGCTCCCACAGGGCGTCCAGGAGCAGCTTGCGGGCCCGCGGACGCAGCAGGTTGACGGGCGCGGTGCCGCCGAGGGCGTTGTGCCGGACCTGCTCCAGCTGCCCGGCCTCCAGCTCCAGCCGGCGGCCGAAGGCGACGACGCGCAGCCGGGTGGGCGAGTCGGGCGACTCCAGGGCGCCCCGGGCGGCCTTGCGCAGCACCTTCAGCATCCGGTACGAGCCCTTGGCGCGGGCCACCGCCGGGGAGTCGTACAGGGTGGCCTCCGCGCCGCCCGTGTCCTCGGCGAGGGAGCCGATCGCCCGGATCGCGACCTGGCCCTCCTCGCCGAGGGACGGCAGGACACCCTCGGTGTACGCCACCAGCAGGGGGGTGGGCGAGACGATCAGGATGCCGCCCGCGTACCGGCGGCGGTCCTGGTAGAGGAGGTACGCCGCCCGGTGCAGGGCGACGGCCGTCTTGCCGGTGCCGGGGCCGCCCTCGACGTACGTCACCGAGGCGGCGGGGGCGCGGATCACCAGGTCCTGCTCGGCCTGGATGGAGGCGACGATGTCCCGCATGGTGTGGCTGCGGGCCTGGCCGAGGGCGGCCATCAGGGCGCCGTCGCCGATGACGGGCAGCCGCCGGCCGTCGAGCAGGGCCGTCAGCTCGGGCCGCATCAGGTCGTCCTCGACGCCGAGGACACGGCGGCCCTTGGAGCGGATGACCCGGCGGCGCACCACCCGGCCGGGGTCGACCGGGGTGGAGCGGTAGAAGGGCGCGGCCGCGGGGGCCCGCCAGTCGATGACCAGGGGGGCGTAGTCCTGGTCGAGGACGCCGATACGGCCGATGTGGAGGGTCTCGGCGATGTCGGCGGTGTTGTCGTCGCGGACGGAGCCCTCGGCGGGCTCGACGGCGGTGTACGCGCCGTCGGGCCCCTTCTTGCCGTCCTTGCCGGGAAGCAGGTCGATACGGCCGAAGAGGAAGTCCTCGAACTCGTTGTTCAGCCGGTTGAGGTGGACCCCCGCCCGGAAAACCTGCGCGTCCCGCTCCGCGAGCGCGCCGGGTGTACCGACCTGGCCACGCTGGGCCGCGTCGTTCATGAGGAACTCGGCCTCATGGATCTTCTCCTCGAGCCTGCGGTACACCCGGTCCAGGTGTTCCTGCTCGATGCCGATCTCCCGGTCCCGTACGGAGTCTGGTGCTTCGTCGTGAACCGAACCGACCGCGGTTTCCTGTTGAGCCTGAGCGGCCACCGGGCCCCCTTCTGACGTGCTGGGCAGCCGTCAACCGTACGCGAAGGGAGCCCCGCCCGGGAAGCTACGCGTCCACCTCCACCAACCGCTTTCCACCGAAGGTCATCACTTCGAAGTGGTCGATCTCGTTGGGGGTGAAGGCGGCGCCGCCGTGGACGTAGAGCGGATTCTTCGCCTCGTCGGTCTTGGCGCCGGGCAGTCCGTAGCCCCAGTTCGGCACCGCCCAGGAGGTGACGGTCTCCCGCTCGCCGTTCTTTCCGACGGCGATGAGGGAGCACTTCTCGGGTCCGGCGACGTTCTTGAGCTGGAGGACGGCGTGGGTACCCCACGCCTTCTGTTCCAGGGCCACGGTCGCGGTGACATGCGTCGTCGGGTCCGTGGCGGACTTCTTGTCGGTCATGGTCCGGAAGGCGCTCTGGGCGGGACCGGCCGCCACGTTGTCGCCGCCGCCGTCCGAGCCGCCGGTCGCCGCCAGCACCGTCAGCGGGCCGCCGATGATCAGCGCGGCCGCGGCCGCCACCAGGAAGAACCCGCGCCGGCGCTTGAGGGCGCGACGCTCGGAGACCTCGTCGACGAGCTTCTCCGCCAGCCGCGGGCTGGGCCTGGCGGACAGGGACTCACCGATCGCGGGAGTGCCGGCGCCCGGCAGGTCCGCGAGCGCGGCCAGCATCGGCTCCATGCCGGCGAGCTCGTCGAGCTGCTGGGCACACCATTCACAGGTCGCGAGATGGGACTCGAAAGCGGTTGCCTCTACGTCGTCAAGAATCCCGAGGGCGTAAGCGCCGACGGTCTCGTGCTCGTTCGGTGCCGGAGATCCCTGCATGGCACCAGACATACCCGAACCACCCGTTCCGAACCCCCCGTAAACGCTCATCACGCTGTCACCCCCCGCTCCTCCAGTGCCAGCTTCATCGACCGCAGGGCATAGAACACCCGCGAACGGACCGTGCCGCTCGGTATACCCAGCGTCTCGGCCGCCTCGTTGACCGTACGTCCCTTGAAGTACGTCTCGACGAGCACCTCCCGGTGGGCGGGGGTCAGGTCGTCCAGCGCGTCCGACAGCGTCATCAACCAAAGCGCCTTGTCGATCTCGTCCTCCGCGGGGATGACCTCCAGCGGCGACGGATCGACCTCCTGCGGCCGGGCCTGCCGGCTGCGGTGGCCGTCGATGACGATGCGCCGTGCGACCGTCACCAGCCAGGGGCGTACCGATCCGGTCGCTCGATTGAGCTGGCCGGCGTTCTTCCAGGCACGGATGAGCGTCTCCTGCACGACGTCCTCGGCACGCTGCCGATCTCCGGCGACCAGCCGCAAGACATACGCAAGGAGGGGTCCGGCGTGTTCCCGATAAAGAGCACGCATCAGCTCCTCGTCGGGTTCCGAGGGCTGGGACATGCGATGTCGGGCCCTCGATCCATGTTCATTGGCCACGGCGGAATCCTTGCGCACGCCCACCTCCGGTGTCCGGGGGTTCCCCCAGTCGGTCGCTCGTGCACGGGTACGGACGGGACGTGCGTGGCGTTCAAACCTGGGCGACAGATTTCTTCGGCGTGGCATGACGTGACGGACATGGGTGCACATTCCCACCGCGTGATCTTTACATTTCCCCCACACCGTCAAGATCGCCCCGGCTGCCCGCGCCACGCCGAGGGCAAACGGAGTGTTGTCGAAATCACTTCGACAATTCTCCGACCCTCCCCTCACAGAAGCCGCAAAGCCGACACCTAGGCTTGGGTGAGGGCCGCGCGACGACGGTGCCGAGCCACTCTTTCGCGGTTTCCGCAGACCTCGCTGGAGCACCAACGCCGCCTGCGGCCCCGGGACGTGTCGAGGTACACGATGGGGCAGTTGTCCCCTTCGCACTGTCGCAGCCCCGCCCGCGCGACGGGGTCCGTGAGCAGCTCCACGCAGTCCCTGGCGACGGCCGCGAGCAGCGCGGCGCAGTCCGGCGGGCCGTCCAACTCGCGGACGAGGGTGCCGTCCTCGGCGCGGACCGCGCGCGGGACCGGCGGCGCGGGCCGGGCGAACTCGTTGACGCGGGCCAGCGCGGGGCCGTACGGGCGGGCCGGGGCGAGCTCGTGCGGACGCACCGGCGCGGGGTCGTACGGACGGACCGTCGCCGTGGCGTCGTACGGGCGCGGGGCGGCGAGGCAGCCGCGCACCAATCGTCCGGTCTGTCCCCGCAGTTCACGGAACCCGGTGAGCCACGACCCGTCGGCGTGCGTGAGGGGGGTGCCCGGTGGCACCAGCCCGGACCGGGTGATCCACGCGCACAACGGGGCGAGCGCGTCGAACCGTTCCTCGGGATGGGTGGTCGCGAGGAGATCCAGGCAGATCCGCCCGGAGTCGAACCGCATCTCGTACGGGGCCGTGGCCGTACCCAGTGCCATGTGCCTGTCACCGCCTAGGGGTTGCCCCGGTGGGAGGGCTGCGAGAACCGTTCCCTCCCACAGTGCCCGTCCGCCCGCGCGGCCGGAACCCCCAGTAACACCCTTGAGCATCCGGCCCGTCCGCTTTCTCCCGGCCCGTCCGGCGTTCGAGGACAGGGCCCGTTCAGGCCGGCACCCGAGGGCCGGGGCGCGACGGCCGCACCGGCGCCGGTCGCTCTCTCACCCGTCCGCGTAGGTCGCCTCGGCCGCCGGATCCAGCGCCAGCCGATACCCCCGCTTGACCACCGTCTGGATCAACTTCGGCGTGCCGAGCGCGGTTCGGAGCCGGGTCATCGCCGACTCCACCGCGTGCTCGTCGCGGCCCGCGCCCGGCAAGGCCCGCAGGAGTTCCGCGCGGGCGACCACCCAGCCGGGCCGCCGGGACAGCGCGCGCAGCAGGGACATACCGGCCGGTGGCACCGGCTTGAGGTCGCCGTCCACCAGCACCGCGTGCCCACGGATCTCCACCCGGTGCCCGGCGAGCGGCAACGACTCCGTCCGGCCGGGCAGTTCCTGGCAGAGCAGCTGGACGAGCGGGCCGAGCCGGAAGCGTTCGGGCTGGACGGTGTCGACACCCTGGGCCTGGAGGGGCAGCGCGGTGACCGGTCCGACGCAGGCGGGCAGCACTCCGTGCCGGAGGGCGGCGAGCAGTTCGGGCAGCAGTCCTCGTTCTCCGGCCCGGGACAGCAGGGACGCGGCGGCCGGCGCGCTGGTGAAGGTGACCGCGTCCAGCCCGCGCGAGACGGTGGCGTCCAGCAGCCGGTCCAGGGGTGCGATGTCCGCGGGCGGCATCCAGCGGTACACGGGCACCGCCACGACCTCGGCACCCGCCGCCCGCAGTGTCTCCAGGAACCCCGGCAGCGGCTCACCGTGCAGTTGTACGGCGATACGGCGCCCGTCGACGCCCTCGTCCAGGAGCCGGTCCAGCACCTCCGCCATCGACTCGCCCGACGGCGACCACCGCTCGGTCAGTCCGGCGGCCCGTACGGCGCCCTTGACCTTGGGCCCGCGCGCCAGCAGTGCCGCCCCGCGCAGCCGGTCGAGCAGCGGCTCACCGAGCCCCCAGCCGTCGGCGGCCTCGATCCAGCCGCGGAAGCCGATGGCGGTGGTGGCCACCACACAGTCCGGTGCCTGGTCGATCAGCCGCCGCGTCGCCGCCAGCAGTTGCCCGTCGTCGGCGAGGGGCACGATCCGCAGCGCCGGCCCGTGCAGCACGGCCGCCCCGCGACGCCGGAGCGACGCGCCCAGATCGTCGGCCCGGCGCGCGGCCGTCACCCCGACGGTGAACCCCGCGAGGGCTCCGGTCACCGGACGTCGCTCTTCGTCGTACATGAACTCCCGTCCCACGGCGCGGCGGAGGGCGCCTGTCTGCCGACCGAGCCTGCCAACAACGCGTGACAGGCTCGGTCCGGCCGGATGACGCCGGTGTTACACCGCCGTCCGGGAGCCGGTCCGGCCCGCGGACGCGCTCAGCGGTTGACGGACTGGATCTCCTGGACGACGACGTCCTGGTCGGCGCCGAAGGTGCCGTCGGGCAGGTCGCCGCCGGTGGGGCCGGAGCCCTCCCAGTGGATCTTCCAGGTGACGGTGGCCTTGAGGTGGTACGAGCCGTCACCGGAGGACCGCAGGTACTTGACCCCGCACGGCGGTGTCGCGTTCGCCTTGCCCGGGGCGTACGGCTCGCCGATCCGGCCGTCGGCTATCCGGCAGACCCCGGACGCCGGATAGGTCACCGCGTCCGGCGTTCCGGGCTCGATCCGCAGCGAGACCGGTTCGGCGGTGGTGGTCGCGAAGATGCCGAGCACCGGGACGCGGGCGGTGACGGAGACGGGCCTGAAGTCCGCGCCGTCCAGCCAGGTCCAGGTCGGCAGGTTGACCTTGGTGGTGCCCGCGGGCTTCAGCGTCACCTGCTTGGTGGGAACGCGGACCTGTGCGTAGGCGAGCGCGGCGAGCACCTCGGGCGTCACGGCGTTCACCGCGTCGGCGGGCGGCGGGGCGCCCGTGTCGACCCAGAAGATCTGCTTGGTGCACTTGTCCCACCCGGGCGGGTAGCTCCTGTCGACGAACGAGTCCCAGAAGTAGCCCTTGCCGGTCTTGTCCTTGTTGAAGTCCTTGTACGGATTGCCGTTGACGTACGTGTCACGCTGTTCGCGATCCCACTGGTCCCCGGTGGATCCCGCCTGCCAGATCGGCTCCTTCATCTTCTGGAGCTGCTCGGGCGTGTACTTCGGCGCGTACCAGCAGGCGGGCGGGCTCCAGGAGGCGTCGCCCGACGCGACGGGCCCCACGGACGCGCCGCTGCCGTTCTTGGAGGTGTCGAACTCGACCCCACCGGCCGACGCGGAGACGGTGTCCCCGTCGATGTTGCCGGAGGTGTTGGTGTCGGAACCGCCGCCGACCGAACCGCCGCCCGGATTGGTCCGGTCCGCCATCGCGGAGGGCGCCGAGAGCAGACAGATCGACATCGCGACCGCTGTGGCCGCCGCACCGCGAGCGAGACGTGTCACGGCTGGCACCTGCCCGCCCCCCGGGTAGAAACGATCTTCACGAGCTCCCAGACCCCCTTGTCGTTCTTCTCGACCTGAACGCCGTAGAGGACGTAGCTGTTCTTGGTCGGCTTCGTCCTCTGGATCTCCTTGGTCTTGACGACCTTGCTGAAGCCTTTGCTCTCGTCACCGCAGTAGGTGAGCGACGCCTTGTCCTTGGACTCGACGTCCACCTTGCGGTCGAAGTAGCGCACGGTCCCGGTCACCGTCAGACCGGCGTCCTTGAATCCCTGGACCCACTTCTGGGCGGCGACGGCCCCCTCGCCCTCCGTGTAGTACTCCAGGGCGGGAAGACGCGGGTTCTGCGCGACGATGGCGGCGTCCATGGCCCGGATGAACTCCGCGTTATCGCCGAGGATCGCGTCCTTGACCGTGTCGCCCGCCTGTTCCGGTGTGAACGTGAGGATGTCGTCCGACGGCAGCTCGATCTTCGGGCGGTCCGCCGTCTGTGGTGCCGTCGTGCTCGGGGACGCCGACGCCGACGTCTGCGTGTCCGCGCCCGCGATCTTGTCGTTGTCCTTCGCTCCCTCGTCTCCGCCACCGCAACCGGTGAGGAGAAGCAGCGCCGTTGCTCCGGCGGCGGCTGTGGCGATCAGGCGAGGACGGCGGGTCACGGGAGACTCCTGTGTCGTAGTGGCGAAGCCCCGCTACGGTAGCGGGGCTTCGCATGGTGACACCAGTGCAAACAAGAGGACGTGCCGTCAGGCCCGATGGGTTCCCGCGCGCGACGACGACCTGTCCGGCCAGAGCCGGGGCTTCCGCTTCGCCGCCAGATCCTCCATCCAGCCGAAACACAGGATGCAGCCGGCGGTGAGGGCCCAGACCACGATCAGCTGGGGCCAGGAACTCTCCAGGAACCAGGGGGCGTGTTCCTCCAGGAGCGCGATGCCCCACAGGTGGTCCCACAGGGACTCCGCGGCGACGATGCACACGTTGTGCCACAGATAGATGGTCACCGCGCGGGAGTTGAAGAGGGTGATCAGCCGGTCCCAACGGCGCAGTGGGCGGGGCCACTCGGACCACGAGGGGCTGAAGTGCAGGAGCAGCAGCACGGTGGCGAAGGACCACAGCGACTGGGCGAACGGCATGTCGTCCAGGTCGTGTCCTGGTGCGAAGCCGTGCGTGAGCGCGTACCAGAGGCCGACGGCGGCCACCGCCGGCGCGAGGGACGGCACGACGTAGCGGGGCAGGCGCTTGAGGACGCCCTGCTGGTGGGCCATGCCCAGCAGCCAGCACGCGCCGAACGCGCCGAAGTCGCTGAGGTTGGTGTCGAGGCGCGGGCTGGGCAGGGAGATCCGGCCGAATTCGAGCACCGCGGACAGGACGATCGGCGCGAGGATCGTCGTCCAGGGCAGCCTGCGCAGGGCGCGCAGCAGCAGCGGGGAGAGCAGGACGAACCACAGGTAGGCGCGGATGTACCAGAGCGGCACGGCCAGTTCCACGGCCCAGTCGTCGCCGATCAGGCCATGGACGCCGGGCACGTCCGCGGCGAACGGCGGGTCGCTCAGCGGCAGGATCCAGAAGGCGAGGTGCAGCCACCACCAGCCCGGGTGTCCCTCGGAGTCGGGTCCCCAGCCGCCGAGCAGCATGCCGCTCACGCCGACCGCGCCCAGCAGCCACAGCGGTGGCAGCAGGCGCCGCATCCGGCCGCGGACGACCTCGACGGCGGGGCGTTTGGTCAGGGAGCGGGCCATGAGATTGCCGGCCAGGGCGAACATCACGCCCATGGAGGGGAACACCACCGGCAGCCAGGCCCAGCCGAACAGGTGGTAGAAGACGACCCGGAAGAGCGCGACCGCCCGGAGCAGGTCGAAGTAGCGGTCGCGTCCCGAGGCGCGGGGCGGTGCCTCGGCGGGCGCCGGGGCCGACGGCTGCCGCGGGATCCGTACCGCCGCGCCCTCCGGGGACGGGGTCCGGGTGGGCGCGACGGCCTCGTGGTCCTGGGTGCTCATGCGACCGGCCTCCCGTCCATGACGCGCCGGCCCGGCACGGGCTCGTCCGGCGGTGCCGACACCCCGCCCTTGCGGCGCAGTTTCTGCCAGCGCAGCCGGCCGCCGGTGAGCGCGGTGATCCAGGACTGGAGCAGCACGACGTACATGAGCTGGCGGTAGAGGATCTGTTGCAGGGGCAGCGAGATGAGCGGGGTCAGGCGTTCGCGGTCGAGGAAGAAGGCGTAGGTCGCGCAGACCACCTGGACGGCGAGGACGCCGAACCAGGCCACGATCGTCTTCTCGGTGGGGCCGAAGAGCAGGCCGTAGACGAGGAACATGTCGATCAGCGGGGCGAGCAGCGGGGCCAGCACCATGAAGAGGGAGACCAGCGGCAGCCCGACGCGGCCGAAGCGGCCCGAGGGGCCCCGTTCGAAGACGGCGCGGCGGTGCTTCCAGATCGCCTGCATGGTGCCGTACGACCAGCGGTAGCGCTGGGACCACAGCTGCTGGACCGACTCCGGGGCCTCGGTCCAGGCGCGGGCCTTCTCCGCGTAGACCACCCGCCAGCCGTCGCGGTGGATGGCCATCGTGATGTCGGTGTCCTCGGCGAGGGTGTCGTCGCTCATGCCGCCGACGCGTTCCAGGGCGGAGCGGCGGAAGGCGCCGACCGCGCCGGGGATGGTGGGCATGCACTGGAGGACGTCGTACATCCGGCGGTCGAGGTTGAAGCCCATCACGTACTCGATGTGCTGCCAGGCGCCGATGAGGGTGTCCTTGTTGCCGACCTTGGCGTTGCCCGCGACGGCGCCGACGCGCGAGTCGGCGAACGGCTGGACCAGTTCGCGGACGGTGGCCGGTTCGAAGACGGTGTCGCCGTCCATCATCACGATCAGTTCGTGCCGGGCGTTGGCGAGGCCGCGGTTGAGGGCGGCGGGCTTGCCCGCGTTCTCCTGGCGGATCACCCGGACGTTCGGCAGGTCCAGGTCCTCCACGATCCGGGCCGTGCCGTCGCTGGAGCCGTCGTCGATGACCAGGATCTCGATCGGGTGTTCGCTGCGCATCAGGGAACGCACCGTGTTCTCGATGCATTTGGCCTCGTTGTAGGCGGGCACCAGTACCGACGCCGGTTCGGTGACCGGCCGCGGGCCCCAGCGAAAGCCGCGGCGGCGGGTGCGCCGGGCGTGCAGGACGGACAGCAGCAGCATCAGGCCGAAGCGGGCGAGGACCAGCACGCCGATGACGGCGAGGCCGACGACCAGGACGCCGGTGAGGTCGTCGGAGGCCCGCACCAGGAAGATCCAGGCCTTGCCCTTCCACAGGTCGGCGCCCGCGACCGGGGTGTCCGCGTTCGGGGCGTCGAGGGCCTCGGTGAGGTTGGTGAACGTGTAGCCCTTGGCGCCGAGTTCGGGGATGAGCCGGTCGAGTGCCTGCACCGTCTGCCGGCGGTCGCCGCCGGAGTCGTGCATCAGGACGATCGCGCCCTTGCCGCCGTGGGGCGTGGCGTTGCGGACGATGGTGTCGACGCCGGGCCTGCGCCAGTCCTCGCTGTCGGTGTCGTTGACGACGGTGAGGTAGCCGCGGCTGCCGACGTACTCGGTGACCGGCCAGGACCGGTCGTCCATGGCGTCGGCGGAGGAGGAGTACGGCGGCCGGAACAGGGAGCTGCGGATGCCGGCCGCGCCCGCGAGCGCGAGCTGGTTCTGCGACAGCTCCCAGTCGATGCGCGCCGTGGACTGGTAGGAGAGGTCGGGGTGGTTGAAGGTGTGCAGGCCGACCTCGTGGCCCTCGGCGATCATGCGTTTGACCAGGTCCGGGTAGCGGGAGGCCATGGTGCCGGTGACGAAGAAGACGGCGTGCGCGTGGTGCTTCTGGAGGATGTCGAGGACCCTCGGGGTCCACTTCGGGTCGGGGCCGTCGTCGAAGGTGAGGACGACGCGGTGGTCCGGCACGCGCAGGCTGGTGACCTTGCCGCCGCGGGTGTCGATGACGGGTCCGCCGTCGAGGATCTTCTGCGGGACCTTGCCGGTGGCCGCCTCGGGCCGCACCCGGAAGTCGGCGAGGATCTCGCTGTGCACGTAGCCGCGCAGCATCAGCATGCCGAGCATCGCGAACAGCAGGGTGAGCGGCAGCAGTTGGCGCAGTGGCAGCCGACGGCGCCGGACGGCCGCGTGCCCCGTGGAGCGGCGGCTGGAGCGGGATGCCATCAGAGGACGTTCTCCGTGGACGAGGTGACGGGAGCGGAGGACGCGGGTGCGCCGGCCGGGCCCGACTGGACGGGGACCGGGTCCGCGGGCCCGT
This sequence comes from Streptomyces sp. NPDC002306, assembly GCF_053593435.1. Taxonomy (NCBI): domain Bacteria; kingdom Bacillati; phylum Actinomycetota; class Actinomycetes; order Kitasatosporales; family Streptomycetaceae; genus Streptomyces; species Streptomyces sp. NPDC002306. The sequence goes on from NZ_JBSFCK010000003.1 coordinate 532,686, forward strand.
TGGCGACCGGGCCCGTGCCGCCGGCCGGGGGCTGCGACGAGGGCGGGGCCGGGGCCTCGCTGGACGGCGTCGTGGACGGGCTCTGCGTCGGGGTGGAGACGGCCGGAGGAGGCGACTCCTGCACCGGGTCCCTGGTGCTGCCGCTCGGGCTGGGCCGCACGGAGGTGCCGGCCGACGCTCCGGGAGCGGCGGAGGTGCTGGGTCGGCCGCTGGCGGCGGACGCGCTGGGCGGCCGGCCGGTCCCCGAGGTGGCGGACGGGCCGCCGGGGACGGAGGGGTCCGACACCGGGACGCCGTTGCCGCCCGGGCGGGCCGGGTCCGACGAGGCGCGCGGCGTCGGGGAGGTGTCGACCTGTCCGGCCGGCTTGTCGTCGTCCTGGCCCGGGACCGGCACCGGGAGCCAGGGGGCGGTGGAGTTGCCCGACAGCAGGGTGGCGACGATGACGGCCGCGTAGGCCGCGCAGGACAGCCCCACGGCTATCCCTATCCGCCGGAAGGTGCGGCTGCGCCGCCCCGACTCGTCCACGAACACCGGTGCGTCGGAGGCCTCCTGGCCACCGTCCTTGGCGGTCTGCGCGGGCGCCCCGCCGAACGGGACGGAGTCGAGCTGGATCGTCACCTCGTGCGGATCATGGGCGCTGCCGTCGTGCGGTGCCGTCGCCCCGGACTCGTCCCAGGGGTCGCGCGGCGCGGCGGCTCGGGCATCGCCCGGTAACGACCCGAGGATCTCGGCCCCGGGCTCGGGCACCCCGGCGGTACGCGCCCGGCCGCCACCTCTGCCGTCGCGCCGCCGTCCGCCCCGGCCGGCCCGCGCCGCGCGGCCGGTCCGGCCGGTCTGTTCGCCCCGGCCGGTCTGTTCGGGTCGCCCGGCCTGCTCGGGCCGCCCGGGCCGCTCGGCTCGTTCGATTGTTTCGGCCACCGGAAAGCCGGTTCGTCCTGCTCCCGAAGGGCTCCGGTGGCTCGGAGGTTTTCCCCCCGTCGACGGAAGGTCCTGGGTCGCTGACGCGGCAGCGGGCCATTCCGGTTGGGCGTCTTTCCGCCACTCTTTCACGTGCGCACTTCCCCCCACGGGACGGTTCTGGAAGCGCGTTCGACGCCGAGCACCCGTCGTCGAACCGGGCCCCCACCCGATTCGAACGCCCCCCATTACCACACCGTGCTCAGGCCCAAGAATGTAGCGCACGCGGACGATGCGTGTGGGTTACGGGTTAAATGTGGGTATTCATCATGCTCACGTCAGTGGCTGGAATCCATCCATCCGCAGGCCGGTGCAGCCACCCTTCAGCGGCGGAGATCTCGGCCGCAGCCTGCCGAAGAGCATCGAATCCCGGATGGACCAGCCCCTTTCGCCACACCAGTGACACAGGCGACAGAGGGACGGGATCGACAAGGGGCCGCAGCACCGTTCCACGCATGGCCGGAAAGCCCACCACGGCGAGGATCGGGTTCCGCGTCTTCGCCATGATCCGCTGGAACTCCTCGTCGCCGACGGCCAGCGGCAGCGGGGCCGCGAGCCCGATCCCCCGGCATTCGAACAGGCGGCGCGCCAGGTCCGTCCACTCCGTCGTGCGCGGGTTCCCCGCGCCCGCGTAGACCGTCTCGCCGCTCAGCGCGGCGAGCGGCACCACCTCCAGCCCCGCCAGCCGGTGGTCCTCGGGCAGGACCACGGCCATCGGCTCGTACCGCACCGGCTGATGGGCGAGGCGGGCCCGCAGCGCCGGGTCCAGACCGGCGAACCGGCCGAACGACACGTCCAGCCGGCCCGCCACCATCTCCCCCGCCGCACCCGCGAGGCCACTCTCGTAGCGGGCCATCAGTTCGTGCTCGGGGGCGAGTTCACGGGCCCGGCGCAGCACTCGGCGGGCGGTGGCCTGGTCGGGGAAGTTGAGGTCCACCAGCAGCGGCCGGGCCTGCCCGAACGCGGCCAGCAGGTCGTCCTGCGCCTGGAGCACCCGGCGCGCCGACGGCACCAGCCGCTCGCCGTCGGCGGTCAGCGTCACCTGCCGGGTGGTCCGCACGAACAACTCGGCCCCCAGCTCGCGCTCCAGCCGCCGCACATCCCGGCTGAGCGCCTGCTGCGCGACGTAGAGGCGGGCCGCGGCGCGGGTGAAGTGCAGTTCCTCGGCGACGGCGAGGAAGGCGCGCAGCAGGCGGGGGTCGAGGTGGCGGGGAGCGGACATCCGCCGAACCTACAACGCGGGTGCGTGAATCGGTACGCGGAAGGTGTTGGACCCCCGGCACGGGCCCGCGTCACGGTGGGCCCATGCCGCGACCCCAGCCCCGGACAGCGCCGTTGCGCACCGTCACCGCCGACGCCCTCGTCGCCGTCGACCTCGCCTCCCGTCGCGGCGACCGCCCGCCCGGCCCCTACCGCCGTCTCTTCGCCCGCCCCGGCACCCGCGCCTTCACGGCCGGGAACCTGCTCGCCCGGCTGCCGATGGGCATGTTCAGCGTGAGCGCGGTCGTGATGATCGCCGGCGCCCGGGGCTCGTACGCCCTCGCCGGGGCCGTCACCGCGACCGGGCTCGCCGCGACCGCGCTGGTCGCGCCCTGGGTCGCCCGGCTCGTCGACCGGTACGGCCAGGCCCGCGTCGCCGTGCCCGCCGCGCTGTCGGCGGCGCTCGGCTCGCTGGCCCTGCTGCTGTGCGTGCACCGCGGCGCCCCGGACTGGACCCTGTTCACCGCCTACGCGGCCACCGCCACGAACCCCAACACCGGCGGCATGTCCCGGGCCCGCTGGGCCCATCTGCTGCGGGACGCCCCCGAGGCGCTGCACACCGCGAACTCCTTCGAGCAGGCCGCGGACGAACTGTGCTTCATGCTCGGCCCGGTGCTCGCGGCCTTCCTGTGCGCGGCCCTCTTCCCGGAGGCGGGCACCCTGGTCGCGGTGGCGCTGCTGGTGACCGGCGTGCTGGTCTTCACCGCGCAGCGCTCGACGGAGCCGCCGCCGCACCGCCGTACGACGGCCCGCTCCCCGCTGCGCGCCGCCGGCATGCCCCCGCTGCTCGCGGGATGCCTGGCCACGGGCGCGGTGTTCGGCGCGACGGAGGTCGTCACCCTCGCGTTCGCGGACGCGCGGGGGCACCACGCGGCGGCGGGCGTGGTGCTGGCCCTCCAGGCCGCCGGGTCCTGCGCGGCGGGGCTGGCCTACGGCGCGCTGAAGCCGTCCGGTCCCGCCGAGCGGCGCCATCCCTGGTGCCTGGCCGCGATGGCGGCGCTGCTGACGCTCCCGCTGCTCGCGGCGGCCCTGACCGGGTCGCTGCCGCTGCTGGCGGTCGCGCTGTTCGTCGCCGGGACGGCCACGGCCCCCACGATGATCACGACGATGACCCTGGTGCAGGAGCGCACCCCCGAGGGCCGGCTCAACGAGGGCATGACCCTCGCCGTGACCGGCCTGCTCGGCGGCATCGCCTGCGGCAGCGCGACCGGCGGCTGGGTGGCCGAACACGTCTCGCCGGCGGCCGGGTTCGGCGTGCCGGTCACGGCGGCGGCGCTGGCCCTGCTGATCGGTCTCGGGCGGCGGACCGGTACCGCCGATTCCCGCGCACCCCATTGACGTGCCCACGACCACCACCTACCTTCCCCCGTCGAAGCGCTTCGACGTCACGCGTCGAACCGGTTCGACGCCCCATCGCGTGACGGCCCCGGTTCCATCCGACTCCCCTGGAGGCACGGGATGTTGACGGCACGAAGGCGGGTGGCGGCAGGCGCGGTGATCCTGGCCGGATCCCTGCTCCTGACCTCCTGCGGCGGCTCGGACGGCGGCTCCTCCGACGGCCGGACCCTGAGACTCTGGCACTACGAAGGCCCCACCAGCGCCATGGGCGTGGCCTGGAAGGAGGCCGTGAAGGAGTTCGAGGCCACACATCCGGGAGTGAAGGTCACCTACGAGGAGAAGAGCTTCGAACAGATCCAGAAGACCGCCCAGATGGTCCTGAACTCCTCCGACGCGCCCGATGTCATGGAGTACAACAAGGGCAACGCCACGGCGGGCCTGCTCTCCACGCAGGGACTGCTCACCGACCTGACCGCCGAGGCGACGAAGCGCGGCTGGGACAAGAAACTGAGCGCGGGCGTCAGGACCACCAGCCGATACGACGCCCGGGGCGTCATGGGCTCCGGCAAGTGGTACGGCGTGCCCAACTACGCCGAGTACACGAAGGTGTTCTACAACAAGGACCTGTTCGCCAAGTACAGGATCGCCGAGCCGCGGACGCTCGACGAACTGACCGCCGCCATGGACGTGTTCGTCGAGAACGAGGTCACGCCGCTCGCGAACGCCGGCGCCGAGTACATGGCCCAGCAGTACCTGTACCAGCTGGCCCTCTCCCGGGCCGACCGCTCCTGGGTCGACTCCTACGAGCTGTACCGGGGGAAGACCGACTTCCACGACCAGGCCTGGACGTACGCCGCGACCACCTTCGCCGACTGGGTGCGCAAGGGCTACATCGCCAAGACCTCCAGCGGCACCAAGGCCGAGGAGGCGGGGGTCTCCTTCATCCAGGGCAAGGCGCCGATCCTGTTCTCCGGCAGCTGGTGGTACGGCCGCTTCCAGGAGGAGGCCGCCTTCGACTGGGGCAGCTTCCTGTGGCCCGGCTCCGACCTGACCCTCGGCTCCGGCGGCAACCTGTGGGTCGTCCCCGAGAACGCGAAGAACAAGGAGCTGGCCTACGACTTCATCGACATCACCATGTCGAAGAAGATCCAGAACCTGCTGGGCAACGAGGGCGGCGTCCCGGTGGCCGCCGACCCGGGCGCGGTGACCGACCCGAAGTCCCAGCAGCTCATCGCCGACTTCAACACCCTCTCGGCACGCGACGGCCTCGCCTTCTACCCGGACTGGCCGGTGGCCGGCTTCTACGACGTCCTCGTCTCCGAGACCCAGAAGCTGATCACGGGCGGCGAGCAGCCGGACGCCTACCTCGACGCCCTGCAGAAGGCGTACGACAAGGGCGTACCCCGGCGATGACGGTCACCGCCGAACGGGACGCGCGGGTGTCCGGCGGGGGCCCCGGCTCCGGGCCCCCGCGCCGTCCCCGTGACTCCTACGCGCTGTTCCTGCTGCCGGGCGCGCTCGCCTTCCTCGTGGTCGTCGTCGTGCCGTTCCTGATGAACACGGGCGTGAGCTTCACCGACTGGCAGGGGGTCGGCAGCCCGACGTGGTCGGGGCTCGCCAACTACCGTGACCTGATGGAGGACACCGAGTTCTGGGCGTCCTTCCGGCACAGCCTGTTCATGGTCGTCGCCATGGCGGTGATCCCGACCCTGCTCGGCCTCGTGCTGGCCGCGGCCCTGTTCGACTACGTGGGCAAGCACTTCGGCGGCCGGATCGCCGCGGTCCTGCGCGCCTGCTTCTACCTCCCCCAGGTGCTGCCGATCGCGGTCGCGGGCATCGTCTGGAGCTGGATCCTCGCCCCCGAGGACGGCTCGCTCAACGCGCTGCTGCGCGCCGCCGGCCTGGGCTCCTGGCAGCAGGACTGGCTCGGCGACCCCGACCTCGCGCTCTACAGCGTGATGGGCGTGATGGTGTGGGTGCAGCTCGGTTTCCCGCTCGTCGTCTTCATGGCGGGACTGCAACGCGTCGACCCCCAGCTGTACGAGGCCGCCGAACTGGACGGCGCCGGCTGGTGGCGCCGCTTCCGGCACATCACGCTGGCGCAGATCCGGCCGGAGACGTACGTCGTGCTGACCTGGTGCTCGATCGCCGCGCTCAAGGTGTTCGGCGCGGTGTACGTGCTCACCAAGGGCGGGCCGGGCGGCGCGACCGACGTCCCGTCCTACTTCTCCTTCACCACGTTCTTCGAGAAGACCCAGGTCGGCTACGGCGCCGCGATCTCCACCGTGCTCACCGTGGTCATCCTCGCCCTCTCACTGGTCGGACTGAAGCTCCAGACCCGGGCGGAGGACGCGGAGGAAGGGATCCGGACATGACCGCCGTACGCCGCTACCCGGTCCTCGTGGCGCTCTGCCTGGCCGCCCTGTTCATGGTCGTGCCCTTCGTGATCGTCACGGTCAACGCGGTCAAGTCGCCCGCGGAGTACGCGCGCAACGGCCCGCTCAGCCTTCCCGACGGCTTCTACCTGGACGGTCTGAAGGACTTCTGGAACCGCGTCGACTACGGCCGCAAGCTGGCCAACTCGGTGCTGATCAGCGGGTGTGTCGCTCTGGGAGCGGCCGTCCTGTCGGTCCTGAACGCGTGCGCGATCGGCATCGGCCGCGTCCGGGGCCGCACCTGGGTACTGGCCTTCTTCGTCCTCGCGAACATGCTGCCGCAGGAGGCGCTGGTCTACCCCGTCTACCACCTGAGCAAGGAGGCGGGCCTGTACGACACCAGACTGAGCGTGATCATCGTCTTCACGGTGATCCAGTCGGCGTTCGGCACGTACCTGCTCTCCTCGGTGCTGGGCCGCTTCCCCCGGGAGATCATCGAGGCCGCCCGCATCGACGGCGCGAACACGTGGCAGGTCCTGTGGCGGATCGTCGTCCCGGTCAGCCGCCCCACCCTCGGCGTGCTGCTGGTCTTCTTCTTCATCTGGACGTGGAACGAGTTCCTGCTCCCCCTGGTCATGCTGATCTCCAACGACAACCAGACCGTGTCGGTGGCCCTCGGCGTCCTCCAGGGCCAGCGCCTGATGGACGCCACGATGACCAATGCGGCGGCCCTGCTGGGCGTGCTCCCCGCGATCGTCTTCTTCCTCGTCTTCCAGCGGACCCTCACCCGCGGCATCGCCGTCGGCGCGGTCAAGTAAGGACCCCCCACGTGAAGTTCACCGATGGCTACTGGCTGCTGCGCGAGGGCGTCACCGCGGCCCACCCGGTCGAGGTCCTCGACGTCACCGCCCCCGACGACGGCACGCTGGAGATCCACGCGCCGACCCAGCCCATCCGTCACCGCGGCGACCTGCTGAAGGGGCCGGTCGTGACGATCACCGCCCACGCCCCGCTGCCCGACGTCATCGGCGTCACCTTCACCCACTTCGAGGGCGAGCGGCCGCGGGGACCGGAGTTCGAGGTCAGGAAGGAGGAGTTCCGCGCGCAGGCCTCGTACGACGACGAACACGCGACCCTGACCTCCGGGGCGCTGTCGGTACGGGTGGCCCGCACGGGCCCCTGGCGCGTCGACTTCCTCGCCCACGGACGCGCCCTCACCGGCAGCGGCCCCAAGGGCATGGGCATCATGCGGGACGCGACGGGCGCGCACTATCTCCGGGAGCAGCTGGGACTGAGCGTGGGCACCAGCGTCTACGGCCTCGGTGAACGCTTCGGCCCGCTCGTCAAGAACGGCCAGGTCGTCGACGTCTGGAACGCCGACGGCGGCACCGCGACCGAGCAGGCCTACAAGAACGTCCCCTTCTATCTGACCGACGCGGGCTACGGCGTCTTCGTCGACCACCCGGGCAGGGTGTCCTTCGAGGTCGGCTCGGAGGCGGTGTCGCGGGTCCAGTTCAGCGTCGAGTCGCAGCAACTGACGTACTACGTCGTCCATGGTCCGACCCCCAAGGAGATCCTGCGCAAGTACACCGCCCTGACCGGACGCCCGGCCCTGCCGCCCGCGTGGTCGTTCGGGCTGTGGCTGTCGACGTCCTTCACCACCTCCTACGACGAGGAGACGGTCACGTCGTTCATCGAGGGCATGCGGGAGCGCGAACTCGCCCTGTCCGTCTTCCACTTCGACTGCTTCTGGATGCGCGAGTTCAACTGGTGCGACTTCCGCTGGGATCCACGGGTCTTCCCGGACCCGGAGGGCATGCTGGCCCGGCTGAAGGAGCGCGGGCTGCGCGTCAGCGTCTGGATCAACCCGTACATCGCCCAGCGCTCCCCGCTGTTCGCCGAGGGCAGGGAGCTCGGACACCTGCTGCGCCGGCCCGACGGCGGCGTCTGGCAGTGGGACCTGTGGCAGCCGGGGATGGCACTGGTCGACTTCACCAGCCCGGCGGCCCGTGAGTGGTACGCCGGGAAGCTGGAGGCACTGCTCGCCCAGGGCGTCGACTGCTTCAAGACCGACTTCGGCGAGCGGGTGCCGGTCGACGTGGCGTGGGCCGACGGCTCCGACCCGGAACGCATGCACAACTACTACCCGTACCTCTACAACCGGACCGTCTTCGACGTGCTGCGCAAGCACCGCGGCGACGGCGAGGCGGTCGTCTTCGCGCGGTCGGCCACGGTGGGCAGCCAGCGGTTCCCGGTGCACTGGGGCGGTGACTGCGAGGCGACCTACGAGTCGATGGCGGAGTCGCTGCGCGGCGGGCTGTCCCTCGGGCTGTCCGGGTTCGGCTACTGGAGCCACGACATCGGCGGCTTCGAGGGCACGCCGACGCCCGCGCTGTTCAAGCGCTGGCTGGCCTTCGGGATGCTGTCCTCGCACAGCCGGCTGCACGGCAGTTCCTCCTACCGGGTGCCGTGGCTGTTCGACGAGGAGTCGGTGGACGTGCTGCGGCTGTTCACCCGGCTCAAGCTCGGCCTCATGCCGTACCTGTACGAGGCCGCGCGCGTCGCGCACACCGAGGGCACGCCGGTGATGCGGGCGATGGCGCTGGAGTTCCCGGACGACCCCGGGTGCGCGCACCTGGAGCGGCAGTACATGCTCGGACCCGACCTGCTGGTCGCGCCCGTGTTCAGCGACGAGGGCGAGGTGACGTACTACGTCCCCGAGGGCGTCTGGACGCACTACCTCACCGGCCGGACGGTGACCGGGCCGCGCTGGACGCGTGAGCGGCACGGCTTCGACAGCGTGCCGCTGCTGGTGCGGCCGGGAGCGGTGATCCCCGTCGGCGCGGTGACCGACCGGCCCGACTACGCCTTCGCCGAGGACGTCACCCTGCGGGCGTACCGTCCCGGGCGGGGCGCGCAGGTGACGGTACGGGCCGGGGACGTGACCTTCACCGTCGTACGCGAGGGGGACACCTTGCGGGCGTCGTGCGCCGACCCCTCGGCACCGTGGGGCCTGGCGGCGGGCGAGCGGGAGGTACGGGCGCGGGCCGGGGCCGGGTTCCTGACACTGGAGCTGGACCGATGGTGAAGATCACCGACGTGGCCCGGCACGCCGGGGTCTCCCCGAGCACGGTCTCGTACGCGCTCAGCGGCAAGCGGCCGATCTCCGAGGAGACCCGGCAGCGGGTGCGGGCGTCCATCCGCGAGCTGGGCTACCGGCCGCACGCCGGCGCCCGCGCGCTGGCCACCAGCAGATCGAACGTCCTGGCACTGGTCGTCCCGCTGCGGACCGGGATCCACGTGCCGGTGGTGATGCAGTTCGCGGTGTCGGTGGTGACCACCGCCCGCCGGCACGACCACGACGTGCTGCTGCTGACGCAGGAGGAGGGCGAGGAGGGCCTGCGGCGGGTCGCGGACACGGCCCTGGTGGACGCGCTGATCCTGATGGACGTCCAGCTCCACGACCGCCGGCTGCCGTTGCTGCGCGCGCTGGGCCTGCCCTCGGTGATGATCGGGTTCCCCGCCGAGGCCGACGGGATCACCTGCGTCGACCTCGACTTCCGGGCGGCGGGCGAGGCCTGCGTGGACCATCTGGCGGGGCTCGGCCACCGGGTCGTGGCGCTGGTCGGCTCGCCGCCGGAGGTGTACGTCCGGGGGACGGCCTTCGCCCAGCGCGTGGTCCAGGGCTTCACCGCGGCCGCCGACCGGGCGGGCCTCGCCTCGGCCGTCCACCCCTGCGAGGCGACGGCGACGGCGGCCCGCCGGACCGCGGAACGACTCCTGCGGGAACAGCCCGCGCTGACGGGGCTCGTCGTCCACAACGAGGCGATCCTCGAACCCCTGATAGACGCCTTCGAACACCTGGGCCTACGCGTCCCGACCGACCTGTCGATCACAGCGATCTGCCCGACCGAACTGGCCGAGTCCCTCCAGATCACCTCGGTCGAACTACCGTCGACGGAGCTTGGCGAACGGGCGGTGAACCTCCTGATGACCAAGCTGGCAGGCGAGACGACCCCGGAAGCGACCCTCCTGGCACCCCGGCTCACGGGGCGAGCGAGCACGGCGGCACGGACGACGGCGTGAGAAGGGGCCCGCACTCTGGGTGAGTGCGGGCCCCTCAGGCGTCTGCTCAGGTGCCCGAGGCAGCCTCCTGGACGGCGCTCACCAGGCCCACGTGTTCATCGGCACTGAGCGTGTCGTGGAGCCGCTCCAGCCGCTCCGGGCCGGCCCCCGCCCACACCGTGACAGCGGGATCGCCCTCACGGCGTGCCCCGCCTTTCTGGTCTTTCAGGACGTCCGGGCAGTGCGACTTCTCATGGCGAAGCCCGCACGGCGCCGCGCGTGGCGCCCTGGCCTGTCAGTCATCGGGAAGGAGAAGGCGCAGATCCAGGCCGTCGGCAGAGGGGTCACTGTCTTTCGTGGGGATCGGCGAGTTCGGCGACGTGGCTCCTGCCGTATCCGAACTGGTCGCCGAGTGTCGTGTAACGGGCGTACTGCTCATCGCTCACCGGTACGGAGTAGACGCTGACGAACCTGAGCAACAAGCGGAAAGCCAGGTCGGGATCGACCTCGGTGACAACCTGTGTGAGCGAGGGGACCACCGTGCCGGAGAATGAGAACCAAGGACTGTCGTCGGCACCGAACCAGGGGCTGTCGTGCACCGCCCGGGTCAGGGACGGAGCGATCTCACGCAGTTCGCGCAGGACGGGCTCCAGCCGCTCCGAGGCCGTCGGGACCGGGGTGCCGATCAGGAATTCGGGGTCGATCTCCCGCAGGCGTTCGGCGCACATCTCCGAGATCCGGTCCAGCCACTGTCGCGGTCCGGCGCCCTCGTCCTGCGGATTGAAGCCAAAGGCCGTAGCCCCCTGCCACAGCGCGGTGAGGGCGTCGTCGGACATCGGCGAACGGGACAGCCGAAGCGTGTCCTCCAGCAGGGCGTACGCCGTCGTACCCGGTACGAGACCCGCGTAGTCGGCAGCTGCCCCGCGGATGCCTTCGTCGACCGTGTGGGAGTGCTGCCACAGATCGCCGTGGAACCGCCCGACGAGGAAGGAGAACCCGAAGTCCCACTCGAAGCGTCGCCGCAGCGTAACGTCGTCGAAACGGGGCCAGCACACGTCGAGTCCGTCGTACACCAGACATCCCGGGTATCCGAACATCTCACCGATCTTCTGATATCGGTCGCACTGCTCCAGGGCGATGCGCACCGCTGTCGCTTTCACGACGCGCAGGAACAGCCGAAACCCGAGATCGGCATCCACCTCGAGGGCGACGTGTTCCAACGCGGACACGACGTCCGGCCCCGTGAGCTGCGCCGCAAGAGCTCGGACTTCGACGCACACGGCGTCCCGCATCGCTCCTTCGTCCACCGTCACCGTGGCCGCCGTGGTGTCGGGGAGCCAGTCGCGGGCGAGGAACTCGGAGGCTTCGCGCGCGATCCGGGCTTCGCACAATTCGACGATCCGACGAAGAAGGTCACGGATGTCCGCCCCAGGATCCTCGCGGCCGGCCGTGGCGGCGAGCCACACCGTGCGAAGGGCCTCGGCCGGAAGCCGTGAGTCCAGCAGCAGGCAGGCGTCGTCCCGGAGAGCACGGGCGTCGTCGGCGTCGCCGCCCGCCACCACCGATGCCGGATCCACCCCGGGCGTTGTGAGCAGGAGACTGATTCCGAAGTCCTCCTCGAATCTCCAATAGCGTACTTCCCGCAGTTCAGGCATGCGTTCCTCGTGGGGCGTTGGGGCGGGCGGGGCGGAAGCAGACGACGCTTCTCGCCCCGCCCGTCGCGCCGGGGACGGTAGGCAGATCGGCCCCGGCACGGTCGGAGAGACGTTGCGGGTGTGCTCAGCCAGCCAGGAACGTCGTGTACACGACGTAGCCCAGCGGATGGCCGCGACCGACGTACTTCAGTTGGATGACCACCTTATTTCCGGCGTCGACCTTCTGCGGACCGTTTTTCACCCACTTGAATCCGAGATCCTTCGCGTCCCTGAGAGTCCACGTGATCTCCTTCAGATCGGTCCGGGGGTTGAAGAATCCGCGGTCGCCGTTCCTGCCGAACTTGTCCCGCATGCGGCTCAGCCACCCGTCCAGTCCCCTGGGGTTGCGCGCGATCCACTGCTGGAACGCATCGTTGACCGCCTTCGCTGCGACCTCCTGGCTCGCCCACCTGGTGGCGATGCCGCCCGTGGTGCTCTCGGCCTTCGCGGCCATGCTTGCGTCGTCGGGCGTGACGTGGTCACGCAGGGTGTGGGCTCCGGACGTGCCCTCATCCTCGATGATCTTCAAACAGTTGTGGACGAGGATGTCCTGAGGCGCCCGCCCGTGGGTGCGCACGAAGAAGGTGTGCAGGTTGTCGACCGTCAGGTCGTAGACCTCCGCGCGGCCTGGACGGTCCGTGAGCGCGGTGACGGTGCTCAGCGTCCCGTCCGGAGTGCGCAACCTGTCGCCCAACCGGAGGTCGGAGACGGTGGTCCAGCCGCGGTCGGCGACGAAGAAGCGGTGACCGCGGGTGCTGGTGACCACGCCATCGGCCACACCGATCTCCGTCAGGCGCTCCGTGCCGTGGCGGAACGTGTCCGTCACCGGTTCCGGACGCAGCCGGCCGGTGTCCGGATCGGCGGCCAGGAGCAGGTCGCCCTCACGGATGTCACGTATCGGCTTGCGGGTGCCGTCCGCCAACAGCACCTCGGTACCACTGGGGAAGCTGTTCCGTCGACAGAGCGTCACCGCGTCCTCGTAGACCTTCACACTCCGCTCGATCTGGGCGAGCGTGCGGGGGTCGATGCCGTCCAGCGCCTTCAGCGCCTTCAACGCGTCCGCGACCCCGACCCCGGTCTTCATCGCGGCGTCAAGCCCGCGGAGCGCCTCGGCGGCCTTCTCGTAGACCTTGCCCGGGATGAAGTTGGACGCGAACCAGGCGCAGCCGGCCGCGTCGCCGTGGTAGCAGCGGACCGCGTCGCCCAGCACGACCTCGTACAGGACCGCGCCGACCGTGTCACCGAAGAGGGCCTGCCAGCCGAGCCGGGTGATGTCGCCTGCGGTGAAGTGGTGGGTCCACTCCTGCTTCTGGTTCTTCAGCACCTCCGTCTTGAGGAAGACCGTGTCCTCCGGCGGGCAGCCGGACTGGGTGGCGGGGACGTCCGGGTTCTCGCAGAAGTAGTAGCTGACGGTGACGTCGAGGTGCAGTTCGTACGTCACCGTGCAGCCCTGCAACGTGTAGTCGCACGGGTTGAGCTGCTTGCCCGGTGCCGCGTCCGTCATCTTCTCGATGACGTAGAAGACACCGCCGATGCCGGTTCCGGCGCCCGTCTGGACCTGCTTGTTGGCGTCGTTGCGTTCGGCCTGGTCGGCTGCCTGCTGGGCGGAGTCCGCGTATTTCTGGGCGTCCTTCGCGGCTTCCTCCGCCGCGGTGGCCTCCGCGTCGGCGCGGGTGGCCGCCGCGCGGGCGTCGGTGGCGGCCTGCTCGGCCTCGGCGGCCGCCGCGCGGGCGGCCGAGGCGTCCAGGGCCGCCTGGTCGGCGGAGGAACGGGCGTCCGTCGCGTAGCCCTCGGCACGGCCCGCGGCCCGGTCGGCCGCCGCCGCGTCCTCGGTGGCCTGCTGGTCGTAGTCGATGGTGCGGGCCAGCGACAGCTGCGCGTCGGAGGCGTACTTGGCGGCCTCGGCCGCGTAACCCAGCGCCTCCTTGGCCGACTTGCGGGCGTCCGCCGCGTGACCGGCCGCCTCGGCGGCGATGGTGTACGCGGCCTTCGCGTCACCGGTCGCCGCGGCCGCCAGGCTCGCCGCCTGCTCCGCGTTCTTCTGCGCGTTCGCCGCGTGCGCCTCCGCGACCGCCTGCTGCTGCTCGGCGATCGACTTCGAGGACTGGCCCGTCAGCACGACGAGGCCGGCGGCCGAGTCCGTGTCCACATAGGGCGAACCGAGCTGGATCGCGTCGTTCGCCGGCGCCGCCACCTGCTTCGCCGACGCACCCGCGTCCTCAGCCGCCTGCGCGGTCGTGTACGCGTGCCCCGCCGCATCCGCCGCACCGGCGACCGCCTTCACGGCCTCCGCCTTCGCCGCGTCCGCCTGCTTCTTGGCGTCGGCGGCATGCTTCTCCGCCTCGTCCGCCAATTCCACCGCGGTCCGCGCCGCGCTCGCGGCGGCCTGGGACGCCTTGATCGCGTCCGCTGCCGCGCTGGTCGCGGTGCGTACGGCGGCGTCCGCCTTCAGCTTGGCCGCCTGCGCCGCGTCCGAGTCGGAGCGGGCCCGCTCGGCCGCAGCCTCGGCGCGCGTCGCCGCCGCGTCGGCGTCGGCCGCCGCCTGGGTGGCCGCGTTCGCCTCGGAGCGGGCCGAACCCGCCGCCGCCTCCGCGTCGTCCGCGGCCTTGTCCGCGTCGTCCGCGGCGGCCCGCGACTCCACCGCGTCGTCGGACGCGTCGTGCGCCTCGGCGTAGGCGTCCTTCGCGTCCGCCTTCGCGCGCGCCGCGTTCGCCTTGCTCTCGGCGTCCCACGCGTCGTCCCGCTTGCCCTTCGCGCGATCGCGCGCGCCCTCGGCGTCCTGGCGCTTGGTGCGGGCGGTCGACTCGGCGCCCTCCGCCCGGCCCTTGGCCTCGGTGGCGGTCCTGGCGTAGCCCTCGGCGTTGGACCGGTGCTGGGCGGCCTCGGCCTGCTTGGCCGCGGCGGTCTCCTTCTCCGCCTTCGCCGTCGCCTCCTCGGCCTCCGCCGACAGCCGCTTGGCGTGCGCGGTCGCGGCCGCCGCCTTGGCGTCCGCCTCGGCCTTCTGCGTCTCCGCGAGCTTGGCCTTCGCCGTGTCACGCGCCGCCTTCGCGGTCTGCGCCTGTACGGCGGCCGCGTCCGCGGCGGCCTTCGCCTGCGCGTTGGCCTCCTGCGCGGCGGCCGTACGGAACGCCGCCTTCGACTGCGCGGCCTGCGTCAGCGCCCGCGCCGCGATGGTCGCGCTGTCCCCGGCCGCGGCCTTCGTCGCCGCGTACGCGGTGTCACCGGCCTTCGACAGCGCCTCCAGCGCGGCCGCAGACGCCTTCGTGACCTGCGCCTTCTGCTGCCCCACCAGCAGACCGCGCCCCCGCGGGGCACCGGCCGTGTCGGCGATCGCGTTGGCGGCCTTCGTGGCGGTGTCCGTGGCCGTGGCCGACTTCTGCGCCGCGACGGTCTGCGCCTTGATCAGATCCAGCTGCTTCTTCGCCGCCGTCTGCGCGTCGGCGACGCCCTTCTTCGCCTTGTCGAACTGCGCCTTCGTCGGGTAGTCGAGCTTCCCGGTGCCGTTGTGACCCGACGGGGCGAAGTCGAACTTCTGCGGGTCGGTGCCCTTGCAGTCCCACATCCGCCCGTCACGGCCGTTGTCGTACGTCGCCAGGTCCAGGCAGTTGGCCGTGCCCGGGTTGTACAGACGCGTCGTGGCGTGGGTGTTGTACTCCCACTTCTGCGAGGCACTCTGGTTGTTGCACGTCAGCAGTTGCAGCACGGTCCCGTTCGCGGCACCGTTGCCCTTCACGTCCAGGCACTTGCCGGAATTGACGTTGACCAGGGCATCGCCGCTGATCTGCCACTGCTGGGCGACCGTACCGTTGCATGTGTAGATCTGCACCGGCGTGCCGTTGGCCGTCTTGGCGCCCTGCGCCTCGAGGCACTTGTCTGTGGCGCCGTGCGCGTGCACGACCATGGGGCTGTCGCCGATCCAGCCGGGGCCGCCCGCGGACCAGTAGTCCTGCCAGCGGGTCAGATGATCGGCGATCCACGACTGGCCCAGCATCTCGCCCAGCCCCGTGGCACCGGCGGCCAGCGCCTTGACGGCGTCACGGTTGGCGTTGAGGATCTGGTTGCGCTGGGTGCCCTGCGCGGCGATCTCCTGCTGCCACTCCGCGGACGCTGCGGCGACCTCTTGGCCGAGCACCTTGTTCGGGTCGACCGGGGTACGCCACGCGCAGGACGCGAACCGTGACTTCAGGTCCTCCACGGCTATGCGGTACTCGACACTGCCCGGGGAGGGCGCGGTGCGCGGGAAGCCGCCGGAGGAGAGGAAGATGCGGGCGTTGTCGGCAGCGGTCGGCTCCATCGACCAGTTGACCAGGCTGTCCCAGGACTGGTGTTCGGCGTAATCCCGCTGCCAGTCCTTGCCGGACAGGTCCGGGTCCGGGTCGGCGCCGTACAACGGGGTGCCGAGATCCCTGACCGCCTTCACCGTGACGTCATCGGCCCGCGGGGTGGGGTCCTCGTAGAAGTCACCCTCGCTCCGGCCCCACTGCGTGCCCAACCAGGGGCTGATACCAACTTGGTTGAAGACGTCCGGGCCACCGTTACCGTAGCCCGGAGGGTCGAAGAAGTCCGCGATGGACTTGAAATTTCCCGGCGCGGAAAGCTGCTCCAGGGACTTCCGCCACTCGTGGGGCCGAACGCTCAGATCGATCTTCTCGATGTCGTCGCGGTCCTTCTCGAACGCGACACTCAGCGGAGTGTCGGTCCAGTACTGCCGGTTGGCGACCGTACGGAGCTGCTCCGGGGTCTGATCGAGAGCCCCTTGCGCGATGCTGTACATGGCCGGCCCGCCCATGCGCAGCACGTCGTGCATCAGGCACTGGTCCTGGCGGAGCTGCTCGGCGGCCTTCGCGTCGAAGCCGTCGTAGCTGTCGGCCACGGGGCTGAAGTCGGTGGCGTGGTGGGTGGGCAGATCCGGCTGGGCGGCGACCGTGGCGAGCACGGCGAGCGCCAGGACGGGCGGCACAAGTCGGTTGAGGAACCGGGATTTTCGCCTCGACGGCGCGCGGAACCATGGACTGGAACGCAAGGAAGCATCCGTTCTTCGTGAAGAGGGCAGGCCGGAGCCCGGTCGACGAGGCGAAGTGCCGTGGAGACGGTCAGGACTCCGTACGGCGTGGATGCGGATGCGTCGGTGCGAACGAATGCGTCAGCAGTCGCGGCATGACGATGTACCTCTCCCCGTAGCGACGGTGTTCCCCCGGTCGCTGATTGACGTACGCGGCCGCGGAAGTGGTCGCTTCCGTTAGGCGCGCGGCTCCCTCGGCCGCGGCACGGGAGCACGGGACGAAGTCCGCGCGGGCCATGACCTGTTACCAAGGGTGCTACCGAACAGTAGTCAATATGTGTGCTCCCTGTGAAGAGTGGGACCGCTGCGACTTCGATGCGGGAGCAAATCCGACCGATTCAGATCAAGTGCTGGGGGGAGCAGTCACTTTGGGGGGGAGCCTCAGAGCCGTTGGGGCAATCGGATCGAGGCCCGCACCCGCTCGGCCCGCGCGTGCACAGTCCCTGGCCCCATCGGGGCCGGTGTTCGGGACGCGCCGTTTCCCCCACCCACGCGACAGGCCCGGCACAGGCCTTCCGGCAGGGCCTCCGGCCGGCCGGGCACACCACAGTCGGTGCACTCCATCAACAGGCGAGGCGCGCGGGGCTCGTCGGCGACGCGCCCGGGAGGCATCTTGTCGACGAGTCTGCGCCGGACGAAGGCGCGGGGCGAGTACACGTGGTCGGGGAGCGCGGCGACGAGGACCTGTGTCAGATGCTCGGGCGTCACCCCACGCTCCAGCCACTCGGCGGCCGACTGCTCCAGCGCGGCGCAGTCCGCGGCGGACAGCGCCAAGCGCGGTTCGCGCAGGCCGAGTCGGGCGAGGGTGACGGAGGCGACCGAGGGACCCGGCGCGTCCTCGGACGGCCGCGGCGGTACGTCACCGGAGCCGGTCTCCGGGGCGGCGGCGCGCCGGGCGTCACCTTCGAGGAACCTGGTCCACCATTCGCTGTCCCGTGCGGTACGCGACCAGTACGTGTGGAAGACCCACCGCGCACCGGTCGCGGGCCCGTCCCCGGGTTCCGCGCGACGGCGCACCCGACGCAGGTGCCCGGCCCTGCCGAGCTCGTTGAACGCGGAGCGCACGGCCTGCTGGCCGTACAGGGGCTGCGTCTTGGCGATGGTCTTGGCGTCCATGGCCGCGTTCTCGCAGAGCCGGTCGAGCAGGCTCGCGAGGTACGCCTCACGGGCGGGGAGATGGCCGAAGTCGGCGGGCCGAGGCGGCGGCTGGTCCGGGACGGAGCGCTTGCCGTAGCCGGGTTTGGCCATGGGATGCGCTGCGGGTACGAGCAGGGCAGCGCTAGAGTTTTCGTACGCCACGAGATACTCCAAAGGTTCTGATCTTGGGGCGAGACCCCGGCGGGTGCTGCTAACACCCGGCCGGGGTTGTTTGTTGCCGCGAACGTTAGAGGGTCGCGACGGTGTGTCGCAACACGATCACAAATAGTCATGTCCGCAGGTGTGCGCGGCAGTTGCGACGCGGGGAGGGGCGGGAGGGGGGTTGGTTCTTCCCACCCGTTCCTTGAAAGAGAAGCTCGAATCCCGCGACCCGAAGCCCGGGGCTCAGACCTCGCGGGCGACGGCGTACGCGACGAAGACGGTCCAGACATCCGCCGGAAGATCGAGGCGCGGACCCCGAGCCCCGAGCTTCGAGTCCCGGACGTGGATCGCGTGGGGGGAGGGGGCGATTTCGAGGCACGCTCCGCCCTGGGAGTCGCTGTAGCTCGACTTGAACCAGGTCAACGGTTCACTCATAGCTCCTCAGCCTTCTTCCCGATGAACGCTGCCGAATCCTCAACTCCGAGCGCCTGCGTGCGGATCATGCCATGCACTTGTGTCAAGTCACTGACTCTGTCCGCGTCCGCATGGAGCACGCTCGTCTCCGGGCCCTCGACATAGGCGAATGGTTCGTGCTCGCGGTCTCCATCAGGATGAAGGAACCGTTGAGCGCGAGGCCACCGCCCTTGCCGAAACACAGAACCTGGACGGACACGTTGCGCCGCGCACCGACCTTCAGCAGATGGAGCAGTTGCCGCCGCATGACCGCCCGCCCGCCGACCTCCGTCCGCAACGCGGCCTCGTAGATGACAAAGCCGTACACCGTCTTGGTACGCCTCGCCAGCGCCTCCTGCCTGGCCAGCCGCGCTCGGACCCGCTCTTCCACCGTCTCGTCGTCCAACGGCGGACAGCTCTCGCCGATCAGCGCGTGCGCGTACTCCTTGGTCTGCAACAGGCCGGGAATCAGTGCGAGCGAGTAGTCGTGCACGGCGATCGCCTCGGCCTCGATAGCCATGTACTCCTGCGACCGTGCGGGATACGGCTCCGGCTTCAGGTACTCATGCGCGGCCACCAACTTCCCCCGCGCCCCGCACAACTGATCCGCCACCTGCAACAACCGCAGCGTCGGCCGTCGCCTCCCGCACTCCATCGACTTGACGTACTCGATGTCGTAGCCCGCCTCGGCCGCCAGCGCCTGACGGGCGACCCCCGCCTCCTCCCGCCACAACCTGACCTGGCCGCCGCAGTACCGCCAGTTCTGCTGCGCCTGCTGGGACTCCCCGGAAGCCACGCGTCCACCCGCTTCCCGTCGACACTCCGTGTACAACCGCGCGGTGTACTCGCTCCGCCACTTTCGAGGCTACGCACCGGCCGCCGGCCTGATCCCACCGATCGACGGAGAACCACACGCAAGGAAACAAAGGAATCAAGCACGTATGCCGACATCCCACGGCGGTCCGGCCACCGCCCCCCAGCAAATCGAGTGGCACTTCCCCCGGCACGCCCGCAGCGTGGGCAGGGGCCGAAGTCTTCTCCGTGAACAGACCGTGTCCTGGAAACTCCCCGAGGAGGTGACCGAAACGGCGGTCCTCCTGCTCAGCGAGCTGATGACGAACGCGTACCGCCACGCCCGCGTCTCCCCGAGCCGCGAGATCCGGGCCGGCTGTCTCCTGGACATCGACCGTCTCCTGGACACCGGCCGTCTCCTGACCGCCGGCCGCCTCCGCGTCTGGGTGACGGACGCGAACGACACGCTGCCGGCGCCCCGGGAAGCCCTGCCGGAGGACGAGTCCGGGCGGGGACTCGGTCTGGTGGCCGCGCTGGCGGACGGCTGGGGCGCGGAGAGCCGTGTCGGGGGTGTCGGCAAGACGGTCTGGTTCGAGTTGCGGGTGCCCTGACGGCCGCCCCCGTCCCAGCGTGGCAAAGGGGCCCACACGACAAAGGCCCCGCCGCTCGAAAGCGGCCGGGCCTTTGTTGTGTGCGAAACATGGGATGAGTGGAGATGGCGGGAATCGAACCCGCGTCCAACGGTGCAAAAACAGGGCTTCTCCGTGTGCAGTTCGCTGTGATTTTCTCGGCCCCGGTGATCACGCGAACAAGTCGCCGACGGGCCCAGCCACTGTTTGATTTCCCATCCGACCCCGTGACCGGGCCGGACGGTTTAGTTCCCTAGATTATGCCAGGGTCCGGGTCGGGAACGCCCCCGGGCTGACACCCATTAAGGGTCCTTCACTCACTGCTTATTAGGCAGCGAGGGCGAAGGACTGGGAATCGCTCTTGGAAGTGGCGATTATTGGTTGCGACATATGGTTAACGAGATCATTGTCGCTTCCTCGACACGCTTCCCCTGCTTCAACATCCGCTGTCGAAACCGATCATCCCCATGTTGTTTTTTCAATCCCTCCGGGGAGGGGGCGCGCACCCGCTGTGAGGTGCAGTGCCATCCTACGTGAACACCACGTGCGGATGCCACCGTATTCCGCCCGCTACGCGCCCCGCTGCTTGCGCTTGGCGGACGCGATCGCGCGGTCCGACTCCCGGCGGTCCTGCTGCTCACGCAGCGTCTGCCGCTTGTCGTACTCCTTCTTGCCGCGCGCGAGGGCGATCTCGGCCTTGGCCCGGCCGTCCTTGAAGTACAGCGCGAGGGGCACGATCGTGTGGCCCGTCTCCTGCGACTTCGACTCCAGCTTGTCGATCTCCTCGCGGTGCAGCAGCAGCTTCCGCTTGCGGCGCACGGAGTGGTTGGTCCACGTCCCCTGGCTGTACTCGGGGATGTGGGCGTTGTGCAGCCACGCCTCGTGCCCGTCGATCTGCACGAAGCCGTCGACGAGCGAGGCCCGCCCCTGACGCAGCGACTTCACCTCGGTGCCGGACAGGACGATGCCGGCCTCGTAGGTGTCGATGATCGCGTAGTCGTGGCGCGCCTTCTTGTTCTGCGCGACGATCTTGCGCTTGCCGCCCTTCTCGCCGTCCCTGGACTTGGCGGCCGTCCCCTGCTGCTTCTGCTGGGACTCTTTCGGTACGTACATTCCCTTGGACATAGTGCTGACATTTTCGCACCACACAGGGGTGTGAGGGAAAGTCGATTCCGACCGGCTCAGGAGGTGTCGCCCAGGCCGCTCAGCACGGTCACCGCCCGCGCCAGCGCCGCGTCGTCCGCCTCCAGGTCGGGGGTGATCCCCGCCCCGTCGACGCCACGGCCCGACGGGGTCCGGTAGTGCCCGACGGTCAGCTCCGCGACGGAGCCGTCGGGCAGCCTGCTCGGCATCTGGACCGAGCCCTTGCCGAAGGTCCTGCTCCCCACCACGACCGCCCGGCCCCGGTCCTTGAGCGCCCCGGTGAGCAGTTCGGCCGCGCTCATCGTGCCGCCGTCGACGAGCGTGACCAGAGGTCTGGAGGTGTCCCCGCCGGGATCGGCGTGCAGGACGCGCTGGGCGCCGTCCACGTCGTACGTGGCGACCAGGCCGCCGTCGAGGAAGGCGGACGCGGCGGTGACGGCCTCGCCGACCAGCCCGCCGGAGTTGCCGCGCAGGTCGAGGATGATCCCGGCGCCGGCCGGGGCCTGCCGTACGGCGGTGCGCACGTCGTCGCCGACCCCCTTGGTGAACGCGGCGACCCGGATGACGGTGACCCCGCCGGCGAGTTTCTGCACGGTCACGGAGTCGGTGGACAGCGTCGCCCGGCGCAGGGTCCGGGTCCACGCGTGCGTGCCGCGCTCCAGACCGAGGGTGACCGCCGTGCCGGCGGCCGCCTCGGTGGCGTCCCCGCGCAGTAAGGAGACGACCTCGGTGACGGGCCGCCCGTCGACCTTCGCGCCGTCGACGCTGCGCAGCCGGTCCCCCTCGCGGATCCCGGCGGTGGCCGCGGGCGATCCGGAGGCCACCTTGGTCACCTCGATACGGCCGTCCCGCTCGCGCCGCGCCCACAGGCCGACGCCGGTGTACTGGCCGTCGAGGGCCGCCTCGAACTCCTCGTACTCCCCTTGCGAGTAGACCGCGGCCCAACGGTCCCCGCTGCGGCTGACCGCGCGCTCTGCGGCCTCCATGGGGGACTTGCCGTCGGCCATCGCCTCGGCGGCCGCCCTGGCGACGTCCTCGTGGTGGCCGGCGGGCTCGGCCCGGTCGGCCGAACGGGACGGACCGGAGCCGTCCTTGGCGTCGGGGTCGGGGAAGGAGCCCGTGGCCGCACCGGCGGCGAGGATGCTCGCGAACACCAATGTCAGGGCGGCCCCGCGGCGGATGCGGCGGGGCTGACAGAACCGGTCACTACCTGACATGGCGGTGAGTCTAGGACAACGCGAAGGGCCGTACGGACGGTTGCCCGTACGGCCCTTTTGGCGTGCGTCACACCTTCAGGTACTTGCGCAGCGCGAAGAACGCGGCCAGCGCGGGCATCAGCAGGCTCGTCGCGAGGATGAGCGGCAGCTTGGTCAGCACCGCGTCCCAGCCGATGAAGTTGATCAGATTCAGCTTGTGGGACAGGTCCAGACCGTGATCGATGATGAAGTAGCGGGCGACCACCAGGAATGCGCAGGCGACTCCGCCGCCGATGAGTCCGGCGACCGCGGCCTCCATGATGAACGGCGCCTGGATGTAGAAGCCGGAGGCGCCGACGAGCCGCATGATCCCCGTCTCACGCCGTCGGCTGAACGCCGAGACGCGCACGGTGTTGACGATCAGCATCAGCGCGACGACGAGCATCAGCGCCATCACCGCCCGCGCGGCCCAGTTCATGCCGTTGAGCAGGCCGAACAGGTTGTCCAGGATGCCCTTCTGGTCCTGCACGGACTGCACGCCGTCCCGGCCGTCGAAGGCGGTCGCGATGACCTTGTACTTCTCCGGGTCCTTCAGCTTGATCCGGTACGACTCCTGCATCTGGTCCGGCGTGAGGGAGCTGGCCAGCGGGGAGTCGCCGAACTGCTCCTTGTAGTGCTTGTACGCCTCGTCCTGGGACTCGTAGGTGACCTTCTGGACGACCGAGGTCATCTTGTCCAGGTCGGCGAGAACCTGCTTCTTCTGGTCCGAGGTGATAGCACCCTTGGCGCAGTTGGGGTCGGACTCGGCGTCGCTCTTGTTGCAGAGGAAGACCGAGACGTTGACCTTGTCGTACCAATAGCCCTTCATGGTGGTCACCTGGTCGCTCATGAGGAGCGACCCGCCGAACAGGGCGAGTGACAGGGCGACGGAGACGATCACCGCGAAGGTCATCGTCAGATTGCGGCGGAGACCGACACCGATCTCCGACAGAACGAACTGGGCGCGCATGGCGTCTGGTTGTGCCTTTCGGTGGACGGTGCGGTCAGTGCTGGTAGCCGTAGACGCCGCGTGCCTGGTCGCGGACGAGGCGGCCCTTCTCCAGCTCGATGACGCGCTTGCGCATCTGGTCCACGATGTTCTGGTCGTGCGTCGCCATCACGACGGTCGTCCCGGTTCTGTTGATCCGGTCGAGCAGTTTCATGATGCCGACCGAGGTCTGCGGGTCGAGGTTGCCGGTGGGCTCGTCGGCGATCAGCAGCTTGGGACGGTTCACGAAGGCGCGCGCGATGGCGACGCGCTGCTGCTCACCGCCGGACAGCTCGCCCGGCATGCGCTCCTCCTTGCCGCCGAGCCCGACCAGGTCGAGCACCTGCGGCACGGACTTGCGGATCTCGCCGCGGGACTTGCCGATGACCTCCTGCGCGAAGGCCACGTTCTCGGCGACCGTCTTGTTGGGCAGCAGCCGGAAGTCCTGGAACACCGTCCCCAGCTGGCGGCGCATCTGCGGCACCTTCCAGTTGGAAAGACGTGCGAGATCCTTGCCCAGGACGTGCACCTGGCCTTGGCTGCACCGCTCCTCGCGGAGGACCAGGCGCAGGAAAGTGGACTTTCCGGAGCCGGAGGATCCCACGAGGAACACGAACTCACCCTTCTCCACTTCGAGGGAGACATCCCTGAGCGCGGGGCGGGTCTGCTTGGGGTAGACCTTGGAGACGTTGTCGAATCGGATCACGGATGCACCACGGGTCGCCGGGGGTAGATGAGCGTGACCATACGCGACCCGGGTACGCAAGCGCAGGCGCCGACCAGGGATGCGCGTGGGTTGTGCGGTTTTGTACGGTGCTTTCCGGCCGGAAAACGGTGACTGCCCGGCGCGATGGCAGGGCAGGATAAGGCGGACCGCGCCGAAATCCACGGAACCTGGCAGAGTGGAAGTGGGAACGTTCCCGCTTCCCCGAGCGTTGTAGACGTGAAACCGGTGCAAGGAGGGCGAGCGCATGACGTACGACCGGCTGGTGTGCGCGAACTGCGCGGCGCCCGTGAACGAGGGCCGATGCCCCGTCTGCCGCGCCAACCGTGAGCGGCTGCAGCAGGAGAACTTCATCACAGGCCTCAACCCGATGGCACTGATCGCTCTGCTGGCGGTGCTGATCGCGGCGGTGGCACTGCTCGCGCACCAGACCGCGTAGAGGCGCGGCGAACGCACGAAGAAGGGCCCGAGGCGATGGCTTCGCTCCGGGCCCTTTTCCCTGCGCGTGTGCGAGTACGTCACGTGCGCGAACGGCTACCGTCAGGCAGTCGCGCCGCCGCGGCCGCTCATGAGGCGCGGCAGCACCCGGAAGCCGACGCCGCCGGCGATCATCGTGGCGGCACCGAGCAGCAGGAACGTGGTCTGCGCGGCACCGGTCTCGGCCAGCTCGTCACCGCTGCCCTGGGCGGCGGTGTTGGACTCCGAGGTGTCGGTGAGGGCGGAGGAGCCCTCCTCCTGCGCGGAGTTGTCGTTGCCGCCGCCGTCGGGGTCGGCGTTGTTGCCGCCGGTGCCGCTGGAACCGCCGGTGGAGTCGGAGCCACCGGTGCCCGTACCGCCGTCGGTGGTGCCCGCGGAGGTACCCGTGGACGTGCCGGTCGAGGTACCGGTCGAGGTGCCCTCGGACGTACCCGTCGAGGTACCGGTGGACGTGCCCGTCGAAGTACCGGTCGAGGTGCCCTCGGACGTGCCCTCCGAGGTACCGGTGGACGTGCCCTCGGACGTACCCGTGGACGTGCCCTCGGACGTGCCGGTCGAGGTGCCCTCGGACGTGCCCTCCGAGGTACCGGTGGACGTGCCCTCGGACGTACCCGTCGAGGTGCCCTCCGAGGTACCCGCAGAGGTGCCCGTGGACGTGCCCTCGGTCACACCGACCGAGGCACCCTCGGTGGTGCCTTCCGAGGTGCCGCCCGAGTCGTCGCCGTCGACGGTCACGGACACACCGATGTCGAGCGCCGAGGCGGCGCCCGCCGCCGTCAGCGAGGCACCGGCGGCGATCACGGCGCCGGCGGCTATCCGCGCGACGCGGATGCGCGTCTTCTTGGTCATCTGTTTGCTACCCCCAGTAGCCGATCGTCAGTGAGGGCCGCGTCCGGGGCGGTGATCGACGGGGGCAGCTGTGCGACTGTGCGGCGCCCCCGGTTCACATGCGCCCCATGGATACGCATGCCGCGCTTTACCCTTCCCACTTTTCAAAGCAACGTCAAGGCCGTTGCGTACGCGATGTCCGGCTACGGGGCCTTTGCCTGACCGCGAAGGTGTGAGTGTGACGTAAAGCCCAGACTTCCGGGGACGAGAAAGGCAACTGCCGCCACTCGGGCGGCAGTTGCCTTGTCGACAAGTCTCCTCGTCGGCTACTTCTCCTGCTGCTTGCGCCAGCGAATCCCGGCCTCCAGGAAGCCGTCGATCTCACCGTTGAACACGGCCTCGGGGTTGCCGACTTCGTGCTCGGTGCGCAGGTCCTTGACCATCTGGTACGGGTGCAGGACGTACGAACGCATCTGGTTGCCCCAGGAACTGCCGCCGTCCTTGAGGGCGTCCATCCTGGCCCGCTCCTCCTGGCGCTTTCGCTCCAGCAGCTTCGCCTGGAGGACGTTCATGGCGGTCGCCTTGTTCTGGATCTGCGACCGCTCGTTCTGGCAGGAGACGACGATGCCGGTGGGGAGGTGCGTCAGCCGGACCGCGGAGTCGGTCGTGTTGACGCCCTGGCCGCCGGGGCCGGAGGACCGGTACACGTCCACCCGCAGCTCGGACTCGTCGATCTCGATGTGGTCGGTCTGCTCGACGACGGGCAGGATCTCCACGCCCGCGAAGGAGGTCTGCCGCCGCCCCTGGTTGTCGAAGGGGGAGATACGGACGAGACGGTGCGTGCCCTGCTCGACCGAGAGGGTGCCGTAGGCGTACGGCACCTGCACGGCGAAGGTGGTCGACTTGATGCCGGCCTCCTCGGCGTACGAGGTCTCGTAGATCTCGGTCTTGTAGCCCTTCTGCTCCGCCCACCGCAGGTACATCCGCTGGAGCTTCTCGGCGAAGTCGGCGGCGTCGACGCCACCGGCCTCGGCGCGGATGTTGACGAGCGCCTCGCGGGAGTCGTACTCGCCGGAGAGAAGCGTGCGGACCTCCATCTCGTCCAGCGCCTTCTTGACCGCGGCGAGCTCGGACTCGGCCTCGGAGCGGGTGTCCGGGTCGTCCTCCTCCTCGGCCATCTCGAACAGCACGGAGAGATCGTCGATCCGCCCACGCAGCGCCTCCGCCTTCCTGACCTCGGCCTGGAGGTGGGAGAGCTTGCTGGTGATCTTCTGCGCCTCGTCCGGGTTGTCCCACAGCGACGGGGCGGCCGCCTGCTCCTCGAGCACGGCGACGTCTGCCCTCAGCTTGTCGAGGTCCAGAACGGCCTCGATCGACTCCATGGTCGAGGAGAGGGACTTGAGCTCTTCGGATACATCGACGACTGCCACGCATCCAGCGTAACGGCTCCGCCAAGCGGCGAGCGCCGGGGCGACGGAGGCCGGTGCCAGGTCACGGGGCCGACGGTGCCGAGTGCTTCGTGTCCTGCGGTGTCGCCCCCGCGTCGTCCCCCGCCGTCGCCCACCACGTCCCGGCGCCCACCGCGGCCAGCAGCAGCACCGCGGCCACTCCCAGCGTCACCCGGCGCCGCCGCGCCGACGCCCGGTGCCGCGCGGACCCGGGCCGAGGCGCTCCCGCGGCCCGCGGTGCCCGCGCGGTGCCCCGCGCCCCGCC
Organism: Streptomyces sp. NPDC002306; assembly: GCF_053593435.1. NCBI lineage: Bacteria > Bacillati > Actinomycetota > Actinomycetes > Kitasatosporales > Streptomycetaceae > Streptomyces > Streptomyces sp. NPDC002306. Next base: position 559,719 of record NZ_JBSFCK010000003.1, read on the forward strand.
GGCCAGCTCGTCGGGACCGGGCACCCGCATCGACGTGTGCGTGTCCCGGTTGGAGTCCGGCTTGGCACCCGGCACCAGCGGTACGGCGCCCCGCCGCACCCCCCGGTCCCGGACGGGCGCGGCGGGCTCCTCCGCCTCGTCCGCCATGTCCTCCCCGGGCTCCACGTCCGGCTCGTCCACGTCCAGCGGCGGCATCCCGGCCAGCGTCGGCAGCTGCTCCCGCAGCCGCGCCGCCAGCTCCGAGGCCCGCAGCCGCGACGCCGGCGCCTTCGCGAGGCACTGCACCATCAGCTGCCACAGCTCGTCGGGGATGCCCGGCAGCGGCACCACGGTCTCCGTCACGTGCCGCCGCAGCACGGCGCCCGGATGCCCGCCACCGAAGGGCGTGAAGCCGGCGAGCAGCTCGTACAGCACGGTCGCGAGCGCGTAGATGTCCACCGCGGCCCGCGGCGGCAGCCCCTCCACGATCTCCGGCGCCAGGTAGTCCGGCGTTCCGATGATCTTCGTGGCGCGGGTCCGCTTGGGCGAGTCGATCAGCTTCGCGACCCCGAAGTCCGTCAGCAGCGCCGGGTGGGCGCCGCCCGGACCGAGCGGGCCCTGCATGTCCAGCAGGACGTTCTCCGGCTTGACGTCCCGGTGCACGACCCCGGCCGCGTGCGCCGCCGCCAGGCCTTCCGCGATGTCCGCCACGATCGCCACCGCCGCCTCGGGCGCGAGCCGTCGCTCGCGGTCCAGGCGGGTGCGCAGATCCGTACCGCGGACGAGATCCATGACCAGCGCCAGGTCGTTGCCGTCGACGACGAGATCCCGCACCGAGACCACGTGCGGGTGCTCGAGCCCCAGCAGCGCCGTGCGCTCCTGTACGAAGCGGCCCACGAGCTCCTCGTCGGACGCGAGGTCCTCGCGCAGCAGCTTGATGGCGACGGGCCCCTCGGGCCCCTCACCCAGCCACACCGTGCCGGCGCTGCCGCGCCCCAGGATCTGGTGGGCGGCGTACCGGCTGCCGATCTTCCGTGCCAAGGCTGCTCCTACGGACGCGTGTTGTCGCCAAAACTACGCGTCCGGAGAGCCAACCTTCACCGCCGGGGCGGAAATCACCCACCGGATGTCGACAAGTCACCAAGCTGGCGATCAGGTGGCGTCGGACACCGTCGTCGGGTCAGTTGTCGTCGCCGCTCGGTGTCCCGCCGCCGCCCAGGTCTCCGACCCAGTTCGACACCTGCTTGTACATGTCGGTGATCTCCCCCCAGAAGCTCTTGCTCGTGCCGATCCAGCCCTGCAACGGGCTCAGTTCCCAGATCAGCCACGCGGCGACGAACAGGATGACGATCGTGAACAGGCAGCCCTTCAGACAGCCCAGACCCGGGATCTTCATCGGGTTGGCGCCGCGCTGCCGGGGTTCCCTGGGCTCCCGCGAAGGCCGCTGCGGCTGCTGGGGCGGCGCGTACGGCTGTTGCTGCCGCTGCCTCGGCTGCTGCTGGGGCTGCTGTTGCGGGTAGCCGTACCCCTGCTGATAGCCCTGCCCCTGCTGACCCTGCTGATACCCCTGCTGGCCCTGATAGCCCTGCTGGCCGCGCTGCTGGGGCCGCTGCTGCTGCGCGGGCCGCTGGGCGGGCTGCTGCTGTTGCGGCCGGGGGGCGACCTGCCGTTGCGGGCGGCGGCGCAGCGGGTCCTCGCCGGGGTCGAGGTACTGGATCTGCGTCTGTTCGTTGCGGTCCCGGGCGGCCCGCAGCTGGGACTGCCACGGGTGCGGCTCCGCCGGGTTGCCCGGCTGCTGGTTCTGCGGCACCGGGGGCATGACGGCGGTGGGGTCGGCCGCGCCGGCCGGTCCCCCGGTGTGCGGCAGGACGCTGGTCGCCGCGTTCGGGTCGTACGCCCCGTGCGCCTGGCCCGTGGGCAGCACCTGGGTCGGGTCGGCGGACCCGGGGACCGCGGCGGGCCGGGGATCGGGCGCCAGCAGGACGCCGACGGCGTCCGCGGCGGCGATCTGCGCGGAGTTCGCGTGCACGCCGATGCCCTCGGCGACGACGCGCAGAGCGCGCGCGAGGCTCTCGGCGCTGGGCCGGTCGTCCGGGTTCTTGCGCAGGCAGCGCTCTATGACCGTCCAGAGCGGGTCCGGAACCGTGGAGGGCCGGCGGGGCTCGGCGCTCAGGTGCTGGTGCAGCACCTCGAGCGCGGAACCGCCGGAGAACGGCGGACGCCCGGTGACCAGCTCGTACAGCAGGATTCCGGCGCCGTAGACATCGACGGCGGACGTCTGCGGACGGCCCTCGGCGGACTCGGGGGCGACGTACGCGGGCGTGCCGACGAACTCGTGGGTGCGGGTGAGACCGGGCGAGTCGGCGAGGCGCGCGATACCGAAGTCGGTCAGCATCGGGTGCATCTGGCCGCCGTGCTGCTGGAGCAGGACGTTCGCCGGCTTCAGGTCGCGGTGCACTACGCCGTCGGAGTGACTGGCGGCGAGCGCGTCGGCGATCTGCGCGGTGAGCAGGGACGCGGCGACGGGCGTGAAGGGGCCGTTCTCGCGCAGGTAGCGATGCAGGTCGGGGCCGTCGACGAGGTCCATGACCAGCGCCAGCAGATCGCCCTCGACGACCAGGTCACGGACCCGGACGATGTTCGGATGGGTCAGCCGGAGCAGGACGGACCGCTCCCGCAGGAACCGCATCACGACATCGGAGTCGTTCGCCAGCTCCTCCTTGAGGACCTTGATGGCGACGGTCTCGCCGGGCTGGCCGGCCACAGCCGCCTCGGCACCCGCGGTCTCACGCTGGCGGGCTCGCCAGACGGTGCCCGTGGCGCCGCGTCCGAGCGGCTCCTCGAGCAGGTACTTGCTGCCTACCGGCCGCACGTCATGCGCTCCCTGCTGCTTGCTTGCCTTGTGTCCGACCCACTGTCCGGTGTTCCGCCCCAACTGTAGTGCCGCCTTGCCCGGCACCGGGTGCTCGTCATTCTGTGGGACTTACGTACCCGCTCCCGTACATGTTCGAAGGAAAGACGCCCGCCCGGGTTCCCGTGGTTGCCGAAAGCGGACGTGACCGATCTCAAGCTGTCATCCGCGCGGTCCCGGTCAGGCACTTTTACGGGCAGAGCCGACCAATCAAGATCACTTACCGGTGGGCGGCGGGCGTGTTGTCGGTGGCAGGTGCGAGGATGCCTCCAGTTACTGGCCGACGTGCTCGTGCGGTGGGGGAAGTCCGCGGTGGGGGACCGCGGCGCGCCTTCGTCCCCGCCCGGCGGGCGCCCGCGCAGAAGGGACCGCTGACGGCGATGCAGATCCGGCTGACCGTCGTAGACCCGCTGGGTCCGCCCTCCGATTCGCGCGGTCGCGCCACGACCCGCGACGTGCTGGTCACAGCGCCGGCGGGGACGGCCCTGGCGGCGGTGGCGTCGGCGCTGGCGTCGGCGGTCTCCGGCGACGCGGGCGCCTCCCCGCACGAGCGCGGCCGGGAGCCCGGAAGCGGTCCCGTGGTGTTGTACGCCGGTGCGGAGCGGCTGGACTCGCAACGCTGCACGCTGGGCGAACCCCCGCTGATCGACGGTGCCGTGCTGTCCCTGGCCGCGCCCGCCGAGCCCGAGCCGCACCCCGAACTCGACGACGCCCCCGCCCAACTGCACGTGGTGGCGGGCCCGGACGCGGGCGGGGTCCACCTGCTGCACGGCGGCCCGGTGAACATCGGCCGCTCCGCCGACGCCGACGTCCCGCTCGACGACCCCGACGTCTCCCGGCTGCACTGCGCGGTCACCCTCGACCCCGACGGCCGCGTCTCGGTCACCGACCTCGACTCCACCAACGGCACCGTCCTGGACGGCACCCGGGTGCACACCCGCCCGGTGCGGTTCGCGCCGGGCGCGCTGCTGCGCATCGGCGAGTCGGCCCTGCGGCTCGCGCCGGCCGGCGGCCCCGGAGCGAGGGTGGCGACGACACCCGACGGTGAGGGTCATGTGCGGGTGTCGTGCGGGACCGGGAGCGGCTTCGCCGCCGCGGGCACCGCCGACCGGGCCGGCACGGACGCTTCCGCCCCGTCCGGCGCGTCCTCCCCGTCCGGAGCGTCCTCCCCGTCCGGAGCGCCTTCCTCGTCCGGAGCGTCCTCCCCGTCCTCCACGTCCGCCGCTTCCTCCGCCACGCGCGCGGGGGCGGAGGCGAAGGAGGACGGCGCGGACCGGGCAAACGGTCCTGACCGCCCCGACGGGAGCACCGGTCACACCTACGGCTCGGTGAGCTGGGGCGCCTCCGGAGCCGCTCCGGGCGCCCGCGACCACGGCCCGGTAGGACCCCCCGCCGTGCCGCTCCAGGGCGGCCCCCCGCACATCGAGAGCCGCTCCGCCGCCCGGAAGCCGGCGCGGGGCGCGGACGGCGACACTCACGCCGGACGGTCCGGGGCCGTCGGACCCGGCGGGACGGCGGAGCCGGGGCCCGCGCACCCGGCCGCGGCGCCCGCCCCGCACCCCGGCGACGAACCACAGGGCGCGCGCAGGCGCGCCGGCGGGCTCACCGCCTGGGCCCGACGCCTGACGTCCGGCCGCGGCACACCGGACACGACGGGTGACGAGGCCGGCGACGGAACGCCGGAGGGCGGGGCCGCGCAGCCGTCGGCCCGGCCGTCCCGGGCGCCGGAGACCTGGCCGGACCCGGCCGCCCTGCTGCTGACGGCGCTGGGCCCCGGCCCCCGGCTGTGGGAGCGCGGCCCGGGGCACCCGGAGACGCTCACCGTGCGGCTGGGCACCACCGAGCGGTCCGCGCCGGACGGCTCGGGGCCGCTCCCCACCGTGCCGGTGACCGCGGACCTGCGCGAGGCCGGGGCGCTGGGGCTCGCGGGACCGCGCCCCCGGCTGTCCGGGCTGGCGCGCGCGGTCGTGGCGCAGCTCACCGCGCTGCACTCGCCGGACACCCTGGAGGTCGTGCTGGTCAGCACGGACCGCTCCCGCTCCGTGGAGGAGCGCACCGCGGAGTGGTCCTGGCTCGGCTGGCTGCCCCATGTCCGGCCGGGACACGGCCAGGACTGCCGTCTCCTGCTCGCCTACGACCGTGAACAGGCCGCGGCCCGCACGGACGAACTCCTGCGCCGGCTGGAGGACCACGCGGGCGGGCCGGCCGGCCCGGTCCGACCCGAGGCACCGCACGACCGCCCGCCCGTCCCCTCCTCCGGTTCCTCCGGCTCTCCTTCCGACCTCTCCGTCCCCGCTCCCCGACGGCCCTCCTGGGCCCGGGACGACCACCCGGCGGACCCGGCCGGCGGCTTCCCCGGGCCGTACACCGTGGTCGTCGTGGACGGCGACCCCGGAGGCGCGGACCTGCGCGAGGCGGTGGCGCGGCTGACGGTCGAAGGGCCCCGGGCCGGGATACACGTGGTGTGCCTGGCCGAGACGGCCCCGGCCTCGCCCGCCTCCCCGGTGACGCAGACGTACGACGCGGCCTGCGCGGTGGCGCCGGTGTTCCGGGAGTGCGGTGCCGTGGCACTGCTGAGCGGGGACGTGGCGACCGCGCTGCACCTGATGCGCGTCGGCCGTACCTCCGCGGACCCGCACCGCCACGGCCCCGTCGGGCACGGCACGGTCGCCGCCGTGGACGCCGTGTCGGCCGCCTGGGCCGAGCGGTTCGGGCGGGCGCTGGCGCCGCTGCGTCCGGACGGCGCTCCCGGCGGGCGGCACCCGCGCGTGTCGGTGCCGTTGCCGCCGGCGGCGCGGCTCCTGGACGAGCTGGGGCTGGCTCGCGCGACCCCGGCGTCCCTGATGGCGCGCTGGGCGGACGCCGCCGACGACCGGGAGGCGTTCGGCGGCCGGGCGTCGGCCGTGCTCGGGGCCGGGCCGCGCGGCGCGGTCGGCGTGGACCTGGTGGCCGAGGGCCCGCACCTGCTGATCGAGGGACCGGCGGGCAGCGGGCGTACGGAACTGCTGCGGGCCGTCGTCGCCTCGCTCGCCGCGGCCGAGCGCCCCGACCGGCTGGGCATCGTCCTCATGGACGGCCGGGACAGCACCGGCGGGACGGCGGGCGGTCACGGTGACGGCCTGCGGGTCTGTACGGACGTACCGCATGTGACCACCCATCTGACCGCCAACGACCCGGTGCGCATGCGGGAGTTCGCCCAGTCCCTGAGCGCCGAGTTGAAGCGCCGGGCGGAGTTGCTCGGCCGCTCGGACTTCGCCGCCTGGCACACGCACCGCGAGGTGTCGGGCCGGATCGTCGCCCAGCGCACGGCGTCGGCGCGGGGCACGTCCAGGACCGGCACCAGCGCCGGCACCGGGACCTCGGCCGGGTCCGACGGCGCGGGCGATCTCGACGCTCCGCCCAGCGCGACGATCCGGCTGCGACCGGGAGCGGCCCGTCAGCGGTCCGAGGCACCGCCGCTGCCCCGGCTGGTCGTGGTCGTGGACGACCTGGACGCGCTCGTCTCCCCCGCGCTGGGTTCGCCCGGGCGGCCCGCCGCGGGTTCCGTGATGCGGGCGCTGGAGGCGGTGGCCCGTGAGGGCGAGCGGCTCGGCGTCCACCTGGTGGCGGCCACCGGCCCCGGCGGGCGTACGGCGGAGACGGAACCGGCCCGCGGGGCCGCACTGCGGGTGACACTCGACGCGCCGGAGTCCGGCGCGGAGGAACCGGCGCCGGGACGTGGCCGACTCACCGGGGCGGACGGGCGCACGACCCCGTTCCAGGGCGGCCGGGTCACGGGCCGCATCCCGCGCACGGCGACCCTGCGTCCCACGGTGGTCCCCCTGGACTGGCAGCGCATGGGCGACCCGCCGGCCCGCCGCCCGGTCCGCGAACTGGGCAACGGGCCCACGGACCTGGCCCTGCTGGCCAGCGCACTGGAGCGCGCGGCGCGGGAGGTGTCGGCGGCGGAAGTGCCCTCCCTGCTGTGACCGGCTCCCCCGTCCGGACCCACAACACGTCGGCGCCCGCTCCCGGTTCTTGTCCCGCGTCCGCTCACCTGTCCGCGCGTCCTCGTGGGCGTTTTCGTGCCGCACATGCCCCCATACGCGTCCGCAGCGCGTCTTTCGCACGCAACTCCGGCCCGCAAAAGCCCCCATACGCCCCCGCGGCGCGGACCCGGCCCGGCGGCCGACCTCACTCACGATCACGACGCGGTCACGATCGCCCACTTGACACCGTACGCGCTCTTGCCGACCCCAGGGACCCGGCGTAGACCAGAGCGCACGGGGCAAGCGCTCGACGTTCGACGACGAACGAAGAACGGGGCAGTGATGCGGAGCACGAGCAGAGCACACCGGACAAGCAGGGCCGCGAGGACCGCGGCGGCCGTCGCCGCGGGAGCACTGGCGCTCTCGCTCACCGCCTGCGGCGGCAGCGACGACAAGAAGAGCGACGGCGGCGGCGAGAGCACCAAGGGCACGGCCGGGACGGTCACCCTCCCCCGGCTCGACGGCACCACCCTGGAGGTCGCCGCCGTCTGGACCGGTGCCGAACAGGCCAACTTCAAGAAGGTCCTGGCGGAGTTCGAGAAGCGCACGGGCGCCAAGGTCACCTTCGTGCCGGCCCAGGACCCGATCATCAACTTCCTCGGTTCGAAGATCGCGGGCGGCCAGCCGCCGGACGTGGCGATGCTGCCCCAGCCGGGCGCGATCAAGCAGGCCGTGGAGAAGAAGTGGGCCAAGCCCCTCGGCGCGGACGCGGTCAAGGAGCTCCAGAAGAACTACTCGCAGGGCTGGCAGGACATCGGCGCGGTCGACGGCAAGCCGTACGGCGTCTACTACAAGGCCGCCAACAAGTCCCTGATCTGGTACAACGCCAAGGTCTTCGAGAACGCGGGGGCGAGCGAGCCGAAGACGTGGCAGGAGCTGCTGGCCACCGCGCAGACGGTGTACGACTCCGGTGTCACCCCGTTCTCCGTCGGCGGCGCCGACGGCTGGACCCTCACGGACTGGTTCGAGAACGTCTATCTCTCCCAGGCGGGCCCGGAGAAGTACGACCAGCTGGCCCAGCACAAGATCAAGTGGACGGACCCCTCCGTGAAGGAGGCGCTGACCACCCTCGCCCAGGTCTGGGGCAAGAAGGACTTCGTGGCGGGCGGCGCGAGCGGCGCGTTGCAGACCGAGTTCCCGGCCTCCGTGACGCAGACCTTCACCGGCGGCGACCAGCCGAAGGCCGGCATGGTCTTCGAGGGCGACTTCGTGCAGGTCAACATCACCGAGACCAAGTCGAAGGTGGGCACGGACGCGAAGGTGTTCCCGTTCCCGTCGGTCAGTGACACCGCGCCCGTGGTCAGCGGCGGCGACGCGGCCGTCATCCTGAAGGACTCCAAGGGCGCGCAGGCGCTGGCCACCTTCCTGGCCTCGCCGGACGCGGCGACCGTGCAGGCGAAGCTCGGCGGTTACCTCTCCCCGAACAAGAACGTCGACCCGTCGGCGTACCCGAACGCGGTCCAGCAGAAGATGGCCAAGGCGCTGATCGCGGCCGGTGACGACTTCCGCTTCGACATGTCCGACCAGGCCCCGCAGGCCTTCGGCGGCACGCCCGGCAAGGGCGAGTGGAAGGATCTCCAGGACTTCCTGAAGAACCCGACGGACATCGCGGGCATCCAGGCGAAGCTGGAGAAGGACGCGGCGGCCGCGTACGGGAGCGGGAGCTGATCCGGCGATGACGTCGGCCACGGCGGCGGGGGTCCCCCCGACCCCTGCCGCGCCGAAGAGCCGCAAGAGCGTGACCGGCACCCGCAGAACCGTGGCAGCCCTGTTCCTGCTGCCCGCCCTGGTGCTGCTCGGCGCGCTCGTGGTCTACCCGATCGGGTACTCGGTCGTGCGCAGTTTCTACGACCAGTCGGGCGACGGCTTCGCCGGATTCGACAACTACCAGGCCCTGTTCACCGACGACGGCATCCGTACGGCACTGAAGAACAACATCATCTGGGTGGTGTTCGCCCCGACGGTCGCCACCGCGCTCGGTCTGATCTTCGCGGTGCTGACCGAACGGGTGCGCTGGGGAACGGCGTTCAAGCTGGTCGTCTTCATGCCGATGGCGATCTCGATGCTGGCGGCCGGCATCATCTTCCGGCTCGTCTACGACCAGGACCCGGACAAGGGTGTCGCCAACGCGGTGTGGGTCGGCGTGCACGACACGTTCGCCGAGTCGTCGGCGTTCCCCAAGGCGCACCCGGGCCGCGAGTCGCCGCTCGTCGCCGAGCAGGGCGGGTTCGTCACCAAGTCCCCGGTGCGCGCCGGGGACACGGTCACCCTGCCGCTCGTCGGTGTGGCCCCCGACCAGTTGCCCGACGGCGCCGCGCCGGCCGTGGCGCCGAAGCCCGACCCGGGGAGGATCACCGGCACCACCTGGCAGGACTTCACCCGCGGCAAGGGCGTCGGCACGCTCGGCGCCCCCGACGCGACCGAAGTGGGCTACTCCGGGATGCGGATCGAGGCGGTGAAGGACGGCAGGGTCGTGGCGTCGACGAAGGCCTCGGCCGACGGCACCTTCACGCTCCCGGCCGAGGCGGACGGCGCCCGGCTGCGGCTGCCGGCGAGCAACTTCAAGGAGCCGTACAACGGTCTGGACTGGCTCGGCCCGTCGCTGGTCACCCCGGCGATCATCGGCTCGTACATCTGGATGTGGGCGGGCTTCGCGATGGTGCTGATCGCGGCCGGGCTCGCGGGCATGCCCCGTGAACTCCTGGAGGCCGCCCGGGTCGACGGCGCCAACGAGTGGCAGGTGTTCCGCAGGGTCACCGTGCCCCTCCTCGCGCCGGTCCTCGCGGTCGTCGTCGTCACGCTGATGATCAACGTGCTGAAGGTCTTCGACCTGGTCTTCATCATCGCCCCGGGATCGTCCCAGGACGACGCGAACGTGCTCGCGCTGGAGCTGTACCGCAAGGGCTTCTCCGAGGACCAGCCGGGGATCGCCAGCGCGATCGCGGTGTTCCTGCTGCTGCTGGTGATTCCGGTGATGTGGTTCAACGTACGGCGGCTCAGGCGGGAGGTCAGGCGATGACGACGCAGGCCGGCACTGTCACCAAGGTGGCCCCCGTCGCGACCGTGAGGGCCCGGCGGTCGCTCGGCGCGCGGATCGTGGAGAAACTCGGCGGCGGCGCGGTTCGCGTGTTCCTGATCCTCGTCGGCCTGTTCTGGCTGGTCCCGACGATCGGTCTGCTCATCTCGTCGTTGCGCACTCCCGAGAGCATGAACGCGAGCGGCTGGTGGAAGGTCTTCAGCGAGCCCTCGCAACTCACCCTGGACAGCTACCAGAAGCTGCTGGAGAACGGCGACATCACCGCGTCGCTGATGAACACGGTCCTGATCACGGTCCCGGCGACGCTCCTGGTCGTGGTCATCGGCTCGCTCGCGGGCTACGCGTTCGCGTGGATGGAGTTCCCGGGCCGCGACTGGTGGTTCCTGGGCGTGGTCGGCCTGCTGGTCGTGCCGGTGCAGGTGGCGCTGATCCCGATCGCCGAACTCTTCGGCAAGATAGGCCTGTTCGGCACGGTGCTCGGAGTCGTGCTGTTCCACACCGGCTTCGGTCTGCCGTTCGCGGTGTTCCTGCTGCGGAACTTCTTCGCGGAGATCCCCCGCGAACTGCTGGAGGCGGCCCGTCTCGACGGAGCCGGCGAGCTGCGGCTGTTCGCCCGTGTCGTGATGCCGCTGGGCGGGCCCGCGATCGCGAGCCTGGGCATCTTCCAGTTCCTGTGGGTGTGGAACGACATGCTGGTGGCGCTGGTGTTCACCAAGTCCGGCACCCAGCCGATCACGGTCGCGCTCCAGACGCAGGTACGCCAGTTCGGCAACAACATCGACGTGCTGGCACCGGGCGCGTTCATCTCCATGGTGATCCCGCTGGCCGTGTTCTTCGCGTTCCAGCGGCAGTTCGTCTCCGGCGTGATGGCGGGCGCGGTGAAGTAACGCACGGCGGAACCCACTTGAGAGGGCGGTCCGACACCGGGCCGCCCTCTCCCGTTCACCGCACATCCCCCGTATGCCGTACGCCCCGTAACCAAGTCACTCCATCGGCCGTTCCCGGGCAGAACGCCCGCGCCGACCCATGGATGTGCCTTGCCCAGGTTCAGTGTCATCGTCCCCGTGTACAAGGTTCAGGCGTACCTGCACGAGTGCCTGGAGTCGGTGCTCTCGCAGTCGTATCCGGATCTCGAACTGATCGCGGTCGACGACTGCTCCCCGGACGCCTGCGGTGCGATCATCGACGAGTTCGCGGCGCGCGATCCTCGGGTACGACCGCTGCACCTGCCGGAGAACCGGGGCCTCGGCGGGGCCCGCAACGCCGGCCTGGAGCAGGCGACGGGCGACTACCTGGTCTTCCTGGACTCCGACGACACGCTCACCCCGGACGCGCTGTACGCGATCGCCGACCGCGTCAAGGAGACCGACGAACCGGACGTCCTGGTCTACGACTACGCGCGCACGCACTGGTCCGGCGAGACCGTCCGCAACAAGGTCGCCGCCGAACTGACCGAGCGGGGCCCGGCCCCCTTCCTGCTCGCGGACCGCCCGGGCCTGCTCAAGGTGCTGATGGTGGCCTGGAACAAGGCCTACCGGCGGGACTTCGTGGCGCGCGAGGGGTTCCTCTTCCCGCCCGGCTACTACGAGGACACCCCCTGGACCTATCCGGTGCTGATGGCGGCGCGGTCGATCGCGACCCTCGACCGGGTGTGCGTGCACTACCGGCAGCGCCGGCAGGGCAACATCCTCGGCACCACCAGCCGTCGGCACTTCGATGTGTTCGAACAGTACGACCGGGTCTTCGCGTTCATCGAGAGCCGTCCCCAGCTCTCCTGCTGGCGGCCGCTGCTGTTCCGGCGCATGGTCGACCACTTCTCGACGGTGTTCACCCGGCCGGGCCGGCTGCCGCGGGCCGCCCGGGCCGAGTTCCTGCGCAGGGCCCGCACCCGGTACCGCCGCTACCGCACCCCCGGCGCGCCCGTGCCGCTCCGCTCCCGGCTGCGTCACGCCCTGGTCGGGCTGGGCCTGCACCGCACCTACCGGGTGCTGCAACGGGCGATGACCGTGCGCCGCCGCGCCGCCAAGCTCGCCAGCCGGCTGCTCAGGGCCCTGCGGGCGGCTTCCCTCCAGCTCCACTACCGGATCCAGCTCCGTCTCCCCCTGCGTGCCGACCGGGCCGTCTTCGCCGCCTACTGGGGCCGCGGCCACGGCTGCAACCCGGGCGCGCTGGAGGCCGCCTTCCGCACCCACGCCCCGCATATCCGCACGGCGTGGATCGCCCGCCCCGAGCACCACGCCACGATCCCCCCGGGCACCCGCCGGCTGGTCCCCGGCTCGGCCGCCTACTGGACGGCGCTGGCCCGCTCCAGGTACCTGGTCAACAACGTCAACTTCGACCGGCGTCTGGTCAAACGGCGCGGCCAGGTCCATGTCCAGACCCAGCACGGCACCCCGCTCAAGCACATGGGCCTCGACCTCCAGGAGCGTCCGGCCGCCGCCCGCGGCCTGGACTTCGCGGCGCTCCTCGCAGGCGTCGACACCTGGGACTACGTCCTGTCCGCCAACCGGCACACCACGCTGACCTGGGAGCGCGTCTATCCCGGCGGCTACACCACGCTCGACTACGGCTATCCCCGCAACGACGTGCTGCTGCGGGCGACGGCGGCGGACGTGGCCCGGCTGCGCGCGTGCCTCGGCATCCCCGAGGACGCGGTGGCGATCCTGTACGCCCCGACCCACCGCGACTACCGCGTCACCCAGCGCACCTCGCTCGACCTGGAGCGCGTCCTGCGCCGCCTGGGCCCCCGCTACGTGATCCTGGCCCGCGCCCACTACTGGCAGGACGGCCCGCTCACGGCGGGCGCCCGGACCGGCGAAGCCCCGGCCGCGGGCACCCTGGCGGGCGGCGGGCGGGTCATCGACGTCAGCGGCCACCCGAGCGTCGAGAGCCTGTGCCTCGCCTCGGACGCGCTGGTCACCGACTACTCGTCGGTCATGTTCGACTACGCCAACCTGGACCGGCCGATCGTGATCCACGCCGACGACTGGGAGGCGTACGAGGCGGCCCGCGGCACCTACTTCGACGTGCGGGCCTTCCCGCCGGGCGCGGTCGCCCGCAGCGAGGACGAGCTGATCGACATCTTCGCGACCGGCCACTGGCGCGGCTCGCGCTCCGCCCAGCTGCGCACCGCGTTCCGGGAGCGCTTCTGCCCGTACGACGACGGACGCGCCGCCGAACGGGTCGTGCGCCATGTGGTGCTGGGCGAGACGGCGGGGCTGCCCGCGGTCGTGCCGCTCCACGAGCGCCGGCCGGCGCCGTCGGCCGCGAGCGCGCCCGCCCGCTCCCCGCTCGCGACCGTGCCGCCGCCCTCCGGACCGCTTCCCGTCACCGAGAGCCACTGAACACCGTTTGCGTCACAGGGAGTTCGCATGCCCCACGGCACCTCGCGGCCCACCCCGACCCGGCCGTCCACCTGGCGGCCGACCGGACGGCCGGGCCGTACCGGTACGGCCTGAGCACCAGGACCTACAGAGAAAGAGCAGAATGCCCCGCTTCAGCATCATCGTCCCGTCCCATGGGGTCGAGGGCCGGCTGTCCCTGGCGCTGGACTCGGTCCTCGCCCAGTCCTTCGGCGACTTCGAGCTGATCCCGGTGTGCGACGCGCCCGACGCCCCGGGGGCGGACGTCGCCGTCGGGTACGCCGAGCGGGACTCGCGGGTCGCCCCGGTGCACTCGCCGCCGTCCGCCGGTCCGAGCGGGGCGCGCAACACCGGGACGCGGGCGGCGACCGGGGCGTATCTGCTGTTCCTCGACGGCGACGACGTCCTCGTGCCGGGCGCGCTGGCCGCGCTGGCCGACCGGCTGGACGCCACCGGTGACGTGGACGTCCTGTACTTCGAGCACGAGCGGACGCCCTGGTGGGAGGGCGAGCCGACCCGTCCGGCCGGGCCGCTGCTGGCGCGGGCGCCGGCGGAGGCCTTCGCCCCCGGACAGGCGCCCGAGGTGACCGGCGTCCCGCTGCCCGCGTGGAGCGCCGCCTACCGCAGGGCGTTCCTCGCCGAGCACCGGCTCGCCTTCCCCGACGGTCACTTCACGGACGTGGGCTTCGGCGGCCTGGTCACGGTCGCGGCACAGCGGATGGCGGTGCTGCGCGCGGTGGTCGTACGGCATCTGCTGCGCCGGCAGGGCAGCCGGCTGAACCAGCCGGGCGCCCACCACTTCGACCTGCTCGACCAGACGGAACTGGTGCTCACCCGGGCCGCCGAGCAGGGGCTGTCCGGCGCGCGGTCGGGGGCGCTGTTCGAGCAACTGTTCGCGGCGGTGCTGAGGGCGGCGGCCCACCCCCGGCGGCTGCCGTCGAGGAAGCGCGCCTTCTTCCGCCGGGCGGCCCGGCTGTACCGACGCCACCGCCCGGCGGGTTTCCGCGCGCCAGGGGGCAGCCTGGGGGTCCAGCACCGGCTGCTGGCGGCGGGTGCGTACACGGCGTTCCGGGCCCTGCGCGGCGCCAACCGGGCCGCGACGAGCGCCGCCGGAAGCGTCCCCCGCCCCCGCGGGCTGCGCACCCGGCTGCGCTATCGCGGGCAGCTGCGCCGCCCCCTCGACCCCGGCCTGGCCGTGTACTGCGCCTACTGGGGCCGCGGTTACGCGTGCAGCCCGGCCGCGATCCACGCCAAGGCCCGCGAACTCGCCCCGCACATCCGCTCGGTGTTCCTGGTGGAGGCCGACCAGGCGCACGCGATGCCGAAGGACGTCGACCACGCCGTGATCGGCAGCCGCCGCTACTGGGAGGTCCTGGCCCGCGCCACGTACCTCGTCAACAACGCCAACTTCGCGGAGGGCGTGGTCAAGCGCGCGGGCAGCGTGCACGTGCAGACCCAGCACGGCACCCCGCTGAAGAAGATGGGCGTGGACCAGTCGACGTACCCGGTGGTGGCCGCGGCCACCGGCAGCTTCGCCAAGCTCCTCGGCCGCGTCGACCGCTGGGACTACAACCTCTCCTCCAACCGGCACTCCACCCAGATGTGGGAGCGCGCCTTCCCCGGTTCGTACGAGGCCCTGGAGTACGGCTATCCGCGCAACGACGTCTACTGCACCGCGACCGCCGAGGACGTGGCCCGCGTCCGCCGCGAACTCGGCGTCCCGGAGGGCCGGACGGCCGTGCTGTACG
The DNA here is from genome assembly GCF_053593435.1 of Streptomyces sp. NPDC002306. Classification (NCBI taxonomy): domain Bacteria; kingdom Bacillati; phylum Actinomycetota; class Actinomycetes; order Kitasatosporales; family Streptomycetaceae; genus Streptomyces; species Streptomyces sp. NPDC002306. Next base: position 574,784 of record NZ_JBSFCK010000003.1, read on the forward strand.
CCCCGACCCACCGCGACCACCACACCGGCTTCGAACCGGGCCTGGACCTGGAGGCCTTCTGCGAGGAGGCCGGCGAGGACGTCGTGGTCCTGCTGCGCGCCCACTACTTCTACGACCGGGGTCGCGGCGGCGGCACCGGCCGGGTCATCGACGTCACCGCGCACCGCTCCTCGGAGGACGTCTGCCTGGCCGCCGACGCGCTGATCACCGACTACTCGTCGATCATGTTCGACTACGCCAACCTGGACCGGCCGATCGTCGTGTACGCCGACGACTGGGAGGTCTACCAGGAGACGCGGGGCGTCTACTTCGACCTGCCGGCCGCGCCGCCGGGCCCGGTGACCCGCACCCCGCAGGAGCTGGCGCGGGTCTTCCGCGACGGCTCGTACGCGGGCCCGGCGTCACGGGCGCTGCGGGCCGCCTTCCGGGAGCGCTTCTGCCAGTTCGACGACGGCCGGGCCGCCGAGCGGGTCGTGCGCCGGGTGCTGCTCGGCGAGCCGCCGCAGGCGATCCCGCCCGTGCTGCCGCTCGCGGAGCGCGTCCCGGCCCCCGCCGCCGCCCCCCTCGTAAGGAGCTGACCCCGCAGTGCCCCGCTTCAGCGTCATCATCCCCTGTTTCAAGGTGCAGGGTTTCCTGCGCGAGTGCCTCGACTCGGTCCTGGAACAGTCGTACCGGGACATCGAGGTGATCGCCGTCGACGACCGCTCCCCGGACGGCTGCGGAGCGATCCTCGACGAGTACGCGGACCGCGACCCGCGCGTCACGGTGCTGCACCTGCCGGAGAACGTCGGGCTCGGCCGCGCCCGTAACGCCGGGACACCCCTGGCGACGGGCGACTTCCTCTTCTTCCTCGACAGCGACGACACGCTCACCCCGGGCGCGCTGCGCGCGATGGCCGACCGGCTCGACGAGACCGGCGACCCGGACGTGCTGGTCTTCGACTACGCGCGCACCTACTGGTGGGGCGGCACCCGGCGCAACGTGCTCGCCCAGGTGCTGGCCGACAGCGGCGAGGGCACCTTCACGGTCGCCGAACACCCGGAGATCCTGGACCTGTTGATGGTGGTCTGGAACAAGGTCTACCGCCGGGAGTTCGTGGCGAAGAACGGCTTCGAGTTCCCGCCCGGCTACTACGAGGACACCCCCTGGACCTTCCCGGTCCTGCTCAGCGCGGGGCGGATCGCCACCCTGGACCGGATCTGCCTCAACTACCGCCAGCGCCGCCAGGGCAACATCCTGTCCACCACCAGCCGCAAGCACTTCGACATCCACGACCAGTACGAGCGGGTGTTCGCCTTCGTCGACTCCCGTCCCGAACTCGCCTCCTGGCTCCCCTACCTGCACCGCAAGATGGGCGAGCACTGTCTCGACATCCTCGCCAAGCCGGACCGGCTGCCGGAGGCGGACAAGGCGGAGTTCTTCCGGCGCACGGCGCAACTGCTGCGCAGGCACCGGCCTGCGGGCGCGCCGATGGACGGCGAACTGCGGCTGCTGACCGGCGGCTACCCGGCCTACCTGCTGAAGCGGCAGGCCGGGCGGCTGGGCCGGGAGCTCGGGCGGCGGGCGCTGCCGGTCCGGAGGGCGGCGGCCGGGCGGCTGGAGCGGGGGTGGTCGGCGCTGCACGCCCGCCGTCCGCTCGACCCCGGCCTCGCCGTGTACTCGGCGTTCTCGCACCGGGGCGTGCTGGGCGACCCGGCGGCCGTCTACCGCAAGGCCCGCGAACTCGCCCCGCAGCTGCGCGGGGTGTGGGTGGTGCGCGGCGAGGAGGAGGCGGCGGACGCGGCGCTGCTCCCGGAGGGCGTGGAGTACGTGTTCCTCGACTCGCCGCGCTATCGCGCGCTCACCGCGCGGGCCACGTACTTCGTCAACAACGTCAACTGGCCGGGCACGCTGGCCAAACGCCCGGGCAGCGTGCACATCCACACCCACCAGGGCACCCCGCTGAAGTACATGGGGGTCGATCTGCTGGGCAAGCCCGGCGCCCGGCACGGCTTCGACGTGCCGCAGATGCTGCGCCGAGCCGACCGCTGGGACCACAGCCTGGTCGCCAACCGGCACTCCGAGCTGGTGTGGCAGCGGGCGTACCCGTGCCACTTCGCGTCCGCGCGCACGGGCAGCCCGCGCAACGACGTCCTGGTCGGCGCCGGTCCGGCGGCGGCTGCGGCGGCCCGTGCCCGGCTGGGCCTCCCGCCGGAGCACACGGTCGTGCTGTACGCGCCGACCCGTCGCGACTACCGGCGCGGCGGCCACGTCGACCGCGTCGACCTGGCCCGGTTCGCCGCCGACCTGGGCGCGGGCCACACCCTGGTCGTACGGCTGCACCCCTCGCTCGCCACCGGCCCGGCGCGCGGGCTGGGGCTGGCGGACCTGCACCGGCGCGGGGTGCTGGTCGACGCGACGGACGAGCCGCACGTGGAGGACGTCATGCTCGCCTCGGACGTGCTGGTGACCGACTACTCGGCCCTGATGTTCGACTACGCCAACCTGGACCGGCCGATCGTCGTGCACGCCGACGACTGGGACGCGTACACGGCGAGCCGGGGCGCCTACTTCGACATCACCGCCGATCCGCCCGGCCATGTCTCCCGCTCCTACCGGGAACTGTCCTGGCTGCTGGCCTCGGGCAGTTGGCGGGACGAGGAGTCCACCCGGCTGCGGACGGATTTCCGGGCCCGGTTCTGCGCGTACGACGACGGGCGCGCCGCCGAACGCGTCGTCCGCACCCTGATGCTGGGCGAGTCCATGCCCCCGGCGTCCGCCCCGGCCCTCGTGCCCGGACCGGCCGCCGGGCACGACCTGTTCGCGTCCTCGTGAGGCCGCGCAGCTGGGTCCTGGTCCTGGCCGCCGTCTTCGCCGTGTGCCAGCTGGCGAACGTCACCGGCCGGGACACCCCCGACACCAAGAACTACCTGTCGTACGCGCTGAGTCTGGGCGGTGCGGACAAGCACACGGCGGCGGCCGCGACCATCGACTACGCCTGCGCGGGCAGGGCGTCGGCGGCGGCCCGCAGGCAGAGCGTGGACGTCCTCCACTTCCACCGGCCGGATCCCACCGCGCGGGCCCTGGCGCGGTGCCGGGCCCGGGAGTGGCGGGTCGTCGGGGGCCGGCTGGCGGCCGGGCAGACCGGCGGCCACACCGTGCCGTACATGTCGCAGCGGTTCATGCGGATCTTCGAGGTACGGCCCGGCTACCCGCTGTTCCTGCTGCCGTTCGTCACGGTGTTCGGCGTGACGTGGGGCGTGTGGGCGGCGAGCGTCGTCGTCACGGTCGCGGGCGGTGTCCTCGCCTTCCTGGTGCTGCGCACGCTGCGCGCCCCGACGGCCCTGTGCCTGACCGGACAGGCCCTGTTCTACGTCCTGCCGTGCGGGACCACCGCCATGCGCCCGATGACCGAGGGCCTGCTGCTGGCGCTGACCCTGGCGGCGGTGTGGGGCTGCGCGCTGGCCCTGGACGGCCGGGTGCGTACGGGGACGCTGCTCGTCGGCGGCGCGCTGGCCGCGCTGTTCACCGTGAAGCACTCGCAGTCGCTGTTCCTGGGCCTGTGCCTGGCGGCGGCGGGCGCGGCGGTCGGCGTACGGCGGCGGCGGGCGGGTAGGCCGTTCGGACGCGGCCTGGTGGCGGTCACGGCGGCGGGGTGCTGCGGTGCGCTCGGGACGCTGCTGCTGGCCGGGGCGCTGCGCTACCCGTCCGAGTCGGAGAGCCTCCAGGACCTGCTCACCGGGCACTTCTCACGGCCGGACCGGACCCGTCCATGGCCGGAGTTCCTCCAGCTCCAGTCCGGTTTCTGGGTGGAGTGGCTGCGCCGGCAGCTGTGGGAGCCGCTGTTCGTGGCCGCGCTGGCCGCGGGGGCGTGCGGGGCGCTGCGCCGGCGCCGGGCCTTCGGCTGCCTGCTGCTCGCGGCCTCGGCCACCGGTGTCCTCACCCAGGCCGGGCACCCCGACATCACCATCTGGGGCGACCGGCTGATCGTGCTGGCCTGGCTGCTGCCGGTGGTCGGGGTTCCGCTGCTGCTGGAACCCCTCGTACGGAGGCCGGTCGTCGTGCCGCTCCAGGACCGGGCCGAACCGGCTCACTCGATGAGGTGACGGTCGGTAGGGCCGTCGAGCCCGGCGGGAAGGTACGGCCAATGCCCTTCATGTCACCTTGTGCCCCCGTGTCGGTCCGGTGAGCGCCGGCGCTCTCGTCCGGCGGCCGGTGCGCGGAGCCACCGCGCTGCGCGGCGGCCACCGCCGGCGTCCGACCCCGTACCAGGTGTTCGGCTTCCTGTTCTGGCTGGTGATGACGCTCGCGTACTGGCGGGTCCCGCTGTGCTGCGACGCGGGCCAGCACGCGGCGGTCGTCGAACGCCTCGAGGCGCGTCTCCTGGACCCGCGCCACCCGATGGCGGACCTGCCCGGCGCGGGCAGTCCGTACTACTCGCCGTACGCCGTCGCCCAGGGCGTGTTCGCGCGGCTGACGGGGCTGTCCGGCTGGGAGGTGGTGAAGCTCGCCGGGCCGGTGAACCTGGTGGTGCTGCTGACCGGCATCGGCCGTTTCGTGCGCGCGCTGAGCCCCCGGCCGTGGGCGCCGGTGCTGGCGCTGGCGTCGATGACCTTGCTGTGGGGCACCGAGCGGGCCTGGTGGAGCGGCTACCTCGGGCTGATGTCGATGACCGGCACCCTCGCCTACCCGTCGGCGTTCGCGACCGGACTCGCCTTCTGGGCCTGGTCGCTGACGGCCGCGCGGGCCCGGGACACCCGGCGGGTGCGCTTCGTCGGCCCGAGCGGACTGCGCGGTCTCGCCGGGTACGCGGGGGTCGGCGCGCTGTTCGGGGTGATCCTGCTCGTCCATCCGATCACGTCGGTGGCGGCGGTGCTGGGGGCGGTGGCCTGCGTCGCCGGACTCCAGCGGGGATGGCGGCCGGCCGTGGCGCTGCGGTGGGCGCTCGCGGGCGCGGTGGCCCTGGCCCTCGCGGCGTCCTGGCCGTACTTCGACGTGTTCGCGCTGGCCGGGGACGGCAGCGTGGACGCGATGCACCGGCGGCTGTACCTGGACCTCGGGGGGCACTTCTGGCTGGCCCTGCTGGGACTGCCGGCGCTGTGGCTGCGGGCCCGCCGGTCGTCGTGGCGTGATCCGCTGGTGCTGATGTTCGGGCTGGACTGCCTGGTGGTGGCGTACGGCTGGGTCAGCGGGCACTACACCTACGGCCGGATCCTCGGGCTGACGCTGGTGGGGCCGCAGTTCGCGCTGGCGGTGGAACTGGCGGCGGCACGGCCGTGGCCGGTGTGGCGCAGGGCGCTGGGCGCGGTGGCGGCGGCGGGCGCCTGCGTCGGCTTCCTCACCGTGCAGGCGGGCGCGGTGATCCCCGGTTCGCTGGACCCGGTGGGCTTCGCCCAGCCGCCGCACTGGCCGAGCTACCACTGGGCCGCGCGGCACATCGGTCCCGGCGAGGTCGTGATCGCCGACGGCTACTACGCCGTCCACGCGATCGCGGGCTACGGCCCGAACCTCGCCGCGCCCGCGTGGCCCGACGCGTCCCTGGACGAGCGGGTGCGGCTTCGCCGGATCGCCGACGTCCAGGCCTACCTCTCCCCGTCCGCGACCCGCGCCGAGCGCTCCGTGATCGTCCGCCGCTACCACGTGCGCTGGCTGCTGCTGACGCGCTGGCGCACGGTGCCCGAGGAGGCGGTGGTGGTGGCGTGGAGCCGGCGGACGGGTGAGGTGCTGGCGCGGGTCGGCGGCTGAGAGCCGACCCTCGGGGCGGCCGGGGGACTACTCGATGACGAGGTCGACCGGGATGTTGCCGCGCGTGGCGTTGGAGTAGGGGCAGACCTGGTGGGCCTGCTCGACCAGCTTGCGGCCGACACCCTCGTCGACACCCTCGGGCAGCTCCACGCGCAGGGTCACCTTCAGGGCGAAGCCCTCGCCCTGCTTGACGAGGCCGACCTCGCCGGTGACGGTGGCGTCGCTGACGTCGACCTTGGCGGCACGGCCGACCAGGCCCAGGGCGCTGGCGAAGCAGGCGGCGTAACCGGCGGCGAAGAGCTGCTCCGGGTTGGTGCCCTGGCCGTTGCCGCCCAGCTCCACCGGCGGGGCGAGCTGGATGTCCAGCTTGCCGTCGGAGGAGACGGCACGGCCGTCGCGGCCGTGGGTGGCGGTGGCGACGGCGGTGTAGAGCGCGTCCATGGAAAACCATCCCTCTCGAAGTCATGTTCCGGCGGCCCGGTCCGGCCGCCCTCACGACCACAAGTAGAGCACACAACTCAGTTGTGCACAACTGAATGACTCGCAAGGGCTATTCTGGAGCCATGACGCCCACCCAGACGCCCCACACCGAGGCCGGGGAGAACTGGCTCCGCCTCGACCGCCAGATCTGCTTCTCCCTGCACGCGGCCTCGCGCGCCTTCAACGGCGTCTACCGCGTGATCCTCAAGGACCTCGGACTCACCTACCCCCAGTACCTCGTGATGCTGGTCCTGTGGGAGGAGGGCGAACTTCCCGTCAAGAAGCTGGGCGAGCACCTGCGCCTCGACTCCGGCACGCTGTCCCCGCTGCTCAAGCGGCTGGAGACGGCCGGTCTGGTCACCCGGGAGCGCAGCGCGCGCGACGAGCGCTCGGTGGAGGTGCGGCCGACCGGCCAGGGGCTCGCGCTGCGGGAGCGGGCCCTGCTGGTGCCCCAGCGGATCGCCACCGCCACCGGCTTCGAGATCGACGAGATCCTCGAGCTGCACGAGCGCCTCGACCGGCTCACCACGGCGCTGGACGCGGCATCGCTGGAGGAGACGCCGGACTGCGGGTAGGGCCGCTTGTCCCGGGCGGTCGCACCCCGGCCCGCGGGACCCCCAGCGGTCCGGCCCGAGGCGCAGGGGCCGGCAGCGGCCCGAGCAGGGACGCGCGGCGCACGTAGAGGCGCAGGGTGACTCCCGTGCGGACGTACTCCCGCCGGGGCTCGCGCGGGACGAAGTCCTCGGTGACGACGGCGAGCTTGAGCCGCTCGGCCGGGTCGTCCGGACGCCAGGACGAGCTCAGGGCGTACGACTCGGCGACGACCCAGAGCCGGTCGAGGCCGTCCAGCCTCTGGCGCAGCACCGACGGGCCGACCTCCCGCCCGTACAGCGTCCCGGACACCGGCCCGGACGCCTTCAGCGCGATGTCCCGCGCCCGCCGGAACCCCTTCGGGTAGGCCATCGCCGAGCGCCGCCCGATGGACGGCAGGAACACCACCGGGTCCCCCGGACCCAGTTCCCGCGCGGCGACCGCGGAGACGGCGGCGAGGTTGTCCGGGCGGCTCGCGGGGGTGCGGTCCTGGCGGTACAGCGGCAGCTGCTGGGCGAAGGCGAGGACGATGGCCAGGACGCCCGCGAGAGTGACGGCCAGGGCGCCGGCCGGTGTCGCGGCGCGCGGCAGGGACCTCAGCAGGCGGTCGGCGCCCGCGGCCACCAGCAGCGGCGCGCCCGCCAGCGCGTACAGCACGTAGCGGTCGTCGTAGACCGGCCGCACCTGCGACACGGCCATCAGGGTCAGCGGCGGCACCACCGCCAACGGCAGCGCCACCCGCACGAGTTCCGAGCGCCGGCCCGCCGCGAGGGCCACGACGGCGAGACCTACGCACGCCCAGTACACCCCGTCCGCCGGCCCGGTGAACTCCCGCAACAGCCGTTCGGCCGTCCCCGTGCCCGGCACCGGAAGCCACGCCACCTGGGCGGCCTGCCGGCGGGAGACGAGCACCAGGGGCGCCACGACAAGCAGCACCGCGCCGGACGCGGCCGCCCAGCGTCCCCACACCCGCCGCGGGACCCGCCACAGCGCCAGGGTCACCGCGTGCGCGAGGAGCAGCAGCACCGCCAGCTCGTGCAGCAGGCAGGTGACCGCGACGACGGCCGCGTACGGCCACCACGGCCGCCCGGCCACGGCCTTCGTCAGCCACAGGGTCGCCCCGGCCGCCCCGGCCGCGACCAGCGCGTACGACCGGCCCTCCTGCGCGTAGTGGCCGACCAGCGGGGTGACGGCGTACAGCAGTCCGGCCCAGAGGCCGACCCGTGGCCGGGCCAGTCGGGCACCGAGCGCCGCGACCAGGCCGGCCGCGACGGCCGCGCCGACGACCGACGGCAGGCGCACGACGACCTCGTCGGCGGCCTCGCCGGTCGCGCGGACGCCGAGGACGACATGCATGAGCAGGTAATACAGGCCGTGCACCGCGTCCACGCCGTGCAGCAGCCGCCAGATCTGCGGCACCGAACGCCGGGCGACCTGGAGCGTGACAGCCTCGTCGCGCCACGCGCCACCACGGTCCAGGCCCCACAGACCGACCGCGAGCATGACGGCGGCGGGCACGGCCACCGCCACCACACCGGCCGCGCCGCTCCTCGTACCTCTCGGCTTCCCGTTCCACACGTGACCGATTTTGTGCTATTAATCAATGCTTCTTGGCTATTGACGGCGTATCGAAGCATATGCGGCACTCGTGCGGCTTACGATCCGCTGTGATGACACGTCGCCACCGCCTCCTCACGCTCGCCGCCGTCTGGCTCGCCACCCGAGCCCTGATGCTGTGGCTGCTCGCCCACGACTCCCTGCCGCTGCTCGGCGGCCGCGTCGCCCGCGAGGTGTGGCGGCTGTACCACCACTGGTACGTCGTCCTCTCGCACGGAGCCTTCCCGGAGCACGACAAGCTGTGGCAGTACCCGCCGGGAGCCGGCGCGGTGCTGCTGTCGCCCGGCCTGCTGCCGTGGCTCACCTACCTCCAGGCGTTCGTCGTCATCACCCTCGCGTCGGACGCGATCGTCACCGTGGCGCTGGCCCGGGCCGGCCTGCGGCCCGGCCGCAGCCTGCTCGGGGCCGGGCTGTGGGTGGGCGCGCTGCCGCTGCTGCTGCGCCTGCCGCTCGCGCGCTACGACGTCGAGGTGACCGCGCTCGCCGTCGTGTCGCTGCTGGCGCTGTCGCGCTCCACGCGCGTGTGCGGGGCGTTCGCCGCGCTCGCCGCGCTGGTCAAGGTGTGGCCGCTGCTGGTGCTGGTGGGGGTCGCGAAGGGGCGGCCCACCCGGTCGGCGTGGACATGGGCGGCGGTGACGGCGGGCGTGGTGCTCGTCCCGCTCGTCGTCTCCTTCGACAACGCCCTGTCCTTCCTGCGCCAGCAGGGCGGCAGGGGCGTACAGATCGAGTCCCTCGGCGGCACGGTCCTCGGCCTCGCCACCCACCTCGGCTGGCCGGGCGAAGTGCGCTACCAGTACGGCGCCATGGAGTTCACCGGCCCGTACGTCTCCACCGTCGCGCACGTCTGCCTCGCCCTCACGGCCGCCGCCTTCGGGCTGCTGCTGCTGTGGCGGTTCCGGGCCAGGCGGTGGACCGAGGCGACGCCGCTGGACGCCGCGCTGAGCGCCCTGCTCCTGTTCACCGTGACCAGCCGGGTGATCAGCCCGCAGTACATGATCTGGCTGCTCGGCCTGGCCGCCGTGTGCCTGACCTCGCGGCGGACCTCACAACGTCCGGTGGCCTGGCTGATCGTGGCGGCCACCCCGGTCAGCACCGCCGTGTTCCCCACCTTCTACACCGACGTCATCGCCTCCACGTGGACCGGCTGCGCGCTGATGCTCGTCCGCAACGGGCTGCTGGCCACCGCCGCCGTCCTGTCCTTCGTCCGTCTGTGGCGCTCCGGCCGCCCCGACGGCCGCTCCGCCGACTCCGCCACCTGGACCTCATGCTCCTCCGTCAGCTCCCCCAGGTCGCGGTCGTCGTCATCGGTCACGACGACGCAGCACATGTGACCGACGCGGTGCGCTCGGCGCTCGCGCAGGGCCCCGCCGTCCACGAGGTCGTCGCCGTCGACGACTGCTCGACGGACGGCAGCGCCGAACTGCTCGCCCGCCTCGCCGCGACCGAACCCCGGCTGCGGGTCGTGCGGCACACGGTCAACAGCGGTGGCTGCGGCACCCCGCGCAACACCGGCCTTGACACGGTAACGGCGCCGTACGTGATGTTCCTGGACAGCGACGACCTGCTGCCACCGGGCGCGGTGGACGCGCTGCTCACCGCGGCGACCGAGGACCACGCCGAGGTGGCGGCCGGCCTGTGCGTACGCCGGGAGCTGCCCTCGGGACGCGAAGTGCCCTGGCAGCACCGCCTGTACGCGGCACGCGCCGTGATCGCGCACCCCGCGCACCGCCCGCTCCTGGTCCACGACACGCTCTGCGTCAACAAGCTCTACCGCACCGCTTTCCTCGACGCGCACGGCATCCGCTTCCCCGAAGGCCGCCACCCCTACGAGGACTTCGTCTTCACCGCGCGGGTGCTCGCCGCCGGCCCCCGCGTCGCCCTCGTCCCGGACCGCGTCTACATCTGGCACGTGCGCCGGTCCGCCGAGCGGCTGTCGATCTCGCTGGACCGCGCGGACGCCGACAACTGGCGGGCCCGCACGGCGGCGAGCCGGACGGCCCACGAGATCCTGCTGGACGCCGGGCAGAAGAGCCTCGCGCGGGCGGCGCGCGCCAAGTTCCTCGACCACGAACTGCGCCTGTACGCACGCGAGCTGGGCCTGCGCGACAGCGAGTACCGGCGCGCGTGGTGGACGCACACGCGGGCCTACCTCGCGGAGTACGACGCCGCCGACCGGGCCTCCGACCCGACCGCGCCCGGCCGGCTCCTCGCGCGGGTCGTCCTCGCCTCCCCCGAACCGCGTGACCTGCCCCGGCTCAGGGAGCTCGCCGCCCGCCCCGCCCGGCTGCTGCCGCCCTACGCGCGCGCGGCCGACGGCACCCCCGTCTGGTCCGCCGACCTCCCCCAGGTCACCCTGGAATCCCTGCTGACCCGTCCGATCCGCCTCCTCCCCTTCACCGTCGACGCGCTGCTGCGCCCGCGCGCGCGGGGCACCCTGCTGCGGCTGCGCCTGCACGAGCTGTACGGCCGGATGGCGGGCGCGGGCCCCGAGGCGGCGGAGGTGGAGTGGCGGCCGCGCCAGGACGCGATGCGCGCGGGGGCCGCGCGGGCCGGGGCGCCCGTCCCCGCGCGCCGTACCGTCGCCCTCGCCGCCGCCCCGAACGGCACCTGGACCGCCGACACCGCCGTGGACCTGGCGGCACTCGGGGCGTACGGCGCGAGCACCTGGGACCTGCGCCTGCGCGTGCTGTTCGCCGACGGTTCGCACCGCGAGGTGACGGCCCACGCCGACACCTCCGCCGGCCCGCCCCGCCGTCACGCCGTGCCCAGCGTCCGTCACGGCGTGGTCCTCGTACAGCCGTACGCCACCCACTCCGGCGCCCTGGCCCTGCGCGTGGCACCCGGAGCACGGGGAGTCGCCGCGGTCGTCCGCGCAAGGCTCCGCCGCCTGCTTGACTGAAAGCCGCACACGGCCCACGCGAGCGCGCGCACCCACGGGCCACCTGACGAGGGGACGGCCGCACATGACCTGGCTGATCACCGGCGGCGCCGGCTACATCGGCGCACACGTCGTCCGGGCGATGACCGAGGCGGGCGAGAGAGCCGTCGTGTACGACGACCTGTCCACCGGCATCGCCGAACGCGTGCCGGACGGGGTGCCGCTGGTCACCGGCTCGACCCTGGACGAAGCGCTGCTGGCGCGCACCCTGGACGCCCACCACGTCACCGGTGTGGTGCACCTGGCGGCGAAGAAGCAGGTGGGCGAGTCGATGGACCTCCCCCTGCACTACTACCGCGAGAACGTGGAGGGCCTGCGCGTCCTGCTGGCGGCGGTCACCGCGGCCCGGGTCCCCTCCTTCGTCTTCTCCTCCTCCGCCGCCGTGTACGGCATGCCCGACGCCACGGGCGGCGGCGCCCTGGTGACGGAGGAGACCCCGTGCGTGCCCATGTCGCCGTACGGCGAGACGAAGCTGGCCGGCGAGTGGCTGGTCCGGGCCACCGGCCGGGCGACCGGCCTGTCCACGGCCTCGCTGCGCTACTTCAACGTGGCGGGCGCGGCCGACCCCGAACTCGCCGACGTGGGCGTCTACAACCTCGTCCCCATGGTCTTCGAGAAGCTCACGGAGAACGCGGCCCCGCGCATCTTCGGCGACGACTACCCCACCCCGGACGGCACCTGCGTCCGGGACTACATCCACGTCGTCGACCTGGCCGAGGCCCACGTCGCGGCGGCCCACGCCCTCCAGGCGTCCCCGGGCCGCGACCTCACGCTCAACATCGGCCGCAGCGAGGGCGTGTCCGTGCGCGAGATGATCGACCGCATCAACGCGGTCACCGGGTACGACCGTCCCCCCACGGTCACCCCGCGCCGCCCCGGCGACCCCGCACGCGTCGTCGCCTCCGCCGACCGCATCGCGCGCGAACTGGGCTGGAAGGCGAAACACGACGTCCAGGACATGATCACGTCAGCCTGGGCAGGCTGGGTACACCACCACCCGGAGGCGGCACGCGCGTAGGGGTGCGAGGGATGCGGGGGCGGGAGCGGGCGGGGGGACACGCGTGCGGGGCCGCCGCGTACCCTGCCCGGATGACCGAACGGCCGTACCCGTCTCCGCGCACCGAACCGCCGGCGGAACCGTCCGCCGATCCTCGGACCGATCCGCGTACCGACCGTGCCGTCGGGGCCGTCGTCGGTTCCGCCGTGGGTGACGCGCTGGGCGCGCCCTTCGAGTTCGGGCCCGAGGGAGCCTTCTCGGCGCGGTTCGCACGGCCGGGGCACGGCGGCGAGATGTGCGGGGGCGGCGGCTGGGACCCGGGCGAGGCGACCGACGACACGCAGATGGCCGTACTCGTCGCCGAGTCCCTGCTGGAGCGCGGCGGACTGGATCCGGCGGACGTCTTCGCGCGGTTCCGGCGGTGGGCGCTGGCCGAGCCGAAGGACATCGGGCTCCAGACGGAGGCGGTACTGGGCGGCGGCGACCCGTGGGACACGGCCGCCGCGCTGCATTTCCAGGTCAGCCGGCGCGGTGCGGGGAACGGCGCGTTGATGCGGGCCGCGCCCTCCGCCGTGCACTTCGCGGACCGGGGGCGGACGGCCACCATGGACGCCGCCCGGCGGCTGGCCGCGCTCACCCACGGGGACCGGGCGGCCTGGGAGGGCACGGCCGTCTTCCACGAACTGGTCCGGGTCGCGCTGGCCGGGCACGACCCCCTCACCGCCGTGGCGCCGACCCTGGAAGCCGTCCACCCCGACCACCGGGACCGTTACGCCGTCGTCCTCGCCCCCGGCTGGCACCCGGACGACGCCACGGAGTTCAACGGCGCCGTCTGGCCCTGCCTCGGCTCCGCCGTCTGGGCCCTGCGCACCACGTCCTCCTACGAGGACGCCGTACGGGCCGCGATCGACCTCGGCGGGGACACGGACACCGTCGCCGCGGTGACGGGCGGGCTCGCCGGGGCGGTGTACGGCGCCGGCGCCGTCCCCGAGCGGTGGACGCGGCCGCTGCACGTGCCGCTGCCCGGGTTCGGGGAGCGGGTGCTGCGGGTGGAGGAACTGGTCGGGCTCGCCCGGCGGCTGGTGCGGCCGGGAGCGAAGCTCGGCGGCGAGTAGGGCCCTTCGGGGAGGGGGTCGGCTCGGCGGTCACCGCTCCGCTCGTACGGGATCCGCGGTCACAGCGCCTTGAGTGCCGCCGTGGTCGCTCGTGCCAGAGCCCCCAGGTATCCCTTCGGGAGCTTCGGGCTGCGGATCACCACCGAGCGCCAGTAGAGGGGACCGGAGATCAGGTCGAGCGCGAGCTCCTCGTCGATGCCCACCCGGACCTCACCACGCCGTTCCGCCGCCGCGACGATCCCGCTGGCGACGCCCTCCTGCCCCTCGCGCAGGGCGTTCTGCATGGCCTCGGCGATCTCGGGGTTGCGGGCCGCCTCGGCCTGGAGGTCCGGGATGATCTGCGAGGCCACGGGGTGGCGCAGCGCGCGGGAGGTCACCTCGTACAGCAGCCGCAGGTCTCCCTCCAGGGAGCCGGTGTCCGGGGCGGGCAGGCCCTGCACGGCGATCGCCGAGACGACGTCGAGGACGAGGTGCAGCTTGGAGCGCCAGCGGCGGTACACCGCCGTCTTGCCGACACCCGCCCGGCGCGCGATGCCCTCTATCGACATCCGCGCGTAGCCGACGGCCGCGAGCTCCTCGAAGACGGCCGCTCGGATGGCTTCCGTCACATCCTCGCGGAGCACGGCGGCTCCCGCGGGGGGGCGGCGGCGCGGACGCGTCTGGGGCCCGTCGGCGTTCGTCGTCATGCGGTCCAGCATAGGGCGTTACGACGATACGGTGCCGTCCCCACGCAAAGCGTGGCGACGCGACGGCCTTGTTCCGGCGACGGAACCGTCCCGTCCGCACGACGGAACGGTCTCGTCCTTGCGTCGATACGGTCTCGTCCCCGCGAAGTCCGTCACGACGAAACGGTTGCGTTCCGACGCCACCTCGGCCTACGCTCGCGTTGCGACGATACGGTCCCGTCCCGACGTGAGAAAACGTAAAGAAAAACGTAAGAAAATCCCGGGCGACGGGCCCGGCCCCACCGCCGGACGCACGCACCCCTCCCCCCGAACGAAAGCAGCGGATGTGAGCCAGGTCCTCCACACACCGCCCTCCACCCCGGCCCCGGCCGAAGACGACCTCGCGACCCTGGCCGCCCGCCACGGCCTCGCGGTCAGCGGTGCCCGCCCCTCACTGCCCGCGTACATCCGCCAGCTGTGGGCGCGCCGCCACTTCATCACCGCCTTCGCCACCGCCAAGCTCACCGCCCAGTACAGCCAGGCGAAGCTGGGCCAGCTCTGGCAGGTGATGAACCCCCTGCTGAACGCGGCGGTCTACTACTTCATCTTCGGCATGCTGCTGGGCACCTCCCATGGCGTACCGGACTTCGTGCCGTTCCTGGTCACGGGCGTGTTCGTCTGGACGTTCACCCAGAGCTCGATCATGGCGGGCACCCGGGCGATCTCCGGCAACATCGGCCTCGTGCGGGCCCTGCACTTCCCGCGGGCCGCGCTGCCGATCTCCTTCTGCCTCCAGCAGCTCCAGCAGCTGCTGTTCTCGATGATCGCGCTGATCGTCATCCTGCTCTGCTTCGGTGTGCCCGTCACCGTGTCCTGGCTGCTGGTGCTGCCCGCCCTGGTGCTGCAGTTCACGTTCAACACCGGTGTCTCGATGGTCATGGCCCGCCTGGGCGCGGAGACGCCGGACATCGCCCAGCTGATGCCGTTCGTTCTGCGCACCTGGATGTACGTCTCCGGCGTGATGTGGAGCATCGACAAGGTGCTCAGCCACGACGATCTGCCCCACTGGGCGATGACGGCACTCCAGTGCAATCCGGCGGCCGTCTACATCGACCTGATGCGCTTCGCGCTGATCGACAGCTTCCACGCGAGCCAGCTGCCGCCGCACGTGTGGTTGGTCGCGACCGGCTGGGCGCTGCTCGCCGGGGTCGGCGGCTTCATCTACTTCTGGAAGGCTGAGGAGACGTACGGCCGTGGCTGAGAACCAGAGCTCGACGCACGAGCGCATCCCCACCGTCGTCGCCGACCACGTCGACATCGTCTACCGGGTCAACGGCACCGGAGCCGGCCGCGGCTCCGCGACCGCCGCCCTCAACCGCATCGTGCGCCGCGGCAAGACCGAGAAGGCGGCGGGCGTCCGCAAGGTGCACGCGGTGAAGGAGGTGTCGTTCACCGCCTACAGGGGCGAGGCGATCGGCCTGATCGGCACCAACGGCTCCGGCAAGTCCACGCTGCTCAAGGCGGTCGCGGGCCTGCTCCCGGTGGAGCGCGGCAAGATCTACACCGACGGCCAGCCCTCCCTCCTCGGCGTCAACGCGGCCCTGATGGGCGACCTGACCGGCGAGCGCAACGTCTACCTCGGCGGCCTGGCCATGGGCATGTCCAGGGAACAGGTCAAGGAGCGCTACCAGCAGATCGTCGACTTCTCCGGCATCAACGACAAGGGCGACTTCATCACGCTGCCGATGCGGACGTACTCCTCCGGCATGTCCGCCCGGTTGCGCTTCTCCATCGCCGCCGCCAAGGACCACGACGTCCTGCTCATCGACGAGGCGCTGGCCACGGGCGACCGCACCTTCCAGCGGCGCTCCGAGGAACGCATCCGCGAGCTGCGCCAGAAGGCGGGCACGGTCTTCCTCGTCACCCACAGCAGCAAGTCGATCCGCGACACCTGCGACCGCGTCCTGTGGCTGGAACGCGGCGAGCTGCTCATGGACGGTCCGACGGACGAGGTCATGAACGCGTACGACGCCTTCACCGGCGGCAAGGGCGAGGCGCCCCGGCCGTTGCGGGAGACCCGCCCGAACCCGCAGCGGGACAAGGCCGCCCTCCCGTCCTGAGCGCCACCCGGCAAGCAGCCCTGAGCGCCACCCGGAAGTCCTGAGCCTCACCCGGCGCGGGGCCCGGCCCCGACAAGTCCTGAGCCGCACCCGGCGGGGGCCCGGCCCCGGCTCACCGGGCCCCGCCCCTCCCCCACACCACCGGCCCAACCACACCGACCCCTTTTATCCGATCAGTGCCACTATGACCAGAAGGGTGCGCCCAGCCGACGACAAGGCGGACGACGACGAGACGTCACCACGCGACGTCACCACGCGAAGGAGTCCACCGCGATGCCCGAGCTCAGCGTCATCGTCCACGGACCCAACACCCAGGGGAACCTGTCCGCCCTCCTCGACGGCCTGGCCGCCCACCCGCTCCCGTCCGTCGAGGTGATCGTCGCCGCGGTCGGCGACTGGGCCCGTGAGACCGCCGAAGGGCACGCGTCCGAGCTCACGGTGCTGCCCCTGCCCGCCGGTACGCGGGACGCCGAGGCCCGGGCCGCCGGAGCCGCGCGGGCGTCCGGCCGCTGGCTGCACTTCGTCCGCGCCGGGGACGGACTGCCGGCCGACGCCCCGCACACCGTCGCCGAGCGCGCCGCCGAACTGGCCGAGTTGCCGGAGACGGTGGACGTCCTGCTCTTCGACCACGTCCGCTCCACCTGGCGGACCAGCGGGAAGCCCTCGCCCGACGGCCGCCTGCTGGCCCGCGCGGGCCGGACCGCCGTCACCCTGGACGACGCCCCGCACCTCCTGCGTCTGACCCCGCTCCTCGGCAACCGCGCGATCCGCACCGCCTTCTGGCGGGCGCACGAGGAGGACCTCGGCACGGCCGACGAGCCGTTCGCCGCGTACGCCACCCTCCTGCACGCCGAACGCGTCGCCTGTCTCGCGCACGTCGCCTACGAGCACCGCCAGGTGCGCCCGGAGAGCCTCCCGCGGATCACCCCGGAGGACCGCTACAGCCTGATCGACCGCTACGAGACACTCCTGGCCCGCACCACGCGGGCCCGCCCCGGCCCCCACGCCGTGCTGTACGAGACGATGGTCCAGGACTGCCTGCGCACGTTCGCCCGCTCGGCGATGCCGGACGCGGTGGCGCGGGAGTTCTTCCGCCGGGCGTCGCTCGCGGCGGTCCGCCGCCGCCCGGAGAACCACCGCCGCCCGGCCGGCCTCGAAGGCGTCCGCCGCACCCTGCTCGAAGAGGGCGCCTACACCAGGTACCGCGCCTTCCAGGCCGCCAACCGGACCCGCCGCACGGCCAGGACGGCGGTGCGGACCCGCAGGCGCAGGTTCGCGGCGAAGCTCCGCGACCACCAGTACCGCAGGGCGCTGGGCCGCCCGGTCGACCCCGAGCTGGCCGTCTTCTCCGCCTACTGGAACCGCGGGGTCTCCTGCAACCCGGCCGCGATCGCCGCCAAGCTCGCCGAGCTCGCCCCGCGCGTCCACCCGGTGTGGGTGGTCTCGGCGGACCACGTGGCGCTCCTGCCGCCCGGCACGGACCACGTCGTCCCCGGCACCCGCCGGTACTGGGAGGTCGTGGCGACGGCCAAGTACCTGGTCAACAACGTCAACTTCGCCGACGCGGTGGTCAAGCGCCCGGACGCGATCCATCTCCAGACCCACCACGGCACCCCCCTCAAGCGCATGGGCCTGGACCAGATGCGCTTCCCGGCCGCCGCCAAGGGCATGAACTTCGCCGCGCTGCTGGCCCGCGTCGACAAGTGGGACTACAGCGTCTCCGCCAACAGCCACTCCACCCGGATGTGGGAGCGCGCCTACCCGTCCCGCTTCGTCTCCCTGGACCACGGCTATCCGCGCAACGACGTCTACTACACCGCCACCGCGGCCGACGTCCTCGCCGTCCGTGAACGCCTGGGCATCGCCCCCGGCCGGCGGGCCGTCCTCTACGCCCCCACCCACCGCGACTACGAGGCCGGCTGGACCCCGCGCCTGGACCTCGCCGCCCTCGCCGACCGCCTGGGCGAGAACACCGTCCTGCTCGTCCGCGGCCACTACTTCTACGGCGGTTCGGCGTCCCCCCTGGCGGGCCTGCGCCGCACGGGCAGGCTCATCGACGTCTCCGCCTGGGACCCGGTCGAGGAGCTCGCCCTCGCCGCCGACGCGCTGGTCACGGACTACTCGTCCATCATGTTCGACTACGCCAACCTCGACCGCCCGATCGTGGTCTACGCCGACGACTGGGAGACGTACGCGACGACCCGGGGCGTCTACTTCGACCTGATGGCCGAGGCGCCGGGCCCGGTGGCCCGCACCCAGGAGGAACTGGCCGAGATCTTCGCCTCGGGCGCCTGGCGCGACGAGGGCGCGGCGAAGGCGCGGGCCGCGTTCCGACGCCGGTTCTGCGAGTACGACGACGGACGCGCCGCCGAGCGGGTCGTACGCCGGGTCTTCCTCGGCGAGAACGAGAAGTCGCTGCCCCGGCCGGTCCCCGTCGACGAACGGACCCCGGCCCCGACCCCCGAGGAGGCGAGCGCCCGATGAGTACGCCCGAGGCCGCCACCCGTGAGGCCGCCCCCGACGTCACGGTCACGGTGATCGTCTACAACGACGCCGAACGTCTGCCGCGCGCGGTCGCCTCGGTGCGCCGCCAGACGCACGCCGACATCGAGATCATCATCAGCGACGACCACTCGACCGACGACACCCCGGAAGTGGCCCGGCGGCTGGCGGCCGAGGACCCGCGCGTCCTGCATCTGCGGCTGCCGGAGAACAGCGGCGGGTGCAGCGCCCCGCGCAACCGCGCGCTGGAGATCGCCCGGGCGCCGTACCTGATGTTCCTGGACAGCGACGACGAACTCCCCGCCGACGCGGTCGAGTTGTTGCTGGCCGCCCACCGCGAGCGTGAGGTCGACTTCGCGATGGGCGCGGTGCAGCGGGTGCGCGCGGACACCGGGCGCCGCTCCACCTGGATGCCGCATCTGGTCGCCGAGCGCCGCACGGTGGAGGGCATCGAGGCCGATCCCCGGCTGCTGTTCGAACACCTGTCGACGAGCAAGATGTACGCGCGGGCGTTCCTCGACCGGCACGGGCTGCGCTTCCCCGAGGGCATCCACTACGAGGACCAGCTGTTCACGGCCATGGCGTACTGCCTGGCCAAGGAGTTCACCGTCATCCCCGAGCCGGTCTACCGCTGGTACATCGAGCCGTACGCGGACTCGGAGTCCCGGTCGATCTCCAATCAGCGGCACAAGCTCGGCAACGTCGCCGACCGCGTCCACGTGCAGCGGCTGATCGACGCCTTCCTGGCCGAGAGCGGGCACGAGTCGCTGCGGGAGGACAAGGACTACAAGTTCCTCAAGCACGACTTCCGCATGTACGCCGGTGACCTGCCCTACCGCGACGAGGAATGGCTGAGCGCGTTCGCGGAGATCGTGAACCCGTACCTGGCGACGCTGGCACCGGGCGCGTACGCCCGGCTGCCGCGCGCGGAGCGCGTGGTCCTCCAGCTGATCCGCGAGGGCCGGGTGAAGCGGGCCCGGCTCGCCGCACGGGGCCTGGGCCACGGGGTGGCCCCGAGGACGGTGACGGCGGACGCCCAGGGCCGTACCTACTGGGGCGAGTCGGTCCCGGACTCCGCGGACGCCCGCCGCGAACTGGAGGTCTCGGACCTGGAGCTGGACACGCGGCCCTTCCCGAGCGCGCAGTTCCGCCACGAGATCACCGAGCTGACACCGGGTCCTGGCGCCTCGCTCGGCCTGACCGTACGCACCTACGACCCGGGGCTGCGGCTGGCGGTCGGCCCGCAGCGCGCCTGCCTCCTCATCGCGCCCGGCGAGCGCCTCACGGTGCCCTTCCGCCTGCTCCCGGTCCGCCCCGGCGTCTTCGAGGGGCAGGTCCGCCTCGACCTCGCGGCGGCCCCGCTGCCGCTACGGGGCTTCGAGGGCGTACGCCACCCGCTGCTCCGCCTCGAACAGCAGGGCCTGCCGCACACCGCCCTCCTGCTGGCCCCGCTCGACTTCCCCGCCGTCGCCGCTCACGTCGGCTACCGCTCCGGCCTGTCACCCCACGAGGTGACGGTGGAACCGGAGGGCCGCGGTCCGGGCCGCCTCCAGATCCGCTGGCGCCCGGTGGGCGTGACGGCGAGGGTCGTACGACCGCTGGCGCGCCGGGTGGCCCGGCCGAAGGTGCGCCGAGCGGTCCGGCTGGTCCGCAGCGCGCTCAAATAGCCGCGGGAGGGCGCCTCTCATCGCACGACGGCGTACAGCAGCTGACCGCCCGGTCCCCGGGCCACCAGCCGCAGCCCTCCGGCGTCCCGCAGCGTCCCCCGGCTCACCACCCACCGCACGCCGTACGTCGTCTCGATGTCGCGCCGCACCCCCCGCGCGGTCCCCGGCGCGAAGTAGCTGCGCACCGCGGCCGCCCGCCGGTCCTCGTCGGGAAGGAAGAAATCGGGGTAGCCGGGGGCCACGGTGTACGGCCCGTACGCCGGGATCTGCCGCGCCGCGGCCGTCCGCGCCAGCACCACATCGCCGTACCTCACCCACGGAGTGATCCACTTGTAGCCCACCCAGGGGTCCCGGTACTTCGCCGCGACCGCCTCCGGCAGCCGCCCCCGTCCGAACACGTACCCGAGCGTCCCCGCCTGGGTCCACGCCCCCACCACCAGCGCCGTCCCGAGCACACACGCCCACGCCACCCGCGCACCGCGCCGCCCGGCCGCGACCACCTCCAGCGCGGCGGCGGCCTGCGCCGGGATCAGTACGGCGGGCAGCGCCCGCCCCCACGAGTAGTGCCCGCTCAGCCAGCCGCCCGCGCAGACCACGACCCCCAGCGCGAAGAACAGCACCAGCGGATCCCACCGGTCCCGCCGCCACCGCGCCCCCAGCGCCGCCACCCCCACCAGCACCAGCCCGAACCGCCCGAACGGGTCCCGGTACAGCTGCCGGTGCAGTGCCTCCAGGTCGGCCCCCGCCCCGAAGAGCGCGAAGAAGTCGTAGTACGGCCACAGCCACAGCACCACCACCCCGAGCGCGAGCCCGGCCGCGAGCCGCGTCCACACCGCACGCGCGGGCCGTGCCGCGAGCACCGTGGCGAGCGCGCCCAGCGAGGCGACGACGCCCGAGAACTGGTGGCAGAGCAGGATCACCGCCCACAGCACCCCGAGCCCGAGGAAGTCCCCCCACCCGCCGGGTTCCCGCACCGCCCGCGCCAGCCACGCCCAGAAGTGGAAGGCGAGCCCCAGCGCGAACACGCTCGGATACGACACGGTCAGCGCGAGCGAGTTGAGACCGAGGAACCCGCTCCACTCGAACAGCGTCGTGCCCCACAGAAACAGCAGGCACAGCAGTACCAGCGCCGGCGCCATGGGATGCCGGCTCAGCGTCCGTACGTACCGCCGGATCCCGGTGGCGAGCAGCGCGAGCCCGACGACCGCCGCGAGGCGCAGGACGACGAAGACCGACAGTCCCGTCACCCGCGCGACGCCCCCCAGCAGCAGCATCCACGGGGAGTAGTACGGGCTCGGCGTGTCCGCGTCGACCAGGGGGTTGCCCGGGTCGACCAGGTTGTGGCGCAGCCGTTCGACGGTCGCCGCGTGCATGCCGAGATCGCCCGCCCACGGCAGACGGACGATCACCAGCAGCATGAGGACCAGCACGAGCGCGGCGGCCGCCGGGACGACGGCGGCCGTCGCCCTATGCGGCGTGCCGCGCATCCCGCTGGAACACCCAGGCGCGGTAGACGAGGAAACGGAACGCGGAGGCCAGGACCAGCGAGACGGCCTTGACGATGTTGGAGTCGAGCGGGCCGTTCAGCCCGAGGCCGTGACAGCCGGCGTAGAACAGACCGCTCTCCAGGCCGACGCCGAGGCCGCTGAGGACGAAGAACAGCGCGATCTGCCGCCGGGTCCGGGACGCGCGGTCCCGGTAGGCGAAGTAGCGGAAGCCGAGGTAGTTGGCGCTCATGGCCAGGACGCCGGCCAGCACCGTCGCCGCCGTCGCCGGCTGCCCCAGGCCGCTCAGCAGCAAGTTGAACACCACGAAGTTGACCAGCACACCGCTACCGCCGACGACCGCGAACCTCGCGACCTCGAAGACGACACTCCTCGCCGGCAGGGCGGGGACGACGAGCGCCGCCACCCGCCCGTCGGACAGATTCACAGTCACGCGCGACACTTTAACCGAATCATCCCGATTAACCGTAAAAGGTAATTCTTCGCACAACCCTCTGCACGACGAGGGGCGCCCCGAACCACTATGGTTCGGGGCGCCCCTCGTCGACCGATGTGACTACGTCCTACGGATGCGGCTTACGAATGCGCCCGCAGCAGCGTCCGCATCGTCCGCATCGCCACCGACAGGTTGGCCAGGTCGAACGTGTCCGACCCCTGGATCTCCTCCAGCGTCGTGCGCGCCCGGCCCAGGATCGGCGCGTTCTTCTCCTCCCAGGCCTTGAAGCGCTGCTCGGGGGTCGACGTGCCGTTGCCCGCGGCGAGGACGTCCGCGGTCAGGGCCGCGTGAGCCGCGTAGAGGTCCTCGCGGATGGAGGCGCGGGCCATGGACTGCCAGCGGTCGGCACGCGGCAGCTCGATGATGCGGTCCATGAGCTGGGTGATCCGCAGACGGTCGGCGAGGTCGTAGTACACGTCGGCGACGTCCAGCGGCTCCTTGCCCATGCGGTCGGCCACCGAGACCACGTCGAGCGTCGGGAAGGCGGAGGAGAACCCGGCCACCCGCGTGGCCAGTTCGTCCGGGACGCCCGCGCCCGTCAGCTCCTCGTAGATGTGCTGGTACCACTCCAGGTCCGCACCGCGCAGCAGCTTCGGCAGCTGCTGCCAGACCTGCTCGACACGCTCGGCGAAGAAGTCGACCGTCTCGGCGAGTTGCAGCGGCTGCGGCCGGTTGTTGAGCAGCCAGCGCGTGCCACGCTCGACCAGCCGGCGCGAGTGCAGCCGGATCCGGGTCTGGACGTCGGCGTCGACGCTGTTGTCCAGCGCCTCGACCGCGTCCCACACCGAGGCCGAGCTGAAGATCGCGCGGGCCGCGGTCTGCGCGCGCACGATCTCCTCCAGCGACGCGCCGGTCTCCTCGCGCAGCCGGTGCAGATAGGTCGTACCGCCCGTGTTGACCGTGTCGTTGACCAGGACGGTCGTGGTGATCTCCCGGCGCAGCGGGTGCTTGTCGACATACTCGCCGAACTGCTGGCGCAGCGCCGTCGGGAAGTACGCGTGCAGCAGGCTGCGCAGGTACGGGTCGTCGGGCAGCGAGGTGTGCAGCAGCTCCTCGGCGACCGTGATCTTCGTGTACGCCATCAGGACGGCCGTCTCCGGGCTGGTCAGCCCCTGGCCGGAGCCCAGACGCTCCCGGATCTGGCGGTCGGTGGGCAGAAACTCCAGGGCCCGGTCGAGGTGGCCCTCGCGCACCAGGTGGCGGATGAAGCGCTGCTGCGCGTGGAGCATGTCCTTGGACTGGGCCAGGGCGTTGGCGATCGCCGTGTTCTGCGCGTAGTTGTTGCGCAGGACCAGGGCGCCGACCTCGTCGGTCATGTCGGCGAGCAGCTTGTTGCGTTGCTTGACGGTCATGTCGCCCTCGGCGACCAGACCGTTGAGCAGGATCTTGATGTTCACCTCGTGGTCGGAGGTGTCCACGCCGGCGCTGTTGTCGATGGCGTCGGTGTTGATCCGGCCGCCCTGGAGCGCGAACTCGATCCGGCCCAGCTGGGTCAGGCCCAGGTTGCCGCCCTCGCCGACCACCTTGACGCGCAGGTCGCGGCCGTCGACGCGGATGGCGTCGTTGCCCTTGTCGCCGACGTCGGCCTGGCTCTCGGTGGACGCCTTGACGTACGTGCCGATGCCGCCGTTCCACAGCAGGTCCACCGGGGCCTGGAGGATCGCCTTCATCAGGTCGGCGGGGGTCAGCTTGGCGACCTTGGCCTCGATGCCGAGGGCCTCGCGAATGTGGCTGTTGACCGGAATGGACTTCGCCGTACGCGGGAAGACGCCGCCACCGGCGGAGATGAGCCCGCTGTCGTAGTCGGCCCAGGAGCTGCGCGGCAGTTCGAACAGACGGCGGCGCTCGGCGTAGGAGGTGGCCGCGTCCGGGTTCGGGTCGATGAAGATGTGCCGGTGGTCGAAGGCGGCGACCACCCGGATGTGCTCGCTCAGCAGCATGCCGTTGCCGAACACGTCACCGGACATGTCACCGATGCCGACGACCGTGAAGTCCTCGACCTGGGTGTTCACGCCCAGCTCCCGGAAGTGCCGCTTCACGGACTCCCAGGCGCCGCGGGCGGTGATGCCCATGGCCTTGTGGTCGTAGCCGGCCGAGCCGCCGGAGGCGAAGGCGTCGCCGAGCCAGAAGTCGTACGACTGCGCGACGTCGTTGGCGATGTCCGAGAACGTCGCCGTGCCCTTGTCGGCCGCGACCACCAGATAGGTGTCGTCCTCGTCGTGCCGCACGACGTCCGCCGGGGGCACGACCTCGCCGGCCACCATGTTGTCGGTGATGTCCAGCAGCGCCGAGATGAAGGTCCGGTAGCTGGCGATGCCCTCGGCCAGCCACGCGTCCCGGTCCACGGCCGGGTCCGGCAGCTGCTTGGCGACGAAGCCGCCCTTGGCGCCGACGGGCACGATGACGGTGTTCTTCACCATCTGCGCCTTGACCAGGCCCAGGATCTCGGTGCGGAAGTCCTCCCGCCGGTCGGACCAGCGCAGACCGCCGCGCGCGACCTTGCCGAAGCGCAGGTGCACACCCTCCACCCGCGGCGAGTGGACCCAGATCTCGAACGCCGGGCGCGGTGCCGGCAGGTCGGGGATCGCCTGCGGGTCGAACTTCATGGAGACGTAGTCGTGCGGCTTGCCGGACGCGGTCAGCTGGAAGAAGTTCGTGCGCAGGGTCGCCTTGATCACGGTGAGGAAGGACCGCAGGATCCGGTCCTCGTCGAGCGACGCGACCTGGTCGAGCGCTGCGTCGAGCTCCTCCAGGAGCGCGTCGACGATCTCCAGACCGGCCCGCTGCCGCTCGGGCGACATCCGCGCCTCGAACAGGGAGACGAGCAGGCGAGTGGTGTGGACGTTGTTACGGAGGGTGTCCTCCATGTAGTCCTGGCTGAAGGTCGAACCGGCCTGCCGCAGGTACTTCGCGTACGCCCGCAGCACCGTCGCCTGCCGCCAGGTCAGCCCGGCGCTGAGCACGAGGGCGTTGAAGCCGTCGTTCTCCGCCTTGCCGGTCCAGGTGGCCTCGAACGCCTCCTGGAAGCGCTCACGGCCGTCGTCACCGAGGTAGTCGCCGTTGCCGCCGCCCAGCGACTTGGGGATCCGCAGGCCGAAGTCGTAGATCCAGGCGAGGGCGCGGTCCGAGCAGCGCAGCTCGTACGGCCGCTCGTCGATCACCTCGACGCCGAGCCGGTTGAGGACCGGCAGCACGGCGGACAGGGAGATGGCGGCGCCCTTGCGGTAGATCTTGAAGCGGCGCTCGTCGGGGGCGGCGCCCACCGGCTCGTACAGACTGAGCGCGAAGTCGTTGCCCGCTTCCTCGGTGAGACGTTCGAGGTGGACGAGGTCGGCGACCGCGGCCCGCGGGGTGTGGTCGGCCTTGTAGCCCTCGGGGAAGGCACCGCTGTAGCGGCGCAGCAGCTCGGCGGCGCGCTCCTCGCCGCACTCGGCGTTCAGCGCCTCGCCGAACGCGTCGGCCCAGGACCGCGCGGCCTCCACCAGACGGGCCTCGATGCGGTCCTTGTCGGTGTCGCTGAGCTGCGGCAGCTCGGTGCCCTGCGGGACCCGCACGACGAAGTGCAGCCGGGACAGGATCGACTCGGTGTTCCAGGCGGTGAAGTCGACGCTGATACCGCCGAGCTCCTCCTTGAGGATGTCGATGATCCGCAGCCGGACACCGGTGGTGTAGCGGTCGCGGGGCAGGTAGACGAGAGCGGAGTAGTAGCGGCCGTACTCGTCCTGGCGCAGGTACAGCCGCAGCCGGCGCCGCTCCTGGAGGTACAGCACCGACGTGACGATGGACTGGAGCTCGTCGACCGGGGTCTGGAAGAGCTCGTCGCGCGGGTAGGTCTCCAGGATCTGGAGCAGGTCGCGCCCGTCGTGGCTGTTGGGCGAGAAGCCCGCCCGCCGCAGGACCTCGTCGACCTTGCGCCGGATGACCGGCACGCGCTGCACGGACTCGGTGTAGGCGGCGGAGGAGAACAGCCCCAGGAACCGTCGCTCACCGACGACGTTGCCGTCCGCGTCGAACCGCTTCACGCCCACGTAGTCGAGGTACGACGGCCGGTGCACGGTGGACCGGCTGTTGGCCTTGGTCAGCACGAGGAGCTTGTGCTCGCGGGCCTTGGCGCGGGCGTCGGCGGGCAGCCGCTCGAAGGAGGGGCTCACGGGGTGGCTCTCGTCCCCGGAGTGCTGCGGGTCGGAGCGCAGGATGCCGAGGCCCGTTCCCGGGACGGCGGCGAGGGAGTCGTCCCCGCCCAGCCGGTACTCGCGGTAGCCGAGGAAGGTGAAGTGGTCAGCGGCCAGCCAGCGCAGCAGCTCGCGGGCCTCCTCGACCTCGGGCCGGGCCAGATCACCGGGCACGGGCTCCTCCGGGAGACCGTCGGCGACGCGGATGGCCGTGTCCCGCATCTTCTCCCAGTCCTCGACGGCCTCGCGGGCGTCGGAGAGCACCCGCAGCAGGTCTGCGGTGATCTGCTTCAGGTCGGCGCGGTCCGTCTCACGGTCGATCTCGACGTGGATCCAGGACTCGACGTGCACGTCGTGCGGCAGCTCACCGGCGGGCGGCTCGGTGAGCACCTCGACGAGCTTGCCGGTGACATCGCGGCGGACGACGACCTGCGGGTGGATGACGGCGTGGATGCCGCGCCCCTGCCGGGTCAGTTCGTTGGTCACCGAGTCCACGAGGAAGGGCATGTCGTCGGTGACGACCTCGACGACGGAGTGGCTGCACGTCCAGCCGTTCTCCTCGACCGTCGGGGTGTGCACCCGGACGTTGGCCGTGCCCTGCGGACGGTTCTCCGCCAGCCGGTAGTGGGAGAAGGCGGCTCCGAAGACGTCGACCGGGTCACGGTCGGAGAGGTCCTCCGGAGCGGTGTGCCGGTAGTAACGCTGGAGGAACGCGAGTACGGAGTCCCGGTCCGGGGCCCCTTCACTCGTCGTCCCAGTCGGTAGGTGCCCCCCGACCGGGCTGTTCTCAGCGACCCGAGCGGCCCTTCCGAGCAGCTCGGCCTTGGCTTCGTCCAGCTTGGTCTGCATTGTCCTCTGGCTCCTGTCGCGCGCCGTTGCGTGACGTAGAAGGAAGTACGGTCTCGTGCCTTCCGACGTAACGCCGCGACGCGGGGTCTCCGGTCTGCTCCGACGCTATGCCGCAAGGTGAGATGAGCGGGGGTTTATCAGCCATGTTCGACACGTCCACGGGGTGTGACGCTGCTCTCTGTCGCGTCTTCGCCCGGGAGATGTACGGCGTCCTGGGAGCCCTGGAGGCCCCGTCCCGCCCGCGAGAACCAGCGACCGCCGCCCGGTCACGGAGGTACTCCGTGCGGCCCGGGCGCAGGGCAGAGGCAACAGTGCCTCCGCGAGCTATCGCGCTGATCACGCCACTAAGGCTATCGCCCCCGACGGGGGACCCGTCATGAGCCGTATGTGTACAAAACAGGGGGGCGAACTTTGACAGTCTGCACAGGGGCGGCGGAGGACATGTCGTGCAATGGGTGCCGCGCGGTGGGCGACGGCGCGGAAAAGTCGACGCCGGCCGCACCTGCGCGCACGCTGAAAGCGACCGCGCCTCTTGGCAACCCCGCCCGCACGCGGCACGTTGCCCATGACAGTCCACGCCCGAGGGGAGCCGCCCGACATGCCAGCGAAAATCCTCATCCTCACCGGCGACGCAGCAGAGTCCCTGGAGGTCCTCTACCCCTACCAGCGCCTCCTCGAAGAAGGCTACGACGTCGACATCGCGGCCCCCACCCGCAAGAAGCTCCAGTTCGTCGTCCACGACTTCGAACCCGGTTTCGACACGTACACCGAGAAGCCCGGCTACACCTGGCCCGCCGACCTCGCCTTCTCCGAGGTGGACCCCGGCCAGTACGCCGCCGTCGTCATCCCCGGCGGCCGCGCCCCCGAGTACCTGCGCAACGACCCCGAGCTCCGCAAGATCCTCAAGTCGTTCTTCGACACGGACAAGCCGGTCGCCCAGATCTGCCACGGCCCGCTGCTCACCGCGGCGGTCGACGGCCTCCGCGGCCGGCGCGTCACCGCCTACCCCGCGCTCGAACTGGACATGCAGGCCGCCGGCGCCACCTTCCAGGACAGCGAGGCCGTCGTCGACGGCACCCTGGTCTCCTCCCGCGCCTGGCCGGACCACTCGGCCTGGATGCGCGAGTTCCTGAAGGTGCTGCGCGCGAAGGCACCGGTCAGCTGACCCACTCCGTCACCGTCCCCCGGACCCCGGTGCGGCGCGACGCCCCCGGGACGTCGCGCCCCGCGCGGACACCCTCACGCGGCCAGCCGCTGGGCCTCCTCGACGGCCTCCGCCAGCGTGTCCACGACCGGCACGCCCACCGCTTCCAGGCTGGCCCGGCTGTGCGACCCCCCGGTGTACAGCACCGCCCGCGCCCCCGCGTGCAGCGCGGCCACCGCGTCGTCGGCCGCGTCCCCGATCACCACCGTACGGGCGGGATCCACCCCGGCGAGCACACCGAGGTGACGCACCATGTGCTCGGCCTTGCTGCCTCCGGACGGCCCCACCCGCCCGTCGACCCGTACGAAGTGCGGCTCGATCCCGAATCCCCGCACCAGCGGGACCAGTTCGTCGTGCCCGTACATGCTCAGGATCGACTGGCTCTGCCCTGCCGACCGCCAGCCCGCGAGCAGTTCGACCGCCCCTTCGGTGAGACTGCAGGCCGACCGGTGTTCGCTGTAGTACCGATGGAAGATCTCGTCCATGACCTCCCACTCGGTGTCCGTCGGCAGCCGCCCTATCAGCCGCTCGTAGAACTTCGGCACCGGCACGCAGTACAGCGACCGGTACCGCTCCAGCGTGATCGGTGCGAGGCCCAGCTCGACGAACGCGGCGTTCGTGGCCCCGATGATCGCCTCGTTGTCGTGGAACAGCGTCCCGTTCCAGTCCCAGACAATGTGCGCAGCTTCGTGCTTCCCCATGCCAGAAAAGCTACCCGCCACCGCTGACATTCAAGAGAACCGCAGGTCGCAGCCGGGCGACGGAGCAACGGGCCGCAGGCCGCAGGCCGCAGGCCGCAGGCCGCAGGCCGCAGGCCGCAGGCCGCAGGCCGCAGGCCGCAGGCCGCAGGCCGCAGGCCGCAGG